>NZ_JBVHDI010000001.1:614569-843128 GCF_055563465.1 Amycolatopsis sp. NPDC000009
CACACCCCGGTGCCGGCCCTGGGCCCTCGGTGGAATGGGTGCCAAACCCACTTTCGCAACCTTCAACGTTGCGAAAGTGGCTTTCGCAACACCGTCTTCCCGTCGGGCCGCCGCGCACCGCGGGGGTCTCGATCAGGTCGAAAGCGGTTCGGCGAAGATCTCGCGGACCCCGGCGACGAGCTCGGCGAGGTCGCCCTCCTCGGCCCGGTCGCGTCGCCAGACCAAAGCGGTCTCCAGTTGGGGCCGGAAATCCGAGAACGGGAGGATGGTGGCGCCGTCGACGAGGAACAGATGCATCGGGCTGGCCGGATCCAGCATCGTGATCGAGAACGACGAACCGTTCGCCACCAGCTCGGAAATGCCCGAATATTCGGTTCCGCCGACTTTGAGCCTTTTCTTGATGCCCGCTTTCGACAGGGTGTGGTCCATGTCGTCCGAATAGGCCGGAATGCTTTCCGAAGCGGACGGGATATACGACAGATCACTCAGTTCGGCGATGGTGACGGTCTCCCGTCCGGCGAACCGGCCGGCCGGGACGACGGCGCCGAGCCGTTCCACCTGCACCGGGACGATCTCCAGCGCCGGATCGGTGACCGGCATCCTGACCAGCGACAGCGCCAGTTTGCCCTCGTGCACCGCGGCGACCAGGTCGGGTGTCGTGCCCGGCCAGCGCTTGAGTTCGAACCGGTCGCGACAGCGTTCTTCGAGGCGTTTGACCCGTTCCCGCAGGGCCGGGTGTACGCCGGCGGGGATGCCGACGAACACGGTGCTCCGCCGGGGTTTCACCGCCTCCTGCAACCGCCAGGGGATCGCGTTGACCTGGTCGAGGACGTCCCGCGCGATCGGCAGCAGCGCGGAGCCCGCCGCGGTGAGCGTGACGTGATGCGTGCTGCGGTCGAACAGCTTGTGGCCCAGTTCGTGTTCGAGGTCCTTGATGCGCTGGCTCAGCGGGGAGGCGGCCATATGCAGTCTGCGGGCCGCCTGGGAGAAGTTCAGTTCCTCGGCGACGGCCACGAAATACCGCAGGTGCAACATCTCCACGCGTTCACCCTAACCGCAGGGCCACGGTGAAGGCGGCCCCGCCTTCGGGCGCCGGTCCCGCCGTCAGCGTCCCGCCCATCCGGGTGACCAGCCCGTGCGCCAGCGCGAGCCCGATGCCCGAACCGACCGGGCGGCTGTCGCGATACCGCTTGTTGAGCACCCCGCGCTCGAACGCGACCGGGTAGTCCTCCGGCGCCAGACCGGGCCCGCCGTCCCGCACCGCCAGCCTGGCCTGCCCGTCGGCCGCCACCAGGGAGAACACGATCGGCGCGCCCGCCGGGGTCACGCGCAGGGCGTTCTCGGCCAGTCCGTCGACGACCTGGCGGAGCCGCCGCGGATCGGCGACGACCGGCACCTCACCGGCCGGCCGCTCCACCAGCAGCGTGACGTCCTGCCGCGCGCAACGCAGCCGCCAGACGTCCGCGCATTCGCCGACCAGCGCCGCGAGATCGAGGCGCGCCGGGTCGAGCCGGAACTCGTCCGCGCCGAGCCGCGCCAGTTCCAGCAGGTCGCTGACCAGGCGTTCCAGCCGTTCCGCCTCGCGATGGATGGTCTGTCCGGCGCGGCGCGCGTCCTCGCCTTCGGCCACGCCGTCACCGATCGCCTCGGCGAACCCGGTGACAGCGGTCAGCGGCGTCCGCAGTTCGTGCGACACCGAGAGCAGGAACTCGCGCTGCCGCGCCTCGCTGTACTGCAGGGCGTCGGCCAGTTCGTTGACCGATTTCGCCACGTCCGCGACCTCGGACGGCCCTTCGACCGGAACACGCAGGTCACGGCGCCCGGACCGCATCCCGTTCGCCACCGACGCGGCCCGGCGCAGCGGCCGCGACAGCATCCGGCTCAGGAGCAGCCCGGCGATCGCGGCGACCGCCAGCCCGGCGCCGAGCGCGAGCACGGTGTTGCGCACCAGCGTCCTGCCGCGCGCCTCGCCGATCTCCGTCGGCTGGACCAGCGCGAACGTGGCACCCCTCGCGCCCACCGCGCGGGCTTCCACCAGGTACCGCCGTCCTTCGACGAGCACCGTGCCCGAACGCGCGAACCCCGTTTTGCTCGCGGCGATCGCCGCGACCGTCCCGTCGCCGTCGATCGTCCCGTTCGGACGGCGGACGACGACGTCGATCCCTTGTCCTCGAACGACTTCCGCGGCTTTACCGACGCGGAGCCGGTTGCCTATCCCGGTCTCGTCGAGCTGGCTCGCGACCACGTCGGCCTGCGCGGAAAGCGACTGCCGGAGCACGTCGGTGCCGGTGGTGCGGATGAGCCGGGCCGCGACCAGCCCGGCGACCACCACCGCGACCGCGGCGACCGCGAGGCACACCACGGTGATCCGCAGCGCGAGCGAGGTCCGGTTCATCCGGCGTCCGCCGCGTAACCGATCCCGCGGACCGTCCTGATCGGACTGTGCTCGCCCAGTTTCCCGCGCAGCTGGGCGATGTGGACGTCGACGGTCCGCGTGCCCGCCGACGCCGCGTAACCCCAGACGGAGCTGAGCAACTGTTCGCGGCTGAACACCTGGCCGGGCCGCCGCACCAGATGGGTGAGCAGCTCGAACTCGGTCGACGTCAGCGCGATCTCGGTGTCTTCGGCCCAGACGCGGCGCTGGGTGACGTCGACGCGCACGCCGCCCGCCGTGTAGGTCTCGGCGGGCGAAGGTGATCCGGCGGCGCGGCGCAGGACGGTCCGGACCCTCGCCGAGAGTTCACGCGGGCTGAACGGTTTGGTCAGGTAGTCGTCGGCGCCGATCTCCAGGCCCAGCAAGCGATCCAGCTCGTCGTCCCGGGCGGTCACGAACAGCACGGGCGTCCAGTCGCCGTCGGCGCGCAGCGCCCGGCAGATCTCGATACCGTCCATTCCGGACAGTCCGATGTCGAGCACGATCGCGACCGGGCGCAGCCGCCGGATCGTGGCCAGTGCCGCGCCGCCGTCCGCCTCCACGTGCACGCCGAACCCGTCCCGCCGCAGGTACAGCGAAGCGAGTTCGGCGATCGCGGGGTCGTCCTCGACGACCAGTACCAGCCCGCGTCCCGGTTGTGTCGTCACCGGCCGATCCTGTCACGGGGCGGGGTCGCCGGCCATGTCCCGCTCGATCGAGTCGAGGGTGTGCTGGACGTCGCTCAGTTGTCCCGGCGCCGGGCTCGGAGCGGGCTCGTCGTCGGAGCACGCGGCTGTGCCGAACAGCGCCAGGGCGGTCAAGCCGGTGGCCAGGAGCCGTTTCACTTGCCCGCCTTGCAGTGCGCGTTCGCGAACGCGTCGAGCTTCTGCTTCGCCGCGGTGAGCTCGGGAAGCCTGCCGCCGCGCTTGTCAGCGCGCTTCTGAAGCCGGTCGGCGGCCTCGTTGTGGCCCTTCTTGCGCTGGCCTTCGGCCCTGGCCTTGAGATTCGCCACCGAACCGCGGACCTCGGGGCCACCGTTGACGCGTTCGGTGAGGTTGATGGTGCGCTGGGTGAGCTTCGGCAGCCATTCGGCGCACAGCGTCCGGGATTCTTCGGGGCTCAGGGTAATCGGTGCCTGGGCCGAGGCGGCGGGGGCGAGGGTGACGAGGCCTGCCGCGGTGAGGCAGGCGGCGATGGTGTGTTTCAGCATGCGAAGAGCGTGGCGCGGCCGGATACGGGGAATGTGGGGGAAATGTTCGGGTTTGGTAAGCGATACTCGGACGATGGGGCTCAAGACCTTGACCGCCACCGTGGTGGCGACACTGCTGCTGACCGCCGCGCCCGCCGTCGCGTCACCCGCGTTCGTCCTGCGCGGCGGCGTCAGCGAGCCGGTGTTCTCCTACGAGAAGGCCATCCGGGAGACCGCCTGGGTGGAGACCGGCCAGGACCTCGACCGCGACGGGCGGATCGACCGGGTCGCCGCCGACATCATCCGCCCGGCGGAACCGGCCGCGCGCGGGCACCGCGTTCCGGTGATCATGGACGTCAGCCCGTACTTCGAGAAGGTCGGGCGCGGCAACGAGCGCCAGCCGAAGACGTACCTCCCCGACGGCACGCCGTCGCAGTTCCCGCTCTTCTACGACAACTACTTCGTCCCGCGTGGGTACGCGGTCGTGCTGGTCGACGTCGGGGGCACCAATCGCTCGTCCGGGTGCTTCGACGACGTCGCGTCCGGCAACGGCGTCGTGAACTGGCTCAACGGGCGCACCAAGGCCTTCCGCACGCCGTTCGGACCCGGGCGGGTGCGGGCGGAGTGGGCGAACGGATCGGTCGGCGCGATCGGGAAGTCGCAGGACGGGGCGACGGCGATCGGGATGGCCGCGTCCGGGATCGAGGGCCTGAAGACCATCGTGCCGATCGCCGGGGTCAGCTCGTACTACGAGGTCCACAACTCGCACGGCGCCTACTTCGGCTGGGCCGGCGGCCCGGGTTTCTACAACGAGCGCGCCGAGAAGCTGTGCCGTCCGTTCGAAGAGGACAACGCGCGGCGCGCGGGGACAGACGGGAACTTCAACGAGTACTGGCGCGGGCTCGACTACGTCGCGAAGACCGGCAAGGTGCGCGCGAGCGTTTTCGCGTCGATGGGTTTCCACGATCTCAACGTCAACCCGATCCAGTTCGGGCCGTGGTGGGAGGCGCTGAACTCCCACGGCGTGCCGCGTAAGGCGTGGCTGCATCAGGCGGCGCACGTCGACCCGTTCGACCTCGACCGGTCGCTGTTCGTGAAGACCCTGCACCGCTGGTTCGACCGCTGGCTGCTCGGCGTCCGCAACGGCGTCGAGACCGAGCCCGCGATCCGGATCGAGCACACCCCGGATCGCTGGACCGATGAGCGCCGCTGGCCACCGGTCACGCGGTCGCACGTCTTGTGGCCCGCGGTGTCGGGCGGGCTGGGGAATCGCCCGTCGCCAGGCACGGCTTCGGTGACGGACGATCCAGCGCGCGGGGCTTCGCAGTGGGTGGAGAACCCGTCGCAACCCAGCCCGGGTCGGCTCGTCTTCACGGGTGAACCGGCGCGAACGGACACGCGTGTCGCAGGGACCGCCACCGTCACGGTGACGGCGCGCCCGGACAAACCCGCCGCCCGGATCGGCGCGGTCCTGGTGGACTACGGCCCCGCGACCGTGCGGAACACGAAATTCCCGGCGCTGGGCACCAAGGACCTGACGACCCGCTCCTGCTGGGGCGCGGGCACCGACGCGGACACCGGCTGTTTCCTGGACACGGTCGCGGATCTGACCACTGTGGACAAACGGATCGTGGCGACCGGCTGGGCTGATCTCGGCCACCACCGCTCACTGTGGCGGGGCGAACCGCTCGTGCCCGGCAAGGCGTACACGATGACCTTCCGGCTGAGCAGCCTCGACCACGTCGTCCCGGCGGGGCACCGGCTGGCGCTCGTCCTGGGTGGGACCGACGGGGACATGTTCGACCCGGCGCTGCCCGCGCTCGGTACCCGGGTGACGTTCGAGCTGGACGGGACTTCGCTCTCGGTGCCGGTCGCCCGGCGCAGTTAGTCCTCTGAATGCGAGAGAGAAGGAGCACGTATGGCGAAGATCCAGCGCATTTCCGCCCACGGCCACACGAGCGCGAGCCCCGAAACCGTCTACGCCCTCCTCGTGGACCGCGAGCGTTGGCCCGACTGGTCACCCATGGGCGCGTTCCGCCTGCTCGAAAAGGGGGACGAGAACGGCCTCGGCGCCGTCGGCGTCTTCAGCACCAACGGCGTCAACAGCTGCGAAGAGGTCATCGCGCTCCAACCCGGCAAGCGCTTCGGCTACGCCCTGAAGAAGGGGCTCCCGCTGCGCGACTACCGCGCCTACGTCGACCTCACCCCCGAGCGGAACGGCACCGGGATCCACTGGCATTCCACGTTCACCGCCAAGATCCCGGGTACCGGCTGGTTCTACCGCCGGTTCCTCGGCCACTTCCTGGGGCGCATGGTCGAGAGCCTCGTGGCGCGCGCCTCGCGCGGCGCACCATAAAGTAGGCGCATGGCAGCCCCACGACGCACCCAGGAGGAACGCAGCGCCGCGATGCGCGTGCGGCTGCTCGACGCCACGATCGACTGTCTCGTCGAATACGGCTACGCGGGCACCACGACCACCCGCGTCGCGGATCGCGCCGGGGTGACCCGCGGCGCGCAGGTGCACCATTTCCCGACCAAGACCGACCTCGTCACCTCCGCGATCCGGCATCTCGCGGCCAAGCGCACCGAGGTCGCGATGGCGGAGATCGACCGGCTCAAAGCGTCGGCCGACCCGGTCGGGGACGCGTTGCAGCTGCTGTGGGAGATGCACCAGGGGCCGGTCTTCTCGGCGACGGTGGAGCTGTGGGTGGCGTCGCGGACCGACGCGGAACTGCGGGCCCAGATGGCCGTGGTCGAGCCGATCGCGACGAGCAGCCTGGTCGAGTTCGGCAAGGCGCTGCTGCCGGACCATTCGGCGCATCCGGAGTTCCTGCACGCGGTGTACACGGCGATGGACGTCGTCCGCGGCATCCTCATCGCCAGCTGGGCGACCCGCGACCAGACCGAACTGGAGGCGCGCTGGGAACGCGGCCGCCGTCATCTGATCCTGCTGTTCGAGGCGCTGATGCAGCCCGCTCCCTCTCACTAGGCATGTTACTCTCCTGGGGAGAGTGAGGAGGTCACGTGCTCGGAAACCCGTACGACCCCGACTGCCCCACCCGCGCGCTGCTCGACCGCATCGGCGATCAGTGGACCGTGCTGATCGTCGGCGTGCTCGGCGACGGCCCGCTCCGGTTCACCGAGATCGGCAAACGCGTGCGCGGCATCTCACAGAAGGTCCTCACCCAGACGCTGCGCAGCCTCGTTCGCGACGGCATCCTGACGCGCACCGCGTACCCGGAGATCCCTCCGCACGTCGAGTACGAGCTGACCGCGCTCGGCCGCAACCTCGCCGAACCACTCGAGATGCTCGACAAATGGGCTCGCGTCCACATGGGCGAAGTACTCGACGCGCGCAAGAACTACGACGGTCAGCTCACCGCCTGACCGAACAGCCGGTCGAGGTGATAGTCCACAGTGGACAGCGCTTCGTCCGGTGTGCGGTGCTGCATCACGATGTTGGTGCCCTGTGAATCGGCGAGTGCCCAGAGGATCGCGGATTCGTGCATCGGGTCGGCCGACTTGTCGACATCGCCCGCCTCCTGACCCTGGCGGATCAGGAGGGCGAACAGCTCGAACAACTGGGGGACGCCGTCGGTGAACGCGGCCGCGAACGACGGATCGGAGATCGCGCGGATGAAGAACGCGACCCCCATCAGCCAGTCGCCGCGGCGGCGTTCGTCGAGCGGCAGGATCTCGACCATGATCGCGCGGATGATGGCCTTGGGCGTCGACGGCAGCTCGCCGGCCTCCAGCTGGGCCTTGATGCGCTCTTCGTAGACCTGCGAGCGGCGTTCGACGGCGAACAGCAGCATCTCGTCCTTGGTCTTGAAGTAGTGCTGCACCAAGCCCATCGACATGCCCGCTTCGGCGGCGACGTGCCGGAGGCTGACTCCTTCGAGGCCCCGCGTGGCCGTCAGCCGCGTCAGTGCCTCGGCGATCTCCGCGCGCCGCGCGGCGTGATCCACCTGCTTCGGCACCTTCACCATCCGTTCCGCTGTTTGCCATGCGATCGCATTGCCACTACTGTCCGACGCTATTACGATGCGATCGCATTGTAAACATTCGTCGGGGGTGATTTCGGTGGAAGCCGAACGGGGGAAGGTGCGGCTGAGGCCGCCGCGGAACGCGCTGGATCAGCGGGTCGTGGGCTGGTGGCGGCTGCAGGGAACGCTCTTCTGGGGCGCGCCGGTGCTGGTACTGGTGGTGCTCGGGCTGCTCATCACGCCCGCGCGGCTCTGGCTGCTGACACCGGCGGCGGTGTTCGCGGTACTGGGCCTGGCCTGGGTGATCGCTATGCCGCTGTGGTGGTTCAAGGTGCATCGCTGGGAGGTGACGGAGACGGCGGTGTACGCCCGCTCCGGGTTCTTCTGGCAGGAGTGGCGTGTCGCGCCGATGTCGCGGATCCAGACCGTGGACACGCTGCGCGGTCCGCTGCAGCAGGTGTTCAAGCTCGCGACCGTCACGGTCACCACGGCGTCGGCGCGGGGCGCGGTCAAGATCCGCGGGCTCGACCAAGAACTGGCCGCGAGCCTCGCGGAGCAGCTCACCGAAACGACGCAGGCGACGCCGGGGGACGCGACATGACCTCGGGCGAGTTCGAGGGCTGGAGCACACTCGACAAGCGGACGCTCGCCGTCACCGCGGTGATGATGACCGGCGCGGCCGTCGGCGCCGCGATCCCGACCACGGCCGCGATCGTGGGCGGCGGCGCGAGCTTCTGGGTCGCGCTCGCTTGGGTCGCCGCGGGTGGGGTGGTGCTCGTGGCCGGCGGCGTGCTGGCGGACCTCTTCTACTGGAAGGGCGTGCGGTACCGGGTCACGCCGGACCGCATGGAGACGGCGTTCACCCTGGTGTTCCGCTCACGGAAATCCCTGCAGCGGGAACGGATCCGCAACGTCGACCTGACGGCGAACCCGCTGCACCGGCTGTTCGGCGTCGCGGTGGTGACCATCGGCACCGGCTCGCACGAATCGGGCGGGCAGGGCCGGATCAAGCTCAACCCCGTCTCTCGCGCCGAGGCCGAGCGGTTGCGCGCGGACCTGTTGCGCCGCACGGAAATCGCGGAGACCGACGACGACGCGCCGCTCGCCATACTCGACCGGCGCTGGATCCGCTACGCGCCGATGTCGTTCCTGACGCCGGCACTGGGCCTCGCGGCGGGCGGTGGCCTCATGCAGGTCTCCGAATGGGCGGGCCTGCAGAAAGGCCTGGTCGACTGGGTGATCGGCCTGTTCCGCGGGATCCCGCTGGTGGTGGCGATCCTGATCCTGCTGGCGATCGCGATGGTCGTGGGCGTGGTCGGCGCGCTGGGCCTGTGGATCGAGATGTGGTGGAACTACCGGCTCGACCGCGAATCCGGTGGCACGCTCCGGGTGCGCCGCGGGCTGTTCACCACGCGCTCGATCTCGATCGAGGAACGCCGGATGCGCGGCATCGACCTCGTCGAGCCGCTCGGGAACCGGATCTCCGGCGCGGCGCGCGTCGACGCGATCGCCACCGGCATGCGGCAGAGCGACGACAAGGACAAGACCGACTACCACACGCTCCTGCCCGCCGCGCCGGTCGCGACGGCCAACCGGGTCGCCGCGGCGGTGCTGCGCGAACCGGTCTCGCCGACCGAAGCCGTCCGGCTCACCGCCCACCCCCGTGCCGCACGGGGACGGCTGCTGCGCTGGTGGGTCGGTTCGGTGGTGGTCCTGCTCGCGATCTTCGCGCTCCTCGGCTTCCTGCTGACCGGCGTCCTGCTGGTGATCGGTGCCGCGCTCGGTGTCGTGCTGCTGCCGGTGTCGGTGCTGCTGGCGCTGGACGCCTATCGCAACCTCGGGCACGGGATCACCGGGCGGTACCTCGTCGGACGGCACGGGACCGTGCGGCGGAGCACGTTCGCCCTGGAACGCGAAGGCGTGATCGGCTGGACGGTGAAACAGTCGATCTTCCAGCGGCGCAAGGGATTGCTGACCGTCGTGGCGACCACGGCCGCCGGTGCCGGGGCGTACTCGGTGTACGACGCGGGGGAGGAGCAGGGGCTGCTGTTCGCGGAGGAGTCCGTGCCGGAGCTGCTGACGCCCTTCCTGGAACGGGCCTGACGCTCTGGGCGGGCGACCGTGTTGCGAAAGCTCCCGTCGCTGCGTCTGATGCGGCGAAGGGGCCCTTCATTCATCGGGTTCGCGCACGCGTCCGGTGACCGTCGAGTTGCGAAAGCCACTTTCGCAACGTCGGTGGGGGTGGGCGGCCGGTCAGGTGTTGCCGGGCGTTGCGAAAGCCACTTTCGCAACGTCGGCGAGGGTGCGCGGCCGGTCAGGTGTCGCCGGGCGTCGCGAAAGCCACTTTCGGGACACCAGATGTCCCGAAAGTGGCTTTCGCGACATGCGTACCCGAGTGCAGGGCGTCGAGCGGAACGCGCCCCGCGGAGGTGCGGCCACCCCACTTTGCCCTCTACAGAGCGTCCTTACCACTCACGAGCCCGACGCTTCGGCCGTCACCGAAGCATCGGGCGGTTACCGTCGTGCCATGACCGCATTCGCCGCCCTGCACGTCCCCGGTTCCCCGCTGCTCCTGCCGAACGTCTGGGAGTTCGGCACGGCCGCCTTCCTTGCCGCGCGAGGCTTCCCGGCGCTCGGCACGACCAGCCTCGGGGTCTCGGCCGCCGAGGGCGAGCCGGACGGCGCGCCGTCCTCGAAGGACGCCACCGTCCGGCTGGCGCGGCGGCTCGCCGGGCTGGACGCGCTGATCAGTGTCGACCTCGCCGACGGGTTCAGCGAAGACCCGGGCGAGGTCGGCGCGCTGGCGGCGGAGCTCGCCGAAGCCGGTGTCGCGGGCATCAACCTCGAAGACGCGCTCGGCGACCCGGTGCGGCACGCGGCCAAGATCGCGGCGGCGAAGGAACGGGCTCCCAGGATCTTCGTCAACGCCCGCACGGACACCCATTGGCTGGGGGAGCCCGACATCGGCGCCGCGATCGACCGCTGTCTGTCCTATGTGGACGCCGGGGCCGACGGGGTGTTCGTGCCGGGGCTCGCCGAGCCTGCGGACGTCGAGCGGCTGGTGAAGGCCGCCGGGGTGCCGGTGAACCTGCTGTTCCTGCCCGGCAAGGTCACCGTCGACGCGCTGGCCCGGCTCGGTGTCGCGCGGGTCAGCCTCGGTTCGCTGCCGTACCGGATGGCGCTGGCCGCCACGCTGCGCACGGTGGAGGCCGTTCGTGACGGCGGCGAGCTCCCGCTGACCCCGCCGTCGTACGACGACGTCGCCGCCCTGCTTCCGGAATCTCACTAATCTCGGGAGCATGCAGATCTTCGGAGCCGAATTCGCCGTCCCGCCCGGTTATCTGAACACGCCCAGTATCGGCGTCCCGCCCTCGCACGTGGCCGACGCCGTGGCGGAGGCGGTCGAGCGGTGGCGCCGCGGTGAAGCCCGTCCGACGGACTTCGACGAGCCCGTCGCGCGGACCAGGGCGGGCTTCGGCGCGCTGATCGGAGTCCCCGCGGAGCGGGTCGCGATCGGGGCGTCCGTCTCGCAGCTGATCGCGAACGTCGCCGCCGGACTGCCCGACGGCGCCAGCGTGCTGGCCGCCGCGAACGACTTCACGAGCGTCACCTTCCCGTTCGCGGCTCAGGCGCACCGCGGGGTGAAGGTCACCGAAGTCCCGTTGGCCGAGCTGGCCGCCCGCGTCGAGGGGCACGACCTCGTCGCGGTCAGCGTCGTCCAGTCGGCGGACGGCGCCCAGGCCGACCTCGCCGCCCTCCGGGCCGCGGCCGAGGCGTCGGGTACCGCGGTTCTGCTCGACGCCACCCAGGCCGCCGGCTGGCAGCCACTGGACCTCGGCTGGGCCGACTGGGTGGTCGCCGCCGGTTACAAATGGCTCCTCGCGCCGCGCGGGGCGGCGTGGCTGGCCGCGCATCCGCGGGTGCTGGAGCGGGCGGTGCCGGTCGCCGCGAACTGGTACGCGGGGGAGGACCGCTGGCAGACCGTCTACGGCCTCCCGTTGCGGCTCGCCGAGGGCTCCCGGTCGCTCGACCTGTCCCCGGCCTGGCTCGCGTTCGTCGGCGCCGCGGTCTCGCTGGACTACCTCGCGTCGCTCGACCTCGCCGCCGTCCGCGCGCACTGCGTGGGGCTCGCCGACTCGCTCCTCGAAGCGCTCGGCTCACCCGGTCAGGGGAGTGCGATCGTCTCGCTCGAAGCCGACGCCCACCGGGTGCGGGAAGCCGGCATCGTGGCCGGTACCCGGGCCGGAAGGCAGCGATTCGGCTTCCATCTCTACAACACGGCCGACGACGTCGAACGGGTGATAAGCACGTTCAGGTGAACCGCCGGAACGGGGTGAACTACCGTATGTTCCCGTGGTTGGTGCGCAATTTACCCCGGGACCGACGGAAACGGCCCGGCTTCAGCCGGTGCGACCGGCAGGGCCGGGCGGGCCGCCGCCCGCGCCGAATCCGCCGAGGGACACCAAGGGCCTGGCGCTGAAGGGCGCCGGGCTGGTCGCCATCGCGGTCGTGTCCGCCCTGCTCTGGTGGCTCATCCGGCACGAGCCGGAGCCCGCCCAGGTCGCGGAGCCGCCGGCCAAGACCGGCCAGTTCCAGTACACGCTGGTCGAAGGACCGCAGGTCACCTCCGACTGCGCGAGCAAGGCCTACGGCGACACCAAGAAGTTCTTCAGCGACACGCCGTGCACGCGCCTTTCGCGGGCGTTGTACACGACCGAGGCCGGGGGGAAGAAGGCGCTGGTGTCGGTCGTCCTGGTCACCATGCCCGGTGAGGTGACCGCGTCCCAGCTCAAGGCGCTGACCGACAAGGACGGCACGGGCAACGTGTCCGACCTGGTCCGTGACGGGACCTTCAAGGACCAGGGCGCCCCGAAGATCTCCGGGCAGGACGCGGCCTACGACTCCCACGTCAGCGGGCCGGAAGTGGCCATCGTGCTGGCCGGTTTCTACAACAAGCAGACCGACAAGCAGCTGATCGAGCGGATCGCGACCGACGCACTGCGGCTTTCGGGCGACCTGCGCCGCTGACGCCCGTGGGCTGAAAGCGTTCTTCAGCTACGCCGACTGGCCAGGCATCGCGATCGCCACCGGCTTCGCGCCGAACTCCGCCCGCCACGCCGTGCCCCGCCGCGCCGACCCGATCAGGGCGTTGAGCGCGGTCGTCCGCAGGGCCGCGTCGTCCGTCCGGTCGATCACGCCGAGCCAGGCCGAGGTCGCGTCCGCCTCGGCCGTCGCCACCAGTTCCATCGCCGAGTTCGCCTCGGTCACCGGCCTCGGCGGCACGTACGCGGCCTCCGGGCCGGTGGGGGTCTGACCCGCCGCGGACAGCATCCGCTCGCAGACGTCCCGCCGTTTGACGTGCTCGGCCGTGCCCCGGGCCACCGCGCCGGTGAACGCGGCCGGCAGGTACGCGCTGACCAGCCCGTACACCCAGATCGCGGCGTGTTCGGCGGCCAGCGCCTGCTGGACGGCCTCCGCCGTTTCCCCGCCGAGCTGGATCCCGGCGGGTACGTCGACCGCTCCGGCGTCGTCGCCGCGGCCGAGCTTCTCCGAACTCTGCTGCAGCGCCGCGCAGCCCGCCGCGATCGAAGCGACCATCCCGGCGCGGTAGCGGGGCAGCGAAGGTACGAGGCCCTCGGCCTGCTTGCGGGCCTGAGCCAGCCGTTCCTTGAGGCCGTCCACCGACGAGGGCGGGTTCTCGGCGGGGCCGGACTGCTCGGGCTTCGGCCGGTTGAGCCGGTCCACCTCGGTCTTGAGCGCCGCCGCGTGCGCGGCCCGCGCGGTCGCGACCGCTTCGCCCTCGGCGCCCAGCGCCTTCGCGCCGGCCGCGTCGGTCTCCGCCGCGCGCAGCAGGGGGCCCAGCGGGTCGGGGGTTTCGTCGAAGCCGGGGGAGCAGGCGGACGCCAGCGGCACGGCCAGCGCGGCCAGCGCTCCCATCCGCAGGAAAGTGCGACGGCTCGGCTCTGTCGATCTTCCGGTCACGCCGCCCCATCCTGCCAGTACCCCGCGCGGGGCCGCCGCTCGCGCGTCACGCGGGGGTGACCGGATAAGCTGGTCCACTACCGAACCCGGATCCACGCCGCCGGGTCGCCCACAGCCGAACAGGAGCGCTCCACCGTGCCCAACGACCTCGCCAGCAGGCTGGAGCCCATCGTGGCCGAAGCCGTCAAGGCCGCGGGTTTCGACCTCGATTCCTTCGAGGTCCAGCAGGCAGGCCGCCGCCAGCTGGTCAAGGTCGTCGTCGACGGGGACGACGGCGTCGGGCTGGACGAGGTGGCGAGCGTCAGCCGCGCCGTCTCCGCCGCGCTCGACGAGAACGAGCACGTGATCGCCAGCGCGTACACGCTCGAAGTCACCTCACCGGGGCTCGACCGCCCGCTGACCGTGCGGCGGCACTGGCGGCGCGCGAAGTTCCGCCTCGTCAAGGTCACCCCGGCCGAAGGCGCGGCGTTCATCGGCCGCGTCGGGCACGCGGGGGAGAAATCCGCGCGGGTGCTCGTGGACGGCGAGATCCGGGACGTCCCCTACGCCTCGGTGACCAAGGCGGTCATCGAGATCGAGTTCAAGCAACCACCTGCCGAGGACCTGAAACTGTTGGAAAACGATGCGTCGGCCCTGAACGCCGCCACCACGGAGCCGAAGGAGGAGCCGAAGTGAACGTCGACATCGCCGCGCTGCGCGCGATCGAACGGGACAAGGACATCCCCTTCGAGACGGTGATCGAAGCGATCGAAACCGCGCTCCTCACCGCGTACAAGCACACCGAGGGCCACCAGCCGCACGCCAGGATCGACATCGATCGCAAGAGCGGGCTGGTCCGGGTGCTCGCGCACACCCTCACCCCGGACGGTCAGACCGACGAGGAGTGGGACGACACCCCCGAGGGCTTCGGCCGGATCGCGGCGACCACCGCGCGGCAGGTCATCCTCCAGCGTCTGCGCGACGCGGAGCACGAGAAGACCTTCGGCGAGTTCTCCGCCAAGGAGAACGAGATCGTCGCCGGCGTGGTCCAGCGCGACGCCCGCGCCAACGCCCGCGGCATGGTCGTCATCCAGGTCGGCGACATCGAAGGCGTGCTGCCCGCGATCGAGCAGGTACCCGGCGAGACCTACGAGCACGGCGACCGGATCAAGGCCTACGTCGTGACCGTCTCGCGCGGCAACCGGGGCCCGCAGATCACGCTGTCCCGTTCGCACCCGAAGCTGGTGCACAAGCTGTTCGCCCTCGAGGTCCCCGAAATCGCCGACGGCACGGTGGAGATCGCCGCCGTCGCGCGGGAGCCGGGACACCGGACCAAGATCGCGGTCCGCTCGACGGTGCCGGGCGTCAACGCCAAGGGCGCGTGCATCGGCCCGGTCGGCGCGCGCGTGCGCAACGTGATGAGCGAGCTGGCGGGCGAGAAGATCGACATCATCGACTTCTCCGAAGACCCGGCGAAGTTCGTCGGGAATGCGCTGTCGCCCGCGAAGGTTGTGTCGGTACGGGTCGTCGACGAGAAGGCCAAGACCGCTCGCGTCGTCGTCCCGGACTACCAGCTTTCGCTCGCGATCGGCAAGGAAGGGCAGAACGCCCGCCTCGCCGCCCGGCTCACCGGCTGGCGGATCGACATCCGCAGCGACGCCGCTCCCGAGCAGGGTGACGAAGCACACGCCGGGCAGGCGCGGCCCGCCGCGGCAACCGGTTCGGCTGAGTGAAGGTCGAAGCGCTAGACTTACGAGTGGTTCAGAGCCCGCGGCCGGGAACCGACCTCCAGCGTGACCGGGAAACTCCGGTCCGCACGTGTGTCGGTTGCCGTGAACGGGCCTTGATCGGCGAGTTGCTGCGAGTGGTCGCGGCGGACGGTCGGCTGATCGTCGACGAACGTCGGCGGTTGCCGGGCCGGGGTGCTTGGTTGCACCCCGTGCCGGACTGTCTGGCCAAGGCCGAGCGGCGCAGGGCGTTCCCCCGGGCACTTCGTGTTCCAGGGTCGCTCGACGCCCAGGGTGTCCACGAACGCCTGGAGCGGCACGCCGAAGGCTAAAAGGCGCCGGGACATCCCCGGTGCCGGATGGAATCAGGAAGCAGGTCGACCCGTCATGAGTCAGCCGTGAAGCTGAATCAATGAACGCGCGACAATAGGACGAGGTCTGCGGGTCTGCCGCCGGCCTCCCCAGATGAGGAGAGCTGTGCCAGGCAAGGCCCGAGTACATGAGCTCGCGAAAGAGCTCGGCATCACCAGCAAGGAAGTTCTCGCCAAGTTGAAGGAACAGGGCGAGTTCGTGAAGTCCGCGTCGTCCACCGTCGAGGCGCCGGTCGCCCGTCGTCTGCGTGACGCGTATCCGTCCAAGGACGGCAAGAAGAAGTCGGTTCCGACCCCCGGCCCCCGTCCTTCACCCGCGCCGCCCGCGAAGCCCGCTACCCCGGCTCCGGCCGCGAAGCCCGCTCAGCCCGCGCCCGCGGCGAAGTCCGAGGCCCCGGCCGCCCCCGCGGCGTCCGCGCCGGCCCAGTCGGCCCCGGCCCAGCAGCCGTCCCGGCCCGCTCCGGGCGCCCGCCCGGGCCCGCGCCCCGGCCCCCGGCCGCCGGCGCCCAAGGAAGAGGTCGCTCCGGCGGCGAAGGCCGCTCCGGCCGAGCCGAAGAAGCCCGAATCGGCCAAGGACGTCCCGCCGGCACCGGCCACCCCGCCCGCGTCCCAGACGCCGTCGCAGGGTTCGGTCGTGCCGCCGAAGCCGCAGGGCCCCAAGCCCGGCGGCCCGAAGCCCGGCCCGCGCACCCCGCGTGTCGGCAACAACCCGTTCGGCGTGGGTTCCGGTGCCCCGGCCCCGCGCCCGTCCGCCCCGCGTCCCGGCGGCGGCAACCAGCAGGGCGGCGACAACCGTCCGCCGCGTCCCGGTGGCGGGCAGGGCGGCGACCGTCCGGCCCCGCGTCCCGGTGGCGGCGCGCCCGGCGGTAACCGGCCGAGCCCGGGCAACATGCCCCCGCGCCCGAACCCCGGCATGATGCCGGGCCGCCCGGCCCGTCCGGCCGGTGGTCCCGGTGGCGGCCGTGGTGGCCCCGGCGGCGGAGCCCGTGGTGGCCCCGGTGGCGGCGCTCGTGGCGGTCCCGGTGGCGGCGGCGGAGGTTTCCGCGGCGGTCCCGGTGGTGGCGGCGGTGGCGGCTTCCGTCCCGGTGGCGGCGGTGGCGGCGGTTTCCGTCCCGGTGGCGGTGGCCCCGGTGGCGGCGGCGGTGCCCCGGCCGGTGGCGGCGGTTTCCGTGGCGGCGGCGGTCGTGGCGGCCCCGGTGGCCGTGGCGGTACCGCGGGTGCCTTCGGGCGTCCCGGTGGTCCCTCGCGCAAGGGCCGCAAGTCGAAGCGGCAGAAGCGCCAGGAGTACATGGACAACATGCAGGCGCCCAGCGTCGGTGGTGTCCGTCTGCCCAAGGGGCAGGGCGAGACGATCCGCCTGCCGCGTGGTGCCTCGCTGACCGACTTCGCCGAGAAGATCGACGCCAACCCGGCTTCGCTGGTGCAGGTGCTCTTCCACCTCGGTGAGATGGTCACCGCGACGCAGTCGGTGTCCGACGACATCCTGGAACTGCTCGGCGGCGAAATGAACTACAACGTTCAGGTCGTCAGTCCCGAGGAAGAGGACCGGGAGCTGCTCGAGACCTTCGACATCACCTACGGCGAAGACGCGGGTGAGGAAGAGGATCTGCAGGTCCGTCCGCCGGTCGTGACCATCATGGGTCACGTCGACCACGGTAAGACCCGCCTGCTCGACACGATCCGCAAGACGAAGGTGCGCGAAGGTGAAGCCGGCGGCATCACCCAGCACATCGGCGCCTACCAGATCGAGACCGAGCTCGAAGGCAACCCGCGTCTGATCACCTTCATCGACACCCCGGGTCACGAGGCGTTCACCGCCATGCGTGCCCGTGGTGCCAACTCGACCGACATCGCGGTGATCGTGGTGGCGGCCGACGACGGTGTGATGCCGCAGACGGTCGAGGCGATCAACCACGCGCAGGCCGCCAAGGCGCCGATCGTGGTCGCGATCAACAAGATCGACAAGGAAGGCGCGAACCCGGACAAGATCCGGCAGCAGCTGACCGAGTACGGCCTGGTCGCCGAGGAGTACGGCGGCGACACGATGTTCGTCGAGATCTCCGCGCGGCAGAACATCAACATCGACGGCCTGCTCGAGGCGATCCTGCTGACCGCCGACGCCGCGCTGGACCTCCGGGCCAACCCGGACATGGAGGCCCAGGGTGTCGCGATCGAGGCCCACCTCGACCGCGGCCGCGGTCCGGTGGCCACGGTGCTGGTCCAGCGAGGCACGCTGCGCGTCGGTGACTCGGTCGTGGCGGGTGACGCCTACGGCCGCGTCCGCCGGATGGTCGACGAGCACAACGTCGACGTCACGGAGGCGTACCCGTCGCGTCCCGTCCAGGTCATCGGGTTCACCTCGGTGCCGGGCGCGGGCGACACCTTCCTGGTGGTCGACGAGGACCGCGTCGCCCGGCAGATCGCCGAGCGCCGCTCCGCCCGGACGCGCAACGCCCTCAACGCGTCGCGCCGCAAGCGGGTCAGCCTCGAGGACCTCGACTCCGCCTTGAAGGAGACGAACAGCCTCAACCTGATCATCAAGGGTGACAACTCCGGTACCGTCGAGGCGCTCGAAGCCTCGCTGGTGCAGCTCGAGGTCGGCGACGACGTCGAACTCAACGTCGTGCACCGCGGTGTCGGTGGCGTCACCGAGTCCGACATCGACCTGGCGACCGCGTCCGACGCGATCGTCCTGGGCTTCAACGTCCGTGCGCAGGGCAAGGCGACCGAGCGGGCCACCCGCGAAGGCGTCGACGTCCGGTACTACACGGTCATCTACCAGGCGATCGAGGAGATCGAGCAGGCTCTGAAGGGCATGCTCAAGCCGGAGTACGAAGAGGTCGAGCTCGGCAAGGCGGAGATCCGCGACGTCTTCAAGTCGTCGAAGATCGGCACCATCGCCGGTTGTCTCGTCGTCTCGGGCGAGATCCGCCGCAACGCGCGGGCCCGCCTGCTCCGCGACGCGACCGTCATCGCCGAGAACCTGCCGATCAGCTCGCTGCGGCGGTTCAAGGACGACGTGGTCGAGGTCCGCGACGGGTACGAGTGTGGTCTGACGCTGGGGTCGTACAGCGACCTCAAGGTCGGCGACATCATCGAGACCTACGAGCAGCGCGAAAAGCCGCGTGCGTAAGTGACAAAGCGGCGCTCCCCCGCATCTGGGCGGGGGAGCGCCGCTTCACCTTCGAAACAACCCAGAACCCCACATGTTCGTAGGAGCTCTTGAGCTCGACATCCTGCTGGGCGACGTCCACTCGCTCAAGCAGAAGCGATCCGTGATCAAGCCGGTGCTGGCCGAGGTGCGCAGGCGTTTCGACGTCTCCGTCGCCGAAGCGGGCCATCAAGACCTGCACCGGCGCGCGCTGATCGGTGTGGCCGTGGTCGCGGCGAGTGGCGAGCACGTTCGTGACGTGCTCGACTCGTGTGAGCGCCTCGTGGGGAGCAGGCCGGAATTCGAACTGCTCGCCACCCACCGCAGGCTGCTCGGCCCGGACGACTGACGAAATTCTTCGAGGAGACGAAACCCCATGGCCGACCCCGCTCGGGCTCGTAAGCTCGCCAAGCGGATCTCACAGATCGTCGCGCACGCGATCGAGCACGACATCAAGGATCCGCGGCTCAACCACGTGACGATCACCGACACGAAGATCACGGCGGATCTGCACGACGCCACGGTCTACTACACGGTGCTCGGCGAGAACCTGGAGTCCACGCCCGACCACGCCGGTGCCGCGGCGGCGCTCGAGTCCGCCCGCGGGGTCCTGCGCACGAAGGTCGGTCAGGGCACGGGTGTTCGCTACACCCCGACGCTGGCCTTCGTGGCCGACAGCATTCCTGAGGACGCCAAGCGCATCGAAGATCTCCTCGCGAAGGCCAGGGAAGCCGACGCGGAGGTCGCCCGGCGGGCCACTGGGGCGCAGCACGCCGGCGAAGCCGACCCGTACAAGCCGCCACGGGAAGAGGCCGAAGACGATGAGTTCGCCGACGAGGAGACCCGTCGCTGAGGGACCGGACCACGCCGTGACGCGGCGTGGTCTCCTGCTGGGAGCAGCGGCTCTCGGCGGCTCGGCGCTGATCTCCGCTTGCGGTGCCGAGCAACCCCCTCTGGTGGGGCCGCCGCCGGTGGCCCCACCGACCACTCCGACCCCGCTCACCGAAGCGGTCACGGTGCAGAAGATGCGGTCCGCGGCGCGGAACCGCGACGTCAACCTGGTCATCATCGCGCCGGACGGGGTGTCCCGGGTCGGGATGCCGGTCTGCGTCGCCCTGCACGGGCGCGGCGCCGACGCGCGCACGTTCCTGAACCTCGGCGTGCAGGACGCGCTGAACCAGAACGTCGCGGCCGGGCGGCCCGGGTTCGCGGTGGCCGCCGTCGACGGGGACAACTACTGGGTGGACGTCGGCAAGGCCGACGATCCCCAGCGGATGCTGTCCGACGAACTGCCCGGCTGGCTCGCCCGGCGCCAGCTGCGGCCCCCGTCGGCGATGTTCGGGATCTCGATGGGCGGGTTCGGCGCACTGCGCTACGCCCGTGACCACAAGGACCTGAAAGCCGTCGCCGTCGCCAGCGCGGCGTTGTTCGTGAGCTGGCCCGATGCGAAGTCCCGCAAGGTCTTCGCGGATCGCGCGCAATGGGAGTCGCACGAGCCGCTGCTGCACACCGGCGACCTTTCCGCCGGAACGACCGGGGTGTGGTGCGGGAACTCGGATCCCTTCGCCCGCGCCGACCGCAAGCTCATCAAGGCGCTGGATCCCGCCGTCGCGAAGATGACCCCGGGCGCGCACAACGACGACTACTGGCGCGAGATCATGCCGGACGTGCTGAAGTTCGTGGGGGACCGCATCGCCTGACCCGCATTTCGTCCTCTGGATGCGGTAGTTCGTGATGCCAACTACCGCATTCAGAGGACGAAATGCGAGAGAAAGCGGTCAGCAGGCCGACGCCGATCGCGAGCGTCAAGAGCACTCCGAACCCCCACGGCGGCAACAGGGTCTTGCCGTCGGGGTGGGTGCTCACGACGAGCCACGTCGAAACACCCGCCGCGACCGCGACCCGCGACACCGGCCACCTGGCCGCCGCTCCGAGCACCAGCGGCCAGGTGAAGTACCAGGGCAGCGCCACCGGTGCCAGCACGACCGTCGCCAGCAGCGCCGCCGCGGCCCCGCGGACAGCGGCCGCGCCACCCGCGCGCGAACGCCACCACAACCAGGCCACCAGGCAGGCGAGGATGCCGCAACCCGCCATGCGGCAGGCCGCCACGGCCCCGGTGGCGGTGGGCAGCACCGCCTCGACGATGTTCCCCACCGCGGTCGGGATCGACAGCCAAGGTTCCAGCACCGAGTTCCCGCTCAGCGTCCGAAGCCAGCCGAAGCCGACTCCCGCGACGACTGTGCACAGCCCGAAGGTGGTGACCACAATGGACACCGAAGCCACGAACGCGAAGACGTGGTCACGGGCCGAGGGCCGCCCGCCGGAGCGCCGCGCCGCCCACACCCACACCAGGAACGGCAACGCCACCGCCGCGGGCGCCTTCACCGCGGCGGCCAGCGCGACCAACACGAACCCGGTGCCCGGTGCCCGGGTGAGGACGAGGGCCGTCCCCGCCGCGAGCAGCCCGGCCATCAGCAGATCGTTGTGCCCGCCCGACACGACGCACAGCACCATCAGGGGATTCGCCGCCGTCATCCACAGCGCTTGTTCCGGCCGGGCGCCGAGGTGGCGGCAGAGGACGGGCACGGCGACGCAGAGCAGCGCCAACCCGGGCACCAGCGCGAGCCGGGTCAGGAAGACCCCGAGGAGGACGTTCTCACCGGTTACGGCGACGACGCTCTTCACGATCAGGATCTGGAACGGACCGTACGGCGAGGAAATCGACAACCACCCGCCGGAGGCGCTGCCGGTGATCGGCGAGGGCGGGAGTTCGGCGGGAACGTGCGTGTACGGGTCGAGACCGGCGTGTGCCACGGCCCCCTGCGCCAGATAGGTGTAGAGGTCCGTGCTGAACAACGGTGGCGCGCAGAGCAGCGGAACGCACCACAGCCAGGTCGTCCGCACGATCTCACGCGCACTCGCCGCCGACTGTCCTAATCGGACCCAGGCCGCCAGCATCAGGACGAGGCCGAAGTACAGTGACACGGTCGCGAGCGTCCTGCCGGGCACGGGACTCTCTCGGCCTGTCGCGCCCGCGCCGAACGCCCCGAGGGATATCAGCACGGACCCGGCCAGGCCCACGGCGGTCGCGCACTTACCGGTGAAGATCATGCGGCTGGTCTAGTCGGCGGATGGTCCCGGGCCGTTAAGGTCGCCTTTTATCGGGCCTTTATCCGAGCGTCGTTCTACTGGGCCGGTGGGGAGCGGTTGATGCGCGTACTGGTGGCCGAAGACGAACGGATGCTGGCGGACTCCATCACGGAGGGCCTGCGGCACCTCGGCATGGCGGTGGACGTCTGCTACGACGGCGACGCCGCGCTCGAACGCGTCGCGGTCCACCGCTACGACGTCGTTCTCCTCGATCGCGATCTGCCGCTGGTGCACGGCGACGAGGTCTGCCGGAAGATCGCCGAAGGCGACGGGGAGGCCCGCGTGCTGATGCTCACCGCCGCCGCGGGCATCCGCGATCGGGTCAGCGGGCTCGGCCTCGGCGCGGACGACTATCTCACCAAGCCGTTCGCGTTCGCCGAACTCGTCGCCCGGGTGCACGCGCTGGCCCGGCGTGCCCGCCCGGCGCTGCCGCCGGTGCTCGAGGTCGACGGCGTCGAACTGGACCCGGCGAAGCGGTTCGCGTCCCGCGACGGCCGGCCGTTGCCCTTGTCCCCCAAGGAATTCGCCGTCCTCGAGGTGCTGTTGCGCGCCGAAGGACGGGTCGTCAGCCCGGAAGAACTGCTGGAGAAGGCATGGGACGAACACGCGGACCCGTTCACGAACACGGTGCGGGTCACGATGATGACCTTGCGGAAGAAGCTCGGGACACCGCCGGTCATCCACACCGTGGCCGGGGCGGGCTACCGGTTGGGCGGCTGAGGCGGGCCCGTGCGTCGGTGCGTGGCCGCGTCGAACTGGTTCTCCTCGGCGCCCTGCTCGCCCTCCTGGTGCTGACGTATCCGCTCGCCAAGGCGGCGGGCATGGTGCTCGGAACGTTCGTGGACCGCGATTTCTGCCCGCGGGGGACCGGCTGCGCCGACACGGCGGGCGGGCTCTGGTGGCTCCTGCCGCTGGTGGCGGTGGCCGCGCTCCTGATCTCGCTACGGCGTCCGGTGGCGTCGTGGGTGCTGCGTCCGTTGCCCGATCTCACCGCCACCATCGAGCAGCTGGGACCGCGGAATCTCGGTCAGCGCGTGCGAGCGGACCAGACCGACGGCGAAATGCGGGCGCTCGCCGTCGCGGTGAACGGGATGCTCGACAGGGTCGCCGTCGGTTTCGAAGGACAGCGGCGGTTCGCCGCGAACGCGTCACATGAGCTGCGCACCCCGCTCGCGGTGCAGCGGACGCTGGCCGAGGTCGCGGTGGTCACCGGTGGTGCCGACGACGTCCAACGGCTGGCCACGCAACTCTTGGTGGTCAACGAACGCAACGAACGGCTGATCGAGGGCCTGCTCGTGCTGGCCGAGGCCGACCGGGGGCTGCCCGGTACGGTGCCGGTCCGGCTGGACGAACTGGTGGAGTCGGTCCTTGCCCGGTACGCCGAGCGGCTGGCCGAGCACGATCTGACTCTGCGTCACGAAGCGACGGAGCGGTCCCTGCTCGGAGACCCCATCCTGCTGGAACGGCTGATCGAGAACCTGGTCGACAACGCGATCAAGTACAACCACCCGGGTGGCCGGGTCGAGGTGGTCGTCGGTGGCGAACCGGCGCTGAGTGTGCGGAACTCCGGCGAACGCGTACCGGCCGAATCGGTCGACGCGTTGTTCCAGCCCTTCCGGCGGCTCACCACCGACCGCGTGAACCACCGCGGCGGAGCCGGACTCGGGCTGTCCATCGTGCACTCCATCACCAGCGCGCATCGCGGCCGGGTGACCGCCGTGCCGGGGGAGGACGGCGGTCTGCGCGTCGACGTGACGCTGCCCTGACCTGGCTCCGGGGCAGCGGTCAGGCCGGTTTCGCGGCGACGATCAGGTCCCGCACGATCGCCTGGTCCACCCGGTGCGCGAACTCCGCGAACGGCCCGTCCTCGCGGACCACCAAACCCGCCTTGTCCAGGATCGCGGCGAGTTCCTCGCGGGGCGCGACGTTGGTGTTCCACGAGATGCCGAGCGCGCCGCCGGGCCGCAGCACCCGTGTCCACACGGGAACGGCGGCCGCGAGCAGGTCGCGTGGGCTGCGCGCGAGCGACGCGTCCTGGGTGCGGTGGCTGCCGTGCTGTACGCCGTACGGGGCGTCGGTGACGATGAGGTCCACCGAGTTCGGGCGCAGCAGTTCGTCGGTGGTGAGCGTGTCGCAGTTGAGGTAGCTCAGCTTGCGGACGTCACCCGCCTTGTACCGCTCCTTGGTGATCCCGAAACCGATGTCGAGCCGCCTGCCGAGGCGGACCTTGTTGCGGCGCACCTGACCCGATTCGGCGCTGTGCTTGATCCGCTTCTGCTTCAGCCAGGTCTTGACGAACAGCTCGTAGGAGTCGAAGTCCTTGCCGTCGACGTCGAGTCCGGTCGCGTCGAAGCCGTACATCATCGCCTGGTTCAGCGTGGTGCCGCGGCCGCAGAGCGGATCCAGCAGGTGCAGCGGTTCGTCCAGCATCGCCGCCGGGTTCGCCGTCGACATCAGGGTGACGTTGACGAGGAGTTTGGTGAACAGCTCGTTCGTCTTGCCGGGGTACTTCTGGATGGTCAGCAGATCCGAGTCGAAATTCGCGAGCGGGCTGATCGTCACCGGCTTCAGGACGCCGTCGCCGAGTTCGAACAGCGCGTACAGCGCGGAAAGGTTCGACAGGAGCGCGAGATCGCGTTCGCTCAGCGGGGCGGG
Source organism: Amycolatopsis sp. NPDC000009 (assembly GCF_055563465.1). NCBI lineage: Bacteria > Bacillati > Actinomycetota > Actinomycetes > Pseudonocardiales > Pseudonocardiaceae > Amycolatopsis > Amycolatopsis sp. NPDC000009. The sequence goes on from NZ_JBVHDI010000001.1 coordinate 639,173, forward strand.
CGTGGTGAAGGTGAGGTAGCCGACGCCGCCGAGTTCCGTCTCGCCGATCTCGGAGACCTCGGTCTCCAAAGCGGACAGACCGAACACCGCCAGCTCCGCGCGCAGCAGGGCCGGAGTGGAGTCGGTGTAGACCCGGTTGGCGGACGGGTAGACCAGGATCGCGTACTCGGACATCCGGTAGAGCGTAGCTTGACTGCTTGTGACAGCCACTCCAGTGCCGAACCTGAAGGAAGCCGCCGCCCTGCTGGCGCGCGCCACCGACGTCACCCTGCTCGGCCATGTCCGCCCGGACGCCGACGCCCTCGGCAGCGCGCTGGCCCTGGGCCGGGCGCTTCAGCAGCGAGGCGTCAAGGTCCGCGTTTCGGTCGGCGAGCCCGAGGAGATGCCCGAAACCCTGCGGAGCCTGGACGCCGGCGGGCTCTTCGTTCCCGCGAGCGAGCTGCCGGAGAGCGAACAGCTGCTGGTCGCGCTCGACACGCCTACCCCGGGCAGGCTCGGGAAGCTCGCGCCGCGGGTGGACGCCGTTCGCGCGGCGGGCGGCGACGTCCTGGTGATCGACCACCACGCGTCCAACGTCTTCTATGGCACGCATCACGTCGTCGACGACACCGCCGAAGCCACCGCGGTCCTCGTTTTCGCGTTGCTGACCGAGCTCGGCGCCGAGATCGACGAGCCGATCGCGCGCTGCCTGTACGCGGGGCTCGTCACCGACACGAGTGGGTTCCGCCGGGCACGCCCGTCGACCCATCTGATGGCCGCGAAGCTGCTCGAAGCCGGAGTCGACCCGGACAAGGTGGTCCGCGAGATCGTCGACGATCACCCGTTCGCGTGGTTGCCGATGCTTTCGGACGTCCTCGCGGGCGCCAGGCTCGAGCCGGACGAGGCACGCGGCTTCGGCCTCGCGCACGCCGTGGTGACCCTCGACGCCGCGCGTTCCGTGCGCGCCGAGGAGGTCGAGGCGGTCATCGACGTCGTCCGGTCCACTCGCGAGGCCGGGGTCGCCGTGGTGCTCAAGGAAGCCGAACCGACGGGGCCGCGGCAGCGCTGGACGGTCTCGCTCCGCTCGGCGGGTGGCGTCGACGTCTCGGCGGCCGCGGGGGAGCTGGGTGGCGGCGGGCATCGCCAGGCGGCCGGGTGCACCGCGGAGGGCACGGCGGACGAGGTGCTCGGCAAGCTGCGGGAGGCCTTGTCGAGGGCGCCGCTGCTCTGACGAACGATGTCATCGTAATTTCATCGGTGGTTCCTAACGTGGGCCACGATGAACGACAGAACCTCCCTCCGCCGCCGGATCCTGGTCACGCTGGGTGTGATCGTGCTGTTCCGGCTGGGGCAGAGCCTGCCCACGCCCCAGATGAGCGTCCGCGCGCCGGCCGGTGATCACCCGTCGCGCTGGATACTCGACCTCCTCACCGGCGGCGGCCTGGCCACGGTGGCGGTGTTCGCGTTCGGCGTCCTGCCCTGTCTGACCGCCCCGCCGGTCCTGCGAGCGCTGATCGTCCTGAGCCCCCGGCTGGCCGCGCTCCGCGCCGAAGGTGAAGCCGGCGCACGGGTGCTGAAGCGGTACCAGCGGCGGCTCACCGTCGGGCTCGGCCTGCTGGGCGCCGTCGGCTTGGTCGTGTCGCGGGGACAGGACGTCCTGGACGGAGCCGTGACGGTGGCGTGCCTCACCGCGGGCACCGCGCTGGTCCTGCGGCTGACCGAGGTGATCACCGACCGGGGATTCGGCGACGGCGTCCGGATCCTGCTGCTCGCCCAGGTCCTGGCGGTGTTGCCGCCGGAGTTCCTGCGTCTGCACGAAAGGACCGGCTGGGCCGCCGTCGCGGTCATGGCCGTGGTGACGCTGTCGATCATCGTGCTCACGATCGTCGTCGCGCAGGGACAGCGCCGCGTCCCGGTGCAGTACGCGAAACGGATGATCGGCAGGCGCGCCTTCGGCGGGACACCGACCTACGTTCCCTTCCGGTTCCCGCAAGCCAACAGTCCGGCCGTCCTCGCCGCGGTGCTGCTGTCGGTGCCGGTGCTCCTCTTCGACCTGGAAGATCCCGGGTGGATCGCGGGCTACTTCGTCCTCGTCTGCCTCTTCGCCTTCGCGAGGGCGGCGGTGAGGCAGGACATGGACAAGGTGGCGGGCGAACTGGTGCGGGTGGGCGGTTTCGTCCCCGGCATCCGGCCGGGAAACCCGACCGCCCACTACCTCGACCACGTGAACCGGCGGATCATCGCCTTCGGCGCGCTCAGCCTGGGAGTGGTCGCGCTGATCCCGGTCACCGGTCTGGCCCTGCTGGGCGTCGGTCCGACGCCGCTCCTCGCGGGGGTGACCCTGCAGGTGGTCCTCGTCTTCCTCGTCAGTGTCTCGCTCGACACCACACGGCAGATCGAATCGCTGCGCCAGCAGCGACGCTACGAACCGCTCCTCCGCTGAGCGAACGGTCCGCGCCCGGGTGCCGGGCGCGGACCGTGACCGGCTCAGAAGTGCGGGAGCCAGCCGCCGCCGAGGGCGTCGGCCGCGCCGAACTTGTTGGCGCCCCTGCCGTTCCAGAGGTAGAAGGTGCCGGTGCTCTGGTCGATGGCACCGATGTCGGAGTGGCCGTCCTTGTTGACGTCTCCCAGCGACATCAGGGTGCGGTGGTAGTTGGCCCAGCCGCCGCCGATGGCGTCGGCGGCTCCGAATTTGTTGCCGCCTTTGCCGTTCCAGATGTAGAGGGTGTTGCCGTCGCGGATGGCGGCGAGGTCGGTTTTGCCGTCGTTGTTGAAGTCTCCGGCGATGGGTGCGGTGAAGGGTTCCCAGCCGCCGCCGATGGGGTCGGCGGTGCTGAATTTGTTGCTGCCTTTGCCGTTCCAGATGTAGAGGGTGCCGTTCTTGACGGCGGAGAGGTCGCTGATGCCGTCGTTGTTGAAGTCTCCGGCGACGGGTGCGGTGAAGGGTTCCCAGCCGCCGCCGATGGGGTCGGCGGTGCCGAATTTGTTGCCGCCCTTGCCGTTCCAGATGTACAGCGTCCCGTTCTTGACGGCGGCGAGGTCGGTTTTGCCGTCCTTGTTGAAGTCTCCGGCCGCGGGGCGGGTGAAGCCGTCCCAGCCGCCGCCGATCGGGTCGGCGGTGCCGAAGTTGTTGTTGCCCTTGCCGTTCCAGATCGTCAGGGTTCCGGTTCCGGTGGCGTAGATGTCACCGGCGCCGTTACCGTCGAAGTCCGCGCCGTCCGCGACCGAACGCTGCCACAGCGCGCTGACGATCTTCTGCGCGTCACCGGCCTCGGTCTGATAGCGGTCCGGATAGGCCGAGACCTGTACCGCCTGACACACCTCACCGATCGGCGCCGAGCTCCACGAGCCGTTCGGGTACACCCGCACCATCTTGTCGAGGAAGGCGTTGGTGGCCCAGACGGGGTCGAGCCGGTTCGCGGCGCTGCCCCAGGACGCGCGTTGCTGGAACAGGCCGAGGCTGTCGTGGTCGACCTCCTCGCTGATGTTCTGGAGACTCGTCTCCACGATCACCGTGGCGATGGCGATGGCCGCGGCTCTTTGATTCAGCCCGCGATCGCGGACGGCGTCGACGACCATGCGGGCGCACGACATCCGGTACGCGGTCAGGTATCCGCGCATCTTCGCGGTCAGGGTGCCGTTCAGCTGCGTCGCCAGGGCGGCGTCCCGGCTGGTCGTGCCCGAGCGGTCGCACGGCGCGGTGGCGTAGGCGGCGGTCACCAGACCCGCCGGTTCTTCCTCGGCGTGCGCGACGGGGGACAGGGCGGTGATCGCGAAGACGGTCAGGGCTGCCGTGGTCGCACGGCGGGCGAAGTTCTTCGACACTGGTCGACCCTCCAAGGTCGTGTGATGGGGAACCGGGGACCGGTCAGAAGTGCGGGAGCCAGCCACCGCCGAGGGCGTCGGCCGCGCCGAACTTGTTGGCGCCCTTGCCGTTCCAGAGGTAGAAGGTGCCGGTGCTCTGGTCGATGGCACCGATGTCGGAGTGGCCGTCCTTGTTGACGTCTCCCAGCGACATCAGGGTGCGGTGGTAGTTGGCCCAGCCGCCGCCGATGGTGTCGGCGGCGCCGAACTTGTTGCTGCCCTTGCCGTTCCAGATGTAGAGGGTGTTGCCGTCGCGGATGGCGGCGAGGTCGGTTTTGCCGTCGTTGTTGAAGTCTCCGGCGATGGGTGCGGTGAAGGGTTCCCAGCCGCCGCCGATGGGGTCGGCGGTGCTGAATTTGTTGCTGCCTTTGCCGTTCCAGATGTAGAGGGTGCCGTTCTTGACGGCGGAGAGGTCGCTGATGCCGTCGTTGTTGAAGTCTCCGGCGACGGGTGCGGTGAAGGGTTCCCAGCCGCCGCCGATGGGGTCGGCGGTGCCGAATTTGTTGCCGCCCTTGCCGTTCCAGATGTACAGCGTCCCGTTCTTGACGGCGGCGAGGTCGGTTTTGCCGTCCTTGTTGAAGTCTCCGGCGGCGGGGCGGGTGAAGCCGTCCCAGCCGCCGCCGATCGGGTCGGCGGTGCCGAAGTTGTTGTTGCCCTTGCCGTTCCAGATCGTCAGGGTTCCGGTTCCGGTGGCGTAGATGTCACCGGCGCCGTTGCCGTCGAAGTCCGCGCCGTCGAGGGACTTTTCGATGATCTTGTCGTAGCGGATGCCACGGTAGGTGGTCATCTCCGACCAGCTGTTGACGTTGTGGTTGGTCTTCTGGCCGTAGGTGTTCTCCGAGTAGACCCAGGCACCGGCGCTGTGGTCACCGGCGTCGACCCACTTCTCGAACAGCTCGATGTGACCGTTCTTCAGCAGCGCGTCACCGGGCAGCAGATCGTGCAGGCTCGGCACCCAGGATTTGTGCGAGTAGGACTCGAAGTCGTCGGTGTTGAGATCCCAGCCGTCGGACTTCTTGGGCAGGTGCCAGGCCATCGCGACCAGACCGGAGCAGTCCGGCCGGTACTTCCCGCCGGTGCCGTCGGAGATCGCGTCCGACTGCTGCTGGCTGTACCAGGTGTCACCCCGGTCGTACCAGTACTTGGCGCGGGCGATGATCTCCGCGCGGGTGATCGATCCCCCCACCGTGGACGCCGCCGCGGCCTCGTTTCGCGTGCCGAACGTGAGCAAGCCTGCGACCAGTGTCACGAGGGCCGTGATCGTGGCGGCGAACCGGACCGCCGCTGGAGAACCGGAGCTGTTCATGACGACCTTTCCTGAGCATGATGTTCGTGGACGACACAGAGGCTCCGGGAGGCCGCTGTAGCCACGCTTCAGCGCGGGTTACAGCGAGGCGGCGCGCTGTGAGGGATCCGCTCTGGGGAGGACGGATGAGGTTTTCTCTGCTCGGGCCGATGGAGGTGGCCGGCCCGTCGGGGCCGATCGCGCTCCCGGGTACGAAGCCGCGCACACTGCTCGCCGCGCTGCTGCTGGGCGACGGCCGGACGATGCCCGCCGAACGGCTGATCGGCGTGGTGTGGGGCGAAGAGCCGCCCACGACCGCCCGCGCGGTGGTGCAGACGTATGTCGCGACGCTGCGCCGGGCGTTCGACGCGGCGGGGTTGCCGCAGGTCATCGTGTCCGACCGGAACGGTTACCGCGCCGACGTCGCCGAGGACACCCTCGACGTGCGGATGTTCGAACGGCTGGTGGAACGGGGACGGCAGGCCGCGCACTGCGGCGATCACACCGAAGCGGCGGACCTCTTCCGCACCGGCCTCGCCCTCTGGCGCGGGCCCGCGCTCGGCGGGATCGGGGAGTCGTTCCTGCGTGCCGAGGCGAACCGGCTCGACGAGCTGCGGTTGACCGTCACCGAGGAGCGAGTCGACGCGGACCTGGCGGCGGGACAGGGGCCGCGGCTGCTCGCGGAGCTCACCGAACTGGTCGCCTTGCATCCCACCCGGGAGCGGCTGCGCGGCGGCCTCATGGTCGCGCTGTACCGGTCCGGACGGCAGGCCGAAGCGCTGGAGACCTACGAAAGCGGCCGGAAGGCGCTGAGCGACGAACTGGGCATCGATCCCGGCCCGGAGCTGCGCCAGGTGCACGAATCGATCCTGCGCCGCGACGCGGCCCTGCTCCCTGCCGTCACTTCCCGGACTCCGCGGCAGTTGCCGTCGCCGCCACCCGACTTCACCGGCCGTGCGCCGGAACTCGCGGCCCTGCGGACGACCTTGGTGCGGCCCGGAACGATGCCGGTCGCCGTCGTGGCCGGTGCGGGCGGCGTCGGCAAGTCCACGTTGGCGCACCGGGCCGCGCACGAGATCGCCGAGCGGTTCCCCGACGGCCAGGTCCACTTGGAACTCCACGGTTCCACGGGCGCGCCGTTGGCCGCCGAGGAGGTGCTCGGCCGCGTCCTGCGTGACTTCGACCCCGCGACGCCGCCGCCCGGCTCACTCGAAGAGCGGGTCGCCCGGTACCGGACGCTGCTCGCGGGCACCCGGACCCTCGTCGTGCTCGACGACGCCGCGAACGAGGCGCAGGTCCGGCCGTTGCTGCCGGGAAGCCCGGGGTGCGCGGTGATCGTCACTTCGCGCAACCGGCTCCCCGCGCTGGCGGGCGCGACCTTCCTCGAACTCGGCGTGCTGCCCGCCGACGCCGCGCTCGACCTGTTCACCCGCATCGTCGGGGCCGATCGGGCGAGCACCGAACCCGCGTCGGCCGCCGAGATCACCGAGCTGTGCGGGCAGTTGCCGCTCGCGATCCGCGTCGCCGGCGGGCGGCTGGTCTCCCGGCGGCGGTGGACGTTGTCCCGGCTGGCGAGCCGTCTGGCCCACGAGCAGCGCCGTCTCGACGAACTGGTGGTCGGCGACCAGGAGGTGCGGGCCAGTATCAACCTGAGCTACACGCTCCTGCCCAAGGCGGTGCGGAGCGCGTTGCGCAGGCTGGGGCTGCTCGGCCTGGCGCACTTCCCCGCCTGGATCGCCGCGGCGGCGATGGAGGCCGGGCTCGACGACGCGGAACAGCTGCTCGAAGACCTCGTCGACGTCTCCCTGCTCGAAGTCGACGGCGTGGATCCCTTGGGGCTCATGCGTTACCGGCTGCACGACCTCGTCCGCCTGTTCGCGCTGGAACGCGCCGTCGAGGAGGAATCGGCCGCGGACCGGGCCGCCACCGTCGAGCGGGTGCTCGGTGCCTGGATCTGGCTGGTCGAGCGGATCAACGAGACCGTGCCGCCGGTCGTACCGTCGATCCAGGGCACGTCCCGGCTGGGCCGCCCCGTCGACGAGGAGATCGCCCGGCGCGTCGAGGCCCGGCCGTACGACTGGTTCCGCGCCGAGGAGGAGGCGATGACCACCGCCGTCGAACTGGCCGCGTCACTGGACCTGGTCGATATCGCGGTCGAACTCGCGTCGGCCTTGTGCGGCACCGCTTTCGGCGGGCACAACCGGGTCCTCGACGATTCGCTCGGATCCTGGCGGCGTGCCCACGACGCGGCGCTCACCGCGGCCCGCCGCACCGAAAACGCGTTGGGTGAGGCGACTTTGCTGGCGGGGCTGGGGCAGCTGTACTACGAGCACGACGATTTCCCCCGGTCCCGCGCGCATCTGAGCCAGGCGTTGTCGATGTTCCGTGCCGCCGGTGACGTCCGGGGCGAGGCGGCCACCCTCGCCGCGCTCGGCGCCGCGTGCCGGGAGCAGGGCTATCTGCCCGAGGCGGTGCACTTCCTGGACCGGGCCGGGCGGATGTGGTCCGGGCTGGCCGATCCGGGGGCGATGGGCCACGTCCACCGGCTGGCGGGCACGGTCCGGCTGGAAATGGGGGACTACCCGGGAACGCTGACCGCGCTGACCGAGGCACGATCGTCGTTCGCGGCGGCGGGCTCGCGGCGCGGAGAGGGCCTGACACTGCGCAGCCTGTCCTTGTACCACCGGGCCCGCGGCGAGTGGGCCGAAGCCGAACGGTTCGCGCGTGCGGCACTCGAGGTCTTCGAGGGCTCCGAAGACCGGATGCTGGTCGCCTATTCCGAACGCGCACTGGCCAAGGCGTTGCTGCGGCGCGGGGATTCGGTCGCGGCGCGGCGGCTGGCGGAGAACGCGCTGGAGGTCTGCCGCGAGCTCGGCGACGCCTTCGGTCACGCGTGCACCCTCCGCGTCGTCGGGGAGGTGCATCTGGCCGAAGGCCGGTTGTACCAAGCGAAAGACTGCCTGGAGGACTCGCTCCAGCGGTGGACCGGCCTGCGGGCCGAACTGTTCCGGGCACGGACGTTGCGCACCCTCGCCGAGGTGCACGACGCGCTCGGCGACGTGCCGGCCGGGGAGCGGATGACGGCGGAAGCCCTGGAGACCTTCCGGACCTACGGCGCCCGGGAGTACGAGGAACTCTCCGCTGTAACGGGGTTACAGCGTTCCTGAAGGACGACGGTGGACAGTGGGGCGCATGTCTACGTTCGTGTCCTTGTCGGATCCCCGTATCGCAGCCGTGTCCGTCCGGGAATGCGGCGAACCGCTGGTGGACCTGCGGGAAACCGGAGCCATCCGGACGGACCCCAGGCTCGCCGACGACCGGGGCGCCTACGCGCACGTGCGGCTCAGCGTCGCGGACCGGCTCGTCGCGGCGCAATGCCAGCTCCCGCGCGGGCTGCGCCTGCTCGTCGTGGAGGGGTTCCGGCCGCGAGAGGTACAGGAGCGGTACTTCGCGGACAGCCAGGCCCGGATCGCGCGCGCGAACCCCGGCTGGCCGTCCGATCAGGTGGCCGCCGAAGCCGCCACCTACGTGTCGCCGCCCGAAGTCGCGCCGCATGTCGCCGGGGGAGCGGTGGACCTCACGCTGTGCACCGTCGACGGCGTCGAACTGCCGATGGGGACCGACGTGAACGCGACGCCGCCGGAGTACGGAACGGAATGCTTCACCGCGTCTCCGCTGATCGGCGCCGAAGCGCGCGCCAACCGGGAAACGCTCATCGACGCGATGACGGCGACCGGATTCGTGAACTACCCGAGCGAGTGGTGGCACTGGTCCTACGGCGACCGGTACTGGGCGTACGTCACCGACGCGAAGCACGCCCGCTTCGGCCCGGCCGGTTTCCCGGCGACTGGGACTGTCGTACCAGACGTCTAGTCTCCAGGGGTGCCTGAAGCCTCCGAACCCGACGAGCGTGTCCCGCCGAAACGCGTGCTCGGCCTCGCCGTGCCCGCGCTCGGTGTCCTCGCCGCCGAACCGCTGTACGTCCTGGTGGACACGGCCGTCGTCGGTCACCTCGGCGCGCTGCCGCTGGCCGGGCTCGCCGTCGGCGGTGTCGTGCTGTCGCAGGTTTCGAGCCAGCTGACGTTCCTGTCGTACGGCACCACGTCGCGGACGGCGCGGCTGCACGGCGCGGGCCGCCGGGGAGACGCCGTCCGTGAAGGCGTCCAGGCGACCTGGCTGGCGGTGATCGTCGGGCTGGTCGTGATCGTCGCCGGGCAGGTGCTGGCCGCGCCGGTCGCCCGGGTGCTTTCCGGCGACGCGGCGATCACCGACGCCGCCGTGTCCTGGCTGCGGATCGCGTTGTTCGGGACGCCGTTCATCCTGATCACGATGGCGGGCAACGGCTGGATGCGCGGCGTCCAGGATTCCGCGAAACCGTTGCGCTATGTGCTGGCCGGCAACGGGATCTCCGCCGTGCTGTGCCCGGTGCTGGTGTACGGCGCGGACTGGGGGCTGGAAGGGTCGGCGATCGCGAACGTCGTCGCGCAGGTGATCTCGGCGTCGCTGTTCATCGCGGCACTGGTGCGGGAACGGGTCCCGCTGCGCCCGGAACCGAAGGTGATGCGCGCCCAGCTCGGCCTCGGCCGGGACCTGGTGCTGCGCAGCCTCGCCTTCCAGGCGTGTTTCGTCTCCGCCGCCGCGGTCGCCGCGCGGACGTCCACCGAGGCCGTCGGCGCGCACCAGGTCGTGCTGCAGCTGTGGACCTTCCTCGCGCTCGTGCTGGATTCGCTCGCGATCGCCGCGCAGTCGCTCGTAGGGGCCGCCCTCGGTGCCGGGGCGAGCAAACGGGCTCGTGGGCTGTCGCGGCAGATCACCGGCTACGGGCTGGTGTTCGGCTGTTTCCTTGGCGCCGTGTTCGCGTCGGTGGCCGGGGTACTGCCGCAGGTGTTCACTTCCGACGCGGCGGTGCTCGGGCAGATCCCGCACGCGTGGTGGTTCTTCGTCGCGCTGCAACCGATCGCCGGCGTGGTCTTCGCGCTGGACGGTGTCCTGCTCGGCGCGGGAGACGCCGCCTTCCTGCGCAACGCGACCCTGCTGAGCGCGGCGCTCGGGTTCCTGCCGCTGATCTGGCTGTCGCTCGCGTTCGGCTGGGGACTGGCCGGGATCTGGACCGGGCTCTCGCTGTTCATGCTGCTGCGGCTGGCGACCCTGCTGGTGCGGTGGCGCTCGGGCCGATGGGCCGTCGAGGGCGCTGTCCGCGTTTAGTCCTCTGAATGCGGTCCTTGCGCGCGCAACTACCGCATTCAGAGGACGAAACGCGGGAGAGGGCGGCGTGTGGCGAAAAGCACCTGGGTAACGGCTATGTTTCGCCGTTGCTTACGCGCTACAACTATATGAGGCGGCAGTGCGGGCGTCTCCACGCCCGAAACCGTGCCCGAGGAGGAAACACTGTGACAGGCCGAGCCACCCGCCGGTCCTGGTTCATCTGGTTCGCCGCCGTCACCGTCTACCTCCTCGCCGTCTTCCACCGCACCTCGTTCGGCGTCGCCGGGCTCCAGGCCGCCGACCGCTTCGGCGTCGGCGCGGCCGCGCTCGGCACGTTCACCGTCCTGCAGGTCGGCGTCTACGCCGCGATGCAGATCCCCACCGGCGTCCTCGTCGACCGCTACGGCCCGCGCCGCGTGCTCACCGGCGCCGTGTTCTTCCTCGGACTGGGCCAGATCCTGCTCGCGGTCGCCGATTCGTACCCGCTCGGCCTGCTCGCCCGCGCCGTCGTCGGTTTCGGGGACGCGCTGACCTTCGTGAGCATCCTGCGGCTGATCGCCGCGCATTTCCCCGGCCGCCAGTACGCCCTGCTCGCCGCGCTGACCGGGGCGATCGGGTACGTCGGGAACCTCGCCGCGACCCTCCCGCTGGGCCTGCTGCTCGACGGCCCCGGCTGGACCTCGACGTTCCTCGCCGTCGGCCTGGTGACCGCGCTGTACACCGCCGTCGTCGCGCTCCGCGTCGAAGACACCCCTCGCGGCATGCCGGAGCCCGTGCGGGAAAAGGTCCATCCGAAGGCGCTGGGCCGCCAGGTCGCCGAGGCGTGGCGCACCCCGGGGACCCGGCTGGGGTTCTGGGTCCACTTCAGCACGATGTTCGCCCCCAACGTGCTGACCATGCTGTGGGGTGTCCCGTTCCTCGTGCAGGGGCAGGGATATCCGAAGGCCACCGCGAGTTCGCTGCTGATCGTGTTCGTGTTCGGCTCGATGATCGGCGGACCGGTGATCGGCGGGCTGATCGGTCGGCGCCCGTCGCTGCGGATGCCGCTCGTCGGCGGGTACATCGGCGGCGCCGCGGTGATGTGGGCGGTCCTGCTCGGCTGGGGCGGGACGATCCCGGTCGCGGTCCTGGTCCCCGTGTTCGCGTTCCTCTCCCTCGGCGGCCCGGCGTCGATGATCGGTTTCGCGCTGGCGCGGGACTACAACCCGCTCTCGCGCGTCGGCACCGCGACCGGGGTGGTGAACGTCGGCGGCTTCGTGGCCACGACGATCTCGGCGCTCGCGGTCGGCGTGCTGCTGGAATGGACGGGCGGCACCTTCCGCCTGGCGCTGCTGTCCGTGATCGCGGTGCTCGCGTTCGGCACCTTCCGGATGCTCGTGTGGTGGCGGCGCACCCGGGCCGTGCTGTTCGAGGCCGAGGCCCGCGGCGAGGCGATCCCGGTGCAGATCCGGCGCCGCCGCTGGGACGCCGAAGCACCGCTGCCCGTCTCGTCCTAGGCGAAGCCCCGAAAGATAGGGTTCGGCGCGTGTCGCGCCCCAATCAGGCTCAAGCCAAGAAACGTCCCGCCCCGCCGCCCGGTCTCGTCATCGTCGACAAGCCGTCCGGAATGACCTCCCACGACGTCGTCGCCAGGGCGCGCCGTTTCATGGGCACCCGCAAGGTCGGGCACGCCGGCACCCTCGACCCGATGGCCACCGGCGTCCTCGTGCTCGGCATCGAACGCGCGACGAAACTCCTGGGCCACCTGGCGCTGGACCGCAAGACCTACCTCGCGACCCTCTCCTTGGGACTGTCCACTACGACCGACGACGCCGAGGGCGAGCCGATCGCCGAAGCCGCCCCGGACGTCGTCGAGAAGATCACCGACGAAGCGATCGCGGCCGGGATCGCCGCGCTGACCGGCGACATCCAGCAGGTCCCGAGCGCGGTCAGCGCGGTCAAGATCGACGGCAAGCGCGCGTACGCCCGGGTCCGGGCGGGCGAAGAGGTCGTCATCCCGCCGCGTCCGGTCACCGTGCACCGCTTCGATCTGCTCGCCACCCGCCGCGAGGCGGGCCGGATCGAACTCGACGCCGTCGTCGAATGTTCGTCAGGGACCTACGTCCGGGCGCTGGCCCGCGATCTCGGGGCCGGGCTCGGCGCCGGCGGGCATCTGCTCGCGTTGCGGCGCACCACGGTCGGGCCGTTCACGCTCGCCAAGGCCCGCACCCTCGACCAGCTCGAAGACGAGCCGGAGCTGTCACTGGACCTCGACGCCGCCGTCGCCGCCGCGTTCCCGCGCCGCGATCTCGACGCCCGCATGGCGCAGGCGGTCCGATATGGACAGAGGGTGCCCGCGGCCGGGATCGAGGGCACGTACGGGATGTTCGGGCCGGACGGCCGGGTGCTCGCGCTGGCCGCGGACGAAGGCGAACTGGCCCGGTCGGTGGTCGTGTTGCTGCCCGCCTAGGGTATTGACCGGAGCGGGCTTGAGGAGACGGGGCCAGAAGTGCAGCGTTGGCGTGGTTTGGGTGACCTCCCCGGGAGCTGGGGACGGTGCGTGGTGACGATCGGCGTCTTCGACGGCGTGCACCGCGGTCATCAGGAGCTGATTTCGAGGACGGTCCGCGCCGCCGCCGAACGCGGCGTGCCGAGCGTGGTCCTGACCTTCGATCCGCATCCGTCGGAGGTGATCCGGCCGGGCAGTCATCCGGCGCAGCTGACCACGTTGCGCCGCAAGGCGGAACTGGTCGAGGGGCTGGGCGCGGACGTCTTCTGCGTGCTGCCGTTCACGCTGGAGCTGTCGCGGCTGACGGCGCACGAGTTCGTGCACGAGGTGCTGGTGGACAAGCTGCACGCGGCCGCGGTGATCGTGGGGGAGAACTTCACCTTCGGCGCGAAGGCGGCCGGTGACGTCGCACTCCTCCGCGCGCTGGGGAAGCGGTTCGGTTTCGTGGCACAGGGTGCGGAACTGCAGGGACTGCTCGCCCAGGAGCAGGCGGACAACGACATCACCTTCTCCTCGACCTACGTCCGCTCGTGCATCGACGCCGGAGACGTCGTCGCCGCGTCCGAAGCGCTCGGCAGGCCGCACCGGCTGGAGGGCATCGTCGTGCGGGGCGACGGCCGCGGGCACGATCTCGGGTACCCGACGGCGAACCTGTCGACGCCGCGGTTCGCCGCGGTGCCCGCCGACGGTGTCTACAGCGCCTGGTTCACCCGTTCGTCGGATTCCGGCCGACGGCTGCGCGCCGCCGTGTCGGTCGGCACCAACCCGACCTTCTCGGGGCGGGAACGCACCGTCGAGGCCTTCGTCCTCGACATCGACGAGGATTTCTACGGGCAGCACGTCGCGCTCGATTTCGTCAGCAAGCTGCGGGATCAGGTCCGGTTCCCGACCTCGGCGGGGCTGGTGGCGCAGATCGACGAGGACGTCGCCCGCACCAGGGAACTGCTCGGCGGTCAGGACTGAGGGTTCCGGCCTTGGCCGGATGACAATCGGCAAACACACCCGCTCACGTGCGTTCCGGTGGCAAGATGTCACGGACCGCGCATGGCGTTCGATGGGGTTAAGGGGAGCGGACCAGGTGGAGGACCACAAGATCGTCCAGCGGAACATCGCGCTGCAGAAGGAGTGGTACGGGGAGCCGCTCGGCGATCGCGTGCGGAGACTGGTCGTCGCCTTCGACATCTCCCAGGCCTTCCTCGCCGAGGTCCTCGGCATCAGCGCGCCCATGCTCAGCCAGGTGATGAGCGGTCGCCGCGCGAAGATCGGGAACCCGGTCGTCCTCGCCAAGATGATCATGCTGGAGCGCAAGGTGCTGGTCCCGGCGGTCGCCGCGGGGGACCGCAAGGCCATGCAGGAGGCGCTCGAGGACGTCCGCGATTCGCGGCCGACGGTGGGCAGGGACAGCATCCCGGTCGGCGCCGTGGCCGACGACCAGGGTGTGCTCGTGGCGCTGCGGGACATCGGCGAGGACGAAGACCTCACCGAAGCCGCGAAGCTGCTCGACGAGGACTTCCCGTCCCTGGCGGACCTACTGCGCCGCGCCGCGCGGAACGGTTCCTGACGTGACTTGCGAGTTACGGCTCTGATCACGCGAGTCGCGCGCCCATGACACTCTTCAGTGCGGTGCTCCCGCCGGACGGCGTCCTCGACCAGGTCGCCGCCGCGCTCGGTACGCCCGAGGAAGGCGATTTCCGCTGGTCGGCGCGGGCGGACTGGCATATCACCCTCGGCTTCTACGGCCGGGACGACCCAGCGGAACGAGGCGACTGGCTCGCCGGGCGGCTGGACGGCGCGGGCCCGATCGGCCTCCGGCTGGAAAAGGCCGCGACATTCCCCGGGGTGCTGTGGTTGAGTGTGTCCGGAACCGGGCTCCACGAGCTGGCCGTGAAGGCTGGCGCGGAGCGTGAAGGCAGGCCGTACGTGGCTCACCTGACACTGGCCCGCTTCCCCCGCGACCGGCCGCGCGCCGCGAGCGCGTGGGTGGAGCGGCTGGCCGGTTTCACCAGTGAGACTTGGACGGCGACCGAGGCCGTCCTGATGAGCAGTGACCGTGAACAGGGCGTTTCGCGCTACCGGGTGATCCGGTCGTACGCGTTGGACCACGCCCGCGCCTGAAGCCGCTGATCACGAGGCTGGTAACCTCGATGATTGGGTCCGGCTGCAGTCCGTGGCGGCCGTGACCGTCTCACCCGGCGTGAAGACATCGTCCGGGCCGCACGGCACAGAGTATCTAGGAGCACCACTGTGGCTTTGTCCACCGAAGAGAAGAAGTCGATCCTTGCCGAGTACGGCGTGCACGACTCGGACACCGGATCCCCGGAGGCCCAGGTCGCGCTGCTGACCAAGCGCATCGTCGGCCTCACCGAGCACCTCAAGGCTCACAAGCACGACCACCACTCCCGTCGCGGGCTTCTGCTGCTGGTCGGCCGCCGCCGCCGGCTGCTGAACTACGTGATGAAGGTGGACATCGAGCGTTACCGTGCGCTGATCCAGCGTCTCGGCCTGCGCCGATAGCTCGAACCCGAGGGGGAGTGACCACAGCGGTCGCTCCCCCTCGGTCCAAGTACAGATACACGCGGCGCGAGCGCGCACGAGGTACCGTCCGCCGGTCCTCGGTAGTGGCTTCCGGGCAACGGCCCGGGGGCTTCGATCGAAGACCGGCCTCACTCCTCGAGCGTCCGCAGGCGAAACAGGTCCCAGGGTGGGAGACTCGCGCCGTTACAGAGGATCAAAAGAGGAGATACACCCTATGACCGACTCCACCGGAGTCACCGTGCACGAAACCGAAGCCGTGATCGACAACGGCCGTTTCGGCACCCGCACCGTCCGCTTCGAGACCGGCCGCCTGGCCCGTCAGGCCGCCGGTTCCGTCGTCGCGTACCTCGACGAAGAGACCATGCTGCTGTCGGCGACCACCGCGTCGAAGCACCCGAAGGACCACTTCGACTTCTTCCCGCTGACCGTGGACGTCGAAGAGCGGATGTACGCCGCCGGACGCATCCCCGGCGCGTTCTTCCGTCGCGAGGGCCGCCCGTCGACCGACGCGATCCTGACCTGCCGCCTGATCGACCGGCCGCTGCGCCCGTCGTTCGCCGACGGTCTCCGCAACGAGATCCAGGTCGTCATCACCGTCCAGAGCCTCAACCCGGACGACCCGTACGACGTGCTCGCGATCAACGCGGCCTCGGCCTCGACCCAGATCGCCGGTCTGCCGTTCTCGGGCCCGGTCGGCGGCGTCCGCGTCGCGCTGATCGAGGGCCAGTGGGTCGCGTTCCCGACCTGGAAGCAGCTCGAGGACGCCACCTTCAACATGGTGGTCGCCGGTCGCATCGTGGGTGACGACGTCGCCATCATGATGGTCGAGGCCGAGGGCACCGAGAAGACCCTCGACCTGATCGCCGACGGTGGCAAGGCGCCGGACGAGATCGCCGTCGCCGAGGGCCTCGAGGCCTCGAAGCCGTTCATCAAGGTGCTGTGCGAGGCCCAGCAGCAGCTGGCCGAGCTGGCCGCCAAGCCGACCGGTGAGTTCCCGGTCTTCCTCGCCTACGAGCAGGACGCCTTCGACGCCGTCGCCGCCATCGCGACCGACGACCTCGCGAACGCCCTGACCATCGCGGGCAAGCAGGACCGTGACAACGCGACCGACCAGGTCAAGGCCGCGGTGCTGGAGAAGGTCGGCCTGGGCGAGGGCGAAGCCTTCCAGGGCCGTGAGAAGGAGATCGGCGCGGCGTTCAAGGCGCTGTCGAAGAAGATCATGCGCAAGCGCGTCCTCACGGACAAGATCCGCATGGACGGCCGCGGGCTGACCGACATCCGCTCGCTCGCCGCCGAGGTCGCCGTGATCCCGCGGGCGCACGGTTCCGCGCTGTTCGAGCGCGGTGAGACCCAGATCCTGGGCGTCACCACGCTGAACATGCTCCGCATGGAGCAGCAGATCGACTCGCTCTCCCCGGAGACCACGAAGCGTTACCTGCACCACTACAACTTCCCGCCGTTCTCCACCGGCGAGACCGGCCGCGTCGGTTCGCCGAAGCGGCGCGAGATCGGCCACGGCATGCTCGCCGAGCGCGCCCTCGTGCCGGTCCTGCCGAAGCGGGACGAGTTCCCGTACGCGATCCGCCAGGTCTCCGAGGCGCTGGGTTCCAACGGCTCCACCTCGATGGGCTCGGTCTGTGCCTCGACCATGGCCTTGCTGAACGCGGGTGTCCCGCTGAAGGCGCCGGTCGCCGGTATCGCCATGGGCCTCATCTCCGACGTAATCGACACAGGCGACGGCCCGGAAACAAGGTACGTCGCGCTGACCGACATCCTGGGCGCCGAAGACGCCATGGGCGACATGGACTTCAAGGTCGCCGGCACCAAGGACATCATCACCGCGCTGCAGCTGGACACGAAGCTCGACGGCATCCCGTCGGAGGTCCTCGCGGCCGCGCTGAAGCAGGCGAAGGACGCCCGTCTCACCATCCTGGAGGTCATCGCCGAGGCGATCGACGGCCCGGACGAGATGAGCCCGTTCGCCCCGCGCGTCACCAGCGTGAAGATCCCGGTGGACAAGATCGGCGAGGTCATCGGCCCGAAGGGCAAGATGATCAACTCGATCACCGAGGAGACCGGCGCCGACATCTCCATCGAGGACGACGGCACGATCTACGTGGGCGCGGCCGACGGCCCGTCGGCGGAGGCGGCGATCGACAAGATCAACGCCATCGCCAACCCGCAGCTGCCCAAGGTCGGCGAGCGCTTCCTCGGCACCGTGGTGAAGACGGCCGCGTTCGGCGCGTTCGTCTCGCTGCTGCCGGGCAAGGACGGCCTGGTGCACATCTCGAAGCTGGGCAACGGCAAGCGGATCGCCAAGGTCGAGGACGTGGTCAACGTGGGCGACAAGCTCCGCGTCGAGATCGCGGACATCGACAACCGCGGCAAGATCAGCCTGATCGTGGTCAAGGAAGACGACGCCGCCGAGGCCGCCGACGCCAAGCCCGCCGAGGGTGACAAGGCCGAGGCTCCGAAGGCCGACGCGTAGCAGTCCCGCTCCACAGCACCAGTGATCCGTGAAGGCCACCTTGAGGGTCCATCCATGCCCCCGCCGCCGCCCTCAACCGAGGCGCTGAGCGCCGCAGCTGGATTCAAGTCCCTCAAGGTGGCCTTCACGGCACGTGAGGCAGAAGGATCCATGGCTCGTCAGATTCCCGGGCACGAACAGCCCGTCGGCAGCACCCGCACGCTGGAGTCCACTTCGGACGGTGCGGTGGTCAAGCGCAGTGTGCTGGCCGGTGGCCTCCGGGTCATCACCGAGCACGTTCCCGCCTCGCGTTCGGCGACGGTCGGGCTGTGGGTCGGCGTCGGATCGCGGGACGAGCCGTCGTCGGTCGAGGGCGCGGCGCACTACCTCGAACACCTGCTGTTCAAGGGCACCACGAACCGGGACGCCACCCAGATCGCCGAGGAGATCGACGCGGTCGGCGGCGAGTTCAACGCGTTCACCGCGAAGGAGCACACCTGCTACTACGCGCAGGTGCTCGACGAGGATCTGCCGCTCGCGATGGACCTCGTCACCGACGTCGTGTTCGAGGCGCTGTGCACGGACTCCGACGTCGAGACCGAGCGCAGTGTCGTGCTCGAAGAGATCTCGATGCGCGACGACGATCCCGAAGATCTGCTGCACGAGACGTTCGTCGGCGCGATCCTGGGCAGCCACGCGCTGGGCCGTCCGGTGCTGGGCAGCGAGAAATCCATCGTCGAGATGTCCGCTTCGGCGTTGCGCGGGTTCTACCGGCGCCGCTACACCCTGCCGCGGATGGTGCTCGCGGTCGCCGGGAACATCGAGCACGCCCAGGTGCTTCGCTTGGTGCGCAAGGCTTTGCGGAACAGGCTGACCGGTGCGGCGACGCCCGTGCCGCCGCGCGGCGGGCGGGCGCGGATCGCGATGGCGCCGAAACTCGCCCTGCACACCGACGACACCGAGCAGGCACACGTGATGCTCGGCCTGCGTTCGCTGTCGCGGCACGACGACCGGCGGTTCGCGCAGTCGGTGCTCAACGCCGCGCTCGGCGGCGGGATGAGCTCGCGCCTGTTCCAGGAGGTCCGGGAGAAGCGCGGGCTGGCGTACCAGGTGTACTCGTCCGTCGCGAGCTACGCCGACACCGGGCACATGGCCGTGTACGCGGGCTGCCAGCCGGAAAAGCTCGGCGAGGTCGCCGGGGTGATCCGCGAGGTGCTCGAACTCGTCGGCAAGGACGGGCTGAGCGAAGCCGAGGTCGCGCGGGCGAAGGGGCAGCTGCGGGGCGGGCTCGTGCTCGGCCTCGAGGACACTTCGTCACGCATGTCGCGGATCGGCAAGAACGAACTCAACTACGGCCGCTATCTCGGCGTCGACGACACGGTGGCCCGGATCGACGCCGTCACCACCGAAGAGGTCTGTGCGCTCGCTCGCACTCTGCTCGCCCGCCCTGGTGGCGTGTCGGCGGCGGCGGTGGTCGGGCCGTACGCTCACGCCGACGACCTTCCGGACGATCTGCACGAGGTGATCGCATCATGACCGCTGGGATTCGCGTCGGCGTGCTGGGCGCACGCGGCCGGATGGGCCAGGAAGTGGTGAACGCCGTCGACGGCGCCGACGACATGGAGCTCGTCGCCGCGCTCGACGCCGGTGACGACTTGTCCGCGCTGAAGCAGGCACAGGTCGTCGTCGACTTCACCCATCCCGACGCGGTGATGGACAACCTGGAGTTCCTGACCGGCAACGGGATCCACGCCGTGGTCGGCACCACCGGGTTCAGCGAGGAGCGGCTGGAGAAGCTGCGCTCGTGGCTCGCGGCCGACCCGTCGCTCGGCGTGCTGATCGCGCCGAACTTCGCGCTCGGCGCGGTGCTGGCGATGCGGTTCGCCCAGCAGGCGGCGCGGTTCTACAACTCGGCCGAGGTCATCGAGCTGCACCACAACCGCAAGGCCGACGCGCCATCCGGCACGGCCGCGCACACCGCGCGGCTGATCGGCGAGGCCCGCGCGGAAGCCGGGCTCGCGCCGGGCGACGACGCGACGACGTCCGAAGTGGACGGTGCCCGCGGCGCGCTCGTCGACGACGTCCGCGTGCACTCGGTGCGGCTGCCCGGACTGGTGGCGCACGAAGAGATCCTGTTCGGTGGCGAGGGGGAGACCCTGACCATCCGGCACGATTCGCTGCACCGCACGTCGTTCATGCCGGGTGTGCTGCTCGGCGTGCGTTCGGTGCTCACGCGGCCCGGCCTCACGGTCGGTCTCGAGAACATCCTCGACCTGTGAGGGCCCGCAACTTCGCGCTGGTGATGACGGCGGCGCTCGCCGTCTACGTCGTCCTGCTGGCGGGCCGGGGCATCGCGCTGGTGCGCACCGGTGAGACGGTGCCGGTGCTCTTCGGCGTCGGGGTCCTGCTGCTGCCGTTGCTCGGGATCTGGATCATCGTGACCACCTGGCGTTCCGGCGTCCAGATCCAGCGGCTTTCCCGGCGGCTGGACGAGGAAGGCGGCCTGCCCGACGTCTCCGATCTGCCCCGGCGGCCTTCGGGCCGGGTGGATCGCGACGCGGCCGATGCCTGGTTCGACCAGCGCCGCGCCGAGGTCGAAGCGGACCAGGAGAACTGGCGCGTCTGGTACCGGCTGGCGTACGCGTACGAGATCGCCGGCGACCGGAAGCGCGCCCGCGCGACGATGCGACGCGCCGTCGAACTCGAAGCCGCTTCCCGCACTTAAGTCCTCTAAATGCGGGGCTTGATCCCGAGGACGGGCAGGCATTCGCGGACGGCGACGAGTTCGATGTCGTCCCGGCGCCGCCAGTCTTCGCGGAGCAGACGCCATTGCTTGATCTGCGCGGGTTCGCCGCGCCGGGTGTCCCAGGTGACGCCGTTCGGCTCGTAACCCAGGGCCTCCGAGACGCCGTTCGAGGCCTGGTTGTCGAAGAAGGCGTCACTGGACGCCTCGCGCGCTCCGAACCCCTCGAACGCCAGCTGCAGCACGGCCTGCCGCATCTCCTTGCCCAGACCGCGGCCTCGCCGGCCCGGGTCGAGCCAGGAGAAGGAGGTGACCGTGCCGAACGTGGCGAAGTCGATGCCGATCAGGTCCTGCATGCCCACCGGCTCGCCGTCGACGACCACGACGAAGTACAGCCGCCACTGGCTCTCGCTCACCTGGCCGCGGCCCCGCCAGATCCCGCGCAGCCAGCGCCATTCACGCTCTGGAGGGTCTTCGTAGAGCGAGGCGGGATCGTCGAAAGGCCACGGGGGTTCGGTGACCACGCCCTTGCGGACCGTCGGGACCAGCCGCTCCAGGAGTTCGTCCGTCGCCCCCAGCAAGGAAAGGCGGGGTGTGTGCACCTGAACGTTCAACGGCGGATACGCGAACGAAGTCGGCATGGGCGGAAACCCTAGGGGAAGGCCGCCATGGCGCGCATCACCATTTCCGGCTCAGTAGTGGAACCAGCCCGCGAACAGGGCGGGGGAGGCGGCCAGCAGGCTGAACCGCAGCCAGCGACCGAGGAAACCGGTGGCCAGGAACGTCGCCAGCGGCATCCGCACCAGCCCCGCGAGGACGCTCGTGGCCATGTACGGCGGCAGGCCGACGACCGAGCTGACCCCGTATGTGCCCGCCATCCAATGCGGATGCCGGTGGCATCGTTCGCGCAGTGCGTCGAGCCGGGCGCGCATCTTCTTGGTGCGCGCCCGCCATCTTTCCCGGCGCGGGGTGGGCGGCCGCTCCCGGTGCAGTCGGTCGTGCAGCGGTTTCGGAAGTTTGATCGTGCCCTTCGCGGCGAGGTAGTAGAGCGTCTTCCCACCCACCTGACCGGCCGCGACGATGGCGCCGAGCAGCAGCCACGGCATCGTCGGCTGGCTCGCGCACAGGCCGATGAGGAACATCTCGATGCTGACGACGGGGAGGATCGCGGAACCGAAGGCGACGCCGAACGACAGGAGCAACCAGCCCACCATCGTTGCCTCCCCGTTATCTTCGTTCTCTCCAAGCTATCAGCTGAAAACCAGGACGCACTGGGGCCAGCCCCCGTTCCCGGGTTCCGGGCCGCACCAGAAGATCACCTGTTCGTCGGCTCGCGGCCACCTGCCGCTGCCATGCTGAACCCCGTGGCCGACGTGCACGACGCGGTCCGCGGCAAAGGTTTCGCGGATCGCTTCGCCGACTTCTGCGCGGCCGTGGTGCGGCGCCTCCCCTTCGGGCTCTCCCGGCTGGTGGCGCCGAGTTTCCTCGGTTTCGCGCTCATCAACGGGTTCACCTTCGGGGTCGACCTGATCCTGCTGACCCTGCTTCGCGGCTGGCTCGGCCTGCCGGTGTGGCTGGCGATCACGCTCGCGTACGCGACGGCGTTCGGGCTGAGTTTCGTGCTGAACCGCAGCATGAACTTCCGCTCGCACGCGCCCGTCGGCAAACAGGCGGTGCTGTACGTCATCGCGATCGTCGTCAACTACGTGGCGTTCCTGCTGGGCGTCGGCGCCGGGCTGGCCGCGCTGGGCGTCGACTACCGCCTCTCCCGGCTCATCGCCGGGGCGTGCGAAGGCGTCTTCATGTACTCGGTGATGCGCTGGGTCGTGTTCGCGAAATCAGGGAGTGAGCTCGAGGTCGAGGCCGCCGGTGAGCCGGACTTCGCGCACGTTCGTGCTTCCGGTGTCGAGGATGCGGACGGTCCCGTCGGGCGACCAGCCCGCGCGGCGGAAGAAACCCAGTGACGCGTGATCGGTCTGGGCGACCCAGCTGATCCCGCGGGTGGCGCCGTCCTCGCGCAGCCAGGCGGACGCGTTCGCCAGGAGGCGCCCCGCGTGCCCGCGCCGTCCCCAGCGCGGCTCGACCAGCAGTGAAGCGATCAACGCCGTCGTCGGCGCGTCGTCGGGCAGCGAACCGTCGGCGGTGGCCACCTCGCTCGCCGGGGCACGGCCGGCGACGCAGAACCCGACGGTGAACTCGCCTTCGGTGGCGAGGAAGACACGCGTGCCCGGGTACTCGATCGTCTCGGTCCAGGTCTTTTCGAGTTCCTCGATGTCGAGCCCGGCGACAGCCGCTTCGCCGAGCAGCTCCGTGTAGGCGCTTCGCCAGGTGTCGCGTTGGATGCGGGCGATCTCGGGGGCGTCGGACACGACTGCTGGGCGGACTTCGGCGGCGGCCATGCTGCGCAGATTAGCGGTGCGGCCGAAAACTGTCGGTGGTGGATGGCACCATGCGGCGATGAGCACTACGACCATCAGCGGGCCGGTCGCGCGCCGGATCGCCCTGGCCGCACAAGGGTTCGCGGACGCGCGTCCCGGTGGAGCGGTGACGAGGAGGCATCTGCAGCGCGTGCTGTCGCGGATCCAGTTGCTGCAACTGGATTCGGTCAACGTCGCGGTCCGCGCGCACTACATGCCGCTCTTCTCCCGGCTCGGCGCGTACGAGCCTGCGCTGGTGGACGACGCGGCATGGACCCATTCCGCGCGCAAACCCCGGATGCTGGTGGAAACCTGGGCGCACGAGGCGAGTCTGCTGCCGGTGGCGGACTGGCCGCTCCTGCGGTCCGGGGCGAAACGCATGGGCTGGTGGACGAACTACGCCCGGGTACTGGAGCAGACGCCCCAGCTGGTGGACGACATCCTCACCGTCGTCAAGGAACAGGGGCCGATCGGCGCCGGCGGCATCGAGCGCGCGCTGGAGGGCAAGTCAGGCGGTTCGAAACCCGGATCGTGGTGGGAGCGGTCGGAGGTCAAGAAGGCCTGTGAATGGCTCTTCGGCATGGGGCAGCTGACCACCGGCACGCGCCGGTCGTTCGAGCGGCTGTACGACCTGACCGAACGCGTCGTCCCGCCGGAGATCCTGTCGCTGAGGGTGCGCCCCGAAGAGGGCGCCCGCGAGCTGATCACCCGCGCGGCCGTCGCGCTGGGCATCGGCACCGAACCGGATCTGCGGGACTACTACCGGCTCGGCCCGGACGTCAGCAAGCGGGCGGTGGCGGAACTGGTCGAGGCGGGTGTGCTGGAACCGGTGACCGTGGACGGCTGGCCCGCCCCGGCGTACCGGCACGTCGCGGCGAAGGCGCCTCGCCGCGTCACCGGCCGGGCCTTGCTGTCGCCGTTCGACCCGCTGATCTGGGAACGCGCCCGCACCGAGCGCATCTTCGACTTCTTCTACCGCATCGAGATCTACGTGCCGGAGCCGAAGCGGATCTACGGGTACTACGTGTTCCCGTTCCTGCTCGACGGCGAACTCGTCGGCCGGGTCGACCTCAAATGCGATCGGGCCGCCGGGGTGCTTCGCGTCCAGGGCGCCTTCTCCGAGCCCGGCGTGGATGTCGCGCGGGTCGCCAGTGAGCTGGCGGGCGAGCTGCGACTGATGGCGGACTGGCAGGGGCTGGACGGGGTCGCGGTGGGGGAGCGGGGCGATCTCGCTCCGGTGCTGTCGCGCCTCGTGCACTGATCCGGACCGAGCCCGTTGATGAAGGATCCGGGACACTCAACGTCCCAAATCCTTCATCAACGTCCGATTCGTGGGCGGGCCTCGGGCATCATGGTCCGATGCGGCCGGTGCTTTTCCTCGACGTCGACGGTCCGCTGAACCCTTTCGCGGCCAAGCCCAAACCGCTGGGATTTCCGGGTCCCGGATCACGGGAAGGCGCTCCTCGACGCGGCAGGGGACGCGGAGCTGGTCTGGGCGACGACCTGGGGCCATCAGGCGAACATCATGGTGGGCCCGGCCATCGGCCTGCCCACGCTCGCCGTGGTCGACTGCGCGAACGTCGACAGCGGATGAAAGTTCGACGCCGTCGCCCGTCATGCCGGGCAGCGGCCCCTCGTGTGGCTCGATGACGACTTCGACCTGTACCCCGCCGCCCGGGACGCGTTCCTGTCCCGGCGGGGAGACAAGGTCACCGGTCTGGTGCGGGTCGATCCGCGCACTGGGATCACCGACACTCATCTCTCGGCCGTCCGCGACCACTTGAAATGAGCGAGGGACCTTTGCTCCCACCCCCGTGGAAAGTGCGAGCAAAGGTCCCTCGATCCCCCTGCGCTGAGGGCGGGAGCGGCCTGGCTCGCTTGGCGCGGCAAGGTGTGAAGGTCGAGTTTCCTCGGCTGAGCCGAGGGAAGAGGGCCTTCACGCGCACCCGCTGTGACCGCTGGTTCCTGTGGGTCCCATGTGACGATTACCGAGTCCGTGAAGGCCTCCTTGAGGGACTCAGAGTCCCTCAAGGAGGCCTTCACGGACTAGATCTGGGTACCGACGGTGCCTGGGTTACCTGGACAGCCACCCGCCTACCGGAGAGGTTGCGAGAGCCACTTTCGCAACCTTCAACGTTGCGAAAGTGGCTTTCGCAACACGCCGCCGGGAGTGTCTCTCGCCCCCCCGGGCCTGGCAACGCCCGAAATGAGCGAGGGACCTTTGCTCCCACCCCCGTGGAAAAGTGGTAGCAAAGGTCCCTCGATCCCCCCGTGGCCCGCGACCTCAGCTGGCCGCGCTGGTCACCACCGCGTCGCCGGTGCCGGTGCGCGCCCTCACCTTCAGCACGACCTCGCCGTCGGAAGGGGCGCTCTCCGCGACGTCCAGCTCGCTCGACACCGAACCGGTCGTCGACGAAAGGTCGATCTCCGCCCGGACCCGGCCCCGGATCGCGACCCGGACCTCGCCGGATCCGGTGGTCAGCTCCAGTGCCCCGAAGGCGGCGTCCGTCACCGAGAGGTCGCCGCTGCCGGTGCGCGCGAGTACCTCGCCCGCGATCTCACCGAGCCAGACGTCACCCGTACCGGTCGCGATCGTGGCCGAGCCGCACAGCGAGGACGCTTCGACGGCGCCGCTGCCGGTGCGCAGCTGGAGACTGGACAGCGTCGCTCCGACCTTGATGTCGCCGGTGCCGGTGCGGACGATCGCCGAACCGTCGGCCCGCTCCAGGCTGATCTTGCCGGCGCCGGTCATGAGATCGGCCCGCCCGGCGACCCCGGTGACGGTGACGTCGGCCGCCCCGGCCCGCACCTCCAGATGCGAACCGGCGGGCGCCCGGACGGTCACGGCGAGCGGGACGTTCTTCAGCTGCCAGGCCTTCGGCGCCTGGACGACCAGCCGGTTGCCGACCTTCTCGATCCGCGTCTGCGCCACGGCGTCACCCGCCGAGCCGACCGGCGAGCCGCCGAGCTGGTCTCCGAAGCGTTCCCCGACCCAGCTGAGCAGGCTCGTCATCCCGTCGACCCACGGCTGCTGTTCGCCGCCGTCGCGGCGGACCTCGGCGTGGACCCCGCTCTCGTCGGTCAGTTCGATGGTCACCCGGCCGATGCCCACGCTCACGTCGACCTCGATCGGGCCCTCGGCCTCGAAGTCCTCGACGCGCACGGTCTCTTCACCGGCGGGAATGCTTTCCTCGGTCATTTCCGTCCCCTCAGCCCTGGACCCAGCCGTGCAGGTGTGAACCGGCACCGCCGCCCGGCTTCTGCTTGTAGTGCCAGTGCTCGCTTCCGCCCTTGCCCAGCGCCCCCTGGACGGCCTGCGAGACGAACGTGTTCAGCGAGACGCCCTGCGCGGCGGCTGCGGCTTCGGCCTGGCCCTTGACCTGCTCGAACAGGCGCAGCGTGATGCGGGTGATGTCGCCCGTGTCCACCTTGGGCGCGCGCGGCGCCTCCTGGCGGGGCGCGGACTGCTCGGCGCCCTCGGCGGAGCCGGAGCCCGAGCCGGTGACGACGACGCGCACGTCGCGGCCGTCGAGCCGGACGTCGACGACGTGCCCCGGCAGCGCGGAGGTCACTTCGGCGGCCAGGTCGGCGAGGGCGTTCATGATGGTCAGGCGGGCGGCCGGCTCCAGCGCCGACGACAGCAGCGCGGCAGCGCGCCGCGTCTGCTCGTCGCCGGCCGAAGCCGTGTTCGCGAGGTCCTCGCGAAGGCTTGTGATGTACGGCGTCAGATCCATGACACCACTATGACGTCACTTCTGATGTCAGTCAAGGAGTCCATGACGTCACCGTGATGTCGCCCCGGCGTCGAGGAGGGCTGCGGTTAGGCTGCCCGGAGTCGTGGAGCAGGGGTCGTAAAGGAGTGCGAACGTGGCCGAGACCGTGTCACCCAAGGTTCAACTGATCGCGAAGACGGAGTTCTTCCCGCCGTCGGACGTACCGTGGTCGACCGATGCCGACGGTGGTGAGGCGCTGGCCGAATTCGCGGGCCGGGCCTGCTACCAGTCCTGGAAGAAGCCGAACCCGAAGACGGCCACCAACGCCGGCTACCTCGAGCACATCATCGACGTCGGCCACCTTTCGGTGCTGGAGCACGGCTCCGTCAGCTTCTACATCACCGGCATCTCCCGGTCGCTGACGCACGAGCTGATCCGCCACCGTCACTTCTCCTACTCGCAGCTTTCGCAGCGCTACGTGCCGGAGCGCGACGCCGCCTTCGTCGAGCCCGACGTCATCGCGCAGGACCCGGAGCTGCACGCCAAGTTCCTCGCCGCTTCGCAGGCCGCCGTCGACGCCTACACCGAGTTGCTCGCCGGGCTGGAGGAGAAATTCGCCGACGTGCCGAGCGCGACCCTGCGCCGCAAGCAGGCCCGCCAGGCCGCCCGCGCCGTGCTGCCGAACGCGACCGAGACCCGCATCGTGGTCACCGGCAACTACCGCGCCTGGCGGCACTTCATCGCGATGCGCGCCACCGAGCACGCCGACGTCGAGATCCGCGCCCTGGCCATCGAGTGCCTGCGCGAGCTGCAGAAGGCTTCGGGCAACGTGTTCGCGGACTTCACCATCTCCGCGCTGCCCGACGGCACCGAGGTCGCGTCCAGCCCGAAGGTCCTCGAAGGCTGATGCGACGCCTCGCGATCGACGTCCGGCCCGGCGAGTACACGGTCGCCCGCCTCGCCCCGGACGCGCCGGTTCCGGCGAACCTGCTCGACCCCGGCGAGCCCGTGCTGATCTCGATCACGCGCACCCCGGAGGAACTGTCGGTGATCTGCCCGGCCGGTCTCGCGCCGGCCGGGGCCACCGTCGAGGACGGCTGGCGGCTGCTGTCGGTGCGCGGGCCGCTGGCCTTCACGCTGACAGGCATCATCGCGGCGCTGTCCAGCGAGCTGGCCGCCGCCGGGGTGGCGCTGTTCTCGATGTCCACGTTCGACACCGACCACGTGCTGGTCCGGGCGCCGGAGCTGGAGCGCGCGGTGAAGGCGCTCCGGGAAGCCGGGCACGAGGTCACGGTCTGATTCACGAGCACGGCGAAGGAACCTTTCGGAGCGCGAACGGGTCCGAGTTGGCATCCTGCGCGAACCGAAGGAGCACCGAACCTTGACCGACGAACAGACCCGTCCGTACGGGCCGCCCCAGCAGACGCAGCAGGCCACCGGCGCGCGGATCGTCGCCGGCCGATACGCCCTGCTGGGCGAGCTCGGCCGCGGCGGGATGGGCATCGTCTGGCGCGCGCAGGACCAGGTGATCGGCCGTCAGGTCGCGATCAAGGAGCTGAAGTTCCCGAACGCGCCCGAGGACGCCTCGGTGCTGTCGGAGCGGATGCTGCGCGAGGTCCGCTCCGGTGGCCGCCTCAACGACCCGGCCGTCGTGACGGTGTACGACGTCGTCACCGAGAACGGCGCCACCTACATCGTGATGGAGCTGGTCGAGGCGCCGACGCTGGCCGACCTGGTGCGCGATCGCGGTCCGCTGCCCGCGCAGCAGATCGCGCTGGTGGGGGAGCGGGTGCTGTCCGCGCTGCGGGCCGCGCACGCCGCCGGGATCGTGCACCGCGACGTCAAACCCGCGAACATCATGGTCGCGCCGGACGGCCGGGTGAAACTCACCGACTTCGGTATCGCGCACGCCGCCGACGACCCGCGGCTGACCACCAGTGGCATGATCGTCGGCTCGCCCGCGTTCATGGCGCCGGAACGGGTCGAGGGCCGCGACGCGATGCCCGAATCCGACCTCTGGTCGCTGGGCACGACGCTGTTCTTCGCCGCGGAGGGCATCGTCGCGTTCGAACGGTCGACCACCGCCGCGACGCTGCACGCGATCATGACCGAGGCCCCGTACCTGACCAGGGTGCAGGGCCCGCTGGCCGCCGCGATCCTCGGCCTGCTGGTCACCAAACCCGAGGCGCGGATGTCGTACGACCAGGTGCGCAGCCTGCTCGCGGCCGCGCAGGGCGTCCAGGCCCAGCCGACGCCGCCCTCGGGCGGAACGGCGATGATGCCGCAGCACGGTCAGCCGATGACCAGGCTCGCGCCGGCCCCGGCGAAGCGCGACCTGCGCCCGCTGTGGCTGAGCCTGGCCGCGGTCGCCGTGATCGGCGCCCTGGTCGGCGGGATCTTCCTCGGCCGGTGGATGGCCGCGCCGGAGGGGAACAACCAGGCTCAGCCCACCCTGAGCTACGGCATCAACGGGCAGGTCAAGTTCGGTTCCTCCGGTGACTGCTACAACGTGCCGCTCAAAGAGGGCGTCAACCTGAACGACGGCATCAGCTGCGACAAGGACCACCTGCTGGAGGTCTTCGCCAAGGGCAGCCTGCTCGAAGTCCAGTCCTATTCGGACGACGACGCCCAGGTCGCGGCGTATCCCGGTGCGGACGCGGTCAACCGGATCGCCGAGTCGCTGTGCTCGGCGACCTTCAATTCGAACGTCGTGCCCGCGGCGCAGCGGGCCTCGCTGACCTGGCGGGCCGCCGTGCCGACCGAAGCCGAATGGAACCGGCCGCCCAACAAGGACGCCCGGAACTATTCGCGCGGGTACTACTGCCTGCTCGCCAAGACCGACGGCAGCCAGATCCCCGCCCAGATCACGACCAAGGTCAAATAGCTCACAGAGAGTTTGCGCCGAGTTCGCCTTCGTCGCGGAAAATCTCCCGCATTCGGCGGGAACGACCACGTCGGCAAGGGGTTCGGCGCTGGCAGGAGGTACCTTCACAGCATGTCCACTCCACCCACCGCAGCGCCGGGAAGACCGTTCGGGCGCGTGCTCACCGCGATGGCCACCCCCTTCGACGCCGACGGCGCGCTGGACCTGAAGCGGGCGCAGGAGCTGGCCGAACACCTCGTGGAACTGGGCAACGACGGTCTCGTCGTGAACGGCACGACCGGCGAGAGCCCCACCACGACCGACGCCGAGAAGGCCGAACTCGTCCGCGCCGTCGTCGAAGCCGTCGGTGACCGCGCGACGGTCGTCGCCGGGGCGGGCACGAACAACACCGCGCACAGCGTCGAGCAGGCCAAGCAGGCCGCAGCGGCGGGCGCCCACGGCGTCCTCGTCGTCACGCCGTACTACTCGCGGCCCAGCCAGGCGGGGCTCTACGCGCACTTCACCACCGTCGCCGACGCCACCGAGCTGCCGGTGATGCTCTACGACATCCCGCCGCGCTCGATCGTCCCCATCGAGGTCGACACGCTGCTGCGGCTGGCCGAGCACCCGCGCATCCTCGCGGTCAAGGACGCCAAGGGCGACCTGATCGCCGGCTCCGAGGTCATCGCGAACACCCAGCTCGCCTACTACTCCGGTGACGACGGGCTCAACCTCCCGTGGGTCTCCGTCGGCGGCACCGGCGTGGTCAGCGTGATCGGGCACGTCGTGGCGGGCCGTATCCGCGGCATGATGGACGCCTACGAATCCGGCGACACCTCCACCGCGCGCACCAACCACCGCGGCATGCTGCCGGTCCTGCGGGCGATGTCCCGCGTCGGCGGCGTCGCGTTCTCGAAGGCGGCCCTGCGGCTGCGCGGCTTCGACATCGGTGACCCGCGGCTGCCCATCGTGGCCGCGAACGACGAGCAGCTCCAGGCGATTTCCGCGGATCTCGCCCAGGGGGGCGTGCCGCTCGGGGAAAGCGCCGCCAGTGACTGGCATGGTGCACGAGTGGCACAAGCAGATTCAGCGGCGGCCTACACGGCGCCGACCTCACATACCAGCGTAGGGACCATGCCTCGGTGAGTTCATTGCCAACCGGACCCGGACCGACCACCCCGCCGCCCGCGCTGCCCGAAGGCGCCTTGCGCGTCGTGGCGCTCGGCGGGATCGGCGAAGTCGGCCGCAACATGACCGTCTTCGAGTTCGGCGGCCGTCTGCTGATCGTCGACTGCGGGGTGCTCTTCCCCGAAGACGACCAGCCCGGCGTCGACCTGATCCTGCCCGACTTCCGCGCGATCGAAGACCGCCTCGAGGACATCGACGGCCTCGTCCTCACCCACGGGCACGAGGACCACATCGGCGCCGTCCCGTTCCTGCTGCGGCTGGTCCCGGACCTGAAGATCTACGGCTCCCGGTTCACGAACGCGCTGCTCGCGGCCAAGGCCAAGGAACACCGGCAGCGGCCGAACCTGATCGAGGTCCGCGAGGGCGAGCGCCGCAAGGTGGGCGAGTTCGACCTCGAGTTCTTCGCGGTCAACCACTCGATCCCGGACGCGCTCGCGGTCGCCATCCGCACGCCCGCGGGGGTCGTGCTGCACACCGGCGACATCAAGCTCGACCAGCTCCCGCTCGACGGCAGGCTGACCGACCTGGCCGGGTTCTCCCGGCTCGGCGACGAGGGCGTGGACCTGTTCTGCGTCGACTCGACCAACGCCGAGGTACCCGGGTTCGTCATGCCGGAACGCGACATCGGCCCGGTGCTCGACGACGTCGTCCGCAAGGTCGGCCAGCGCGTCATCGTCGCCTGCTTCGCGAGCCACGTGCACCGTGTCCAGCAGGTGCTCGACGCCGCCGTCCGGCACGGCCGCCGGGTCGCCTTCGTCGGCCGGTCGATGGTCCGGAACATGGGCATCGCCGCCGACCTCGGGCTGCTGAACGTGCCCGACGGCCTGCTGGTCAACCTCGACCAGGCGGGTGACCTGCCCGAGAGCAAGGTGCTCTTCGTGTCGACCGGTTCGCAGGGCGAGCCGCTGTCGGCGCTGTCGCGGATGGCGCGCGGCGAGCACCGGCAGATCTCGATCCGCGCCGGTGACACCGTCGTACTGGCCAGCTCGATGATCCCGGGCAACGAGACCGCGGTCTTCGGCGTCGTCAACGGCCTCACGCGGCTCGGCGCGAACGTCGTGCACCAGGGCAACGCCAAGGTGCACGTGTCCGGGCACGCGTCGGCGGGCGAACTGCTGTACCTGTACAACGCGGTGCGCCCCAGCAACGTCATGCCGGTGCACGGCGAGTGGAAGCACCTGCGCGCCAACGGCGAACTGGCCGTGCGCACCGGCGTCGCGCCGGAGAACGTGGTCATCGCCGAGGACGGCGTCGTGGTCGACCTCGTCGACGGCAAGGCGACGCGGACCGGACGGGTCGAGGTCGGGCACGTGTACGTCGACGGCCTCTCGGTCGGTGACGTCGGCGAGTCGACGTTGTCGGACAGGCTCGTGCTCGGCGAAGGCGGTTTCATCGCCATCACCGTCGCCGTCGACACCAGCACCGGCCGCGCGGTGACCCGCCCGACGGTGTCCGGACGCGGGTTCTCCGACGACCCGAAGGCGCTCGACGCCGTACTCCCGATGGTGGAGATGGAACTCGCCAGGACCGAGGCCGAGGGCATCACCGACACGCACCGCATCGCGCAGGCCGTGCGCCGCGTCGTCGGCCGCTGGGTCGCCGACACCTACCGGCGCCGTCCGATGATCGTGCCGACGGTCATCCCCGTCTAGCTTCGAACGCGCGTGAAGGCCCCCTTCCCTCGGCTCAGCCGAGGGAAGGGGGCCTTCACGCGCGAGAGGCGGCCGCGACCAGCAGCGCGAAGGCGACAGTGAGGGCTTGGCCGAAGAGCGCGTTGCGGGCTTTGCGCTGTTCCGCACGAGTGGGCCGGTTCATCACGAATTCCCCCGATTTCGAGTGCTTTCCTTACCGGGCAAGTGTTCCGCGAGCGGCGCCGGGGCACCTCCCGCCTTGGTGGGGTGTTTCTCCGCCGAAAGTCGTAGCCTTCCCCTAGGGGTGGGGTCGGCGTACCCTCGGACGCTCCTCGAGCCCCCATGCCGGGAGACCGGGAGAGTCCATGGGACGCCACGCCACCGCCCGGACCCGAAAACGGATACTGCTCCCGCTGTCGGCGATCGCGCTGGCGGCCGCACTCGGCGCGGCCACGTGGGTGGCCATGGCGCGGTCCGAACCCGGCTGCGAGCCCGTGCGGGTGGTCGTCGCCGCGTCGCCCGACATCGCGCCCGCGGTCACCGAGGCGGCCAGGGCCCTCGATCTCGCCTGTGTCGCCTTCGATGTCCAGTCCAGGGAATCCCACCAGGTCGCGGCCGAGCTGTCCGGGACGGCGCCCCGGCCGCAGGCATGGATCCCGTCCTCGACGCTGTTCCTGAGAAAGGCCGCCGGTGTTCCTCTCTCCGGGCCGTCGATCGCCAGTTCGCCGGTGGTGCTCGCGGTCGCGGAGCCGATCGCGCGGGCGCTCGGCTGGCCCCTCGAGTCGCTGACCTGGCCGGAAGTGCTCGGCCACCCCGGAATCGCCGCCGGGATGCCGGACCCGGGACGCGATCCCGCCGGGGTGTCCGCGCTGGTGGCACTGCGCGAGGTCGCGAAGGACGCCTCGGATCCCGCCGCCGCGTACGTGGCCTCGCTCCGGAAGTTCTCGGCCACCACATCCGGCGCGACGGTGTTCCCCGCGGCGGAGAACGCGGTGCTGCGGCACAATTCCGGGCTTCTTGAAGGCGAGACCGCGTCGGTGGCCGTGTACTCACCCGCCGCTCCTGCCCTCGATTACCCGTTCGCCGAGGTCGAGGGAGCGACCGCGCAGCAGGGCAAGGCCGTCGCGGAACTGAAACGCACCCTGCTCCACGGTGCCGCGATCGGCCCACAGTCGGAGCTGCGCGCCCCGGGCGTGCAGGCGTTGCGGCTGGGCGAAACCGATCAACGCGTCGCGGCACAGGGACAGCGCAGTGCCGAGATCCCGGCCGCCGCGGAGGTCGCCAAGGCGCTCAGCCAGTGGGCCGCGGTGAACGTGAGCGCCCGGGTCCAGGTGCTGATCGACGTGTCCGGTTCGATGAGCGCGCCGGTCCCGGGAACCGGCAAGTCCCGGCTGCGGATCACGCTGGAGGCGGCGGAGAACGCTTTGCATCTGTTCAAATCCACGTCACAGGTCCGTTTTCTGGCTTTCGCGACCAAAGTGGACGGTGATCGGGACCACCGGGAGATCCTGCCGATGGCGCCGGTCGCGCAGCAGCTGGCCGCCGTCGACCGGCTGCGCGCGGTTCGCGCCGTGCCGGACGGGCAGACCGGGCTCTACGACAGCGTTCTCGACATCTACCGGCTGGCGCACGAGGAATGGGAGCGGGGGAAGCTGAACCTCGTCATCGTGATGACCGACGGCCACAACACCGATCCCGGCGGCATCAGCCGCGAGAACCTGGTGGCGGAACTGGGAAAGCTGAGCGACCGGGACCGCCCGGTGCCGTTGATCGCCATCGGGATCGGGCCGGAGGCCGACGAGACCGAACTCCGTCAGCTCGTCGCGCCCGCCGGCGGCCAGGCCTTCCTCAGCCGTGATCCCGCGAAGATCGGAGAGGTGTTTTACGGCGCTCTGGCCCGGATCGCCGGCGCCGGATGAAGTAGACGCCGAGGATCACCGCCAGGCTGATCAGGCTCAGGTACAGCTGCGCCCGCGTGTCCGAGTCCACGAACAGCATCGACGCGACCACGGCCAGCGTCCCGGCGAGCGTGAGCCAGCTCAGCCACGGGTAGCCCCACATACGCAGTTTCAGCCGTTCCGGTGCCTCGGCCTCCAGACGGCGCCGCATCCGGAGCTGTGAGCCGGCGATGATCGCGTACACGAACAACGCGACCGCCCCGGCGGAGTTGATGATGAAGTAGAAGATCTTGTCCGGGGACACGAAGTTCATCACCACGGCCACGTAGCCGACCGACGTGGACACCAGGATCGCCTTCCACGGCACGCCGCGCCGGTTCGTGTCCGCGATCCATTTCGGCGCCCAGCCGTTGCCGCGCAACGCGAACAGCATGCGGGAAGCGGTGTACAGCCCCGAATTCAGCACCGATAGCACGGCCGTCAGCACCACCGCGCTGACCACCGTCTCGGCGGCGGGGATGCCGAACCGGCCGAACGCGGCGGCGAACGGGCTCGTCGTGGTCGGGATGTCGCGCCAGCCGGTGATCATCACCAGCAGTGTCACGGAGCCGACGTAGAACACGATGACCCGCCAGACGATCGACGAGGTCGCCTTGCGCACGGCCGTTTCGGGCTCCCGCGATTCGGCGGCGGCGATGGTGACGATCTCCGCGCCGAAGTAGGAGAAGATCACGATCACCACCCCGTGCACCACCGAGAACGGGCCGTTGGCCAGGAAACCGTCCTGCGCGATGTTGCCGACCGAGAACGATCCGCCGGGCCAGACCCCGAGCACGAACAGGACGCCCACCACGAGGAACACCACGATCGTGGCGATTTTGACCGACGCGAGCCAGAACTCCGTCTCCCCGAACGAACGGGCGGAGGCGAGGTTGGTCGCGGTCAGCAGCAGCATCAGCACGAGCGAGAAGATCCATTGCGGCACAACGGGAATCCACGTCTGCAGGATCTTCGCCCCGGCGACCGCCTCGAAGGCGACCACGCCGACCCAGAAGTACCAGTACAGCCAGCCGACGGTGAAGCCCGCCCAGCCGCCGAGCGAGGTCCGCGCGTATTCCATGAAGGAGCCCTGCGCCGGGGCGGCCGTCGCCATCTCGCCGAGCATCCGCATCACCAGCACGACGATCAGGCCGCCGATGGCGTAGGAGAGGACGGCCGCCGGGCCGACGGTGTGGATGACCGCGCCGCTGCCGATGAACAGGCTCGCGCCGATGATGCCGCCGAGGGCGATCATCCGGACGTGGCGTTGCCGCAGTTCCGGGCGCAGACCCGCCCGTTCGGAACCGGATTCCCCACCCATGTCGCGGTTACCTCCTGCCGGAGTGGCTGCGGATCGCGGGATTGTCGCACCGCGAGGCCGGGAGGAAAAGTGTTTGCGCAACCCCAGGTGAACAGGCCGATGTGGACTCTGCCAACCTAGGCACCTCCACCGCGCGTTCCGAGGAGCTCTTCGATGTCGCACGCCGTCCTCCGGTTCCTGCCCGCCGTCGCCCTGGCCGCCGTCGCGCTCGCGGGCTGCTCGGACGAGGCACCCCAGCCGCAGACGGCGCCTCCCGGGTCTTCACCGGTGGCGCAGCAGGCCGCCGTTCCGTTCAACGACGCCGACGTCGCGTTCGCGCGGCAAGCACTCGCGCACCACCAGCAGGGCGTGGATCTGGCTTCCCTGGCGGAAACCCGTGCGGCGAACGAGCAGCTGAAGGTGCTCGCGAAGCGGATCATCGACACGCACGAACCGGAGATCGCGCGGCTGTCCAGGCTCATCGAGGCGTGGGGTCAGCCGGCGCCGGACGACCCGAACCTCGAACACGTCCAGCGCGACGGGTACATCAGCCCCGGTGACATGGCGGCACTGGCCGGGCTGTCCGGAAAGGACTTCGACCGCCAGTTCGCCGCGAGGTTGCTGCGCCAGCGCGAGGCCGGCGTCCGCATCGCCGACGCCGAAACCCAGCACGGCCGCAACCCCGACGCCCGCGACCTCGCCGCGACGACTTCGCGTTCGCAGCAGCAGGAGATCGGCGACCTACGGGGCTTCCAGCAGGGTTGAGTCCGTCTGGACCACGTTCGAATTCAGCTGGACGATGTACGCGCCGGTGAGCAGCACCACCGCGCCGGCGGCTTGGATCCAGCTGAGCGCCTCGCCCAGCAGCAGCCAGGCCGCGGCGGCGGCGATCAACGGCTCCACCAGTCCGACGACGCTCGCCACCGACGCCGGAAGATGGCGCAGCGCCGCCATGCCCGTCGCGTAGGCGAGGACGGTCGCGATCAGCACCAGCGCGATCAGCAACGACCACACCGGCGGTTCCCACGGCCCGAACGTCGCCGGCGTGGCGAGGATGCCCCACGGAATCGTCCACGGCGGGGCGACCGCGCACACCAGTACCGCGCCGATCGTCATCCCCCAGGTGACCATGCCGAGTGGATCACGGTCCGCGACGCCGCGCTCGCCGAGGAGGAAGTAACCCGCCGAACAGACGGCCGCGCCCAGCCCGGCGAGCAACCCGAGGACGTCCAGGCTCAGCCCCTCCCACACCTGCGCGACCAGCATGAGCCCGGCCATCGCCAGCGCGATCCCCGCCCACATCACCCTCGGCAGCCGCACCCGGCGCACGAACCGCACCCACAGCGCGATCAGCACCGGGGAGGTGAACTCGAGCAGGATCGCGATCCCGACCGGGATCCGGCCCGCCGCCAGGAAATACATGAGCTGGACGCCCGCGACACCGAGCGAGCCGTACGCGAGCAGCAGCGGCCACTCGTTCTTCGTGACTTTGAGGAGTTTCGGCCGGAAGACGGCGACCAGCGCGAGCAGCACGATCGCCGACAGCCCGATGCGGATCGCCGCGACCTGCTCCGGGGACAGCCCGGCCTGCATCGCCGGTTTGCCCAGCACGCCCGAGGTCCCGAAGAAGAGGGCGGCCAGCAGGATCAGCGTGATGCCCCGGCCGCGACGCGCGACGTGCGGGGTGCGGGCGGCGGCGAGTTCGGCGGTCACGGCCGGAGGCTAGAGGCCGGGTGGCGGCGGGTCGAGCCGTTTTCCCAGCGGCTGGGCTTGGGGCGAGCCTCGTGGGTGGGGCCTTTGTCCGTGAAGGCCACCTTGAGGGACCCAGAGTCCCTTAAGGAGGCCTTCACGGACTCGCGATCAGGGCGGTCAGAAGGAGGTGCCGCCGTCGGTCCAGTTCGTCTGGGCGAAGTCCTCGTCGTCGACGGGAGCGCGACGTGGTCTGCGGACCGGTTCCGGTGCCGGGGGAGCCGCGACCGGCTGCTCGGGTTCGGTGGCTTCGAGGGCCTGGGGTTCGGGCGTGCCGTTCGGCCAGACACAGGGGGAGGTCGCGCCGAGATAGAACTTGCCGAGGTCGTTCGCCTTGATCGACATGTCGAAGGCGTCGCCGGTGTTGCGTGCGAAGACATACTGATCCGTCGGCCGGGCGTCGGTCAGGATCTTGAAGGCGTTCGCTTCCCACCACTGGGTGATCGCGGTGAAATGCTCGGCGAACCGCGCGGAGTCCAGGCCGATGATCTCGTAGGTCGCGGAGATCTCGAAGCGGCCCAGCGGGCCTTTGTCGGTCGGGTCCGTGCATTCCGAACGGTTCCGCGTGAAGGGCTTCAATTCGGCGCCGTCGGGCAACGCCGACAGCGCGCCTTGGATGTACTGCTCGACCTTGTCGCGAGCCTGCTGTTCGGTGATCGTCGATTCCATGTCGTCCCCACCTCCAGGGGAACAGGCCGCCGAGAACATCAGCGAGGCGAGAATGAATGTGAAGGCCCGATTCACGTCGTCGGTTTCCCGGCGATGATCTGGCCGAGATTGTTCAGCGACGGGTTGTTGTCTTCCCAGTATTCGCTGTGCGCCGCCGTGCTGTACCCGCCCCACCCGTCCGTGCCCGGCGCCGAGGTGAACACCTGCCCGCCGAAGTCCGCGTCGGTCGGGTCCTGGCCGAGGATCGGGTCGTACCCCGCGATCTCGACGTTCGCCAGGTTGATCATGTCGTGTTCGGCCACCGTTGCGTGGACGTGCTTGCCGATCTCGTCCTGATTCACCCCGTCGAGACGCAGTTCGCTCACGTCGTGCGCGCCGACGCCGGGGCTCGCCACGAAGACGAGTTCGTCCGCGGCGAGGCCGCCGTCCCCGGCCGCGTGCCCGACGACGGTGGTGCCGTAGCTGTGCCCCAGCACCGTGTTGTGCGAGGGCGGTCCCTGGTGTGTTTCCCGCAGCCCGTCTTGGAACTGGTCGAGGGCCGCTTTGCCACCCTCGGCGTACTTGTCGCTCGCGGCGTCGGTGAGCTCGTTCGGCGCGTCGTAGCCGAGCCAGGTGATCACTGCCGTCGAGGGGGAGCCCGAGGTGGTCGCCGCGGCCCACATCTTGTCGGACCGGTTGAGGTCGCCGCCGATTTTCGACAACTCCGATCCGGTCCCGGGCACGTAGGTCGCCACGTTCGCCGCGGTGTCGGGATTCCCCGCGGAGACGATCGCCTTCCCGTCGCCGCTGGTGTCCAGTGCCAGCAGGAACGCCTGCGGTTCCGACCGGTCCAGCCGCTGCTGGATGGCTTCCAGGCCCTTGAGTTTCGGATCGCCTTGGAGCCGCGCGATCTCGCGGGCGAGGACGGCGCGGTTGGCGGCGTCGCGGTCGGTGGCCGGAATCCCGTCGAGATTGCCGACGAGTCCCGGATTCCCTTGCAGCAGAGCGACTTTCGCCGTGTCCGACAGACTCGCCCACCAAGCCTTGTTGTCGCCGGGAGTGCCGTTCTCCGGTGGGCCGATGATCGACAGGCCGCTCTGCGCGGCTCCGGCTTCGGCCGCTTGGGCGAGTGTGTTGCCGCCTTGTTCGGTGATCTCGCCCCGAAGGACCCGGCGCAGGATCTCGGCGAAATCGGCGTCGACGTCGGCCGCGCGGCGCAGGCCCTGCTCGATCCTGTCGGCCAGTTCCGCCATCACGCGCGCCTGGTCCGGCTGTGGAACGCCGACGGAGATCTCGCCACCGGCGCCGATGGCCAGGCCGTTCCGGTGGGCGAGTTCGTCGGTCTCCCGCACGAACGCGACGATCCGGTCCAGCGCGATCTGGACTTCGTGAGCGCCTCGCCGGACCGCGGAGGCTCCCGCGACGAGCCGCTCCAGGGTGGAGGTCAACGACGCACCCCGCGTCGCGGCGGCGGTGGCGGCGTCGCCGGTCCAGCCCGTGAAGCGGGCCATGGCTCCGACGTCGTCGTTCGCGGCGATGATCTTGGTGCAGCCGTCGTTGAGCGCGTCGGCGACCTCGCCGATGGCGGCCGGATCCCACCGGCGCACGTCTCCCCAGGTGAGCATCAGACGGGGAGTTCCCGTGACGCCGCCAGTTCGTTCGAGCGGTAGCGGACGGCCGCCGCGTCGAGTCGTGCGGAGTAGTCCGCGGTGTTCTCGGCC
Organism: Amycolatopsis sp. NPDC000009; assembly: GCF_055563465.1. Taxonomy (NCBI): domain Bacteria; kingdom Bacillati; phylum Actinomycetota; class Actinomycetes; order Pseudonocardiales; family Pseudonocardiaceae; genus Amycolatopsis; species Amycolatopsis sp. NPDC000009. Next base: position 678,906 of record NZ_JBVHDI010000001.1, read on the forward strand.
CAGCCGGGCACCGCCCGGCCCCAGGAATCCGCGAGCAGGCGGGCCGCTTCACCCGATACGCCGCCCGGCAACCCCTCCGCGACACCGGTGAGCGTGGCCGCGAGGTTCACCTTCCCGACGTCGTCCGAAGCCCGTTTCGCCGCGCTCGACGCCGCGCCGATCGCCTCCAAAGCCACCTCGTACCCGCCGGTCATCCCGCTTCCTCCCCGTAGCGTGACGCTGTGTGACCACACTACGACGCGGGAGCCGGACCCGCGGTTCCCTTCACCCGTCCTTGAAAAGGCCGTCGGCGACGTGGCGCGAAACGGTGGCGAGGCGTCGCCCCTGAAGCCGGAGGGCCTCCAGGGCGAGATCGTCGGGTTCGGCGGATTCGTGTGAGACGAATGAGCCGCCGTTCGGATTGCCCGATTCGAGCAGCCGCGGATCGGTGTCGCCGGCACGGTCGCTTCGAGCCGCTGTGCGCGGTGGAGGCGGTGGTGAACGACGTCGCGACCTTGTTCACCGGCTTTCCCTTGGCCCACAGGCCGCCGGTACTGTCCGAAAAGGACTTCAGCTGGGCGGCGGGACCGCCGAACCGGGCCGCGAACCCGTCGGTCCACTCCAGGTCCGCCAACGTCGCGGTCCGGACTCAGTACTTCTTCCAGGGGCTGACCGTGTCCGTCGGCCGCGTCGGGTCGTGGAAACGCGGCTTGTCCAGTTCGTCCCTGCGCAGCGGGACGAGACCGTCGGTGATCGCCTGCATGATCTTGGCGTGCGCGCGGACCCCGGCGCCCGGCCGTTCCGGCTCGATCTCCGACAGGTCCACCGGGTCGCCGAAGTGCACCTTGAACCGCGGCCGCCGCATGGGCGCGCTCAGCCCGGACTTCGCGAGCGGCACCAGGTCGGCGGGGCCGTTGACGGTCTCCGTGCCCCAGTACACCGCCTCGTGCGCGCCCCACTGGCTGATCGGGATCACCGGCACCCCGGCGGCCAGCGCGAGCCGCGCCGCGCCGGTCTTGCCGCGCTCCGGCCACAGGCCGGGATCGTGGCTGATCCGGCCTTCGGGGTAGACGATCAGCGGGTCACGGGTGGTCCGCAGGGCTTCGGTGGCTTCGGCGAACTGGCCGATGGCCGTCGACGCCTGTTTGCGGTCGACCCGCAGATGACCACTGACCCGCAGCGCCGGGCCGATGACCGGCGCGTCGAGGATGCCGCCCGCCAGCATGAACCGCGGATTGATGCCGATCCGTTTGCAGGCCGCCATCAGCACGAACGCGTCGAAGACACCGATGTGGTTGGCCGTCATGAGCAAGGGCTTACGGCGCAGTTCGGCAGGCACACCGCCGGTCACGGTGAGTTTGCCGACGAAGTTGACCAGCCCCCGGTCGATGTTCAGCATCGTGCGCCAGATGGCCGGGGCGCGGCGAGCCGAATTGTCATCCTGATGCAGCGCGAACATGGGGCAGAGCATGTCATGAACCGCTTTTCACCCGGATGGCCGCTCAAGCTGTGACCTGAGACGAATGTTCTCGATGTGCTCCGAGTGGCAGCCGGGGCTGGAGGGGCGATGCGGTTACCGTGGAGACATGGCTAGCGGGTCCACGACCAGGAAACGGAGTACGGCGCGAAGCGGCGGCAGCAAGGGGCCGGCGCGCAAGCCGCGTACCCCGGCGAAGCCCAGGTCAACGGCTGCGAGGAAGCCCGCTCCACGGCGTCCGGCGCCGCGGAAGCGCTCGTCCGGCACCTTCGCCAAGGGCGTGCGCGGCACCTGGAACCTGCTCGCGAAGGGCCTCGGCACTCTCGCGCGGACGGTCGGCCGAGGCCGGGAACTGGAACCCGAGCACCGTCGCGACGGTCTCGCCCTGGGCCTCATCGCGCTCGCGCTGGTGATCGCGTTCGGTGTCTGGTGGCGGGCCGCGGGCCCGATCGGCGGCTGGGTGGAGGTCGGCGCCCGCTCGCTGCTGGGCGCAGGTGCCGTGACGCTCCCGCTGGTGCTGACCGTGGTCGCCGTCGCGCTGATGCGGTCGGAACCGATGCCGGAGGCCCGGCCGCGGATGGTCATCGGCACCCTGCTGGTGATCCTGTCCGTGCTCGGCCTGCTGCACATCTTCACCGCGCTGCCCGAGACCAACGACGGCCGGATGTACGCCGGCGGGGTGATCGGCGCGTTCTCCGGCGGCCTCCTGACCATGGGCGTCACCACGTGGGTCGCGGTGCCGCTGCTGGTGCTGGCGCTGCTGTTCGGCACGCTCGTGTTCACCGGGACCCCGGTCCGGGAGATCCCGCACCGCCTGCGGAACTGGGGCCTCGACCCCGAAGAGATCGAAGAGGCCGAGGCCGAGCGCAAGGCCATCCACGAAGAACGCGACGCCGTCACCGAAGCCGACCCGAAGTCGGTCCGCCTGCGGAAGCCGTCGCGCCGCCGCCAGGCTTCGGCCGACCATGAGGGCGAGCAACTCGACATCGAGGCCGCGCTGGCCGAAGCGCCGACGCCGCTGCGCCCGCCGAAGCCCGCGCCCAAGCCTGTCGAAGAGAAGAAGCCGAAGAAGGCCGAGGCCCCGCTGGCGGTCACCAGGACCGTCGAGGGCGACTACCAGCTCCCGCCGCCGGATCTGCTGAAGCTCGGCGACGCGCCGAAGTCCCGCAGCAAGGCCAACGACGCCATGATCGAGGCGATCACCGGCGTGCTGGAGCAGTTCAACGTCGACGCGCAGGTCACCGGCTTCACGCGGGGACCGACGGTCACCCGGTACGAGGTCGAACTCGGTCCCGGCGTGAAGGTCGAGAAGATCACCGCGCTGACCAAGAACATCGCCTACGCGGTGGCGACCGACAACGTCCGGCTGCTGGCGCCGATCCCCGGCAAATCCGCCGTCGGTATCGAGGTGCCGAACTCCGACCGCGAGATGGTGCGTCTCGGCGACGTGCTGCGCGCGCCGTCGACGGTCAAGGACAACCACCCGATGGTCATCGGGCTCGGCAAGGACATCGAGGGCCATTTCGTCACCGCGAACCTGACGAAGATGCCGCACCTGCTGGTGGCGGGGTCCACCGGTTCCGGTAAGTCGAGCTTCGTGAACTCGATGCTGGTGTCGCTGCTCGCGCGCTCGACGCCGGACGAATGCCGGATGATCCTGATCGACCCGAAGATGGTCGAACTGACCCCGTACGAGGGCATCCCGCACCTGATCACGCCCATCATCACCCAGCCGAAGAAGGCCGCCGCGGCGCTGGCCTGGCTGGTGGAGGAGATGGAGCAGCGCTATCAGGACATGCAGGTCAACAAGGTCCGGCACATCGACGACTACAACAAGAAGGTGCGCTCGGGCGAGATCACCGCGCCGCCCGGCAGCGAGCGCGTCTACCAGCCGTACCCGTACATCATGGCGATCGTCGACGAGCTCGCCGACCTGATGATGACCGCCCCGCGCGACGTCGAGGACGCGATCGTCCGGATCACCCAGAAGGCGCGTGCCGCCGGTATCCACCTGGTGCTGGCGACCCAGCGCCCGTCGGTCGACGTCGTGACCGGCCTGATCAAGACGAACGTGCCGTCGCGGCTGGCGTTCGCGACCTCGTCGCTCACCGACTCGCGGGTCATCCTCGACCAGCCGGGCGCGGAGAAGCTCATCGGTATGGGTGACGCGCTGTACCTGCCGATGGGGGCCGGGAAACCGGTCCGCATCCAGGGCGCCTTCGTCGGCGACGAAGAGATCTCCGCGGTGGTGAACTTCGCCAAGGAGCAGGCGCAGCCGGACTATCAGGACGGCGTGACCGCGGCGAAGGCAGGCGAGAAGAAGGAAATCGACTCCGACATCGGCGACGACCTCGACGTCCTGCTGCAGGCCGCCGAGCTGATCGTCACCTCGCAGTTCGGCTCGACGTCGATGCTGCAGCGGAAGCTGCGGGTCGGCTTCGCCAAGGCCGGACGCCTGATGGACCTGCTGGAAAGCCGCGGCGTCGTCGGGCCTTCGGAGGGCTCGAAGGCGCGGGACGTGCTGATCAAGCCGGAGGAACTCGAGTCGGTGCTGTTCATGATCCGCGGCGGCGGAGACGCGAACGGTGGGGACGTCTCCGACGACTGAGGCTTTTGAAGGACCGATGCAACGGACCGGAGCCTCCGCTACGTCCAGCACACGTGGACCTCAAGAAGCTGCTCGTCGTCTTCTGCGCCCTGGTCGGCCTCGCCTGCGGAGCCGGCAGCTCCGCCGCGCGTGAACAACCCGCGACAGCTCAGCCGGCGCCGGCCCAGTCCGCACCGGTACAGCGGCCCCAGCCTGCTGGGGGCGCCGTCGAGCTGGGGGCGACCGTCGACCTCAAGGCCGGTGAAACGACCGAGGTCGCGTCGAAGGACGTCAGCATCCGCTTCGCTCGCCTGGTGTCCGATTCCCGCTGCGCCGGGGGAATGGTCTGCGTCTGGGAAGGGGAGGCCGTGATCGAGCTGACCCTGGCCGAACCGGGACGCGGTGAGCGGACGACGGCGGCCCTCGCCTCCACCGGGCGTGGTGGCAGGCAGTCCGTCGAGTTCGCCGCCTGCCGGGTGGACCTGGTCGCCGTGAGTTCGGGGGGCGACCAGGTCACCCTGCGGGTGTCGAAGGCTTAGCGAGGCATCCGGCCACGGTGGCGTGTTGCGAAAGTGGCTTTCGCAACGTTCAGGTCCGTGCTGCAGGTGCGCGAGTGGCGGTTTCGCGTGATCAGACGGACGACACGCGTGACTGAATGGACGACACGCGTGATCAGACGGACGACACGCGATGGCGCCACGGGAACACGTGTGTCGTCCATGCAATCACGCGTGTCGTCCACCGGATCACGCGTGTCGTCCATCCAGACACGCGAAACCGCCACGACTGCTCACTGGAGCGGGTTGCCCCAGCCGTCGAGGTACGCGACTTCCGACAGCGGCACCCGCGCCGCGGGTTTGAAGTCCGGCACCGTCGTGTAGGCGACCGGCAGCAGTCCGACCTGCGTGACATCGGCGGGGATGCCGAGGATGCCGGCCGCCTCCGCCTCGTGGGTCAGGTGGTACGTCGTGAGGGTCGAGCCGAGGCCTCGCGACCGCAGCGCCAGCTGGAAGTTCCACACCGCCGGGAAGATCCCGCCGTAGAACGCGGCGTCGGCCGCGTTGTCGCCGCTCGGCCTGCCGGTCAGGCACGGGATGACGAATACGGGCACCCGGTCGATCACGTCGATCAGGTGCTGCCCCGAAGCGAACGCCCTCGCCACCGAGGGCTCGGTGATCGCTTCGCCCAGCGCCGCCGCGTTCGCCTCCAGATACGCCTTCCCGACCCGCCGGAACAGCTCGGACAGCCGGTCCTTCACGCCCTGATCCCGCACCACGAGCCACCGCCACGCCTGCTGGTTGCCCGGGGTGGGCGCCTGCAGCGCGAGCCGCAGGCACTCGTCGAGCACCTCGGGTTCCACCGGCCGGTCCAGGTCGAGCTTGCGGCGGACCGCTCGCGTCGTGCTGAGCAGGTGGTCGGTGGCCGAGGTGTCCATGTGCCGCCCTTCTACAGATGCGCCGCGAGGAAGCGGTCGATCAGCTCGCTGATCGGTTCGAGGTCCTCCTCCAGCGCGAAATGCCCGGTGTCGAAGAGGTGAACCTCCGCCGAGGGAACATCATTCCGGAAAGCCTCGGCCCCCGCCGGGACGAAGAACGGGTCGTTGCGACCCCACACGGCGAGCACGGGCGGCTGGGCTTCGCGCAGCCACGCCTGGAACCTCGGGTACGCGGGCGGGTTGTTCCGGTAGTCCCAGAACAGGTCCAGCATCGCCTCCGCCCGGCCGGGCAGGCCGAGGAAGTACTGGTCCAGCAGGTAGTTCGCGGGATCGATGGTCTCCGGATCGCGGGCGCCGGAGTACTGGAACCGGATCTGCTCCGGTTCGAGGATCGCCTCGAACCCGTGGCGCGCCTCGGTTTCGTCCGTCAGGGACGGGAAGTCCGGCATCGCCGGGCCGAGCCCCTCGACGTAGGCGTTGCCGTTCTGCGTGATCAACGCCGTGATCTGGGACGGGCGCGAGACGGCCAGCCGCAGGCCCGTCGGGGCACCGAAATCGAAGACGTAGAGCGCGTAGCGGCGCAGCTCCAGCGCGTCCACGAACTCGCCGATCACCTCCGCGAGCCGGTCGAAGGTGAACGTGAAGCCCTCGGGCGTGACGGTCTGCCCGAAGCCGGGCAGGTCCGGCGCGATGAGCCGCCACCGGCCGGCGAGACGGCGCATCAGCCGGACGAACTGATGTGACGACGTCGGGAAGCCGTGCAGCAAGAGCAACACGGGTGCTTCGGGATCGCCTGCCTCGCGATAGAAGACCTCGACGTCGCCGAGTTTGACGGAACGGTGCCGGATGGTGGCCATGGACACTCCCTAATGGTTAAAACTGTCTCGAACCATTAGTACCTGATAGTGTCAAGGCATGCTCGATCTCGACTCGCTTCCCGGTGACGATCTCGCGGTGAACCTCGCCGACACCGTGATGCTGGCCGTCTCACCACCGATCGACCTGCTCGACGACGGTCACGCGAAGTTCTGGGCGACCCAAGCTTTGCCCGAAGGTGCCCGGGCGCCTTCGGCCGAGCAGACGAGGCGCCTGCGTTCAGCGGTGCGTGAACTGCTGGAGGCGACAGTGGCCGCACGGGAGCCTGAGGCGTGGGCGGTGGAGCGGGTCAACGCGGCCGCGGCGGCCGTCCCGACCAGCCCACGGCTCACCGCCGGGGGAGCGGAGACGTGCTGGCACGGCGAGGACGGCGGCGAGATCGCACTGGCCGCCGTCGCTGTCGCCGCGATCGACCTCGTGTCCGGGCCGCGCGCGGCTCAGCTGCGGCGATGCGGCGCGCACGACTGCTCGATGCTGTTCGTGGCGGCCAACAGCAGGCGGGTGTGGTGCACGCCGTCGCTGTGCGGCAACCGCGTCCGAGTGGCCCGCCACGCGAAGAAAACTTAAAGCTCCAGCAGCATCCGGCTGTTGCCCAAGGTGTTGGGCTTCACGTACGGCAGGTCCAGGAACTCCGCGACACCCGGGTCGGCCGAGCGCCGCATCTCCTCGTACACCTCCTGCGTCACCGGGGTGCCGTCGATCTCGACGAACCCGTGACCGGCGAAGAAGTGCGTCTCGAAGGTCAGCACGAACAGCCGCTTCAGCCCGATCTCGCGGGCGAAGTCGATCAGCTGCGCCACCAGCGCGTGCCCGATGCCGCGCCCCCGGGAGTCCTTGTCGACCGCGATGGTGCGCAGCTCGGCGATGTCCTCCCACAGCACGTGCAGCGCGCCGCAGCCGAGCACGTCGTCACCGTCTTCGACCACCCAGAACTCCTGGACGCTCTCGTAGAGGGTGACGAGTTCCTTCTCCAGCAGCACCGTCCCGGCGTCGGAATCGACCAGCGCCTTGATCTTGCGGACGTCCGCGATCCGCGCCCGGCGGACGGTGGGGCGGCGGTGCGGGAGCGGGTCTGAGGGCACGTCCACCATTAAGCCATCCCCGGCGTCCGGCCCCGTCGATGGCTCGCCCGAGCGAGCGATCGCCGACCCCGCGGGCAGGCCAGCTACCCTAAGGCACGTGCCTTCTCCCACCACTGATCCTGTCGCCACCCGTCGCGTTTCCTTGTTGACCCTCGGTTGCGCCCGCAACGAGGTCGATTCCGAGGAACTCGCCGGACGGCTGGCGGCGGGCGGCTGGGAGCTCGCCGCCGAGCCCGAGGACTCCGACGTCGTGGTCGTCAACACCTGCGGTTTCGTCGAGTCCGCCAAGAAGGACTCCGTCGACACGCTGCTCGCGGCCTCCGACACCGGCAAGAAGGTCGTCGCCGTCGGCTGCATGGCCGAGCGCTACGGCAACGAGCTGGCCGAGAGCCTGCCCGAGGCCGACGCGGTCCTGGGTTTCGACCACTACGCCGACCTCGCGGAGCGGCTCGACGACGTGGTGGCCGGCCGCAAGGTCGAGTCCCACACCCCGTCCGACCGCCGCAAGCTGCTGCCGATCAGCCCGGTCCAGCGCCCGACCGCCGCCGAGTCGGTCGAGGTGCCGGGGCACGCGCAGCACGGCTGGGGCCCGCGGGTGCTGCGGACCAGGCTCGACACCTCCCCGGTGGCCGCGCTGAAGATCGCCTCCGGCTGCGACCGGCGCTGCTCGTTCTGCGCGATCCCGTCCTTCCGCGGGTCCTTCGTGTCCCGGCAGCCGGACGAGATCGTCGCCGAGGCGATGTGGCTCGCGGAGAACGGCGTCAAGGAGGTCTTCCTCGTCTCGGAGAACTCCACCTCCTACGGCAAGGACTTCGGCCGTGACGGCGCCCGCGCGCTGGAGCTGCTGGTCCCGCGCCTGGCCGCGGTGCCGGGGATCGAACGCGTCCGCGTCTCGTACCTGCAGCCCGCCGAGACCCGCCCCGGCCTGGTCAAGGCCATCGCGACCACGCCGGGTGTCGCCGACTACTTCGACCTGTCCTTCCAGCACTCCAGCGAGACCGTGCTGCGCCGCATGCGCCGCTTCGGGTCCACGGACTCCTTCCTCGCGCTGTGCGACCAGATCCGGGAGCACTCGCCCAACGCGGGCATCCGCACCAACGTCATCGTCGGCTTCCCCGGCGAGACCGAAGAGGACCTCGCCGAGCTGGAGCGCTTCCTGACCGGTGCGCGGCTGGACGCGGTGGGTGTCTTCGGGTACTCGGACGAGGACGGCACCGAGGCCGAGACCTTCGACGGCAAACTCGACGAGTCCGTGGTGGCCGAGCGGGTCGCGCGGATCTCCGCGCTGGTCGAGGAGCTGACCTCACAGCGGGCCGAGGACCGGATCGGCGATTTCGTCGACGTCCTGATCGAGCAGGCCGAGGACGGCGAGGACCCGATCGGCCGCGCCGCGCACCAGGCCCCCGAGGTCGACGGCGAATGCGTCCTGATCGAGACCGAAGACCTGCCCCCGCTGGCGGTGGGTGACTTCGTGCGCTGCGAGGTCGTCGACTCCGAGGGCGTCGACCTGATCGTGCGGCCCGCGCCGCCCGAGGCCGACCGGTGAATGCCGCCCCGAGCGACGCCGGGGCCGGTGAGGGGACGGGCGGTGAGCACGCCCGGGTTCCCGAGGCCACCCCGGTCCCGACGCTGAACCTGGCGAACCTGCTCACGATGTCGCGGCTGGTGCTGGTGCCGCTGTTCGTGCTGGCGCTGTTCACCGGCGACGGGGCGGACACCTTCTGGCGCGGGATCGCCACCGCGCTGTTCGCGATCGCGTCGTTCACCGACCAGGTCGACGGCTGGGTCGCGCGCAAGTACGGGCTGATCACCGACTTCGGCAAGATCGCCGACCCGATCGCGGACAAGGCGCTGATCGGCGCCGCGCTGATCGGGCTGAGCGTGCTCGGCGAACTGGGCTGGTGGGTCACCATCGTCATCGCGATCCGCGAGATCGGCGTGACGCTGCTGCGGTTCTGGGTGATCCGGCACGGTGTCATCCCGGCCAGCCGGGGCGGCAAGGCCAAGACGCTCGCCCAGATCGCGGCCATCACGGCGTACCTGTTGCCCCTGCCCGAGGCCGCCGAGCCGGTGCGCTGGGTGCTGATGGGGCTGGCGCTCGTGCTGACCGTCGTGACCGGGCTCGATTACGTCGTGCGCGCGGTGCGGCTGCGCGCGGCCGGAAAGCGTGCCGCCGGCGCATGAAACCTGAGACCTTGATCACTCACCTGATCGAGCGTGGGGAGACGGTGGCGACGGCCGAGTCGCTGACCGCCGGGCTCGTCTGCGCGACCCTGACCGAGGTTCCCGGATCGAGCGCCGTCGTGCGGGGTGGTCTGGTCGTCTACGCCACCGACCTCAAGGCGAAGCTGGCCGGTGTCGACGAAGACCTCCTCGCCGCGCACGGCGCCGTCCATCCCGAGGTCGCGGCGCAGTTGGCCGCCGGCGCGCGGGACCGATGCGGCGCCACGTGGGGACTCGGCCTGACGGGTGTGGCCGGTCCGGACGGGCAGGACGGCGTCGCGCCCGGCACCGTCCACGTCGGTCTCGCCGGGCCGGACGTCCTCACCGTCCGCACACTGGACTTGAGCGGTGATCGAGCCTCGGTCAGGGCCGGTGCGGTCTCGGGCGCGTTCGCCCTGCTGGGGGAACATCTCGCATGATCGCCGCGTTCGCCCTTGGCGTATTGCCGTGTCAACACCTGCGCCCGGGGCACCGCTCTGGGTAACGTAGGGGATAGTCAGTCCTGGAAGGGAGGCGCGTGATGACCGTGCTGTTGCGCGAGGCGATCGGCGACCGGCTCCGACACGCCCGCACGAACCAGCGTCGAACGCTGCGGGACATCTCCCGCGCCGCCAGGGTGAGCCTCGGCTACCTTTCCGAGGTCGAGCGCGGGCAGAAGGAGGCGTCCAGCGAGCTGCTGGCGTCCATTTGCGAGGCCCTGGACCTTCCGCTGGGCGAACTCCTGCACAAGGTCGCGGCGGACGTCTCGGCGATGGACAACGTCGAGGTCGCCCCGGTGGACGAGAAGGTCGAAGCGGGCAAGCGGCGCGCTCCGGAGCGGGAAAGCGCCGAAGCGGGCGAGCTCGAAGGCGGTCGCCTGGTGTCCGAGCTGATCGGCAACGACCTGGCCGACCTGCGGATCTCTCCGCCGCCGCGGATGAGCCCCGCCCTGCGGACGACCATCTCCGCACCGAAGATGGTCGCCGCCTAGCAAAAGGTCGTGAACGGAAGAGGCCCCAGGCAGTCCGCCTGGGGCCTTTCCCGTCAGTTCGCGTCGAACGTGCCCGCCTGGTAGGAGCCGCCCTTGGTGTGCGTGATGACGAGCAGCCGGTTGGCGGCGTTGATCATCGCGACCAGGTAGACCAGCGCGGCGACCTGATCGTCGTCGTAGTGCTTCCGCACCCGGGACCAGGTCTCGTCGGAGACACCGGTGTGCGCGTCGACGATCCGGCTGCCTTCCTCCGCGAGGGCGAGCGCGGCCTGCTCGGCCTCGGTGAACACGGTGGACTCGCGCCAGGCGGCGACCAGGTTGACGCGGACGGCGGGTTCGCCGGCGGCCGCCAGGTCCTTGGCGTGGGCGTCGACGCAGAACCCGCAGCCGTTGAGCTGGCTGGCCCGCAGTGACACCAGCTCCTGGGTGACCTTCGGCAGGGGCGAGCCCTTGATGGCCACGCTGACGTTGGCGAAGCGCTTGCCGAGCTTGGCGCCGAGTTCGTTGCTGTTCAGATCGAAACGGGAATCCATGGTCTCGTCCTCTTCGTGGTCGTGTGCTGAACCGGACGACCACCAGATGCCGGCGGCCCGGCGCCGCTGACAGCACCAGGGCGTGACGTGTGTCACGGCGGCGACGTGTCAGAAATCGAGGGGCCGCGGTGTCTGGTGGGGACACCCTCGCCGAGAACAGGAGCCGTCCATGTCCGCCACGGAGGCGTTCGTCGCCCACCGGAACCTGTTGTTCACCGTCGCCTACGAGATGCTCGGCTCGGCCGCCGACGCCGAAGACGTCCTCCAGGAGACCTGGCTGCGCTGGTCGGGCGTCGATCTCGGCACCGTGGAGAACCCGAGGGCGTATCTGGTCCGCATCACCACCCGGCAGGCGCTCGGGAGGCTGCGCACGCTCGGCCGCCGCAAGGAGTCCTACGTCGGTCCGTGGCTGCCCGAACCTCTGCTGACCAGCCCCGACGTGGCCGACGACGTCGAACTGGCCGACAGCGTCTCGATGGCCATGCTGCTGGTGCTCGAGACCCTCACGCCGACGGAACGCGCGGTGTTCGTGCTGCGCGAGGTGTTCGACGTGCCCTACGGAGAGATCGCCGAAGCCGTCGGCAAGACCCCGGCCGCGGTCCACCAGATCGCCCACCGGGCGCGGGCCCACGTCGCCGCGCGGAGGCCACGGGGTGCCGCGTCGCCCGACGAGACCAAGGACGTGCTCGACGCGTTCCATCGCGCGGTCCGGACCGGTGACCTGCAGGGATTGCTCGACGTCCTCTCGCCGGACGTCGTCTTCCTCGGCGACGGCGGCGGGGTGGTGCAGGCCGTACTGGAGCCCGTGGTCGGCGCCGCCCTGGTCGCGCCGCTGCTGGCCGCGAGCCGCCCGGTGCGGGACGAGGCGGCGACGATGCGGACGGCGCAGGTCAACGGGCATCCCGCGCTGATCCTCCGGCTTGGTGACGAGGTGGACACCGTCATCGCGCTGCGTATCGACGACGGGCTCATCACCGGGCTCTACGCCGTGCGCAACCCCGAGAAGTTGTCACGCATGGAGGAGGAGACCGCTCTGCGCCGCTGACGGACGGTGAACCCGAAAGGTCGTGGACATCACAGTCAGGGGGATCCCTGAATTCCGTCGGGGTCGCCTGGAACGCGGGACGCCGACCTGACACGATGGAACTCAACGCCGGGGTCGGGACGTTGCAACATCACAGAGGGGACGCCCCACCTCGAGGTAACAGCCCGTGGGATGCGAGAAGGCAGGCGGAGGAGATGGCCAACCCGTTCGTGAAGTTCTGGAAGTACATGATGGCGGCGTTCTCGTCGAAGATCGACGAGCACGCCGACCCGAAGGTACAGATCCAGCAGGCCATCGAGGAGGCGCAGCGCAACCACCAGGCGCTGACCCAGCAGGCCGCCTCGGTGATCGGTAACCAGCGTCAGCTGGAGATGAAGCTGAACCGCCAGCTCGGCGACGTGGAGAAGCTGCAGGCTTCGACCCGCCAGGCGCTGGTGCTCGCCGACGAGGCGCGTGCCAAGGGCGACGAGCAGAAGGCGACCGAGTTCGAGAACGCGGCGGAGAGCTTCGCCGCGCAGCTCGTCACCGCCGAGCAGAGCATCGAAGACCTCAAGACCCTGCACGACCAGTCGCTTCAGGCTGCGGAGCAGGCGAAGAAGGCCGTCGAGCGCAACGCGACCATGCTGCAGCAGAAGCTGGCCGAGCGCACCAAGCTGCTCTCGCAGCTGGAGCAGGCGAAGATGCAGGAGCAGGTCTCCGCTTCGCTGAACCAGATGAGCCAGCTGGCCGCGCCGGGCAACACCCCGTCGCTGGAAGACGTTCGCGACAAGATCGAGAAGCGCTACACCACCGCGCTGGGCTCGGCCGAACTCGCACAGAACTCCGTCCAGGGCCGGATGATGGAGGTCCAGGCCTCCACGACGCAGCTCGCGGGGCACTCGCGGCTGGAGCAGATCCGCGCGTCCATGAAGGGTGACTCCGTCGCTCAGGTGACCGACGGCAAGACCGCCGCCGCACCGGCGAAGGGGTCGAGCTCCGCGGACATCCAGCGTGAGATCCAGGCACGGGTTCAGGCCGAACAGGGCAAGAACCCCGCCTGACACACCAACGGGAGCCGGTCCCGCACCCCGCGCGGGTGCGGGACCGGTCTCACCAGAAGACAGGGGAGAGGGCAATGGGCCAGGGCAGGCGCAAGGACTTCGGGGAGTTCACCGCCAAGCTTGAGAAGCACATCGAGAAGCTGCCCGACTACGCCCAGCGCGCGCAGGAGAAGCTGCAGCGCTACATCCCGCCCTCCGAGCAGGGATCTTCGCGGCCCGCTCAGCCGGCGCCGCCCAAGCCGCGCCCGCAGATGCCCGCGATGCCGGCCATGCCGAAGATCTCCCAGCAGCTGACGTCGATGGCCGCGGGCCAGATCCCGGTCGTCGCCGACGCGAAGGCCAAATGGGCGCGCTGGAACGAACCCGCCGCCAAACTGGAGCGCCGCAAGCGCCGGACTTCGCGGGCGCTCACGTTCTGGATCCTCCTCACATTCCTTTGTGGACTGTTCGCCGTCGTCGCGGGCACCGGCCTGTTGAAGGACGGCCAGGCCGACGTCCTCCAGGCCATCGCGGGCGGCGCGTTCGCCGTCATCTTCGGCACCTTCGGGGTCAAGTCGGGGCTGCGGTTGCGGGAGCTCAAGCGCACCGTGCTGCCCGCCGCGCCCGCCGCTCCGCCGCCGCTGCCTCCGGCACGGTCCGTCGCGCGTGAGCCGATGGAGCGCCTCGCCGAGAGCGAGGCTTCGCTGGCGGAGCTGCTTCGCCAGCTTTCGCAGCCGACGTCGCTCGGCACCATGCCGGTCTCGGAGATCGCCGTCGCGGACGCCCGGACCACCGCCGCTGAGGCCGCGCAGGCGCTGCGCGGGCTGGCCGGCCGGATCCAGGCCATCGAACGCGGACGTGACGCCGCGCCGGAGCGGGAACGCGGCGCCCTCGACGCCGCCGTCAAGCAACTGCGCGAGCAACTCGACGACGGTCTCGACGGTTACGGCGGACTCGTCGCGGCCGCCGGGCACACCGTCGCCGCGAGCTCGGACGGCATGACGTCGTCCAAGGAGCAGCTCTCCGACGCGACCGACAAGCTCGCCGGCCTCGCGATGGCCCTGCGCGAGCTGTCCTGACGCGCGACTCGCGTGCTTGGCGGCGTATCTCGCGTGCTTGAAGGCGTAACTCGTGAGTTACGCCTCCAATCACGTGAGTTACGCGCTCAAGCACGCGAGTTCCGGAAACGGGTAGGCTCTGAGCAGGCGCTTTCCTGGACCATCGTCTCATTCGTCGTCCCTAATACTCCATTGCGTAACGACATGCTCACTGTGTGGTACCGAAACGCTCGCGTGACCCGAATCCGCTGGTGACGGCGACCCGCGATGCTTAACGTTTCTTACATGCACGCAGTGCTTTTCCCAGCTCGGGCCTGAACCCAGCCCGCGTGAGCGGGCGTCCCAGGGTGGTGGACCGGACACAGTGGATCTCGCGCAGTGGTCTTTCTCGTCCCCGCCGAGGAAAGGACGCCCAGTGACGACGCTCCCCCCGGAACCAGAGCCGACCCCCGCTCCTCCTTCCAGTGCCTATCAGCGCGTCATAGCCGCCTACGACCGGATCGTCGAGGTCGACCGGCCCGACGTCTGGATCACCTTGCGTCCCGTGGAAGACGCCCTCGTCGACGCGAAAGCGGTCGACGAACGTCTTCGCGCGGGCGCGGACCTGCCGCTCGCGGGGACGTTGGTGGCGGTCGCCGACGTCATCGACGTCGCCGGCCTTCCCACGGCCGGGGAGGACGTCCGCGGTGCCGGCGCCACCTCCGTGTCCCGGCTGACCGCGGCCGGGGCGGTCGTGATCGGCAAGACCAACTGCGACCGGTTCGGCAGCGACCTCGAGCACACCCACAGCCCGTACGGCGCCGTGAGCGCCGCGCTCAACACCGATCGGGTCTCCGGGAGCGCGAGCAGTGGCGCGGCCGTCGCCGTCGCGCTCGGCCTCGTCGATCTGGCGGTCGGCACGGACACGGCCGGTGCGGGGCGGGTTCCCGCTTCCCTCAACGGGATCGTCGGGTTGAAGCCGACGCTGGGCCTCGTGCCGAAGACCGGCACCGCGCCGTGCGGCGGCATCGCCGTCTTCGCCCGCAGCCTCACCTTGGGGCAGCGCGCGCTGGGGCTGATGACCGGACCCGACGGAATCGACCCGCTCGCCCGCGACTGGCCTCCCGACGTCCGGCTGTCCGCGGGTGACCGGCCGCGGGTGGCGATCCCGGGCTCCGACACGCTCACCGGCCTTTCGCTGCAATCCCGGTCCTCCTTCCTCGGCGCGGTTTCGGCGCTGCGGGCGTCCGGCGCCCGGGTGGAGACGGTGGAGATCTCGGCCTTGCTGACGGTGGGCGGCTTGATCCACGACGACGGCTTCACCGGCGACCGGGAGCGTGTCGCCGAGGCCGGGATGCTCGCGCTCCGAATGCTGTCCGAGTACGACGCCCTCGTCCTTCCCACGGTCGCGAATCATCCCTCGATCGCCGAGGCACTGTCCGATCCGGACGGTGTCGCCAACCGGCTGGAGCGGTTCACGGCGTTCGTCAACCTGCTCGACCTGGCCGCGGTCACGGTGCCGTCGTCGCCGTCGGATCTGGGGCCGTACGGCGTTTCCGTGGTGGTGCGGCCGTTCGACGACCAGGTCGCCATCGACCTCGCCGCCGTGCTCACCGACGAACAGGCCGATTTCCCTTATCCCGCACCGGGTGCGGATCTCGTGGTGTTCGGCGCGCAGCTGCGCGGGCAGCCGTTGAACGGTGGCCTGGTCGCCGCGGGGGCCCGGTTCACCGGCCTGGTCCAGACCGGCGAGGGTTACCGAATGGTGTTGCTGCCCACCGATCCGCCCCAGCCGGGGGTGGTGCCGGTGAGCGCCACGGGCGAGCACACGATGCTCTCCGGTGAACGCTGGCGGCTTTCGCCCGCCGCGCTCGGTGCCTTCGCGGCCACGCTGCCCGCCCCGTTCGTCCTGGGCCGGATCCGGCTGGAGAACGGGGAAACCCCGCTGGCGGTCCTGTGCGACCAGGCCGCCGCGGCGACGGCGACGGAGCTGACGAGGTACCAGTGCTGGCGTGCCTACCTGAGGTTCGTCAGTACGGCCGGGCCGCGAGACCTCGGGCGACCCGCTTGACCAGGCCGGGACCGTGCAGGGCGAACCCGGTGTAGAGCTGGACCAGACCGGCGCCGGCGTCGAGCATCCGGGCGGCGGCGCCGGCGTCGAAGATCCCGCCGACGCCGATGATCGGCAGCTTGCCGCCGGTCTCGTCGTGCACGAACCGCACCACCTCGACCGAGCGCGCGGTGAGCGGGCGGCCGGACAGCCCGCCCGCCTGCTCGCCGACGGCCGCTTCGGTCGGGGCGATCCCTTCGCGTGACAGCGTCGTGTTGGTCGCGATCAGCCCGGCGACACCGTGGTCGAGGCAGACCTCCAGCAGCTCCGCGAGCGCTTCGTCGGTGAGGTCGGGGGCGACCTTCACCAGCACCGGGGTCGGCTTCGCGTCCCCGGCGAGCTCGGCCGAGGTCTTCCGCAGCTCGGCGAGCAGCTCCGCCAGCGCGGACTTGTCCTGCAGCGCCCGCAGCCCCGGCGTGTTCGGGGAACTGACGTTGATCGCGAAGTAGTCGGCGTACGGGTACAGCGCCCGCAGCGAGAACCGGTAGTCCTCGACGGCTTCGTCGAGCGGGGTCACCTTGGACTTGCCGATGCTGACGCCGAGCGGCACCGGCGGTTTCCCGCCTGCGGCCAGTCGGGTGGCGAGCGCCTCCGCGCCCTCGTTGTTGAAGCCCATCCGGTTGATCACCGCGTCGGTCTCGGCGAGGGTGAACAGCCGTGGTTTGTCGTTGCCCGGCTGCGGATGCCGGGTGACCGTGCCGACCTCGACGAAGCCGAAACCGAGCGCGGGCCAGGCGTGCAGGGCGCGGCCGTTCTTGTCCATCCCGGCGGCGAGGCCGACCCGGTTCGGGAAGCGGAGCCCGAGGAAGGTGACCGGATCGTCCGTCCGGTAGACGCGGCCGAGCGCGGCGAGCGCGGGGGAGACCCCGCTCAGCCTGGCGAGTGAGCCGATGGCGCGTTCGTGCACGGTTTCGGGGTCGCTGCCGGAGACCCGGTACAGCGCTGGGCGGACGATCTTGTCGAAGAGCACGCGCCCATCATGCCTGGTGGCCGCCGTGTGGCGTGATCCCGCTTGCGTTACGCCGGTGGCGACGCCTTCCCGGGGTCGAGACGGACGTCTCCCCGTGCTTGAAGGCGGATCACGTGCGGCTCGCCTTCCACTCGTCTTCGAGCATCGCGAAGACGAGTTCGTCACACCACTCGCCCTTCACGATCTCGTTCTGCCGCAGATGCGCTTCCTTCTTCATGCCGAGGCGTTCCATCAGCGCGGCGGAAGAGGTGTTGCGCCCGTCACAGCGGCCGATGATCCGGTGCAGGCCGAGGTCCTCGAACCCGAGCCGCAGCACCTCGATGGCGGCCTCCGCGGCGAGCCCCTTCCCGTGGTGATCGGGATGGAAGACGAACCCGATCTCGCCCTGGCGGTGCTCACTGCTGAGGTACTCGAGGTTCAGGTCGCCGATGAGCTGACCGGTCTCGGTCAGTTCCGCGGCCACCGCCAGGAACTGGCCTTCCTTGGACAGAGTGCTGCTGTGCACCCGTTTGGCGAGCGCGGCGGCGGATTCGGCCCGGCTGCGCGGGCCCCAGTAGAGGTAGCGGGCGACGTCGGCGCGGGACTGGAAGGAGTTGAGTTCGTCGAGATCCGCCGGTGTGAAGGCACGGAGGGTCAGGCGCTGGGTGATGATCGGGAAATCGGGCCTCAGCATGGCGTCAGGCTATCGGAGTAGGCAGGGTTCCTGGGGCGGGAACCGCGGCGGACGGTCCTTCGGGGCGGCAGGCGGCACACCCGGAAACAGGGGTACCCCCGAGGCGGCTCCCGGACGCCGGAATCGGCGGCCGGGCCCGAGCCGGACCGGTGCTCGGGAACCTCGGGGGCCCGGTGACTGCCTGGTATTCGCTGTCAGGCATCACGCGAAGCAGAGACGACGAGCCGAAGGTGGCTCCAACTTGCGTTGTATCGCTGCTCTGAAGTCCTACGCGTGGGGTCCGCTAGCGGACAGCCACCTCACGAGTCCTGTTGGAATACAACTTTGGACCACCTCCTCTCTCGTGTACCGCCACGCTATGCGAGGAGTTCGGGGTCCTGCAACAAGATTTCTTCGATCTCCGTCACCAGGACGGTCTTGTCCGCCGAGGGCAGAAAAGAGGCGTCCACGGCATTCTTCGCGAACAGGGCGATTTCGGCCGCCGTCAGGCCCAGGGTTTCCGCCACCGCCACGTACTCGCCGTCGAGGGTCGCGCCGAACATCGGCGGATCGTCGGTGTTGAGCGTGACCAGGACACCGTGATCGAGCAGCCGTCGCACCGGATGCGCCGCGATCGACCCGAACTGCCCGGTCCGTACGTTCGACGTGGGGCAGACCTCCAGCGGGATCCGTTGCACGGCAAGGTATTCCAGTAGCACCGGATCGGTGTGCGCGCCGACGCCGTGCCCGATCCGCTCGGCGCCGAGATCGTGCACCGCCGACCAGACGGTGGCGGGCCCGGTGGTCTCGCCCGCGTGCGGGACGCTGTGCAGCCCCGCCTCCCTGGCCGCGGTGAAGAAGGGGGCGAACTGCGCGCGGCCGACGCCGACCTCGGGGCCGCCGAGCCCGAAGGAGACCAGGCCTTCGGGGCGTTCGCGGAGCGCGAACACGACCGTCTCGCGACCGGCGACGACCCCCTTCTCGCCGGGAATGTCGAAGCACCAGGCCAGTTCCACCCCGTGGTCGGCCCGCGCCGCGGCCCGTCCGGTGGCGAGCCCCGTGAGGAGATCGTCCGTCGGCATGCCGTCGAGGACGTGGTTGTAGGGCGTCACGGTCACCTCGGCGTAGCGGGCGTTCTGCGCGGCCAGATCCGCCGCCAGCCCGGTGACGAGGGTGTGGATGTCACGGGCGTCGCGCACCAGCGACGTCACCGCCAGGTAGTTCCGGAGGAAATGCGGGAAATCGCGGAAGGTGAAGAACTCGGCGAGTGCCGACGGCTCCGTCGGCACCCCCGCGGCCGGGCGGCGGCGGGCCAGCTCCAGCACCGTGGGCAGGCTGGCCGAACCGACGAGGTGGACGTGGAGTTCGACCTTGGGCAGGGCGTGCACGAACGCGCGCAGCGCCGTGCCCGTGAGGATTCCGGGCATGACAAAGCTCCCTGGGAGAAGAGAAAGGTGACGTGGGGAGGAACGCGCGGCTCAGGGAGCGAGGTCGCCGCGTTCGGTGTCGGCCCCGTACAGCGGGAGCTTGAACAGCGTCACGAGGCCAGCTTAGCCGCTCGGGGACGGCCCGGACTGACAATTCGGGCAGAACCACGTCGGCCTCGCCTGGTGTCCGGCACCCTGGGGAGCGACCTTGAGCCTTCCGCCGCAGCGGAAACAGCCTTGTTTGGTCCGCTCGTACACCCAGTGCTCCCGGCCGCGGCGCAGCTCGCCGGTGGTGGTCTGCGACGTGCGCCAGGCGTTGGCCTTCAGCAGCTTGCGGCCGAGCGCGACGGCCTTCGCGGTGTCCACTTCGGACACCGGCGTCCACGGCGTGACACATAGCAGGAAGCACATCTCGACCTTGTACATGTTCCCGATCCCGGCCATGATCCGCTGATCCAGCAAGGCATCGCCGAGTTCGCGGTCCGGGTCCGCGGCCAGCGCGGCCGCCGCCCGCTCCGCGAGTTCCTCCGTCCACTGTGGATCGAGCAGATCCGGGCCGAGGTGCCCGACCAGACGGCCTTCCTCCTCCGTGGGCACGAGTTCGAGGTCGTGCACGCGGAAACCGATCGCCTGCAGATCCTCGGTGGCGAGGATGACCCTCGCCTGATGGGCCGGATGGCGCCAGCGCGCGCCGGCCCGGTAGACGTCCCACTTGCCGTCCATGCGCAGATGGCTGTGGAGGGTGAGATCACCGGAGAGGCGGGTCAGCAGATGCTTGCCGACCGTGCCGACGCCGAGGACGTCGCGTCCGGCGAGATCCGTCGTCGCCAGCCGAGGGACCCTGAACTCGCCTCGCAGCAGTGTCCTGCCCGCCAACGCCTTGTCGAGGACCTTGCCGGCGAGGAAGACGGTGTCGCCTTCGGGCATCGGACGTCAGCCCGTGCCGGTGTCGCTCAGCTTGGCGGGTGTCTCGGGCTCTTCCTCGCCGCGGACGCGATGCCGTCCGGCCCGGCTGGAGCGCAGGACCTTCGCGAGCACCATGTTGAAGGTGAGCGCGATCTCCTGCGCGCCGGGGGAGTGCCACTCGTGGATCGGGCTGCACGCGCCTTGGGCCTGCTGCACGGCGAGCCTGTCCGGGATGGCCGTCGGCATCACCAGCGGGCCGAAGTTCTCCCGCAGCTCGGCCACGCGGAACTGGTGCTCGTAGGAGCGCACCCGGAGCTTGTTGACCACGACGCCGATCGGCCGCAGCCCCGGGTTCTGCTCTTCGCGGATCTTCTCGATCGCGTCGAGCGCGCGGCGCGCGCCGGAGACGGCGTACATCGTCGGTTCGGTGACGATCAGGGCGCTGTCCGCGGCCACCAGCGCGGAGCGGGTCAGCCTGCCGAGCGAAGGCGGGCAGTCGAGGATCACCAGTTCGTAGGGCTCCTCGCGCAGCGGGTTCGTGTGCAGCTCGTCGAGCGCGCGGGAGAGGTTCTCCAAGCGGCGGCTGTCGGCGTCCGGTTCGTTGAGCATCTCCAGCTCTTCGGCGCCGACGAGGACGTCGATCTGGTCGCTCCACACGCTGGGCGCGATCGCGCGTTCGAGCACCGAGCGCACCGGCGTCTCCAGGACGTCGGCCAGCGTGCGATCGGTGAAGGGCGGGTCCAGCGAGGTGGTGGCGTTGCCCTGCGGGTCGAGGTCGGCCACGAGAGTCCGGGCGCCCCTACGCAGCGCGGCGGACGCGACACCGAGGGCGACCGTCGTTTTACCGACGCCACCCTTCAGGCTGAGAACAGCGACCGTGTGCACTCGATACAGCCTACGGGCAGTCGGCGGGGTGGCTCCTTGGCAAGGTGTCGAACACCGCATCGGACTACACCCGGCGGGCCGGCGAAGGCGGGCATTACCCTGTGCGTTTATGAAGACGGACACCGTGGCCACGCGGGGATCGGGGGCGGTTCGCCGGGTTCTCGAAGCAGAACTCCGGGCCGCACGGGCGCGAGGCGCACAACAGCCGCACGTCGTCGACGTCGGCGGCGGCAGCGGCGGCTGGGCGGTGCCGCTGGCCTCGGCGGGTTGCCTGGTGACCGTGGTCGAGCCGAACCCCAACGCGCTGGCGACCCTGCGCCGCCGCGCCGAGGAAGAGGGCGTCTCCGGCAGCATCACGGTGATCGCCGACGACTCCGACGCGCTCGGCGCCCACGTCGAGGCGGGCTCGGCCGATCTCGTGCTCGCGCACGGGCTGCTCGAAGTCGTCGACGACCCGGCGCTCGTGCTCACCGCGCTGGCCGCGGCCGTGCGCCCCGGTGGCGCCGTGTCGGTGCTGGTCGCGAACCGGCACGCCGCGATCCTGCAGCGCGCGCTGGCCGGACGGCTCGGCGAGGCGCGGGAGCTGCTCGCGGCCGAGAGCGGCGTCCTGGGCGGCGGTCGCGAGACCGTGCTGCGGCGCTTCGACGCGGACGGCCTCCGCGCCCAGCTGGTCGCCGTGGGGCTCGAGGTGACCTCGCTGCAGGGCGACGGCGTCGTGGCGGACTTCGTGCCCGGTGGGGTGCGGGAAGAGGATCTGGCGGAGTTCGAGCTGGCGGCGGCGTCGGTTCCGCCGCTGCGGGACGTCGCCGGCAGGCTGCACGTCCTGGCCCACCGTCCCTGACCACCCACGAGACTGTCGGTGGTCCGGGCTAACGTCCGGGCGTGGGACGAAACGCTGAACTGCCCGGCGGGATGGCCCGCTACCGCGTGACGACCGGCGCCACCACCTGGCCCGACGACACCGGCTGCGGCCTGCTGCACGTCGACATGGACGCCTTCTTCGTGTCCTGTGAGCTGCGCACGCGTCCCGAGCTGGAGGGCAAGCCGGTGGTCGTGTCCGGCGGCGGGCCGAGGTCCGTCGTCGCGGCGGCGAGCTACGCGGCACGCGAGTACGGCGTCCGGTCGGCCATGCCGTTCTCGACGGCCAAGCGGCTCTGCCCCCAGCTGATCTGCATCACGCCGACGCCGGGGCTCTACGGCGAGGTGTCCAAGGGGGTCATGGGGATCTTCCGTGAGCTGACGCCGTTGGTGGAGCCGCTGAGCCTGGACGAGGCGTTCCTGGACGTCAGCGGGGCGCTCAAGCGGCTGGACTCCTCGCCGGCGCGGCTCGGTGCCCGGATCCGGGAGCGGGTGGCCGCCGATTTCGGGATCAGCTGCTCGGTCGGCGTCGCGAAGGTCAAGTTCGTCGCGAAGCTGGCGTCCGGGATGGCGAAACCGGACGGCATGGTCGTCGTCCCCGCGGCCGAGACGCTCGCGTTCCTGCACCCGCTGCCCGTCTCGGCCCTGTGGGGCGTCGGCAAGCGTACCGAGGAGCAGTTGCGGCAGCAGGGCCTCGACACCGTCGCCGACGTCGCGGCCGCTCCGCTGTCCAGGCTGAGGCGGTCGCTCGGGCGGGCGCTGGGGGAGCATCTGTACGCCCTCGCGAACGGACACGACGACCGTAAGGTGGTCCCGGAGTCGCCGGACAAGTCGATCGGCGCCGAAGTGACCTTCGACGTGGATCTTCACGACCGCTCGGCGCTCGGGCTGGAGCTGCTGCGGCTGTCGGAACGCGTCGCCGCCACCCTGCGCCGCCGGGGGCTGCGCGGGCGGACGGTGTCGATCAAGGTCCGGTTCGCGGACTTCAAGACGATCACCCGCGCCAGGACGACCGCCGTCGGGGTGGATGTGGCCCGCGACATCCACCGTACCGCCGTCGAACTCCTCACCGAGCACGCGCCGACGGGCGCAGTCCGCCTGATCGGGGTAAGGGTCGAAGGATTGGACACGGAGAGTGATGGAGAGCAGCTGCTTTTCGCGTCACCCGAACCCCGTTGGCGGGATGCGGAAGTCGCCGCCGACGTCGCGAGGTCGAAGTTCGGTGCCGCCGCGGTGCGGCCCGCGTCACTGCTGACCCCCCGTGACCAGTGACTTCGCCCGCTCGGCCGTCTTCGAGAGAGCCGAGCCGGGTGGTTTCGGGCAATTCGATCCCTACTGGATACGGGATCGGGTAGTCGGACGAGCGCGGGGCTCGTATCCTGGACAGAGACACCCCGCCTGGGGTTGTCTGTTGGGTCCATGACGTTGCGCGGCCCGGCGCCCGCGACAGCTGTGCCGGAGGAGGAAAGATGCCACTCTCCGAGCATGAGCAGCGGCTGCTCGATCAGATCGAGCGCGAGCTCTATGCCGAGGACCCCAAGTTCGCATCCACGGTGCGAGGCACCCGGTTGCGCCGCCCCGCCCGCCGACGGCGTTTGCAGGGCATCGCCCTGTTCGTAGTGGGCGTCGCACTGTTGGTGCTCGGCGTGGTGGTCAACATCCGGGTGGCCGAGATCCCTGTGATCAGCGTGCTCGGGTTCCTCGTGATGTTCTTCGGAGTCATGATGGCCGTCACATCGATTCGGCAAGGAGCCGAAACGGAAGACGGCAAGGACAGCGGTGGCCAGGGGGCCGGCGGGGGTGGCGGCAAGGCCTCCCCGCGCCGGAGCTCGTTCACCCAGCGCATGGAAGAGCGCTTCCGCCAGCGCTTCGAGGAGCAATAGCTCCCACACACGCGAACATGCCGGCAGGGCCACGCCCTGCCGGCATGTTCGCGTCGTCGTGAGTGGCAGGAACCCGCAGCAAGTACGTGAAGGCCCCCTTCACTGCGCTAGACGCAATGAAGGGGGCCTTCACGTACTTGGGCGGCGGGACCGAACGCCCGCCGCAACCCGCGACGCCTACTTGCCTCGCCGCAGCGAGCGCGGGAACAGGCGGCCCTTCCACGACATCGGTGCGTTGCGCTTCAGGCTCTTGCGGACCTCGTCGAAGGCCGGGCCCAGCGTCTGGTCGTCCGCGGGCTGGTCCGAGTACCAGGACCGCTCCACGACACCGATGACCGTCCGCAGGCCGGCGCGGCCCTCGTCGTCCAGACGGTGCTTCTCGACGACCTTCCGGCCCGCCACGCGCACCGTGTCGCCGTCGGAGAGCGGCAGGCCGCGGTCCGCGCATTCGTCCATCAGCTCGTGCCACGCCGCGTCGGCAGCGGCGGGGGAGCGGGACGCGATCTTCTGCAGTCGCAGCCGTCGCTTGATCTCCCGGATCGCCGTCGGCGTACCGAGCCCGCCGAGGACCACGACCAGCACCAGCGCGAACCACCACGACACCCACGCCGCCAGGAACGCGAACGCCGCCACCCACAGCCCGATCGCGATCAGCGGCAGCCAGTTCGTGACGTTCTGGTTGTCCAGGAACCCGTGTTCCGGTGCGGGCGAGTCCGCGGACGAGGACGGCCGCATCAGCGCCCGGTATCTCAACCGCGACCGCACGATCGCGATCACGGTCAGCGCGGCGGCCAGCCCACCGAGGATCCCGGCGAGGATCGCGGGCCACAGCGGCTCTTCCTCCGGCTGGCCCGTGCCGCCGTCCGCGCCGAGGTCGGCGCCCGGGTCGCGGGGCGTGCCGGTGGCGGGAGCGCTCGAGGCGGGCGCGCTCGGCACTTCCTGGGTGTCGTTGGTCGTGGAGCTGCCGGCGTCGTTCTGCAGGTACGGCGGGACGACCGCGCGCCCGTCGAGCAGCGGGGTCGGGTCGAAGCTGACCCAGCCCTTCGTCTGGAAGTAGACCTCGACCCACGCGTGCGCGTCCTCGGAGGTGATCGAGAGGTAGTCGCCCTTCGGGGTCCCGGAGGTGAACCCGATGGCGACCCGCGACGGGATGCCGATCGAGCGCAGCATCACGGCCATCGCGGACGCGTACTGCTCACAGAACCCGCGCTTGCCGTTGAGGATGAAGTCGGCCAGCGCGTCGGAGTCGGTGGCGTCCGCGGTCTTGGTGTCGTAGACGAAACCGTTCTGCGCGGTGAAGAAGGACCAGAGCGCCTGCGCCTTGTCGAAGTTGTTCGTCTCGTTTTCCGTCAGCTGCTTGGCCTTCGCGACCACGCGGGGATCGACCCGGTCGACCTGGGTGAACTGCGGCGGCACCTCGGCCAGGCGGGCGTCGTCGAGCCGGAGTTCGTCCTTCTTCGGGTTCTCGATGGACGCGGTCTCGGTGTAGGCGGGCGCGTTCTGCTTGGTCGTGGTGAACACGGCGCCGCCGACCGGGTCGTACAGCCAGTTGTCGGCCAGTCCGGTGAGCGCCCTCGGCGCCCCGTAGATCGGTAGCCAGTTGTCGACCCAGTTCGTCGGTTCGATCCGGATCTCCCGCGCGGGACCGGAACCGTCGTCGCCCGGAGCGGGCGGGAGGCCCTTGTTGGCCTGCACACCCTGCTGGGCGCGGCCGTTCTGCGCGAGCCCCCAGCCCTTGTTCGGCGTGTAGGTGTCGAGGGTGAAGGCGCGCAGCAGCCGTTTGTCCGCGCCCATTCCGTAGACCTTGAACAGCTCGACGTTCTCACCCTGGTCGAGCAGGCCGCGCAGCTGCGTGAACGGCTCGACGCCGAATCCGCCCGCGCCACCGCGGCCAGAGCCGGTCCCGCCGGGAAGGCTGCCGACCGTGCCGACCCCGGTCACGGCCGTGCCGATCACCAGCCCCATCGCGATCGCGGCGGCGACCACACCGACGGGGGCCGACAACGTGCTCGCCGAGTTGCCCAGCCCCGGCGCGTCCCGGTTGCGCCAGCGGCGATGCCGGTGGTTGCCGTCGACGGCGAGCAGTGCGGCGAACGCGGCCGCGCCGAGCAGGAACGTCCACCACGGCAGCATGTCCTCGGCCAGCGCGGCCGGGACGGCGTACACGCACAGCAGGACCAGGCCGGTCGCGGCGGGCGCGGCGGCGGCCACGGCCAGCGTGTCGACCAGCACCGCGACCAGGCCGATCGCGATGGTGACCAGGCAGAGGATCGGCGGGGTGCCCTCCACCGGCGGCAGGCCGACGCGGATCTGCTCGGCCGCCGCGGCGAGCACGCCGCGCAGTTCCCCGAACGCGTCCGGGCCGGGGAAGATCTTCAGGATCCCGCTCGTGGTGAACGCCCCGGTGATCAGCAGCAACAGCACCAGTAGCTGCGCCAGGCCGACGACGATGGTCGGCGCGCGCAGCGAGCGCAGGGCGAGCCCGGTCGAGGCGATCAGCACGACGGCGACCAGCAGGTAGCCGAACCACGCCCAGCCGGAGACCACGCCGGTGAGCGAGGTGGAGGCGAACAGCGTGGCGAGCCCGGCGGCGACCGGCGCGAGCACGCTGCTCGTCCAGACCGGGGGTGGGGCGGCCGGGCGCGGTTTGGGGGTGTGCGGCCGGGGTGGCGCGGTCGCGGTCACAGGCCGCCTCCGATCAGCGTGCCCCGGCGGGTGGCCGTCTGGCAGAGCTCGGCCCAGACCTGCGGCATCGGCGATCCGGGGCCGGCGACGACGACGCCCCAGCCCGCGGCCCGCAGCAGCGCCACCGATTCCTCGGTGGCGGCGGCCCGGTTCTCGGGCCGGTTGACGCCGGACGACCAGCCGGGGGTGTCGAGCAGCACGGCGAGGCTCCGGATCCCGCGCGGGCGGTACCGGGACAGCTCGTGCACGGATTCGTTGCTGACGGTGCCGAGCACCGCGATGAGTTCCTGTCCCTCGGCCGGGTCGTGGCCGAGGGTGATGTCGCGCTGGTGCGCGGGCTGGAGCGCGGCGAGGACGTCGAGCACGACGTTGTCGTAGTGCTCGCCACCCTCGCCGGGGGTGTCGGCCAGGGTCTGGCCGTGTTCGGTGATCAGCCGGACCCGGTGACCGGAACGGCGCAGGTGCAGGGACACCGAAGCGGCGAACGAGACGGCCCATTCGAGGCTCGCCGCGGGACCGGTGCCGTGGTGCGCCGCCGCGCGGTGGTCCAGCAGCACCGTGGTGCCGCCGCGCCACGGCCGTTCCTCGACGCGGACCATGATCTCGTCGCGGCGGGCGGTCGAGCGCCAGTGGACCTTCCGCAGGTCGTCGCCCTGCCGGTACTGCCGGACGATCACGTCCGATTCGCCCTGTCCGGCGTGCAGGCGGATGCTGCCGTCGTCGCCCGCGCCGATCCCGGCGCCGCTGGGCAGCCCCCACAGGCCGGCCACCTTCGGCACGACGACCAGCCGGGAATGCCCGATCAGCTCACGTTCGAACTCGCACAGCCCGAACGGGTCGGTGATCGTCGCCCGCAGCGGGCCGACCTGCTGGATCCCGCGCAGCACCGGCTGCAGCGGGTAGCGCAGCGCGACCCGGCGGTCGTGGGGAAGGCGTTCGACGACGAACCGCGGCCGCGAACCCAGCGCGTACGGCACGCCGTCTTCGAGCAGCACCTCGCCCGCCGGGAGCCTGCCGTCACGCCAGAGTTCGAGCTGGACCTCGCCCGGCGAACCGACCGAGACCCGCTCCGGGCGCAGCGAACGGGCCGCGCCCAGCCGCAGCCGGGTCGCCGAGATGAAGAAGGCGACCAGCAGCGGCAGGGCGATGACGAACACCGCGACGCGCAGCAGATCCCGTTCGTTGAGCACGAACGAGCACACCGCCGCGGCCACGCCGGCGGCGAGGAGGCAGCGGCCGCGTGTGGTCAGGCCGGACAGAGCACGCAGCATGGCGCTATTCCTCGTGTGTCAGCGGTTCGAGCCCTGCGGAACGGGAACGCGGTGCAGGATCGCGCGGACCACGTCGGTGGCCGACCGGCGGGCGGCGTGCGCCTCGGTGGTGAGCACCATGCGGTGGGCCAGCACCGGGACCGCGACCGTGTGCAGGTCGTCCGGGACGACGAACTCGCGGCCCGAGAGCGCGGCCTGCGCGCGGGCCGCGCGGACCAGCTGCAGGGTCGCCCGCGGCGAGGCGCCGAGACGGATCTCCGGCACCTGACGGGTCGCGGCCACCAGGTCGACGGCGTACCGGCGGATCTCCGGCGACATGTGCACCGACCGCACCGTCTCGATCAGCCGCTGCACCGACTCACGGTCGGAGACGGGCTCGAGTTCGGCCAGCGGGTTGTGCCCGGCGTGCTCGTCGACCATGGCCAGTTCGGCCTGCTGGTCGGGGTAGCCGATGGACACCCGCGCGGTGAACCGGTCCCGCTGGGCCTCGGGCAGCGCGTAGGTGCCCTCCATCTCGATGGGGTTCTGGGTGGCGATCACCATGAACGGCTCTTCGAGGTGGTAGGTCGAGGTGTCGACGGTGACCTGGTGCTCTTCCATGCATTCGAGCAGGGCCGACTGCGTCTTCGGCGAGGCGCGGTTGATCTCGTCGCCGACCACGATGTTCGCGAACACCGGGCCGGGGCGGAACTCGAACTCGCCGCTCTGCCGGTTGTAGATGGACACCCCGGTGACGTCGCTGGGCAACAGGTCGGGGGTGAACTGGATCCGGCTGACGGTGCAGTCGATCGAGCGGGCCAGCGCCTTCGCCAGCGAGGTCTTGCCGACCCCGGGGACGTCTTCGACGAGGAGGTGGCCTTCGGCGAGCAGGGTCACGAGCGCGATGCGGATGACGTCGGGTTTGCCGACGAGTACCCGCTCCACGTTGGCGGCGATCCGCCGCGCGGTCTCGTGCAGTTCGTCCAGCGACGCCCTGGCGTCACGGCCGTTCTGCCGACCGCTGACCGAGCCGGCGCCCGTGGGGTACGGGGCTTGCCCGGTTGCCTGCTCACCCTGCTGTTCGCCGGGCGTCGCAGACTGGATTCTCGACGTCACTCGACCTCCTGATGCCGCGTGGCTGGTTTCCGCTGGGTCCTCTGCCGGACCGTTCAGTCCCCCGGGCAGCGGTCAGCCTCCCACGAAGTGTGTCAAACTCGGGCGAACTCGTGGGGGGAACCCCGCCAACCCCAGTCGATGACTCTGTGCAACCGGAGACCTTACCTCGATCGGGTGAGTTGAGCGCGTTTTCGGGTGCTCCCGCTGACGCCTTGTTTTGTCGTATGCTCCGGTGCGAGGTCGCTCGACTACGGAGAGGCGTAATCGCATATGAGCGAGGTGAGTACCGCCAAGCCCCGGTTCGATCTGAGCGGATTCGCGGTCGCGCCGGAGCTGGCGGCGGACGCCCACGCGAAGATCTCCGCCCTGCAGGACGTGGTCGGCCAGATGGTCCGCGAGGCCAAGGTGCTCGGCCGCACGGTTCCCCTCGGCGGGGGATACGCGGACGAGGTCGGCAGGTTCATGGCGCAGTACGGGATCGGCGCCGAAGGCTCCGCGGTCGAAGCGCTCACGGCCTTCGGCAAGGAACTCGAGGCGCTCAAGAACCGGATCGAGAAGGCGCTGGCGAAGTACACCCGGCAGGATGAACAAGCGGCGGCGGACGTGGACTGTGTCGGCGGCTGAACCCATGAACTCCCGCCTTGTCGCACTCGGCTTCCTCGTCCTGCTGACAGTGTCCGCTTGTGGGCAAGGGGTCGCAGGTCAGGCGCCGGTTCCGAGTATGACGACGCTACGCGGCGGCGCTTCCGCCGCGGCCACGGTCCCGCCGGCGGTCCTGGATCCGTGCGCGCTGCTCGGCCCGCAGGACCGCTCGACGGCCGGGATCGCCGTGCTCGGCGTCGCGAAGGAGATCAACGGCGCCCGCGCCTGCGACTGGACGGTGCCCGCGACCTTCGGCGTCACCATCACCGTGGACGAGCGCAACGGCCTGAAGGATCTCGAGGTCGCGCGCAAGACCGCCACCAGGACCAAGGTCGGCGACCGGGACGCCCTCAAGGTCGCCGACAAGAAGGCCGCCGATGGGACCTGCGCGATCCTGCTCGGCATGGGGGAGAAGGCGAGCGTCCAGATCGACGTGAGCAACACGAACTTCACCGACACCCCGCTCGCCTGCGAGCGCGCGGTGAAGGTGGCGGGACTGGCCGAACCCAAACTGCCTTAGGAGAAGGTGCCGTGCCTGAAGGAGAGACGCCGGGCCGCGAGGTCCCGGTCGCGGCCACGCGGTACGAGGCCTACAGCCACGAAGCGCTGGCCGCCGAGGTCGAAGCGGGCAACGACCCCGAGGCGGCGGGCGGGATCGGCGCCGCCTGGGACGCGCTCGCGCGGCGCATGCACGACGCGACGTCCGAGCTGGCCGGGCTGGTCGGCAGCAGTGAAGAGAACTGGCGCGGCGAAGCGGGCGACGCGCTCCGCGGTGTGCTGGCCACCGCGTCCGGCTGGCTGACCTGGTCCGCCGACATCTCGTCCGCGCTCGGGAAGGCCGTCTCCGGGCAGGCCGAAGCGGCGGCGCGGGCCCGTGCCGACATGCCGCCCCCGGTGGACTACGACCCCGGCGCGATGATCCGCGGCGCCGCCGCCGGCGGGAACCTCGCGCTCCTCGCCGCGCTCGCCGACGAGATGGAGGCCAAGCACGCGGAGGCCGAGGAGGCGCGGCGCAAGGCCGTCGACGTCATGAACACCCGCGATGCCTCCCTGCGTTCGCTGACCCCGGAGGTCTCCTTCGGGAAGCCGCCCGAGCTGGGGCGGTCTTGATCCGCGTTTCCGCGTCGGCGTTCGACGTCCTCTGGACCGACCTGGGACACGCGGCCCCGCCGTGGCCGCTGTCCGTGCGCAGTGTCGGCGTCACGGAAGCGGAACGCGCCGAGATCCGCGGCGCGGTCTACGAAAACCTCGCCGAACGGGGCCTTTACGACGGGGACCGGCTCGACGCCGCCCTGGAAGCGCGTCTGGACCTGCTCGCGCGCGCCGAGGTCTACGTCGAATGCGAGGCGCTGGCCGACATGACCGCCGAGACCCCCTTCCGCGCGGTCGCGGCCGCGCGCGGACGGCACGGTGTGCTGGCCACGCAGCCGGAACAGACCATCGCGCTGTCCGGGATCACCGACGGCGAAGTGTTCGCCGCGATCGTCGGCGTCCTGCCGGAACTGCGGCCCGGCCCCGGCTACGGGGTCAGCCTCCCCGCGGCACGGTTCGACGACGACCTGGAGGACCCGGTGTTCGGCGACGGCGGGCGATCGTCGGCTTCGGACAGTCAGCTGCGCGAAGTGCTCGCGATCCAGGCGCGGCCCGTCTACAGCGCGGGCCAGTTCACCGTGCGGACCCGCGGCCGGGACGGCCGGGCGCATCGGGCCGGCGGGCTGACCTGGTTCGACACCGACGTCGGCGCGTACTGCGCGGCGCGGTCCGAGGGCCGCGGCGGGCAGGCGTGGGTGAACGTGTCCCCTGTGGACGGTCCCCGGCTGGCCGCGCGGCTGGCTTCGCTGCTGGACGAGGACCGCTAGGTCGTGGTGCCGCGTTGGAACCGATGCCGGTGATCGGGGAACCGGGTGAAGGCCGGCGTCGTGAGGGTCCTTTCGCGTGCTTGATCGGACGACACGCGTGATCCGATGGACGACACGCGTGACTGGATGGACGACACGCGTCTGCGGCCGGGTCCGCCGCGAGTCGTCCGTCTGATCACGTGTGTCGTCCATCGGATCACGTGAAACCGCCCGACTGTGGAAACCCAAGGACTGGCGTGGGGTCGGCCGCCGGGCATGAACGGACGCAGGCGCAAGCGCCGATGACCGCGCGTCGGTGAAGGATCCGGGACACTCGACGTCCCGGATCCTTCACCGACGATGCCTCGGGCCGTGTCCTTTGTCGACACGGGTCATGGGATGAACCCACGTCACCCTCCACAGTGTCCTTGGGTGTCCTGGCGCCGTCCCCACCGCGCCCCACCGGATTCCCCACTTTCACCCCCACTTCGCCCCACAGCAGGGTTCCGGCTGCCGATATCCGGACGTGTCAGGCATGGATGAGGTTGCTTCGATACCCGCCCAGGGGGATCTTGGCCACCGTCCCCCACCGAGCCCCCACCTGGCCCCACCTGGCTGACCAGCGAAAACGTCTGACACGACGGAGTGGTCGCGGCTTTTGCCGCGTTGACTGTGGTGAAAAGTGGGGTACGGTGGTGCGCAGTGGGGCAGAAGGGAGCCCCGTGGCCGAGCTCGGTTGTTCGCAGCCGGGATCGGTAGGGAGGTGGAGCCGGTGTTCCTCGGCACCCACACCCCGAAACTGGACGACAAAGGGCGGCTCACGCTGCCCGCGAAGTTCCGCGACGCGCTCGCCGGTGGGCTGATGGTCACCAAGGGACAGGATCACTGTCTCTTCGTCTTCCCCCGGGCCGAGTTCGAGCAGATGGCGAGGAAGGTCGCCGACGCCCCGTTCACGAACGAGGCGGTCCGGGCCTACCAGCGTTATCTCTTCGCCGGGACGGACGAGCAACGCCCGGACGGGCAAGGACGTATCGCGATCGCGTCCGAGCTCCGGCGCTACGCCGGGCTGAACAAGGAGTGCGTGGTGATCGGGGCGATCACCAGGCTGGAGATCTGGGACGCCCAAGCGTGGCAGGGCTACCTGGACGAACACGAGGACAGCTACGCGAAGGCTCGAGAGGAAGTTCTGCCGGGCGTCTTCTAGACGTGGCCGAGGAAGCACCCACGCCGTCGGGGGGCGCGGGTTCACGCTTCGGGCACACCGGAAGCCGTCCACACGGATGCCGTGAGGCCTCTGTCCGCTCAGTGGCCCTGGTACACCTTCCCCGGTACCAGGTCAGCAGGCGGGCGGACAGGGACCTGACGGCATCCGGCATCTTCCCCGGCACTACAGGAAAGGGGGGAAGACATGGCAGACGAACACGAGCACGTACCGGTGCTGCTGGACCGCATCGTCGAGCTGTTCGCGCCGGTCTTCTCCGACCGCGAGGCCGTGCTGGTCGACGCGACCGTCGGACTCGGCGGTCATTCCGACGCGCTGCTCACCGCGTTCCCGCTGCTGCGCCTGGTCGCCCTCGACCGCGACCCCAACGCGCTGGAACTCTCCGCGAAACGGCTCGCGCGCCACGGTGATCGGGTCGACTTCGTGCACGCCGTCTACGACGAGATGCCGTCCGCGCTGCAGGGTCTCGGACTGTCCAGAGTGGACGGGATCCTGTTCGACCTCGGGGTCTCCTCGATGCAGCTCGACCGTGCCGAGCGCGGTTTCGCCTACTCCAAGGATTCCCCGCTCGACATGCGGATGGACCCGACCACCGGGTTCACCGCGGCCGACGTGCTCAACACCTACGCGCCCGGCGAGCTGATCCGGATCCTGCGCGACTACGGCGAGGAACGATTCGCCCAGCGGATCGTCAAAGCCGTTGTGGCGGAACGAGAGAAGGAACCCTTCACGCGCAGCGGGCGCTTGGTGGAACTGCTGTACGACGCGGTCCCCGCGGCGAGCAGGCGTACCGGCGGACATCCGGCGAAGCGCACGTTCCAGGCGTTGCGGATCGAGGTCAACGGCGAGCTGGAGGTGTTGCGGCGGGCGATGCCGCGGGCGCTGGCTTCGCTCGCCGTCGGCGGCCGCATCGTCGTGGAGTCCTATCAGTCCCTCGAAGACAGGCTGGTCAAGCAGGCCTTCGCGGAACTGGCGAAATCCCGGACGCCGGAAGGGCTTCCGGTGGAACTGCCGGGCCACGGCCCGGAACTGAAACTGCTCACCAGAGGGGCCGAGAAGGCCGGCGAGGCGGAGACCGAACTGAACACGCGGGCCGCCTCCGTGCGGCTGCGCGCCGCCGAACGGATCGGAGACCGAGCACGATGACCGCTCCCGCGAAGTCCCGCGGCCGCCGGACACCGGCGCCCGGACGGCGTGCCCGCGCGACCAGCACGGTCGAGCAGACGCCCGAAACCACCGAGACCACGAAGTCCACCCGTGCCTCCCGCGGCCGCACGTCGGCGGCCGAACGCGCCTACGCCCGCCGCGCCCAGCGCGCCGACCTGTTGCAGCGAGACCAGCAGCGCAACCGTCCCGACGCGGAAGGCGGGGCGGGCAAGGAAGAGCCGAAGAAGAAGCTCTCGCTGCGCTGGCCGCGTTCGCGCGCGTCGTTCGTGCTGATGATGATGGGCATGCTGGCCGTCGGCGTGGCGTGCACGCTGTGGCTGACCACGCAGGCCATCGCCGATTCGTACCGGCTCGAACAACTCCGCACGACCAACGCCGGGCTCGCCGAGGCGAAGGAGCGGCTGCAGCGCGAGGTCGCGAAGGCCGAGTCGCCCGCTTCGCTGGCGCCCAAGGCCAGGGAACTGGGCATGGTGCCCGGCGGCGACCCCGCGCATATCGTGGTCGGCCCGGATGGACAGTCCACTGTGGTCGGTGAGCCGAAGAAGGCCGAAGCCGAAGCGCCCGCCGCCTCGGCCGAGTCGACGGCGCCGCCGCCCGCCGAGGGAACGCAGCAGGGCACGCCGTACGAGGGCGACCAGCCCGCGGTACCGCAGGAGAACGCGGCCCCGGCGCAGGGAGGTCAGTGATGTCGCCCGGCCGCCCGGCGCAGGCCAGGGCCCGGTCGGCGGGGAGCGCGCGCAGGACGTACGCCGCCGGGACCCGTCGTGCCACCGCCCGCCGGGGCAACGGGGGAAACCGGAGCCGGTTCACCGGCGTCCGGATCCTGCTGATCGTCGTGATGGTGCTCGCCGGTCTCAAACTGGTGCAGGTGCAGTGGTTCGAGGCCGGCGCGCTCTCCGAGGCGGCGGAACGGCAGCGGACGTCGGTGATCGAAAGTCCCGCGCAGCGTGGCTCCATTCTGGACCGCAACGGGACGAAGATCGCGTTCAGCGTCGAGGTGCGGACCCTCGCGGTGAGCCTGAGCTGGCTCCACAAGACGATGGACGCCTTCGCCGCGAAGAACCCGGCCAAGGGCAAGACCTTCGAGTCCGAGGTGGCGGGCGCGGCGAAGCTGATCGCGGCCAAGCTGCCCGGGGTGATCACCGAGAAGGAACTGCTGGACAAGTTCCACAAACCGGAGGGGTTCACCTACCTGGTCCACGACATCGAACCGTCGGTCGCCGAGGCGATCGTCAAGGAATACCCGTGGATCAGCGTCGAGAAGCGCTCGAAGCGGGAATACCCCGGTGACTCGATCGGCGCGAACATCGTCGGCTACGCGAACTGGCGCACCGACGACAAGGACGTCTCCAAGCACAACCTGCACGGCGGCTACGGCCTGGAAGCCTCGCGGGACAACGACCTCGCCGGAACGCCGGGCCGCAAGATCGTCAACACCCGGAACGGCAACGACAACCTCGTCATCCCCGGCACCGAACGGGACATCCAGAACGCGGTTCCCGGTTCGGATCTGCAGCTCACGATCGACACCGACCTGCAGTACGAACTGCAGCGGCAGCTGAGCGACTACGTCGTCAAGTCGAAGGCCAAGGGCGGCCAGGCGGTCATCCTGGACTCCAAGACCGGCGAGGTCTACGCGCTGGCCAACGACAAGACCGTCAACCTCAACGACCCGGCGTCGCGCAGCGAGACGGAGAACCTGAACAACCGCGCGGTGACCACGCCGTTCGAACCCGGTTCGGTGAACAAGATCGTCACCGCCGCGGGCGCGATCGACGCGGGGATCACCACGCCGGAGGCGTCCCTGCCGGTGCCGGGCTCGCTGCAGGTCGCGGACAAGGTCGTCAAGGACGCCTGGCACCACGGCACGCAGCAGTTCACCACCACCGGCATCTTCGCGAAGTCGTCGAACGTCGGCACCCTGTTGCTGGCGCAGAAGCTCGGCGAGGACCGGTACGCGGACCTGCTGAAGAAGTTCGGGCTCGGCCAGCGCACGGGTCTCGGCCTCCCCGGCGAGAGCCCGGGCGTCGTCCCGCCGCGCAACCAGTGGTCGGCCACGACCTTCGGGAACCTGCCGATCGGGCAGGGCCTTTCGATGACCGTCGTGCAGATGGCCGGGATGTACCAGGCCATCGCGAACGACGGGCTGCGCGTGGAACCGCGGGTGGTCAAGGCGAAGGTCAATCCGGACGGGACCGTCGTCCCCGAACCGGCGCCGAAGACCGTCCAGGTAATCAGCCCGCAGGCGGCGAAGACCGTCCGCGAGATGATGCGCGCCGTGACGCAGCGGGGCCGCGGGCAGCAGAGCGGCACCGGGCCGAAGGCGGCGCTGGAGGGTTACCAGATCTCGGGGAAGACGGGCACCGGCCAGCAGGTCGACCCGAAGACGAAGACCTACAGCGACCACCTGTACAACATCACCTTCGCCGGGATCCTGCCCGCCGACAACCCGCGCTTCGTGGTCGGCATCCGGCTCGACGCCCCGGACGCCACCCTGCAGCAAGGGCTCTCGGCCGCGCCGCTGTTCCACTCGGTGGCCGCGTACCTGGCGCAGCGGTTCCAGATCCCGCTCTCGGACGGCCCGTCGCCCCAGGTTCCGCTGGTGCTCTCCTGACGTAACACGCGTGTTTGAAGGCGTAACTCGCGTGTTTGAAGGCGTAACTCGCGTGTTTGAAGGCGTAACTCATGACATCCGTCAGGAGACACGCGAGATACGGCTCCAAGCACGCGAGTTACGCCTTCGATCACGCGAGTTACGGCTTCGGTCACCACGGCTGAGCGGCCCGGCATCCACGTTGCGAAAGCCACTTTCGCAACCTTCAACGTTGCGAAAGTGGCTTTCGCAACCTCCGTGACCGACGCCGGAGCGGCCGATCGTGATCGTCGCTGTGCGTGAACGGGGCTCCGCGCTGAGCACCATGCGCGAACGCGGGCCGGCGAGCGGCGGAGTCCTCAAGCGACAGTCGGAAGCCCTTGCGTGCCAAGGAGAGCCTGCGAAACCCAATACCACGCGCGTGATCGTCGCGTGCACACACCGCACCGCTTCAGTCACCCGGATGCCACGCCGGTAACCTCCTTTGCTGTGTCGGTGCCTACTTCAGATCCCCGCAGCGGTCCCGCCGTCGAAAGCGGGTCCGGCGCGACGGCTGCCCAGGTCCCGGACAGCCCGGTCAAGGCCGTCGCCGCACCCCCTCGCCCGGCCAGGATCGAGCCGATGCCGCTGGGCACGCTGCTCGCCAGGGCGGGCGCGCGGCTCGTGGTGGGCGGCGACGACTATCCGGCCGCGGCCGAGCTGACGGTCACGGGCAGCACGCTCCGCGCGCAGCACGTCCTCCCCGGTGACCTCTTCGCCGCGCTTCCCGGTGCCCGCGCCCACGGCGCGGACTTCAGCGACCAGGCCATCGCCGCCGGCGCGGCCGCCGTGCTCACCGACGAGGCCGGCGCCGGGCGCCCGGTGCTCCGCGACGCCGGGGTGCCGATCCTGGTGCACCCGGACCCGCGGGCCGCCCTCGGCGAGATCGCCGCCTGGATCTACGGAGAGCCGTCGCTGGAACTGTCCGTCCTCGGCATCACCGGGACGTCGGGCAAGACCACGACGTCGTATCTGGTCGACGCCGGGCTCAAGGCGGCCGGGCTCACCACCGGGCTGATCGGCACGGTCGAGACCCGGATCGCGGGGGAGCGGCTGGCCAGCGGGTTCACCACCCCCGAGGCGCCCGATCTGCAGGCCCTCCTCGCGGTGATGGTGGAGCGCGGCGTCACGCACGTCCCGATGGAGGTCTCCAGCCACGCGCTGTCGCTGGGCCGGGTCAACGGCACGCGCTTCGCGGTCGGCGCTTTCACGAATCTCTCCCAGGACCACCTGGACTTCCACAAGGACATGGAGGAGTACTTCGCCGCCAAGTCCCTGCTGTTCGACGGCCGGTCCACCGCCGAGGTGGTCGTCGTCGACAGCGCCTGGGGCCACGCGCTCCTCACCCCGCACACGGTCACCGTGTCCACCGAGCCGGGGACGGACGCGCTGTGGCGCGCCACCGACCTCAACCCCACCCCGGCGGGTGAGCAGACCTTCACCCTCCACGGTCCCGACGGCCTCGCCGCCGCGGCGAAGATCCCGCTGCCGGGTGAGTTCAACGTGGCGAACGCGGTGCTCGCGGCCGCGATCCTGAACACCGCCGGTGTCCCGCTCGACGCCATCGTCGCCGGGCTCGCCTCGGTCGAGGTGCCGGGCCGGATGGAGCGGGTCTACCTCGGCCAGCCGTTCACCGCGGTCGTCGACTACGCGCACAAGCCCGCCGCGGTCGCGCAGGGGCTCGACGCGCTGCGTGCCCGCACCGAGGGCCGGATCATCACCGTCCTCGGCTGCGGCGGGGACCGCGACACCGCCAAGCGCCCGGTGATGGGCGAGGCGGCGGTGCGGCGCAGCGAGGTCCTGATCGTGACCGACGACAACCCGCGTTCGGAGGATCCGGCCGCGATCCGGGCGGCGATGCTGGCCGGTGCCCGCAACGCCGGACCGGCCCTGGGCGGCGAGATCCTCGAGATCGCCGACCGCCGGGAAGCCATCATCCGCGCCGTCGAGCTCGCCCGGCCCGGCGACATCGTGCTCATCGCGGGCAAGGGCCACGAGACCGGCCAGGAGATCCAGGGTGTCGTGCACCCGTTCTCCGACGCCGAAGAGCTGGCCTCCGCCATCCGCAGACGTCTGGAGACAGAGTGATCGTGCTCAGCCTGGCCGAGATCGCCGCCATCGTCGGCGGGCGGCTGCATCGGACCGACGGGACCGCCGAGGTCACCGGAAGCGTCGAATTCGACACCCGGGAGCTCACTCCCGGCGGTCTGTTCATCGCGCTGCCCGGGGCGAAGGTCGACGGCCACGACTTCGCCGCGCGGGCCATCGAGTCCGGCGCGGTCGCGGTGCTGGCGGCCCGCGAGGTCGACGCCCCGGCCGTGATCGTGCCGCCGCTGGAGGCAGGCGAGGGGCACGAGCGTGCGTTCGCGCTGGTCTCGGACAAGGACGGCGCGGGCGCCGCGGTGCTGGCCGCGCTGGCCAAGATCGCCCGGCACGTGATCCAGAAGCTCGCCGGTGACCACCTGACCGTCGTCGGGGTCACCGGTTCGGCGGGCAAGACCTCCACCAAGGACATCATCGCCCAGCTGCTGGAGCCGCTCGGCCCGACGGTGGCGCCGCCGGGATCGTTCAACAACGAACTCGGCCACCCCTGGACGGCGCTGCGGGCCGACGACACGACACGCCAGCTCGTGCTGGAACTCTCCGCCCGCGGGCCCGGCCACATCGCCGAACTGGCGGCCATCGCGCCGCCCCGCATCGGTGTCGTGCTCAACGTCGGCACCGCGCACGTCGGCGAGTTCGGCTCCCGCGAGGGCATCGCCAAGGGCAAGGGCGAGCTCGTCGAGGCGCTGCCGAGCGCCGAGGACGGCGGTGTCGCGGTCCTGAACCTCGACGACCCGTACGTCGCGGGCATGGCGAGCCGGACGAAGGCCAGGGTCGTGTTCGTCGGCGAGAGCGAGTCCGCGCAGGTCCGCGCCGCCGACATCACCCTCGACGGCGAAGCGCGCGCGTCGTTCCGCCTGGTCACCCCGGACGGCGAAGCGCCGGTGAAGCTGCCGCTCTACGGCGAGCACCAGGTCGGCAACGCGCTCAGCGCGGCCGCCGTGGCACTGGAGATGGGCTCGACGGTCGAGGAGGTCGCGGCCCGCCTGTCGAACCTCGAACGGCGCTCGGAGCGCCGCATGGAGGTCACCACCCGCGCCGACGGCGTCACGGTCCTCAACGACTCCTTCAACGCCAGCCCCGAGTCGATGCGGGCCGCCCTCAAGGCGCTCGCGTCGATGAGCGCGAACCGCCGCTCCTGGGCCGTGCTCGGCGTGATGGGCGACCTCGGCGAGAACTCGGTCGAGGCGCACGACGGCATCGGCAGGCTCGTCGTCCGGCTCAACATCGACAAGCTCGTCGTCATCGGCCAGGCGGCCGCGGCGACCCACCAGGGCGCGCAGCACGAGGGTTCCTGGGGCGAGGAGTCGGTACTGGTACCCGACGTCGAGGCCGCCATCGCCCTGCTGCATGATCAGCTCCGCGCGGGAGACGTGGTGCTGGTGAAGGCGTCCAAGGCCGCCGCCCTGTGGCGGGTGGCCGACGCCGTGCTCGCCGCTCCCGTAACCGACGCTGAATCCCCTGTAGTAGCCCCTTCCCCCTCTCAAGAACGCTCGAACGGTGGTGACGCGTGATCAGCATCCTGATCGCGGCCGCGGCGGGCCTGCTGGTCTCCATCCTCCTCACTCCCTATCTGATCCGGGTGTTCTCCCGGCAGGGCTTCGGCCAGGAGATCCGGGAGGAAGGACCGCAGGGACACAAATCCAAACGCGGTACCCCGACGATGGGTGGTGTCGCGATCATCGTCGCGATGGTCGTCGGGTATTTCGTGGCGCATCTGATCAGCGCCCTCAGCGGTGGCAACGGCACCGGCGGCCCGTCCGCCTCGGGGCTGCTGGTCCTCCTGCTGGCCGTCGGCCTCGGGCTCGTCGGCTTCCTCGACGACTTCATCAAGATCCGCAAGCAGCGCAACCTCGGGCTGAACAAGACCGCGAAACTGGTCGGCCAGCTCGTGGTCACGATCGCCTTCGCGATCCTGGCGCTGCAGTTCGCCGACGAGCGCGGGCTCACCCCGGCGTCGGAGAGCCTGTCCTACGTGCGGGACCTCGCGCTGATCACCTTCCCGTCGGTGTTCTTCGTGATCTTCTGCTACATCGTCATCTCGGGCTGGTCGAACGCGGTGAACTTCACCGACGGCCTCGACGGTCTCGCCGGCGGCACCGCGGCGATGGTGCTGGCGACCTACGTCGTCATCGCCTTCTGGCAGACCCGCCTCTCGTGCGCGGTCACCCCGCAGGCCGCCTGCTACGACGTCCGTGACCCGCTGGATCTGGCCGTGGTGGCCGCCGCGGCGACGGGCGCCTGTGTCGGCTTCCTGTGGTGGAACGCGGCACCGGCGAAGATCTTCATGGGGGACACCGGTTCGCTGGCCCTCGGTGGCCTCGTCGCCGGTCTGTCGATGACCACCCGCACCGAACTGCTCGCCATCGTCATCGGCGGTCTGTTCATGGTCGAGATGATCTCGGTGGTCGCGCAGATCGCGGTGTTCCGCACGACCCGTCGGCGGCTGTTCCGGATGGCGCCGTTCCATCACCACTTCGAGCTAGCGGGCTGGGCCGAAACCACCGTCATCATCCGGTTCTGGCTGCTTTCGGCCATCTGCTGCATGTTCGGTCTCGGCCTGTTCTACAGCGAGCAGCTCGGCCTCGGGGGTTAGCAAGTGGAGCTCGCCGGGCGTCACGTCCTCGTCGCCGGAGCCGGGGTCACCGGCAAATCCATCGTCCCCGTCCTGGCGGACCTGGGCGCGCGGATCACCGTCACCGACGGCAACGCCAAACGGCTGGCGGAACTCGAAGGGCTCGGCGCCGAGCTGGTGCCGGGCCTGACCGAGCCACCCGAAGGTGTCGAGCTGGTCGTGACCAGCCCCGGCTGGAAGCCGACTTCGCCGTTGCTGGTGGCGGCGGCTCAGGCGGGGATCGAGGTGATCGGCGACGTCGAGCTGGCGTGGCGCGTCGGGCAGCTGCGCGACAAGCCGCCGGTGTGGCTCGCGATCACCGGCACCAACGGCAAGACCACCACGGTCGGGATGCTGGAGTCGATCCTGCGCACCGCCGGGGTCGACGCCGTGGCCTGCGGGAACGTCGGTTTCGCGGTCCTCGACGCGGTGCGGGCCGGGCACGAGGTGCTCGCCGTGGAACTGTCGAGCTTCCAGCTGCACTGGTCGTCGACGCTGGCGCCGCTCGCCTCGGTGGTGCTGAACCTGGCCGAGGACCACCTCGACTGGCATGGCTCGATGGAGGAGTACGCGGCGGCGAAGGGGCGGGTCCACACCCATTCCCGGAACGTGGTGCACAACCTCCACGAGCCTTGGTCCGCCCGGCTCGCCGACGAGCACGCGCCCGCGGACGCCCGCCGCGTCGCGTTCGGCATGGACACCCCGCGCCCCGGCGAACTCGGGATCGTGGAAGACCTGCTGGTCGACCGTGCTTTCGTGGCCGACCCGGCGACCAGCGCCGACGAACTCGGCACGCTCGCCGACGTGCGTCCCGCCGGTCCGCACAACGTCTCGAACGCGCTCGCCGCGGCCGCGCTGGCCAGGGCGTACGGAGTCACCGGCGAGGACGTCGCCAAGGGCCTGCGCGAGTACCGGCCCGCCCCGCACCGGGCCGAGGAGATCGGCGAGATCGACGGCGTCCGCTACATCAACGACTCCAAGGCGACCAACCCGCACGCGGCGAGCGGGTCGCTGCGCGCGCATCTGAACGTCGTCTGGATCGCCGGTGGCCAGCTCAAGGGCGCTTCCGTGGACGAACTCGTCGGCTCGATCGCCGGGCGGCTGCGCGGTGTCGTGCTGTTCGGCGTCGATTCACCCGTGATCGCCGCCGCTGTCGCGCGACACGCGCCGGATGTCCCGGTGAACAGCCTCCCTTCGGGTGACGATGACACCATGACTGCGGCGGTGAAGGCGGCCCGAGCCCTGGCGCGCCCTGGAGATGTGGTGCTGCTGGCCCCCGCCGCGGCGTCGTTGGACATGTACTCGAGCTATGGCGCGCGCGGCGACGCGTTCGCGAGCGCGGTCCGTGTCCTGCGCGACGGTGCGGGGGAGACCAGTGACGGCGGTTGAGGAGAGAAAGCGCGACGCCCCGCCCCGCAAGCGCCGTGAGCGCAAGGAAAGCCCGTTCGTCGCCTTCCGTACCGCGCTGACGGCCTGGCTTTCGCGGCCGCTCGCCTCGTTCCACCTGGTGCTGGCGCTCACCGGCGTGCTGACCGTGATCGGCATCGTGATGGTGCTGTCCGCCTCGTCGGTCGCCTCGTACAACCCCAAGACCGGCACCGGCGTGTACGCCCAGTTCAGCAAGCACCTCATGTTCGTCGCGATCGGCGCGGTGGTGTTCTGGATCGGGCTGCGGGTCCCGCTGGAACGCGTCCGGCGGCTGTCGGCGACGGTGACGGTGGTCTGCCTCGGGCTGCTCGTGCTGGTCCTGACACCGCTCGGCTCCGAGGTCAACGGCTCGCAGGGCTGGTTCCGGCTCGGCGGGTTCGCCTTCCAGCCGGTCGAGGCGGCGAAGGTCGCGCTCGCCTTCTGGGGCGCGCACATCCTGGTGATCAAGTACAACATCATCAACCAGTGGCGCCATCTGCTCGTCCCGGTCGTGCCGATCGCGCTGCTGATGTTCGCGCTGGTCATGATGCAGCCCGACCTCGGCGGCACGATCACCCTCGCGGTGGTGCTGATGGCACTGCTGTGGTTCGCGGGCGCGCCGAAACGGCTGTTCGGCGTCATCCTCGCGGGTGGTCTCGCCGGGATCCTGGTGCTGGCCATCATCGCGCCGTACCGGCTCGCGCGGGTCATGTCGTTCGTCTCCGGCGACCCGGACACCAGCGCCGACGGCTTCCAGGCCAACCAGGCGAAACTCGCGCTCGCCGACGGCGGGCTGTTCGGCAAGGGCCTCGGCCAGGGCCAGTCCAACTGGGGCTACCTGCCGAACGTGCAGAACGACTTCATCTTCGCCCTCATCGGCGAGGAACTCGGTTTCATCGGCTGCGTGGTGGTACTCGGGCTGTTCGCCGGGGTCGCCGTCGTGGGCCTGCGGATCGCCACCCGCAACCTCGACCCGTGGATCCGCATCGTGTCCGGCACGCTGACCGTCTTCCTGGTCGCGCAGGCGGGGATCAACATCGGCTACGTGGTCGGCCTGCTGCCGGTCACCGGGGTCACGCTGCCGTTGATCTCCTACGGCGGGACGTCGCTGGTGATCACCATGCTCATCATGGGGATCCTCGCCAACGCCGCCCGGCACGAACCGGAGGCGGTGGCCGCACTGCGTTCGCAGGGGCCGGGTAAATTCGGACGCCTGCTGAGGCTTCCCGCGCCCGAGCCGTACCGCCCGCCCGCCAAGCGCAAGGGCACCGCGGCCAGGGGAGGCGCCGCCAAGGCGGCGAGGCCCGCGCCGAGGACGGCGAGGCCTTCGCCCGCACAGGAGCGGCGCCGTTCGGTACGGGAACCCGGCAGGAGGACGGCCGCGCGAACGGCGGTGAACCGCGGTACCGCGAAACGGGGTACCGCAAACCGGAGAGGTCATAGGTGAACAACCCCGTCAGAGGTGGCGCCGCAGGCGAGGTCGCCGGCAAGGCACCGGTGGTCGTGGTCGCCGGCGGTGGTACCGCAGGGCATATCGAACCGGCGCTCGCCCTCGCCGACGCGGTGATGCGCCTGCGTCCCGACGCGAAGGTGATCGCGCTCGGGACCGAGCGCGGGCTGGAGAACAAGCTCGTCCCGGCGCGGGGCTACCCGCTGGAGCTGATCCCGCCGGTGCCGATGCCGCGCAAGCCGACACCCGAATTGCTGAAGATGCCGC
The DNA here is from genome assembly GCF_055563465.1 of Amycolatopsis sp. NPDC000009. Lineage (NCBI taxonomy): Bacteria > Bacillati > Actinomycetota > Actinomycetes > Pseudonocardiales > Pseudonocardiaceae > Amycolatopsis > Amycolatopsis sp. NPDC000009. Next base: position 723,253 of record NZ_JBVHDI010000001.1, read on the forward strand.
TGAAGGTCCGCGACGCGGTCAAGCGCACCCGGGAGGTCCTGGACCGGGTCGGCGCGGACGTCGTCGTCGGCTTCGGCGGGTACGTCGCGCTTCCGGCTTATCTCGCCGCGCGCGGCCGCACGCCGATCGTGGTGCACGAGGCCAACGAGAAGCCGGGCCTGGCGAACAAGGTCGGCGCGCGGTTCGCCGTCCGTGTCGCCGTCGCGGTCCCGGGGACGCCGCTGGCGAAGGCCGAGGTCATCGGCATCCCGCTGCGTCGCTCCATCACTTCGCTCGACAGGGCCGCGCTGCGCGCCGAAGCCCGCGAGCACTTCGGGCTCGACCCCGACGCCCCGACGCTGCTGGTCTTCGGCGGCTCGCAGGGCGCGGTGTCGATCAACGGCGCCGTTTCGGGCGCGGCCAAGGAGTTCGCGGACGCCGGCGTCGGCGTCCTGCACGCCCACGGGCCGAAGAACACGCTGGTCGTCCAGGAGTTCCCCGGAAGGCCGGCGTACGTCCCGGTGCCGTACCTGGAGCGCATGGACCTCGCCTATGCCGCCGCCGACGCGGTGCTGTGCCGCTCCGGCGCGATGACCGTCGCCGAGGTGTCCGCCGTCGGCCTGCCCGCGGTGTTCGTCCCGCTGCCCTACGGCAACGGCGAACAGGCGGTCAACGCCCGTCCCGCGGTCGACGCGGGCGCCGGGCTGATGGTCGACGACGCCGACCTCACCCCAGCCAAGGTCGCGGAGCTGGTGATCCCGCTCGTGGCCGACGCCGACAGGGTCGCGAAGATGAGTGCGGCCGCGGTCGGCCTCGGCCACCGAGAGGCCGACGAGACCCTTGCCAAGATCGTGCTGGAGGCCGCAGGTGCCTGACAATCTCCCCGACACGCTCAGGCGTGCCCACCTGATCGGGATCGGCGGCGCCGGGATGAGCGGTATCGCGCGGATCCTGCTGGCCCGCGGCGCCCAGGTCTCCGGATCCGACGCCAAGGAGTCGCGCGCGTTCCTTTCGCTGCGCGCCCAGGGTGCCGAGATCGCCGTCGGCCAGCGCGCCGAGAACCTCGACGCGTTCCCCGGAGGCCCGTCCTCGGTGATCGTGTCGACCGCGATCAAGGAGGACAACCCGGAACTGGTGGCCGCGCGGGAACGCGGGATCACCGTGCTGCACCGCGCCGAGGCGCTGGCCGGGCTGATGGAGGGACACCGCGTCGCGTGCATCGCCGGGACGCACGGCAAGACGTCGACGACGTCGATGCTGACCGTCGCGCTGCAGCAGTGCCGTCTCGACCCGTCGTTCGCCATCGGCGGCGACCTCAACGAGTCCGGTGCCAACGCGCACCACGGCGAGGGCGGGATCTTCGTCGCCGAGGCCGACGAGAGCGACGGGTCGTTCCTGGCGTACTCGCCGTCGGTCGCCGTGGTGACCAACGTCGAGCCGGACCACCTCGACCACCACGGCACGGCCGAGGCGTACGTGTCGGTGTTCGCCGACTTCCTCGGCCGGATCGTGCCGGGCGGGCTGCTCATCGTCTGCGGTGACGACGAGGGTGCCGAGAAGCTGGGCGCGCTGGCCGCGGAGCGGGGCATCCGCGTCCGCCGCTACGGGCGTTCGGTCACCGGTGCCGACGACGCCAGGATCCTGGACTTCGCGCCTGCCCCGGACGGCGGCGTCGTCCGGATTTCGTTGCTGGGTGAGGAAATCGTCCTGCGGGTCGCGGTACCGGGCGAGCATATGGCGCTGAACGCGATCGCCGCGCTGCTGGCCGGGATCGAGCTCGGCGCGCCGGTCGAAGGACTCGCCGAAGGGCTCGCCGCGTTCGGCGGCGTCCGGCGGCGGTTCGAGTTCAAGGGCCGCGCGGGCGACGTCCGCGTGTACGACGACTACGCGCACCACCCGACCGAGGTCGACGCGCAGCTGCGCGCGGTGCGGACCGCCGCAGGCTCGGGCCGGGTCGTCGTGGTCTTCCAGCCGCATCTGTACTCGCGCACGAAGACGTTCTCGAAGGAGTTCGCGGCCGCGCTGTCGCTGGCCGACGAGGTCGTCGTGCTGGACGTCTTCGGGGCGCGTGAGAAGCCGGAACCCGGCGTGAGCGGCGCGCTCATCGCCGAGGGGATCTCCGGTGTCCCCGTGCACTACCAGCCCGCGTTCGACGTCGCGGCGAAGCTCGCGGCGGATCTGGTCAAGCCCGGCGACCTGCTGGTGACCATGGGCGCCGGCGACGTCACGCAGCTCGGCCCGGAGATCCTGGCCGAACTGGACCGGCGGGCGGAGTAGCCATGACACAGACCGGGGAACGCCGCCGCCCGGCCGAACCCGGTCGGCGTCCGCGCACCGACCGCGCTCAGCGGACTCAGCGTTTGAAGGAGCGGCGCGGCAGGCGGTCGGTGTACGACCGACGCCGCACCGCCCGGCCGGCCAGGCACAAGGAGATGCGGCGGCGCTGGGTCGCGCTGCTCTCGGTGCTGACCGCCGTCGCCTTGGTCTACCTGTTGTGGTTCAGCTCGATGCTGGGCGTGCGTCAGGTCGATGTCCTCGGGGCGAGTTCGGTGCCCGCGGAGCAGATCCGCGGCGCGGCGGCGGTGCCGGACCAGAAGCCGATGCTGCGGCTGGACACCGACGAGATCCGCGATCGGGTGGCGCAGATGCCCGGTATCGCGACCGTCGACGTGTCGCGGTCCTGGCCGAGCACCCTCGAGATCACCGTGACCGAGCGGACCGCGATCGCGTTCTTCGACAGCGGGCCCGGCGGCGACGGCGTGCACCTCGTCGACGGCGGGGGAGTGGTGTTCAAGACCGTCAAGGAACGGCCCGCCGGGCTGCCCGAGCTCAAGCTTCCGCTGGTTTCGGCCGACGACCCGGTGACCCGCGCGGTGACCGGCGTCCTCGGCGTGATCCCGCAGCAGCTGCTCAAGCAGGTCACCACCGCGACGGCGAAGACCCCCGGAAGTGTCGAGTTCGCGCTGGCCGACGGGAAGACCGTGCGGTGGGGGACCTCGGCCGACACCGAACGCAAGGCGAAGGTCCTGGCCGCGCTGCTCACCCGCGAGGGCAAGGTCTTCGACGTCTCGGCGCCCGATCTGCCGACCGTCTCCTGACGCGTTTCGTCCTCTGGATCCGGTAGTTCGTATCGCCAACTACCGCATCCAGAGGACGAAACGCGGGGTGGGTCAGGGCGTGACGAGGGCTTCGATGCCGTCCAGCAGGCGTTCCAGGCCGAAAGCGAAGGTCTCGTCGGCGGCCTCGCAGGTGTCCACGTCGTAACCGCCGCTCTCCCAGATCCGCGTCATCGCCGGATGGCGTTCCACGTCGAAGTACTTCTCCCAGAACACCGACCGCTGCCCCCACCAGGCGTCGGTCGACTGCCCGGTCTCCTGTTCGACCTGCGCGGTCTCGGCGAACAGCGTCGCGTTGGCCTGCACGTAGATCTCGATGCTGTTCGCGGCCGCGGCCGCCTTGCGCGGCTCCAGCCCGATGTCGGACACCGCCGCGATCAGGTACTCCTGGCCGGCCATCAGCCCGGGACCGAGTACCGGCCGCACCATCGACGTCGAGCGCAGCCACGGATGCGCCCGGAACACGGCAAGGGTGCGCTCGGCGTAGAGCCGCACCTGCTCGCGCCAGCCGTCCGGCCGTGGATCGCCGGGGCCGGGGAGGTCCCGTTCGGCGAGCACCGAGTCGACCATGAGGTCGAGCAGCTCCGTCTTGCCGGGGACGTAGGTGTAGAGCGTCATCGTGCCGGCGCCGAGCTTCTTGGCGATCTGGCTCATCGACACGGTCGCCTCGCCCGCGCCGTCGGCGAGCGCGACGGCGGTGGCGATCACCTGGTCGAGGGTCAGTTTCGGCTTCCGCCCCCTGGTCGGCTGCCGGGCTTCGCCGCGGTCACGCCACAACAGTTCGAGGCTGCGCTCGAAGTCCATCCACACTCCACTCGGCCGTGAAGCTGGATTCTACATTCTCGTATGCGGTACGGTTAATCTCATCCCGTAGGGCGTACGAAAAGGAGTGGGGAATCGTGACGATCCTGGTGACCGGTGCGACCGGAAGCGTCGGCAGGCTGCTCGTCGACGAACTGGTGGAGGCCGGGGCGCCGGTGCGGGCGCTGACCGTCAACCCGGCGAAGGCGGCCTTGCCCGAGCAGGTGGAGGTCGCCAAGGGGTACCTGGGCAAGCCGGAGACCTTGCCGGAAGCCCTGAAAGGCATCGAAACCGTGTACCTGGCGCCGCTCGCGGCCAAGGTGGACGACTTCGTGAAGCTGGCGAAGGAGGCCGGAGTGCGCCGGGTGGTGGCGTTGTCCGGCAGCAACGCCGACGACCCGGCGGAGAACTCGAGCGGCGTGGACTACGCGATCATCGAGAAGGCCGTCCGCGAGGCGGGGTTCGACTGGACGTTCCTGCGGCCGGGCGCGTTCATGAACAACACCCTCGGCTGGGCCGAGACGATCAAGGCCGAGCGTGTGGTCCGCGAGGCCTATCCCGAATCACGGATGACGCCGATCGACCTCGCGGACATCGCCGCCGTCGCGGCGCACGTCATCCTGACCGACGGGCACGTCGGCAAGAAGCACACGCTGAGCGGCCCGGAGGCGATCAGCCAGCGCGAACAGGTCGCCGCCATCTCGGCGGCGCTCGGCGAAGAGGTGGTCTTCGAGGCGCTGACCCGGGAGGAGGCGAACAAGCAGTGGGCCGCCGCCGGGATCCCGGCGGAGATCGCCGAATGGCTCCTCGACGGCTTCGCGTACTTCACCGAAAACCCCGACAAGCCGACGGGTGTCGTCCAGGAACTCACCGGGCGGCCCGGCGTCACCTATGCGGAGTGGGCGGTGGCGAACGTCGACGCTTTCCGCTGATCTTCGGCCTCGTGCCGGACTCGCGCGAGTACCTGAAGGGACGGGGTAGGTGTGAAGGTCGAGTTTTCTCGGCTGAGCCGAGGGAAGGGGGCCTTCACACGCACCAGTAGGCGGGGTGCTTGGCGTGCTCCATCGCCGAGGCAGGTCGCGAAAGCCGCTTTCGCGACGTGTGATGTCCCGAAAGTGGCTTTCGCAACGTGCTCACCGGGCGCCACTCACGAGGCCTTGCCGAGAGCTCAGCGGGCCCGGCGCGGGAGGCGGGTCGGCAGAGGTGCGCCGCGCCGAGGCGGGTCCGCGGTTTCGGCGGGCGGCGGGGACATGCGCTGCGGCTGGGGCAATGGCGGCTGGGGCAACGGCGGCGGGCCCTGCGATTCGCGGGGCCACGCCGGGGTGATCATCGCCTGCGCCCCGACCCGGCGGACCGGCAGCCCGTGCGCCTCCCGCGCGGGCAGGCCGGGCCAGATCTCGCCTGCCTCCTTGGCGGCGTCGCGGATCGCGGTGCCGTCGAGCGCGGTGCGCGTCTCCTCGATGTCGCGGTCGAGCCACTGGACGACGAGCTCCAGCGGCCCGTCGGGCGGCAGCGGCCACAGGAAGATCTCGTGGTCGACGTGGAACGCCGAACCGCCCAGCCCCTGCGCGCGCAGCACCGGCTGATCCGGTTTGGTGGCCGACGGCACGGAGATGGTCTCCGAACTGGCGCGCCTGCCGTCGGGGAAGAGCACCCCGACCAGCAGCGCGTTGTAGTCCGGGACCCGGCGATGGTCGATCAGGCCCTCACCGGGTTCGTCCAGCAGCAGATCACGCGAGTACACCGACAGCTGGAACGACACGGACTCCGGCCACACCTCGATACCGCGCAGCGCCACGATGGTCCGCTCGGCGCGCCCCAGCGGCATCGACCAGGGCAGGATCGCCGGGACGATGTACTCGTGCGGCGTCTCCACCCAGGGGCGGCCGTTGTAGCCGAACAGTTCCTGTTCCGGCACCGGGAACAGGGGGCGGTTGCGCGGAGCGTCCGTGAAGAAGCTCATCGTGGACCGGGCGCGGCAGAACGCGGGGTGAACCTGTCCGACCTGCCGCTCACGCCGTCAACGACCACCATGCGCTTCACGGTATCCGATGACCACGCCGGTACTGAACGGTTTCACCGCACCTTTCGCGTCACCCGAAGCCCTTGAGCTTCACTTTCGTGCCCTTCGGCACCTTGGTGCCCGGCTGCGGATCCTGCTCCAGGACGAAGTCGAAACCACCGTTTCCGCCGCCGTGACCGTTGCCGTTTCCGCGACCCTGGCGGTCGGGCTCCAGCCCCGCCTGCCGCAGGATCTGGAACGCCTCCTCCATCCGCTTGAACGTCACGTTCGGTACTTCGACGGCGTTCGAAACGAACACCCCGATACGGCGGTTGCTCGCCTTGCCGCCGCCCTTCGGGTCGGTGCGGACGACCTGACCGGCGGCGAACTGGTCGGAGAACTCCTCGCCTGCCTGGAACGGCTGGAACCCCGCCTGCTGCAGGAGCTGGAACGCGGCGTCCTTGGTCTGCCCGGTGACGTCCGGGACCGGCGGCAGCGGTTCGGGGCCCTTGGACAGGATGATCGTGACCTGTCCGCCGATGTTCAGCTGCGAACCGGGGCCCGGGACGACGCGGACCACCTTGTTCTTGGCGATGTCGCTGTACTCCTGCTCGCCCTGGACCGGGGTCAGCTGCGCGGCCTTGATCGCCGTCTCCGCGTCCTGCGGGCTCGTCCCGGCCTGGATGTCCGGCACGATCGGGCGGCCCTTCGACAGCACGACGTTGACCGTGGAGCCCGGCGCGAGCGACGCGCCCTCGCCAGGGTCGGACCGGATCACCGTGTGCTGGGCGGCGGTGTCGCTGTACTCCTCGGTGTAGGCCGGGGTCAGCTTCGCCGACCGGAGCGCGTCGCCGGCGGCGGCCTGGTTCATCCCCGCCAGTTTCGGCACGGACGACGCCGTCGGCCCGGTGTCGTTGAGGATGAAGGCGAACGCGCCGATCAGGCCGCCGAGAACCAGCACCGCGGCGGCGATCATGACGTAGAGCCGCTTGCGCGCCCCCGGCTGCTCGTCGTCCGCGGCCGGTTTGGGCCGTGGGGGAGGTGTGCGGGGCGGCTGGGCGGCGGGGATCTGCGGCTCGCGGTGCAGTGCCTGCGTGCCGCGCGGGCCCGTGACCGGCATGGTCGCCTCGGTGACCGGGGCCAGCACCGTCGTCGCCATGGCCGGGTTCGCCGCGGGGACGGCGGCGATGCCGGGGGTGGTGCGTTCGGCGTCGGTCTCCCGGTCGGCGTCCGCGGGCAGCGGCACGGGCACCGGGACGGCCGGGACACCCAGGACGGTGCGCAGATGGTGCAGCTCGGCGAGGAACGCCGCGGCGTCGGCAGGACGCTGCTCGGGGTCGCGGCGCGTGGCCCGCAGGATCAGCTCGTCCAGCTGCGGCGGGATACCCGGCCGCAGCTCGCTCGGGCGCGGGACGTCGTCGTTGACGTGCCGGTACGCCACCGAGATCGCGGTGTCGCCGGTGTACGGCGGGCGCCCGGTGAGCATTTCGTACAGCAGGATCCCGGTCGAGTAGACGTCGCCGCGCGAGGTGGTCGCGCCGGTCGCGACCTGCTCGGGCGAGACGTAGGCGACGGTGCCGAGGATGACGCTCGAACTCGTGGTGCCCGCGCTCGCGACCGCGCGGACCAGGCCGAAGTCGCCCACCTTGACCACGCCGCCCGAAAGCGCCGTGCCGCCGCGGCCGATCAGGACGTTCTCCGGTTTCACGTCGCGGTGCACCAGGCCGGCGGCGTGCGCCGCGGCCAGCGCGGACAGGACCGGTTCGGTGATGCTCAGGGCGAGCGCGACGTCCAGCGGACCGCGTTCGGCGAGCAGTTCGCGCAGGGTCCCGCCGTCGACGAGCTCCATGACCAGGAACGCGCGGCCGGACTCCTCACCGCCGGGGGTGTCGAAACCCTGGTCGTGCACCGCCACCACGTGTGGATGGTGCAGCCGGGCCGCCGACCGGGCCTCGCGCTCGAAACGCTCGACGAACGACCTGTCGTCGGCGAACCGCGGGTCCATGATCTTGATGGCGACCTGGCGGTCCAGACGGGTGTCGAGGCCGCGGTACACCGACGACATCCCACCGCGTGCGAGCAGCTTGTCCACCCGGTAACGGCCCTCGAGCAGAGTGCCCACCAGCGTGGGGTCCGTGCGTGTCACGGCTATGGATCGTACGGAAGTACCCATGTTCTGGTGTACGGGACCTGGCACGCCGAGGATCACGATTCCCGTCATTTCGTCGAATCGGCGGTATCCGTGACCGGGCGGGCACACACCGTCACGCCCGGGTCGTCACCCATGCGTACCAACGGAGCGGGAGACGGAATGTGGCACAGTGTCACCTGTGAGTGGTATTCCCGTCGCCGACGACGTTCTCGACGCAGATGTGGCCGTTCTCCCGGTGCCGGAGGTCGCGACCGCGCTGAACGTCTCGGCCAACAAGGTCCGCCAGCTGCTGCGCGACGGCCACCTGATCGCCGTCCGGCGCAAGGGCGAGCTGTACGTCCCGGCCGCGTTCCTGGTCAAGGACGGCGTGGTCAAGGGCCTGGCGGGCACCATCACGGTGCTCGCGGACGCCGGTTTCAGCCGGACGGAGATGTTGCGGTGGCTGTTCGCCGCGGACGAGACCCTGCCGGGGACCACCCCGGTCAACGCGCTCCGCACCAGCCACGGCACCGAGGTCAAACGGCGCGCGCAGGCGATGGCCTTCTAGCTCCGGCCAGCACGTACGTCGCGGCCGCGACAAGCTGACAGCCCGCCGCGGCGCCCAGCGCGGCGGTTACGGAGAGTGCGCTCAGTGGTCCCGCGAGCGCGGCGCCCGCGGCGAGCCCGGTGATCTTCACGCTCGCCGCCGTCGTGAACACCTGAGCCCGTACCGCCGCGGGCGCTTCGCGATGCCGGATGGCGAACAGTGCCGAAAGCTGGGGCCCTTCGGCGAATCCGGCGAGCACGGCGGCGGCCAGCAGCGGCGTCACGCCGTGGCTCGTCGCCGCGAGCAGGAAGCTCGCGCCCAGCAGGACGGTGCTGACGAGCACGGTGCGGTCCGGCGGCGGTGGTCTGCGGGCCAGCACGGCGTTCGCGACCAGCGACGCGGCGGCCAGCACGGTGAGCAGCAGCGCGCCGAAGCCCGGGTTCCCCAGTCGTTGGGCGCCGAGCAGCGGATAGCAGACGATGGCGACCCCGATGCCGACGAAGGACACCGTGGACGTCGCGGTGGCTCGCAGCAGCGCGCGGTTGCGGAACAGGACCGTGAACCCGTCGGCGAGCTGACGGCGGATCGGTCTGGTGGGCTTCGCTTCGGCGGGCGGCAGTGACCATGCGGCGGGGAAGGCCGCGGCGACCAGCGTGATCGCGAGTGCCACCGCCGCCGGGGCCCCGGCGTAGGCGGCCACGAGGCCGGCGAGTCCCGGCCCGGCGAGGCTCGCGGCGGTGAACGTCATCGCGTCGAGCGTGCTCGCCCTCGCCAGCGGTGTCGTGCCGCGGACGTTCGGCAGCTGCGCCGTCCACCCGCCCGCCAAGGCGGGATTGAGCAGCCCGGCCGCGACGGCCACCGCGATCGCCGCGGGGATTTCGACCAGCGCCAGCACCGCGCCGAGCCCGCCCGCGTAGGCGAGCAGCGCCCAAGCCAGCAACCGCCCCGGCCGGGGGCTGCGGTCGAGGAGGGCGCCGAGCAGTGGTCCGCCCGCCGCCGCGGAGATCGTCAGGCCCGCGAGCAGCGCCGACCCGGTGGCGGCCGAACCGTCGACACCGATGCCGAGCAGCAGCAACGCCGGTCCGGACAGCTCGTCGCCGGTCCTGGCGATCGTCGCGCCGGTCAAGTAGGCGGCGAGTCTGTAACGGCCTCTCATAAATGAGACGTTACAGTGGGGCATGACTTCAGCGCAGCGGGATTTCCTGCCGGGTCGTTCGGCGCGGGCGGCGGCACAGCGGGCGGTGGACCTGATGGTCGTGCTGCTGGCGCCGGAACCTTCGGCGTTGGGAGTCCGTGCCGTCCTGGAAGAGCACGGCGAGACCGCTGTCGAGTTGAAGCCGTCGGACGTGGCTTCGCTGCGTGAGGCGGCCGCCGAACTGCGGGGGGTGTTCGCGGCGCGGGATGTCGAGGAGGCAGCCGGAGTGCTCAACCGGCTGCTGGCTCGTTACGCGCATCCGCCGCGACTGACCGATCACGCCGACGGGTTCGGCTGGCACCTCCACGTGGACGCCGACGACGACGGGCCGTGGGGCGCGTGGCTGGTGACGTCGTCCGCGCTCGCGCTGGCCGTGCTGCTCGCGGACCGTCAGGCGCCGCCGGGTGGGCTGTGCGCGGCCGCGGGCTGCGGGAAGCCCTTCGCGCACCTGGGTGGGGGGAGCCCGCGGCGGTTCTGCTCGACGCGGTGCGCCACCCGGGAGCGGGTCGCTGCTCACCGTCGGCAACGCTCGTGAATGGTGAGGACCGTTCTAACCGGGTACCTACTGGCTTCGGGCCGCCGTTGCTCCCGGGCCAGTCCGTGAAGGCATGGGGGGCTGGAGCCGACGTTGCGAAAGCCACTTTCGCAACCTTCAACGTTGCGAAAGTGGCTTTCGCAACCCGCCGGCCCAAGCCCAGCACCCAGCAGAGCCCCGGTACCGAGCGGGTCTGGTCTCGTGAGTGTTTAGGACGGTTAGAACCGTCCTAAACACTCACGAGACGCAAAGCGGGTCAGGACTGCTGCTTGTCCCGCCACTGGATCCAGGACCGCAGCTTGTCGAGGTTGTAGTCCGGTCCGCCGGTCGCCACGGTGAACAGCGAGACACCCAGCTCCAGCAGCTTCGGGCCCAGTTCCTCGGGCTCGCCCTCGACGGCGACCGAACGTTCGATCTCCTTCGGGTCCCGGCCGACGTCGGCGCAGTGCTGGTCGAGGATCTTGACCTTGCGCTCCACGACCTCCGGGTCGCCGAAGCCGTGCCAGATGTCGGCGTGCTTCGCCACCAGGCGCAGGGTCTTCTTCTCGCCGCCGCCACCGATCAGCACCGGGATGTCCCGGACCGGCTGCGGGTTCAGCTTGCCCAGCCTGCTCTCGATCCGCGGGAGCGCCTCCGCGAGGTTGTCGAGCCGCCCGCCCGCGGTGCCGAACTCGTAGCCGTACTCGTCGTAGTCCTTCTCGAACCAGCCGGAGCCGATGCCGAGGATCAGCCGCCCGTCGGAGATGTTGTCGACGGTGCGGGCCATGTCGGCCAGCAGCTCGGGATTGCGGTAGCTGTTGCACGTCACCAGCGCGCCGATCTCGACCCGCGACGTGGACTCCGCCCAGGCGCCCAGCATGGTCCAGCACTCGTAGTGCAGCCCCTCGGGCTCACCGTAGAGCGGGTAGAAATGGTCCCAGTTGAAGACGATGTCCACGCCGAGGTCTTCGGCCTCCGAAGCCGCCCGGCGGATGGCCTTGTATTCGGCGTGCTGCGGCTGCAGCTGGACACCGATCCTGATCTTCCTGTTCGCAGCAGTGGTCATGTTCGCACCCTAAGCCTGGAGTTGCTCCACGCGCTCGCCAGCATCCTCGGCAGCGCGACACCCAGGCGGCGACGGCGCGGGACGACCGCGCGGGTGTTCAGCACGTCGTAACCCATGGCGGCGATTTCGTCGAGAATGCCTTCGTAGAGCACGAGCGCGGTCCGCACGCAGTCGCGGGATTCCGGGCGCAGCAACGGAATGCCCGCTTCGGCGCGGCGGTACACGGCCCGGTTGCGCGCCACCGCGACGGCGAGCGCGCGCCGCACCCGCCGGTCGGGCAGGCCGCGGGCACGGGACCATTCGAGCAGTTCGCGGTCGACGCCGAACGCGGCCAGCTCCTCGGTCGGCAGGTACAGCCTCCCGCGATCGAGGTCCTCGCCGACATCGCGCAGGAAGTTGGTCAGCTGGAACGCCTCACCCAGCGCGGCGGCGCCCGGCACGGCTTCGGCGACCGGGACGACGGTGCCGAAGACCGGCAGCATCTGCAGGCCGATCACCTCGGCCGAACCGTGGATGTACTCCCGGAGATCGGCGTAGGTCGCGTACTCGGTGATCTTGAGGTCCATCGCCATGGACCGCAGGAACGCGTCGAACAGCTCGCGCTCCAGGTCGTGGCGCCGCACGGTGTCGGCGAGCGCGGTCAGCACCGGCTCGGCGGGCGTGCCGCCGTCGAAGACCCGCGCGACCATGACGGCGACCTCGTCGAGCGCGACGGCGGGATCGGTGCCGGGCGCGGGGTTGTCGACCACTTCGTCCGCCGTCCGCGCGAAGCCGTACAGCGCGTGCGCGAACGGACGCGTCCGCGCCGGCAGCAGCCGGGTCGCCAGGAAGAACGTGCGCCCGTAGTGCGCGTTGATGCGGCGGCATTCGGTGTACGCGGCCCGCAACGACGGCTCGGTGATCCCCGCGGCGTCGAGTTCGTTCATCGGCCGGTGACCCTTCCCGCCGCGAGCCTGCCGGAGATCACCACCGGCGGGATGCCGACGCCCGGCGTGGTCCCGCAGCCCGCCAGTACGACGTTTTCCGCCGCTCGCATCAGGTTTCCCGGCCGGAACGGGCCCGTCTGGGCGAAGGTGTGCGCGAGCGAGAACGGTGTACCCGCGGTGAGCCCGCGCTCCGCCCAGCCCTCCGGGGTGATCGTTTCGTCCACGGCGAAGTCGTCCGTGAACCCGGTGAGGCCGCGCTTCTCCAGCGTACGCAAGAGTTCCTCGCGGTAAGCGGGACCGACCCGGCGCCAGTCGATCTTGCCGCGGCGCAGGTTCGGCGCCGGGGCCAGCACCGAAATCACCTGGTCACCGCCGGGGGAGAGGCCCGGTTCGGTCGCGGTCGGCCGGGTCACCAACAGTGAAGGGTCGCTCATCAGCTTGCCCTCGCGGATGATCTCCGAGAACGTCTTCTCCCAGGCGTGACCGAAGAAGATGGTGTGGTGGCCCAGATCCGGCCAGGTTTTCCGCGCGTGCCCGTGCAGGACGACGGCCGAGGGCGAGTACCGCAGCGGCAGCGGCCGCCGGGGGCGCGCGCCGAGCAGCCGGTACGCGGTGCCCAGTTCGGTCGCCAGAACGACTGTGTCGCAAGGGATCCGCTCACCCGTGCGGGTCCGCACCGCGCGCACCCGCGAGGAAACCCTTTCCAGCCAAGCGGCTTCGGTGCCGAATCGCAGCTCCGCGCCGGCACGTTCGGCGGCGTTCGCCATGGCTCGCGCGATCTCGCCCATGCCGCCCGACGGGTAGTAGACCCCGCCGACGGTGTCCATGTAGGAGATGACGCCGTACGCGCCGATCGCGCGCGCCGGATCGAGGCCCGCGTAGAGCGCCTGGAAGGAGAACAGGCGGCGCACCCGGTCGTCGTGCAGGAACCGGCCGATCTTCGGGCCGAGACGGCCGAAACCGCCCAATGCGGCCAATTTCGCCAGCTCGGGACGGACGAGATCGAGCGGGGAATCGAAGTTCGCGCCGATGAAGTGGTCCCTCTGGACCGCGTACAGCTCGGTCAGCCAGCGGCGAAGCCTGCGATAGCCGTCGGCCTCGGCCGGGCCCGCGGCCGCGCGGATCTCGGCCTCCATGGCGGCCGCCTCGGTGTGCACGGCGATCGTGCTGCCGTCGGCGAACCTCGCGCGGTAGGCCGGGTCGAGCCGGGTCAGCGTGAGGTTGCCTGCCAGGGATTCGCCGACCGCGGAAAAGGCCTCGTCGAGCAGTTCCGGCATGGTCAGCACGCTGGCGCCGGTGTCGACGGTGTTGCCGCCGAAATCCGCCTGCCCGGCCCGGCCTCCGGGGCTCTTGTCCTGCTCCAGCAGGGTCACCCGGCGGCCGGCGCCGAGCAGGTGCAGCGTCGCCGACAGTCCGGCGAGCCCGCCACCGATCACCACCACGTGGTCACTCGGACCGGTGACAGTGCGCATCAGTACGTCCGCTGGGTCGCCTTGACGACCAGCCCGGTCAGCGCGGCGGGGGCGGGCTCGGCCAGGTGAGCGCGGTCCAGCGCCGCCATCGCGGAGTCGGTGAGCTCGTCGATGCGGCGTTCCACCGCGTCGACGGCGCCGACGTCCTGCAGCGCCTCGCGCACGGTCTCGACGGCGTCTTCGGACAGGTGAGCGTCGCCGATGGCGTCGGAGATGACCTTCGCCGCCGCGTCCTTGCCCTGCTCGGCAGCGCGTTGAAGACCCAGGGCGACCAGCAGCGTCCGCTTGCCCTCGCGCAGGTCGTCGCCCGCGGGCTTGCCGGTGACGGACGGGTCGCCGAACACGCCGAGCAGGTCGTCCCGCAGCTGGAACGCCACGCCGACCTCGTCGCCGAACTCGCGCAGCGTCGCGATCAGGGCGTCGTCGGCGCCGCCGAGCGCGGCACCGAGGTGCAGCGGGCGCTGGACGGTGTACGCGGCCGTCTTGAGCTTGCAGATGTGCAGCGCGGCCTCGGGGGAGGCGTCGCCGGTGGCCTGGGTGCGGACGTCGAGGTACTGGCCGGCGAGCACCTCGGTGCGCATCGCGCGCCACGCCGGCCGCGCCGCCGCGAGGGCCACGGGTGGGAGCGGGGCCTCGGCGAACATGTCGTCGGCCCAGGCCAGCGCGAGGTCGCCGACCAGGACGGCGGTCGCGAGCCCGAACGTGCCCGGCGAACCCAGCCAGCCGCTGTCGGCGTGCAGTTTGGCCCCCGCGATGTGCACCGTGGGGGAACCGCGGCGCGAATCGGAGGAGTCGATGAGGTCGTCGTGGATCAGCGCGCACGCCTGGATCAGCTCCAGGCTCGCCACCGCCTGCAGCACGCCTTCGACGTCCGGCCCGGCCGGATCGCCGCCCGCGCCGCGCCAGCCCCACCAGGCGAACGTCGGGCGCAGGCGTTTGCCGCCGCCGAGGACGAATCCGGCCAGCGCGTCGATCCCGACGCCGACGACCGGTTCGGTGCGGCGGATCTCGGCGCCGGCGCGCTCGAGGAATCCGGCCAGCGCCCGCTCGACGTGGGCGGGCAGATCGGCGTCGTAGGCGGACGTGTCCATGAGCACATCCTCCGGGAAGCGCGTCCCCATGACCCAGTCGGGTGCCTTCGAATGTGGCGGAACTCGCCGCATTTAGTCCTCTGAATGCGGTAGTTGCCCGCGCAAGGACCGCATTCAGAGGACTAAACGCGGGTCTTGGCGTAGTGCCGTTTCGCCCGCGCCCGGTTGCCGCAGTCGGACGAACTGCACCAGCGCCGCGACCGGTTGCGCGTGTGGTCGGTGAAGATCCAGCCGCACCCCGGCCCCTCGCACTCGCGGATCCGCTCCAGGTCGCCGGACCTGAGCAGATCTTCGGCCGAAAGCGCGAGGAAGTGCGGCAAGGCGGCGCCGTCCGTCAGCGGCACCGTCCACCGCAACGGCAAGGACGGCGCGAGTTCGGCGTGCCGGTACGCCGCCAGCAGGGGCTTTCGCAGCGGTGTGGCGTCCTGCGGTTCCGACACGAGGACGCGATACAGCGTCTCGCGGAAGTCCTTCACCGCCTCCAGGACGGCTTCGGAGATCTCCAGCCGTTCGGTGCCCGCGCCGACCAGGACCACCCACTCGGAGAGCCGTTCAGGGGTGGAAAGCCGGTCTTCCCGCCGGGCCGGATCGCGCCGCCAGGAAACGGTGTTGACCAGGTCCAACGGCACGCTCCCGCCGATGCTGTCGTACCCGTCCCAATGGCGGTCCATGACTTCTCCTAATGGTCAAACTCAGTTTAGCTTGTTAGGGTCTGGTTATGACAACGCTCCGGCACAGCTACCTGGCCGGCGCCCGTGTCGGGCTCGGGCTGGGTGTCGCGACCTTCGTTCTCGGCGTCACCTTCGGCGCGTACAGCCAGACGCTGGGCTGGGGGATCGCCGCCCCGATCGTCGCCTCGATCCTCGTGTTCTCCGGTTCGGCCCAGTTCGCGATGGCCACCGCGCTCGCGGGCGGCGGGAACCTCGCCGTCGCGGTTGGTGCGGCGGCCCTGATCAACGCCCGGTTCCTGCCGATGGGCGCCGCCGTCGCCTCGGATCTGCGCGGCGGGCGCCTGCGCCGCGTGTGGGAGGGCCAGGCCGTCGTCGACGGTTCGTGGGTGGCCGCCCACCTCGGCGAGGGGCGCTTCGATCGCGAAAAGCTCATCGGCTGCACGCTCGTCCAGCTGCCCGCCTGGGTACTGGGCACGGTGCTCGGTGTCCTGGCCGCGCCGTCACCGGACGTCGTCTCGCGGTTCGGTCTCGACATCGTGTTCCCCGGCTTCTTCCTGGTCCTGCTCATCGACGAACTCCGCCGTTCGCGCCAGGCGGTCCTGACCGCGGCGCTCGCCGCCTGTCTCGCCGGGATCCTGGTCCTGTTCGTCCCGGTCGGGCTCGCCCTGATCGGTGCCGCGGCCGCCGCGCTGGTCGGTCTGGGGATGTGGCGATGACACTCTGGCTCGCCATCGTCCTCGTGGCGCTGGTCAGCATCGGGTTCAAGGCGGCGGGGCCGGTCCTGCTCGGCGACCGGACGCTGCCGCCGCGGGTCGCGGCCGTGATCGCGCTGCTGGCGCCCGCGTTGCTGGCCGGTCTCGTGCTCACGGACGTGACCGGTCCGGCCTGGTCGGGTGTCGACTGGACGCTCTGCGCCGGACTGGCCGCGATCGCGGTGACCTACGCGCTGCGCGTGCCGGCACTCGCCGCGATCCTCTGCGGGGTCGTCGTCACGGCGGTGCTGCGGTTCCTGGTCTAGCGAGCGGGCGTACGTGCCGGGATGTCGCGACACGTCCTGGGGGCACCCGTCCGCCGCCTTCGCCGACGGTGCGAAAGCCGCCTTCCGTCGCGGTTCCTCGTCTAGCTCCAGAACGGCCCGCTCAGCCCGGCCCGCGCGAAGTACGCGGCCGCGGCCGCCGGATCCCGGCGGGTGTACCCGTGTTCGAGCCTGCCCTCGTACCAGCCGGCCGCGAGCCGCCACAGCGTCGCCAGATCCATGACATGACCCTTGTCCTGCCCCGTTTCCGCCAGCCATCCGTCCACACAGGACTCGCCGCAGAACAGCCGCTGGTTGGCGCACGTGTGCACGACGTCGTCCCACATCCGTGCCACCGGCACCAGGAAGTGGGCGACCAGTTCACCCTTCGGCGGGGTGCGGTCGTTCACCATCAGCGCCTGCGGTTCGCCACAGCCCCGGCAGCGCGTGGCCACCAGCACCTCGGGTTCGGCCTTGACCAGATGGGGGATCGCGAACGCGTCCCACGCGCAGCCGCCCCACCACAGCGTGTGCGCGCCCATCACGGAGAATCCCAGTGGGATCGCCGCGAACGGATGCGCCAGCACGACGTGCTCGCATTCGTCGAGTACGAGATGCCGCCGCTCGGCGAGCCGGTGCAGTGCCTGTTTCGCCACCGCGAGTGATCCGTGGGCGGCGTCGGCCAGTTCCGGGGCCGTCGGCGGCCTCCCGTGCTCGGCGAACGCGCGGTAGACCGCGACGCGGACGTCTTCGTCCCAGCTGGTGTCGGTTTCGGCGCTCATGGCGGCTCCCTGTGCTCGCCATCGAGTCTCCCCAGGCCCGCGCCACTCGGCAACCGCTCGTACGTGGCTGAAGTCGCACGCCCAAAGCCTGAGAGGGGGCTCCCAGCCAGCGGACATTCCCCCCTAAAATGACGGAATGACTTCGGTGGTCGAGCGGTTGCAGGGTGATGGACCCGTGTTCTCCATCGAGTTCTTCCCGCCCCGCGACGCGGCCGACGAGGCCGTGCTGTGGAAGTCGATCCGGGAACTCGAGCCGCTGGACCCGGCGTACATGTCGATCACCTACGGCGCCGGCGGCTCCAGCCGGGACGGCACGATCCGCAGCATCGCCCGCGTCGCCACCGAAACCACGCTCGTGCCGATGGCGCACCTCACCGCCGTGAACCACTCGGTCGCGGAACTGCGCAACGTCATCGGCTGGTACGCCGCCGTCGGCGTGCGGAACATCCTCGCGCTGCGGGGCGACCCGCCGGGCGACGTCTACGGCGACTGGGTCCCCCATCCGGAGGGGCTCAACTACGCCGAGGAACTCGTCGAGCTGGTGCGTTCGCTCGGCGACTTCTGCGTCGGCGTCTCGGCCTTCCCGTACGGCCACCCGCGGTCGGCGAACCTCGAAGCCGACACCGAGTACCTCGTGCGCAAGCTCCGCGCGGGCGCGGATTTCGCGATCGCGCAGCTGTTCTTCGAACCGGAGGACTTCCTCCGCCTGCGCGACCGGGT
The DNA here is from genome assembly GCF_055563465.1 of Amycolatopsis sp. NPDC000009. NCBI lineage: Bacteria > Bacillati > Actinomycetota > Actinomycetes > Pseudonocardiales > Pseudonocardiaceae > Amycolatopsis > Amycolatopsis sp. NPDC000009. The sequence continues at coordinate 741,281 of NZ_JBVHDI010000001.1, forward strand.
GGCGGCCACGGGCTGCGAGGCGCTGGTCATCCCCGGGATCATGCCGCTGACCACGCCGCGGACCCTGCACACGTCCATCAAACTGTCCGGCGCGCCCGCGCCGCGGCGCCTGCTGGACCGGCTCGAACCGCTGGCCGGCGACCCGAAGGCCTTCCGCGCCGAAGGGATCGACGCGGTGACCGAACTGGGCGAGCGGCTCATCGCCGAAGGCGTCCCCGACCTGCACTTCTACACGTTCAACCGGTCCAAGGCCACGCGTGAGGTGGTCAGCAGGCTCGGGCTGGTCCCGGTGCGGGCATAACTCCGTACCGAAGTCGCCCGCCGTCCCGGTAGCGTGCCGGTCATGGCTTCAACCGCGCGAAGTGTGCACCAGATCTGTGACCGGTACGTAGACGAGTACGCCGCGGCCGACCCGGTCGCCGCGACGACCTACGGCATCTCCGGATACGACGACCGACTGACCGACTACTCGCCCGCCGGGCACGCCGCCAGGGCCGCGATCGCCGCCCGCGCGCTGGCCGACATCGAAGCGGCCGAACCCGTCGACGACGGCGAACGCGCGGCCAAAGCGGTCTTCAGTGAGCGGATCGCGCTGAACCTCGAGATCCACGAAGCCGGTCTCGACCTCGCGGTGCTGAACGTGATCGAAAGCCCCGTGCAGGAAGTGCGCATGGTCTTCGACTACATGCCCACCGACACCGCCCAGGACTGGGCGACGATCGCCGCCCGGATGACGAGGGTGCCCGAAGCGCTCGACGGTCTCCGCGTCTCGCTGCTCGCGGCCGCGGACGCGGGCCGGGTGTCGGCGTTGCGACAGGTCGGCAAGGTCGCCGAACAGGCCGAAACCTGGGCGGGGCTGAAGGACGAAACCGGTTTCTTCGAGACGCTGGTCTCGGGCGCGAAGAACGTCGACGAGAAGCTCCGTGCCGAACTCGGCCAGGCCGCTCACGCCGCTCAGGAGGCGTACGCGGAGTTCGCCGGTTTCCTGCGCGCCGAACTCGCCCCGCTGGCGCCGGTCAAGGACGCCGTCGGCGCCGAGGTGTACAAGCTGTGGTCCCGGGTCTTCACCGGCGCCACCTTGGACCTGGACGAGGCCTACGCCTGGGGCTGGGCCGAATTCACCCGGATCGAAACCGAGATGCGCGAGGTCGCCGATCGGATCAAGCCCGGCGCCACCCTCGCCGAGGCGGCCGCCGTCCTCGACGCCGACCCCAAGTACACCGTCCGCGGCCGGGCCGAATTCCAGGCCTGGATGCAGAATCTGTCCGACAACGCGCTGAAGTCGTTGCGCGGCAAGCACTTCGACATCTCCGACCGGGTGATGGCGCTGGAGTGCAAGATCGCCCCGCCCGGCGGCACCGTCGGCGCGTACTACACCGGCCCGAGCGAGGACTTCTCCCGCCCCGGCCGCATGTGGTGGTCGCTGCCGCAGGGCCGGGACGAGTTCACCACCTGGCGTGAGGTCAGCACCGTCTACCACGAGGGCGCGCCGGGTCACCACCTGCAGATCGCGACCGCGGTCGACCAGTCCGAGTCGCTCGACAAGTACCAGCGGCTGCTGGCGTTCACCTCCGGGCACGCCGAGGGCTGGGCGCTGTACTCCGAGCGGCTGATGGAGGACCTCGGCTTCCTCTCCGACGACGGCGAACTGCTCGGCATGCTGTCCGAGCAGCTGTTCCGCGCCGCGCGCGTGATCGTCGACATCGGCATGCACCTGGAACTGGAGATCCCGGCGGGCACCGGCTTCCACGAGGGCGAGCGGTGGACGCCCGAACTGGGGCTGGAGTTCATGCTCACCCGGACCGTCACCGATCCGGCCCACGTGCACGACGAGATCGACCGCTACCTGGGCTGGCCCGGGCAGGCGCCGTCGTACAAGCTCGGCGAACGGCTCTGGCTCGCCGCCCGCGAGGAGGCCCGCGCGCGGCAGGGCGACGCGTTCGACATCAAGCAGTTCCACACGCGGGCGCTGGCGCTCGGCGGGATGGGGCTGGACACGCTGCGGGAGATGCTGGCCGCCCTCGACTGAGCCGAAGGGCGCTTTCCCCGTGTCACACGCGGGGAAAGCGCCCTTCAGCTTTATTTGCTTGCCGACCTTGATACGTTCCCCTCGTGCACCGGATCTTTCTCGTCACCCCACCCCCCGCCTCCTGAGCGGGGTGTCTCCGGCCGCGTGGCGTTCCTGCCGCCCGGCCGATCCGTGCTGCACTGAAGCACCCCGCGTCGTCGACGTCCTTTCCGACCGACACAGACGCAGGAGCGTTTCCCCATGTCCGTTGCCGTACCCACGCGCGCCCGATCGTCGGCCGCGCTCGTCCTCGCCGGAGTCCTCTGGGGGACCGGCGGTCTCGCCGGCTCCCTGCTCGCGTCCCGCGCGGGGCTCCATCCACTGAGCGTCGCCGCGTACCGGCTGCTCATCGGCGGCTTGATCGCCACCGGCTATCTCTGGCTCACCGGAGGCCTTCGCGGCTTTCCCCGCACGCCCCAGGTCCGCCGTCGTCTCCTGGCGGTGGGCGGCTTGTTCGCCCTCTTCCAGACCAGCTACTTCGCCTCGGTCTCGCTGAGTTCGGTGAGCGTCGCGACGATGACCACCATCGGCAGCGCGCCCGTCCTGCTCGCCGTCGCGACGGCCGTCAAGACCCGCCGCCTGCCCGGAGCGTGGACGGCGGCGTCCGTGGCCGGGTCCCTCGCCGGGCTCGCGCTGCTGCAGTGGACGCCCGGACAGGAGGCCGACGTCGCCGGCGTGCTGTTCGCGCTGCTCGCCGCGGCCGGGTTCGCCGCGCTGACGCTGGTGACCGCGACCCGTGTCGAAGGCCTCGATCCCTTGCCCACCTCGGCTTTCGGCTGCCTGATCGGCGGTGCCGCGCTCGCCCCCGCGGCGCTGTGGTTCGGGATGGCGGTGCCGTTCCAGGCCGACGTGCTCGCGCTCGTCGTCTACTTCGGCGTCGTGCCGACGGCGCTGGCGTACGCCGCGTACTTCCGCGGTCTCGAAAGCGCGCATCCCGTACTGGCCGCGCTGTCCGCCCTGCTCGAACCGTTGACCGCCGCGCTGCTGGCCATGGTGCTGCTCGGGGAACGGCTCGGCGTCGTGGGCTGGTGCGGCGCGGTGGTGCTCATCGCCGCGCTCACCGTGGCGTATTCGAGGCCCTAGAGCGGCAGCGTCCGGCCGAGGATCGCGAACGGCCGCGGATCCCCGGCGAAGTGGTAGTCCCGCAGCACGTCGACGAACCCGACCCGCCGGTACAGCTTCCAGGCCCGGCTGGTGCCTTCCGGCGTGGAAAGGAGGACGTGGGCGCTGGGCACGCCGTCGAGCAGCCGTCGCAGGAGGTCCTCGCCGATCCGCTTCCCCTGGCTTTCGGGGCTGACGTGGATCTCGGTGAGCTCGAAGTAGTCGGACATCCAGTGCTCGGCGGCGGCCTGGCCCTCACGCCGGGTCAGGCCGTGGCGGACCTGTTCGTGCCACCATTGGCCGCCGCGGCCCTTGTAGCCGTAGGCGAGCCCGAGCAGGACGCCGTCCGCGTCGAGCGCGGCCATACAGCGCCAGCCTTCGCGCAGCGCGTGCGTGAGCCACATCGGCGCGCGCTGCTCCGCCGTGCCTTCGGGGTAGCGCATGGCGTTGACGTAGATGGTCAGCGCCTCGGGGAGCCGGGCGCGGAACTCGTCCGCGGACAGCTGGACGTAACGGGTGCATTCCGAGGACATCGCGGTCACGGGCGCCCATCCTGCCCGCCGCCCGCGACGTCCGCGGGAGTGCCCCCGGTCAGCGCGACGAGGTCGTCGAACGTCGTGGGGTACACCGACTTCGGATGCCCGGCGGCGGCCCAGACGACCTCGTGCGCGCTTAACGCGGTGTCGACGAGGGTGGTCAACGCCTTCGGGTGACCGACCGGGGCGACGCCGCCGATCGGCTGCCCGGTGTGCGCGCGGACGAAATCCGCGTCGGCCTTGCCGATCTCGTCGGCACCGGTCAGTGAAGCGAGGAGGCCGGTGTCGGCGCGGTGCGCGCCGGAGGTCAGGGCGAGCAGGGCCGTTTCCTTGTCGCCGGCGCGGCCGCGGAAGACGAGGCTGTTCGCGATCGCGCCGACCTCGACACCGAGCGCTTCGGCGGCCTGCGCGGCCGTGCGGACTTCGGCGGGGAGGATCCGGATCCCGTCGGCGGCGGTGTGCTGGCCCGCCTCGGCGAGCGCGGCCGCGACCTTGGCCACCGAGGGATGACCGGACCGGTCGATGGTGCTCATACGCCTATGAGATCACGTGCCCGATGCCGTGTCCCGCACCACATGCGGCGATCACCCCGGTACGGGGTTGAGGAATGGGGCACTTCGGGGTTACATTGGACTTGTTCGAACAGACGTTCGACATTCGGTGAGCGCGCACCGGTAGGTGCCCGGCGCGGGGGCGGGGGAAGCGCCTCGGCGCCGGGCACCGGCAGGCGCTCACGTACAGGAGGAGGGTCGTCATGTCCGTTTCGGTCGTGTCCCCTGACGAAGCCGAGAGGCCGGGGGGCACCGCACAACCCGCCCTGCCCATGTCGTTGCGCCCGCCGGCACCACCCGCGGCGGTCTCCTTGTACGCACAGGCGAGGCGGGGGCTCGCCGAAGCAGAGCGGGAAAGCGATCCCGCGGAGCGGTTCATCGGGGCGTATCTCGCCGCGCTGCGCGGAGCGGCGGCGGTGCTGGAGGCCCGGGGCCGTCCGCACCGGGGCCGTGCCCGGCCGGCGAGCGGCTGGGTGCTGCTCGATTCCGTCGCGCCCGAGCTGAAGGAATGGGCGGCGTTCTTCGCGGCCAATTCGGCGACGCGGGCCGCCGCCCAGGCGGGGATCACCGGCAAGGTCACCGTCGAGCTGGCGGACGAGCTGACGCGGGCCGCCACGGTGTTCCTGGAACTGGTGCGACGGGTGGTGCACGGGCTGCCGATGGGTGACTCGGCGCATGTGGCTTAGGCGGTGTCTCTCAGTCGCGCTTTCGGATCTCCGTGGATCGGCTGGTCACCTGCCTGCCGGCTTCAGCTGAGAGACACGTTCCAAGTCGCACGGAGAGGGGGTGCCCGATGGCCGGGCAGGCCATGATCGACCAGGGCAGGTTCCTGGAGGTGATCGGCGCCGAAACCGAGTTGATGGCCCAGGTGGCGCACACCGCGTCCGCGGACGCGCCGGTCCCGACCTGCCCGGGCTGGACGCTCGGGGAGGTCCTCAGGCACGTGGGCAGCGTGTACCGGGTCACCCGCCGCTGGATCATCGACGGGCGCCGTCCCGAGCACTGGCAGCGCAAACCGGGGCCGGGACAGCACCTGGAGGAGTACTTCCGCGAGGGCCGGGACGAACTCGTCGCCGAACTGTCCGCGCACGACCCGGACGAACTGGCGCCGACCTGGTGGCCCGCGGACCGCAGCTACGGGTTCTGGCGGCGGAGGATGGCGCACGAGACGACGATCCACCGGATCGACGCGGAGAGCGCGGCCGGCCGGGACGTGTCGGAGATCCCCGAAGACGTGGCACTCGACGGGATCGACGAGGCACTGGTGCTGTGGTTCGGCCAGCGGCTGCCGTTGCTGGGGCTGTCCGGAACCAGGACCGGTTCGGTCGGCGTGCGCACCGCGGGCCACACCTGGATCGCCAGGGCGGGCCCGACGGAAACGGTCGCCTGGCGGTGCTCGGCCGAGGAGGCCCAGCGCGCGGACGACCTGGTCACCGGCAAACCGGACAAGATCTACCGCTGGCTCTGGGGCCGGGCGGGTCCGACGGCGGTGACGGTCAGCGGAGACCAGGACATGGCGGGACAACTCTGGGCCCTTCTGCGGCTCGCGACCCGATGACCGGTCGGTGGGGAAGCCAAACCGGTCAGCGCCAGTCGGCGGAGCTGGAGATATGCCTGAGAAACGACCGACTGTGTGAACCCGCCCTGCCGAAGGCCCGCTATCGCGGTGGCAGGGCGGCCTGTCCGCTCAGCGGGCGTGGGTTCACCTGAGACGCCCAGAAGTGTCGGTGGTGCCGTCTAGATTCACCGGTGTGGTGGCACAGCTGGTGAACCTGGTCTTCGACTCGGCCCTTCCCAGAGATCTGGCGGGTTTCTGGGAAGGGCTGTTCAGCTGGGACGCCCCGTTCGAACCGGCGTTCCGCTCCGAGGCGGGCCCCAAACGGGGCAAGAACCGGCTGCACCTGGATCTGGCGAGCCGTTCGCCCGGGCACCAGGCCGAGTTGGTGGACCGTGCGCTGTCCCTCGGCGCACGGCACATCGACATCGGCCAGGGCCCGCCGGAGGAGAAACGGGTGCCGTGGGTGGTGCTCGCGGATCCCGAGGGCAACGAGTTCTGCGTCCTCGAGCCACGCGAGCAGTACGAGGGCACCGGCGCGATCGCTTCGGTCGTCACCGACGCCGTCGACCCGGAGCGGCTCGCGCGGTTCTGGGCGGCCGCCCTGGGCTGGGAGGTCGGCGTCCGGGAAGAGGCGATCGTCGGCCTGCGGCCACCGGACGGCCGCGGCCCGTGGATCGAGTTCCTCGCCACGCGAGAGGAGAAACGGCACAGGAACCGGCTGCGGTTCGAGATCGCGCCACGGCGGGGCAAGAGCCGGGCGGCCGAGCTCCGGCGCCTGCGGGAGCTGGGCGCGTCAGGGGAGCGTGGCGAAGCCATGGTGGATCCGGAGGGCAACGAATTCAGCGTGCTTCCACCCCGCTGAGTGTTTCGCCGGGGTTGCGCGCCGGCGTCGAACGCTGACGTGAGCGAAACACCCGCGCCGTGGGCAGGCAACAACCGGCCGGGACCGTGGAGTCATGGAGACCTATCGAGCCCGGCCCACCCTGGTCCATCCCGGCGAAGAGACCGCGGCCGCGTCGGCCTGGCGTGTCCGGATCCGCGTGGACGACCGGCCCGGCACGCTGGCCAGGATCGCGATCCGGCTCGCCGACCTCGAATGCAACATCCTCGGGCTGTCGGTTCTCCCGGTCCCCGGTGGCGTGCTCGACGAGATCGTCCTGCGGCCGGCCACGGGTCTGCCGCGACAATTGCTCATCGACGCGATCCGTGACGAAGGATGCGAATGCTCCGCCGTCATCGACGCGGATCTGGCCGAACTGGTCGACCCGGCCACCGCGACGCTCACCGCGGCCAAGCGGGCCGTCGAGGAGCCCGGCGGCCTCGCGGAAGTGCTCCGCGGTGTCCTCGCGGCCGACGTCGTCACCAAGGTCCCGTCGATCGAGGCGAACCCGGCCCGCACGGAAGGCGGTCATCGCGCGGTGTTCCCGGCGGGGGACGGTGCCGCGTTCGTCGCGCGCCGCCGGTGGTCGCCGTTCGTCGAACTGGAACTGAGCCGCGCCGTCGCGCTGACCGGCCTGATCGCCGCCGTCCGCGACAACGTGACCGGTCCGGTCGTGCTCGACCGGGCCGACGGCGCCGCGATCGTCCTGCGCAAAGGTGTCCCCGGTGACGCGGAAGCGGTGTCCGCACTGCATCAGAGATGCTCGATGACGACGCTCTTCCACCGCTATCACACCGGAATGCGCGCCGTGCCGCGTCGCTGGCTGCACCGGCTCCTGATGCCGCCGCGCGGGATCAGCCTGCTCGCGGTCTGCGGCCGTGAGGTGATCGGTCTCGGCCAGCTGATCCCGTCGGCAGGCGGCGGCGCGGCCGAAGTCTCGCTGCTGGTCGAGGATTCCTGGCAGCGCCAAGGTATCGGCACCGCTCTGCTGGCCCGGCTCGCCACCCTCGCCGTGGCCAGGGGGGAGCGCGAACTCACCGCCGTCTGCCTGCCCGGCGACGATTCCCTCTATCGCACCGCCACGCGCGTGGGGCTCCGGCCCGAACGCGCCCCCGGCGACCCCGGCACCCTGCGCTTCGCGCTCCCCAACCCCCGCATTTAGTCCTCTGGATGCGGTAGTTCGGGGTGCCAACCACCGCATTCAGAGGACGAAACGCGGGAGTGGGTCAGCGGTTCCAGAACCAGTCTTTGCCCCGGGCTTCGCCCAGCGCGCGCTTCTTGCGTTCGGGGGTGAGACGCTCCAGGTACAGCTTGCCGTCGAGGTGGTCGGTCTCGTGCTGCAGGCACTGGGCGAGCACGTCGACGCCCTCGACCTCGACCGGCTCGTTGCGCAGGTCGACACCACGCACCACGGCGTGCTTCGCGCGGACGACCGGGAACCACAGCTCCGGCACCGAGAGGCAGCCCTCGCCGATCTCGTGTGTCTCCTCGGACAGCTCGACGATCTCGGGGTTGATCACGTACCCGCTCAGCCCGCCGACGTCGTAGCTGAACACCCGCAGCCCGACCCCGATCTGCGGTGCCGCGAGACCCGCGCGCCCGGCCGGTTTCACCCCGTCCATCAGATCGGTCACCAGCGACTCGATCTTCTTGTCGAATGTCGTGACCGGGTCGCATACGGTCTTGAGCACGGGATCCCCGAAATAGCGCAGGTCGCGCATCACCATGTTCGAACGTCCTTCTCCGCAGGTCTGAGTGTCTGTCGGTGAACCCGCGCCGCGATCGACGTCGGCAGGACGCGACCTGGTAAACCCGTCCCGACGGGTGTCCAGGGCGCCCTGCCACCGCGATAGCGGGGCCTTCGGCCAGGCGGGTTCACGCGTCGTGCCCGGTTTACGAGCCGTCCCCAGCTCCGCCAACAGGCTCTGAGCGGTGATTCTAGGCCCGCAGGCGCAGGCCCTTGGGAGTCGCCCGGAAACCCGCCTCCTGGAGGACGGCCGAAAGCTCCGAGGTGAGCGCCACCTCGCCGTCGGCCTTCTGCACCGCGAGCTGCCCCAGCCAGCCTTCCCGCACCGCCGTGGACAGCGCCCGCGCGGCCGACCGCAAGGCCTCCTGATCTTCGGTGAAGCTCAGCAGCGACCGGCCGCCGCGTTCGACGTACATCGCCGGGACGCCGTCCACGAGTACGGCCAGCGCGCCCGCTTTCCTTGCCGGCCGGTGCTTCGTGTCTCCCGTCGCGGCGGGCCATGCCAACGCGGCACCGTAGGGCTGGGCCGGATCGGCGGCGGCGAGGACGACGGCTCCTTCGGTGGTGGTGCGCTGGTTCCCGGACTGCGCGCGCAGCCTGTCGACGGCGCCCTTCGCCGCGAACTGCGCCGCGCCGAGCCCTTCGACCACGTACCCCCGGACGACCTGTCCCGAATCCTCCATGCCACGCAAAACCTTGTAGATTCCCGAAAAGCCGCCCGTCACGCGTTCGGTGTCGAGGGCGCCGCGGGTGAGGACGCCGTGCCGTTCCAGGAAGGCCTCCGTCCGCGCCAGCGCGCGCCTGGTCGGATCCGCTTCGCGGCCCGGAGTCAGTGCCCAGCGGCCCGCCACCGTCGGCGGCCCGGTGCGTGAAGGCATCGCCGGACGCCCGGCCCGAAGCCGCGCGTACCGGCCGCGAGGAGCCTGCCGCCGTGGTTTGTGGGCCGCGCCGGAGCCGGAAACCTGCGCCCGCAACGGGCCCAACGTGTCCCCGGTGACCAGCCCGGCCCACACGAGATCCCACAGTGCCGCCACGACTTCTCCGTCGTCGGGCGGGGTTTCGACCAACGGCGACGCCCGGTCCACGAGCTGACGGAAGAACTGGGCTCCACCCTCCAAAGTGGACAGAATGGCCTGGTGGAGCGGGCCGGAGGGCAGATCGTCGTCGAGATCCGGCAACAGCAGATCGGCGACGTCCGTCGGCGCGAGCGCCAGCCAGCCGTCCCCGCCGGACAGGGAGCCGCAGCCGCACCAGGTGACCTCGCCCGCCGTGGTGAGTTCGTCCAGCAGCGACGGGGTGTAGCCGGGCAGCCTGCTCGGGAGGATCAGCGACTCGACCGCGCTCGCCGGGAGCGGGGCACCGGCCAGTTGCTCGACCACGGACAGCACGTCGTCCGCCGTCGGCGCCGACCGCACTCGCGCCCCGATACCGTGCCACGAGGGCAGGAACCGCCCCAGCGCGGCCGGTTCGACCGGTTCGACCTCGGCCCGCAGCCGGGCCAGCGACGCCCGCCGGAGCCTGCGCAGCACCGACGCGTCGCAGAACTCCATCCCGACGCCGTGGGTCTCGGGATGCCCGACGGGGCTCAGCTCGCCCCGGACCAGCCTGCCCTGCGCGGTCAGCCTGTCCAGTACTCCGGTGACCACGGCCGTCCCGAGGCCGAACCGCTCGGCCGCCTGCCGGGCGCTGAACGGGCCGCGGCTGCGCGAATAGCGCGACAGCAGGTCGCCGACAGGATCCTCCACCGGTTCGGTGAACGCCTCCGGCACCCCGACCGGCAGCGCGGTGCCCAGCGCGTCGCGCACGCGGCCGGCGTCCTCGATGGCGATGAAGCGTTCGCCGCCGCCGATACGCACCCGGATCACCCGCCGCGCGGCCTCCAATTCCTCCAGCCATTCCCGCTGGATGCCGCGCGCGGCGGCCTCCTCGATGGAGAGATCCCCGAGGAACCGCAACAGATCCGCGGCATCTTCGGCGTTGCGGGCGTGCCTGTCCGGGTCGAGGCGTTGCAGTGAACGCTCGACTTCGGCGACGACCTCGGCGTCCAGCAGTTCCCGGATGGCTTCGGTGCCGAGCAGCTCGGCCAGCAGCGTCGAATCCAGCGCCAGCGCCGCCGCGCGCCGTTCCGCGAGCGGGGCGTCGGTCTCGTACAGGAACATCCCGACGTAGCCGAAGAGCAGGCTGCGCGCGAACGGCGAGGCCGACGGTGTCTCGACCTCGACCAGCTTGACCTTCCGCGACCGGACGTCGGCCATCAGTTCGCGCAGCCCGCCGACGTCGTACATGTCCTGCAGGACTTCCCGCATCGCTTCCAGCACCACGGGGAACCGCTCGTACTTGGCCGCGACCGAAAGCAGCTGGGACGCGCGCTGCCGCTGCTGCCACAGCGGGGTGCGGCGGCGCGGATCCCGGCGGGGGAGCAGCAGCGACCGCGCCGCGCATTCCCGGAACCGGGCGGCGAACAGCGCCGAGCCGCCGACCTCGGCGACGATCAGCTGCTCGACCTCTTCCGGATCGAGCAGCACGTCTTCGACGCCGATGGTGACCTCGGCGCCGTCCATGTCGAGCGCCTCGGGCAGCCGCAGGACGATGCCGTCGTCGGAATGCGCGACCTGGGCGTCGACCCCGCGGTTCTCCCGCAGGCGCGCGGCGATCGCGAGCGCCCACGGCGCGTTGACCTGTGCGCCGAACGGCGAGTGCAGGATGACCCGCCAGTCCCCGAGCTCGTCGCGAAACCGTTCCAGCAGCACGGTTTTGTCGTTCGGCACATGCCGCGTGGCCGACTTCTGCTCCGCCAGGTACGCCAGCAGGTTGTCGCACGCGTACTCGTCCAGCCCGGCGACGGCGGCGCGTTCCCTGGCCACCGACGGCTCCGAAGTGGACAGTTCGCGGACGAACGCGCCCAGCGCACGGCCCAGTTCCAGCGGGCGCCCGGGGGCGTCGCCCTTCCAGAACGGCATCCGGGCGGGCTCACCCGGCGCGGGGACCACGATCACGCGGTCGTGGGTGATGTCGGTGACCCGCCAGGAGGAGGTGCCGAGCAGGATCGTGTCCCCGACGCGGGACTCGTAGACCATCTCCTCGTCGAGCTCGCCCACGCGCGACCCGGGTTTGCCCTCGGCGCCCGGCGTCATCACGGTGAACAGGCCGCGGTCGGGGATCGTGCCGCCGGAGGTCACCGCCAGCCGCTGCGACCCCGGACGGCCGTGCAGTTCGCCGGTGACCCTGTCCCAGGTGATCCGGGCGCGCAGCTCGCCGAACTCCTCGCTCGGGTACCGGCCGGCGAGCATGTCGAGCACGGCCAGCAACGCGTCGTCCGGAAGGGACGCGAACGGCGCCGCCCGGCGGGCGAGGGCGGCCAGCTCGTCGACCGTCCACGATTCGAGCGCCACCATCGCCACGACCTGCTGTGCGAGCACGTCCAGCGGGTTGCGCGGATACCGCACCGCCTCGATCGCCCCGGACGCCATCCGTTCCGCGACCACCGCGCAGGAGACGAGGTCGCCCCGGAACTTCGGGAACATCACCCCGCTCGACACCGCGCCGACCTGGTGCCCGGCCCGGCCCACCCGCTGCAATCCCGAAGCGACCGTCGGCGGTGCCTCGATCTGCACGACGAGATCGACGGCGCCCATGTCGATGCCCAGCTCCAGGGAGGACGTCGCCACGACACACGCCAGCCGCCCGGACTTGAGCTCCTCTTCCACATGGGTGCGCTGCTCGCGCGACATCGAGCCGTGGTGCGCCCGCGCGATCACCGGTGCCGCTCCGGTGGTGAGCCCGGACTGGCCGATCGCCTCGGCCGGATACCGCTGATCCGGCTCCAGCTCGCTCTGCTCCGCCACGAGTTCGTTGAGCCGCGCGGTCATCCGCTCGGTGAGCCGCCGAGAGTTGGCGAACACGATGGTCGACCGATGCGCCTGGATCAGTTCGAGGACCCGCTCCTCCACCGCGGGCCAGATCGACGGCCGCCGCGGCGCGCCGTCGATGTCCTCCAGCGAACCGGGCAAACGCGCGAGCCCGGCATCGAGGTCTTCGTTCTGCTTCGGGCCTTGAGGACCGTCGAGATCGGCCATGTCCTCGACCGGGACCTCGACGCGGACCTCGATCGTCTTCGCGAGCTTCGGCTGGACGATGGTGACCGGCCTGCCGCCCGCCAGGAACGAGGCGACCTCGTCGATCGGCCGGACCGTCGCCGACAGCCCGATCCGCTGGGCGGGCTTTTCGAGAAGCGCGTCGAGCCGTTCCAGGGACAGGGCCAGATGCGCGCCGCGTTTACCACCCGCGACCGCGTGCACCTCGTCGATGATCACCGTCTCCACGCCGCGCAGCGAATCGCGGGCGGAGGAGGTGAGGATCAGGAACAGCGACTCCGGCGTGGTGACCAGCACGTCCGGCGGGGTCTTGCCGAACGAGCGCCGCTCGGCCGCGGTGGTGTCGCCCGTGCGCATGCCGACGCCGATGTCCGGCACGGGCAGCCCGAGCCGCCGCGACGCCTGCGAGATACCCGCCAGCGGTGCCCGCAGGTTGCGCTGCACGTCGACCGCCAGCGCCTTCAGCGGCGAGACGTAGAGGACGCGGCAGCGTTTCCTGGGCTCGGACGGCGGCGGCTCGACCGACAGCCTGTCCAGCGCCCAGAGGAACGCCGAGAGCGTCTTGCCGGAGCCCGTGGGGGCCACGACCAGCGCGTGTTCTTTCGCGTGCGCGGCACGCCACGCGCCCTCCTGCGCGCGGGTGGGCGCGGCGAAGGCCCCGGTGAACCAGTCCCTGGTCGCGGGGGAGAAGAGGTCGAGTACGTGTGCCACGCCCTCCATACTGCGCCGGACCACCGACAGTTTCGCTCCGAGGCTGTGACGAGGCACCCGCTCGGGGACGAGTTCGGCGGGTTCCGCACGTGCGGTGACCTCGCTCATGGGAGCATCACCGCCAGCGCGACCGGATCAGTGCTGGGGCGGTCGCCGTTCGTCTGTGAAGGGGTATGAGCTGTGCGGATCCTGTCGGTGGACCTCGGGACGTCCAACACCGTGGCCGTCCTTTCGGCGCACGGGAGGCCGCCGCGCGTGGTCGAAGTCGACGGTTCGGCCAACATGCCGTCCGCGGTGTTCGCCACCGAGGACGGCACGATCATGGTCGGCCGCGACGCCGAACGCCGCGCCCGCCTCGACCCGACCCGCTTCGAGCCCAACCCCAAACGCCGCATCGACGAGCAGACGCTCCTGCTGGGCACCGACGTCATCCCGGTCAGCGAGGTGCTGGCCGCGATCCTGCGCCGCGTCCTCGACGAGACCACCCGCCAGCTCGGCGGGGACCTGCCCGACGAGGTCCGGCTGACCCACCCCGCGCAGTGGGGCCCGACCCGCCGCAACGTGCTGCTGTCCGCCGCCCGGCTCGCCGGGATGGGCGGGAACCTGGTGCTCGTCCCCGAGCCGGTCGCCGCGGCCGCGCACTTCGCGTCGTTCCCCGGCAAGACGCTCGCGCCCGGTCAGGCGCTCGCCGTGTACGACCTCGGGGCCGGCACCTTCGACGTCGCGATCGTCGGCGCGACCCCGAACGGCGGCTTCACCGTCGTCGCCGAAGACGGCCTTCCCGATCTCGGCGGTCTCGACGTCGACCAGGCGCTTCTGGTGCACGTCGGCCGCGAGGTCTCGCACAAGGACCCCCAGCGCTGGCAGCGGGTCCTGCGGCCCGAGTCCACTCCGGACCGTCGTACGCGGCGCGCGCTGCAGGAGGACGTGAAGGCGGCGAAGGAAGCCCTCTCGCGGCATCCGCAGACCGAGGTCCCGATGCCGGAGCCGTTCGAGGACGTCCTCGTCACGCGAGGGGAACTCGAAGCGCTGGTGCGGCCGTCGATGCTGCGCAGTGTCGAGCTGATGTCGCGGGTGGTCCGCTCGGCCGGGATGACGCCGGACCGGCTCGCCGGCATCTACCTCGTCGGCGGTTCGAGCCGTCTCCCGCTGGTCGGCAGCCTGATCGCGGAGAAGCTCGGCGTCGTCCCCGGGAGCCTGGACCAGCCGGAGACCGCGGTCGCGCTCGGCGCCCAGCACGTCGCTTCCGACGGCATCAGCTCGCGCACGCAGGGCGTCGAAGGGCAGGTCGCCGCGGGAACCGGCGCGCATCAGGTCGGGCCCGGTGCTTCGGGCCCGTACGCGCCGCCGCCCCAGCAGGTCGCGTCGATCCCGGGGTACTCGGGCGGCGGCCCCGGCCAGTCCGGCGGTTTCCCTCAGTCGGGTTACCCGAACAGCGGCCCGCAGCAGGTGCAGCAGCCCGCGCCGACGAATTTCCCGACGTATTCACTGGCAGGGCAGTCCTCCGGCGAGAAGGCGCCCGCGAGCAAGAAGAAGCCGCTCGTCATCGGCGCCATCGTGGCCGTCGTCGTGCTGCTCGCCGCCTGGCTCACCTTCTACCTGACGTCCTCTTCGGTGACGACGTACACGGCCGACGAATGCAAGGCGCCCGGCGCGGCCGACGACAAGGGCCTCACCGGCTGCCTGCGCCAGCTCGCCGGGAAGATCGCCGACACCGGCGACTGCAAACCCGGCATGGGCAACGGGCCGGCGAAACCGGCGGAGGACCTCGGCGTGACGTCGACCTGCTCCGCCCCCGGCCGCGCCGGGACGCAGGTGACCTATCTGCAGAGCGACTCCCCGGACAAGCTCAAGGCCTACACCGACGGGCTGCTCAAAGCGGCCGGTGGGGACCGCACCGAGGCCAAGTGGGTGGGCAACGCCTTGGAAGGCCAGTACTCCTCGGCCGCTGGGAGGAACGCCGCCGTGCTGGTCTTCACCGTGACCGACCGGCCGCTGGTCGGCTTCATCTACCAGGTCCCGGCCGAAGGCCAGAACCCGACGCCGGGTGAACTGGCCGACTACTTCGAAAAGAGCGTCCAGCCGGGCGAATAGCCGCTGTTCGCGCGTGAAGGCCCCCTTCCCTCGGCTCAGCAGAGGCAAGGGGCCTTCACGCGATTCGGGCAGCTGCCGGGCTAGACTTCTCCCGATGCGTATCACGGTCTTCCGGCGGCTGATGGCCGACGAATTCGGTCCCGGACGTGCGGAAACCCTCTCCAGGGATCACGTCTTCGGCGAACTCGGGGGCCGGACCGTCGAACAGGCCCTCGACGCGGGAACCTCTGCCAAGGACGTCTGGCGGGCGGTCTGCGAAGCCTTCGAGATCCCGCCCGAGCGGCGCTGACCTCGGCGAAAAGGCAAGAACCCTAGCGCGACGGCGTGTCGGTCACGGCCTCGAACACACGTTCGTCTAGGGTGTTGTCCACAACGGGGTCAGCGATCCACAGCTTGGGCGCGAGGCCTGGAATTGTCGGTGGTCGCCCGTAGCGTCGGACCCGACAGCTCAGAACTGAACAAGCCCTACCCGGCTCAACCAACGAGGTGGACTCCATGGCACCAGCAGCACCCGACAAGGACAAGGCGCTCGAACTGGCCCTCGCCCAGATCGACAAGCAGTACGGCAAGGGCTCGGTCATGCGCCTCGGCGAAGAGGGCCGCGCGCCGATCGAGGTCATCCCCACCGGCGCCATCGCACTCGACGTCGCGCTCGGGATCGGCGGCCTTCCCCGCGGCCGGGTCATCGAGATCTACGGTCCGGAGTCCTCCGGTAAGACCACCGTCGCGCTCCACGCGGTCGCCAACGCGCAGAAGAACGGCGGCATCGCCGCGTTCATCGACGCGGAGCACGCGCTGGACCCGGAGTACGCCAAGAAGCTCGGCGTCGACACCGACGCGCTGCTGGTCTCCCAGCCGGACACCGGTGAGCAGGCGCTCGAGATCGCGGACATGCTGATCCGCTCCGGCGCGCTCGACATCCTGGTCATCGACTCGGTCGCCGCGCTCGTGCCGCGCGCCGAGATCGAGGGCGAGATGGGCGACAACCACGTCGGCCTCCAGGCCCGGCTGATGAGCCAGGCGCTGCGGAAGATGACCGGTGCGATGAACAACTCCGGCACCACCGCGATCTTCATCAACCAGCTGCGCGAGAAGATCGGCGTCATGTTCGGCTCCCCGGAGACCACGACCGGTGGTAAGGCGCTGAAGTTCTACGCGTCGGTCCGCCTGGACGTCCGCCGCATCGAGACGCTGAAGGACGGCGGCGAGCCCGTCGGCAACCGCACCCGCGTCAAGGTCGTCAAGAACAAGGTCGCGCCGCCCTTCAAGCAGGCCGAGTTCGACATCCTTTACGGCAAGGGCGTCTCCCGCGAGGGCTCGTTGATCGACATGGGTGTCGACCAGGGCATCCTGCGCAAGTCCGGCGCCTGGTACACCTACGAGGGCGACCAGCTGGGCCAGGGCAAGGAGAACGCCCGGAAGTTCCTGCTGGACAACCCGGACATCGCCAACGAGATCGAGAAGCGCATCAAGGAGAAGCTCGGCATCGGTGCCGCCGTCGACGCCGAAGCCGCCCCCGCGCCGGTCGACTTCTGAGGGGGGCGCGGGATTGGGAGGGGTGTGCTCGCGGAGAGCGCTCGCCTTCATCCCTTCGCCGTGCCTTCTGGGGGTCGAACCCCCAGGCCCCCGCCAAGAGGGGCTCCGCCCCCTTGGATCCCCCGCCAGGGGGCAAGCCCCCTGGACCCCCGGGGTCTCGGGTGCCGATTCGTTGTTGCCTGTGAGGAGTGAGAGCTGAATGCGTGCGCCCAAAGTGGATCCGGCGGAGCTGCCGCCGGACGAGCGGAGGAAGAAGGCCAAGGAGATCTGCTTCGATCTCCTGGCCGCGCGCCCGCGTTCCACGGAGGAACTGCGTCAGGCCCTCAAGCGCAAGGGCTTCGACGAGGAGACGACGGAGACCCTGCTCGGTAAGCTGGACACGGCAGGGCTCATCAACGACGCCGAGTTCGCCGAGATGTGGGTGCGTTCCCGCCATGCCAACATGGGCCTGGCACGGAACGCCCTCGTGGCCGAACTCAAACGCAAAGGAATCGATGGGGATATCGCCGTCCAGGCCGCCGAAGAGGTGGACCGAGAGGCAGAGGAGCAGCGCGCCCGAGAGCTGGTACGGAAGCGCATGCGCTCCCTGGGCAACGTCGACGAGCAGACGGCGATCCGCCGCCTGCTGGGCTTCCTCGCCCGCAAGGGCTATCCCCAGGGGCTGGCCTACACCGTGATCCGCGACGAACTCCGCGAGTTCGGCGCCGAGTCGGCGCTGCTGGACGACGCCACCCTCGACTGAGCTTCATCACCTGAGCCGCTCGCCGGCCGTGTGGGCACACTTGCCCGCGCGGCCGGTGTTTTGCGTTCCCGGCGGTCGTCGCGAGTGGCGTTTCGGGTTGTCGAGAGATAAGGCAAACGTGTCTGGCGGGGCGGGCACTCTGCTCGTGGCTTCGGCGGCGTTCGTGTCGCGAAAGCCACTTTCGAGACCTTCAACGTCGCGAAAGTGGCTTTCGCACCACGACCCGGTGGCTACGGAGCTGCCCCATCGCCACGGCAGCTTGGGGGCACTGGCGCACTAGAGACCTTGAGCGTCTCAACTGCGACATCGGGAACTCCGCAACGCCCAGATCGCCCTCCGGCAAGCCGCTGACCAGCGCCGATACGACCGATCAGGAATCGAGAAGCGCCGGAAGCCCGCCCGGAAATAGCGTTACCGGCATGAACTTCATCGACGCCATCACCCTCGAAGTGGCCGACACCGAGGCCGCCGAACGCTTCTACTCCACCGCCTTCGGGCTCGGCTCCGAGCTGCGTCTGAGGGCTTCGCAGGAGCCGTCCACCGGCTTCCGCGGCTACACCCTCTCCCTCACGGTCTCCCAGCCCGCCAACGCCGACGCGCTCATCGACGCCGCCGTCGCGGCCGGGGCGACCGTGATCAAGCCCGCCACGAAGTCGATGTGGGGCTACGGCGGAACCGTCCAGGCCCCGGACGGCGCGATCTGGAAGATCGCCACTTCGGCGAAGAAGAACACCGGACCGGCGGCCCGCGAATTCGATGACATCGTGTTGCTGCTGGGCGTCACCGATGTGGCCGCGAGCAAGAAGTTCTACGTCGAGCACGGGCTCACCGTGGGGAAGAGCTTCGGCCGCGTGTACGTCGAGTTCGAGGCCGGCTCGAGCCCCGTGAAGCTGGCGCTGTACAAGCGCAAGTCCCTGGCCAAGGACGCCGGCGTGTCCCCGGAGGGCACCGGCTCGCACCGCATCGCGATCTGCGGTGCCGCCCCGTTCACCGACCCCGACGGATTCGTCTGGGAGACCTCGGCTCTCGCCGCCCAGTCCTGATGTGCCACTACCGGATGCCCCCGCTCGCCGCTTACCAAGGAGAAACCGCCATGAGCACCACGTACGAAGGATTCACGGCCGAAGAGAAGGCCGCGATGAAGGAACACGCCCAGGACATGAAGAAGGCGGCGCGCCGCAGTTCGGCCGCCGGCAAAGCGGCGGCGGCCGAGCAGGACGTGGTCGCGAAGATCGCCGAGATGTCCGATGAGGACCGGGCGCTGGCCGAGCTGGTCCACAGCGTCGTGAAGGCGAACGCCCCGATGCTCGCGCCGAAACTCTGGTACGGCCAGCCCGCCTACGCGCTGGAAGGCAAGATCGTCTGCTTCTTCCAGGCGGCGGCCAAGTTCAAGACGCGGTACGCGACGCTCGGCTTCAACGAGGCCGCTCAGCTGGACGACGGCGCGATGTGGGCGACGGCCTTCGCGCTGACCGACGCGACCCCGGCGGTGGAGCAGCGCATCGCCGCGCTGGTGAAGCAAGCCGTCAGCTGACGGAGTGGCAACCCGCATTACCGCGTGAGTGGCCACACGCGGGACGGCGGCGAAACCCTAGGCTCGGGTGATCACCGGGAGGACCACATGATCACCATCGAGCCGTTGAAGCCCGAAGACCGCGAAGCCTGGGAACAACTGTTCCGCGCGTACATCGCCTTCTACGAACGTGTCGCGCCCCAAGAGGTTTACGACCGTGCCTGGCGTGAATTCCGGACGGGGGACCGGATGCACGCGCTCGGTGCCCGCCTGGGCGGCGAGCTGGTCGGGATCACGCATTTCCTGGTGCATCCCAGTACATCCGCGCTCACCGACGTCTGTTACCTGCAAGATCTGTTCACCGCGCCGGAAGCCCGGGGCAAGGGGGTCGCGCGGGCGCTGATCGAGGCCGTCGCGGACTGGGCGCGCACCCGCGATTGCGACAGGGTTTACTGGCACACCAAGGAATCCAACGCCACCGCGCGCCGCCTGTACGACCAGGTCGCGGTGAACCGGGGCTTCATCCAGTACCAGCTCCCGCTCTGAAAGCAGTGAAGGCCACCTTCGCGAAGGTGGCCTTCACGACACGGATCAGAGCTTCGAAGCCTCCGCCGCGAAAGCTTCGATCTTCCCGAAGTCCTTCGCCGCCAAGGCATCCTTCGGCGTCAGCCACGAACCACCGATGCAGCCCACATTGGACAGTGCGAGATAGTCCGGCGCGGTCTTCACGGTGATCCCGCCGGTCGGGCAGAACTTCAGCCCGGGCAGCGGCCCGCCGATCGACTTCAGGTACGCCACACCGCCGCTGGCCTCGGCGGGGAAGAACTTCAGCGCGGTCAGCCCGCGTTCGGCCAGCCGCATCGCCTCCGAAACCGTGCTCGCGCCCGGCAGGAACGGCAGGCCGGTGTCGAACGCGGCGTCCAGCACGGCGTCCGTGCAGCCCGGGGTCACCAGGAACTTCGCGCCGGCGTCTGCCGCCTGCTTCGCGTGCTCGGGCGCGGTGACCGTCCCGGCGCCGATGACGATCTCCGGGACCTCCGCGGCGATCCGCTCGATGGAGGCGAGTGCCGCCGGGGTGCGCAGGGTCAGCTCGATCACGCCGATCCCGCCCGCGAGCAGGGCCCGCGCGGTGGGCACGGCGTCGGCGGCGTCGTCGAGCACGACGACGGGCATCACGGGGGACAGGCCGAGCAGGTCGGCGCCGGTGGTCACTGGGTTACCTCCACAGGGGTCAACGTGTGCGCCGGAGCGCCGAAGTGTTCCGGCGTGAGCGGTCCGAACACGCTCGCGCCCTGATCGGCGGGGCCGACCGCGCGGCGCAGCGCCGCGAACAGCTCCCGGCCGGTGCCGGTCCAGGATGCCTCCGAAGGCGGGGAGTCCACCAGTTCACGGCGGGCGAGTTCTTCGTCACCCACGAGGACGTCGAGCGTCCCGGCCTTGGCGTCGAGGCGGACGACGTCGCCGTCGGCGATCCGCGCGATCGGGCCTCCCACGGCGGCTTCCGGGGTCACCTGGATCGCCGCCGGGATCTTCCCGGACGCGCCCGACATCCGGCCGTCGGTGAGCAACGCCACCTGGTGCCCGCGGTCCATCAGCACCCCGAGCGCCGGGGTGAGCCCGTGCAGTTCCGGCATCCCGTTGGCCTGCGGGCCCTGCTGCCGGATGACCACGACGACGTCGCGGTCCAGCTCGCCCGCCTCGAAAGCGGTCTTGAAGGACTTCTGGTCGGTGAACACCCGCGCCGGGGCCTGCACGGTCCGGTGCTCCGGCGCCACCGCCGACACCTTGATCACCGCGCGGCCGAGGTTGCCCGCGACCATCCGCAGCCCGCCGTCGGAGGCGAACGGCCGCCACACGGGACGCAGCACGTCCTCATCCAGGCTGCGCGTCGGGACGTCACGCCAGACCAGCTCGCCTTCGGAGAGGATCGGCTCCTGCCGGTAGCGGTGCAGCCCCGGCCCGGCGACGGTTTGGACGTCCTCGTGCAGCAGGCCCGCGTCGAGCAGGGTGCCGACCAGGAACTGGATGCCACCGGCGGCGTGGAAGTGGTTGATGTCCGCGCTGCCGTTCGGGTACACGCGGGCCAGCAGGGGGATCACCGACGACAGGTCGGAGAAGTCGTCCCAGGTCAGCTGGATGCCCGCGGCGGCGGCGATCGCGACGAGGTGCATCGTGTGGTTGGTCGAGCCGCCCGTGGCGAGCAGCGCGATGACACCGTTGACGACGGCCTTCTCGTCGATCACGCGCGAGACCGGCGTGTACTCCTCCCCGCGCGAGAGCTTCACGACGCGGCGTCCGGCTTCTTCGGTGAGCGCCTTCCGCAGTGTCGAGTTCGGCTGCACGAAGCTGGCGCCCGGCAGGTGCAGGCCCATCACCTCGACGACCATCTGGTTCGAGTTGGCGGTGCCGTAGAAGGTGCACGTTCCTGCCGAGTGGTACGAAGCCGCTTCGGCGTCGAGCAGATCTTCGCGCGTCGCCTTGCCCTCGGCGTAGAGCTGGCGCACGCGCGCCTTCTCCTTGTTCGGCAGGCCCGAGTTCATCGGCCCGGCCGGCACCAGGATCGCCGGGAGATGCCCGAACGACAGCGCGCCGATCAGCAGGCCCGGCACGATCTTGTCGCAGACGCCGAGCAGCAGCACCGCGTCGAACATGTCGTGGGACAGCGCGATCGCGGTCGACATCGCGATCACTTCGCGGCTGAACAGCGACAGCTCCATCCCGGGACGGCCCTGGGTGACGCCGTCGCACATCGCGGGCACGCCTCCGGCGAACTGGGCCACCCCGCCCGCCTGGCGGACCGAGGCCTTCAGCATCGCGGGGTACTCCTGCATCGGCTGGTGGGCCGAAAGCATGTCGTTGTAGGACGAGACGATCGCGACACCCGGCGCCCGCGCGGCGCGCAGTGCCGCTTTGTCGACACCTTCCATCGCGGCGAAACCGTGGGCGAGGTTGCTGCAGTCGAGGCCGCGCCGAACCGGCCCTTCTTCGTGGGCGGCGGCGACGCGCTCGAGGTGCGCGGCGCGGGTTTCGGCGCTGCGGGCGGCGATGCGCCCGGTGACTTCGGCGATGATGGGGTGGACGTTCGGGGCGGTGCTCATTGTCCGGCTCCGGATCACTGGTCGTGGTGGTCCGCGGGACGGCAACGCTGACGTCGCTGGGTCGTGACAGTGGCCACAGTACCTCGGGGGAAAGCTCGAATCAAAATCGATACAGAAGATCGACTCGCGTGACCTCCATCACGTCACTAGGTTCCACTGTGCTACTTGTCACATTGCACAACGCGCGGCAGAGTCGAGACGGCGAGGAATCGCTGGCCTTCGAAGGCTCAAGCGGCCAACCGAACCGACCATCGGGAGGTACCGATGTCCACCACAGAGATCGCCGAGCTTCGGCGAGCCATCGGTCAGTTGAGGCAGTGCGTCGGCGCGCTGCGGTCCCGATACGGCGACGCGTCGGCGGTACGGCGCCTGGCGAACGACGTCGAGCGGCTCGACATCGACGCGACCGACCTCGACACGACCCCGAACGCGGTGCCCGCCCAGGCGAAGGCCGCCGACCGGGTCCAAGTTCCCGATACGCCCTACGACCCGGCGCTCTGGCAAGGCGCCGATGACGAAGGCGTCGGCGGCTACAAGCGCGACCAGCGGTGAGCGCCCCCGCCGGCAACGAGGCCGGACGGGGTACGGGGGTTCGCGCACCTTCGCGGGCCCGGATCGCCGAAAAAACGCTGCGCACCGACCGGTGGTGGCTGTCCCCGCTGCTGACCGTCCTCGGCCTCTCCGCCTTCATCATCTACGCGACGATCAGGTCCTTCGTGCGCACCGCGTACTGGGTGCCCGAGTACCACTACCTGACGCCGTTCTATTCGCCCTGCGTCTCGGAATCCTGCGTCGAAGGCTCCCGGCATTTCGGCGCCTGGATCGGCGAACTGCCGGGCTTCATCCCGCTCGGCTTCCTGGTCCTGCCGTTCCTGCTGGGCTTCCGGCTGACCTGCTACTACTACCGCAAGGCCTACTACCGGGCCGTCTGGTTCTCGCCGCCCGCCTGCGCGGTCGCCGAACCGCACGCGAAGTACACCGGTGAGACACGGCTGCCGCTGATCATCCAGAACGCCCACCGCTACTTCTTCTACGTGGCCGTGGTCGTCTCGCTGGTCAACACCTACGACGCGATCACCGCGTTCCACGGCAAGACCGGCGGATTCGGCTTCGGGCTCGGCAACATCGTGCTGCTCGGCAACGTGATCCTGTTGTGGGCGTACACGTTGTCGTGCCACTCGTGCCGTCACGTGACCGGCGGCAGGCTCAAGCACTTCTCCAAACATCCGGTGCGCTACTGGATCTGGACCCAGGTGACGAAACTCAACACCCGGCACATGGCGCTGGCGTGGACGACGCTCGGCACGCTCGTGCTGACCGACCTCTACGTGATGCTCGTGGCGAGCGGCGCGATTTCGGATCTGCGGTTCATCAACTAGCGGCGCGGGAATCTCCCGTCCCCGGCGACAAGCTTCGAGGTGGCTCTTTTCATGACCGAGGTCGAACGGCTCAACTACGACGTGGTGGTGATCGGTGCCGGCGGTGCCGGTCTCCGCGCGGTCATCGAAGCCCGTGAACGCGGCTTCAGCGTCGCGGTGGTGTGCAAATCGCTCTTCGGCAAGGCGCATACGGTGATGGCCGAAGGCGGCTGCGCGGCGTCGATGGGCAACGCGAATTCGAACGACAACTGGCAGGTGCACTTCCGCGACACCATGCGCGGCGGGAAGTTCCTCAACAACTGGCGGATGGCCGAACTCCACGCCAGGGAGGCGCCGGACCGGGTCTGGGAACTGGAGACCTACGGCGCCCTGTTCGACCGCACCGCCGACGGCCGGATCAGCCAGCGCAACTTCGGCGGGCACACGTACCCGCGGCTGGCGCACGTCGGCGACCGCACCGGACTCGAACTGATCCGCACGATGCAGCAGAAAATCGTTTCGCTGCAACAAGAGGACTTCAAGGAGACCGGTGACTACGAGGCGAGGATCAAGGTCTTCGCCGAATGCACGATCACCGAGCTGTTGACTGAGGACGGCCGGATCTCGGGCGCCTTCGGGTATTGGCGGGAGAGCGGCCGGTTCATCCTGTTCGAGACGCCGGCGGTGGTGCTGGCGACCGGCGGTATCGGGAAATCGTTCAAGGTCACCTCGAACTCGTGGGAGTACACCGGTGACGGGCACGCGCTGGCGCTGCGGGCCGGGGCGACGCTCATCAACATGGAGTTCGTCCAGTTCCACCCGACGGGCATGGTCTGGCCGCCGAGCGTGAAGGGGATCCTGGTCACCGAAGGCGTCCGCGGTGACGGCGGGGTCCTCAAGAACACCGAGGACAAGCGGTTCATGTTCGAGTACGTCCCCGATGTCTTCAAGGGGCAGTACGCGGACAGCGAGGAAGAAGCCGACCGCTGGTACACCGACCAGGAGAAGAACCGCCGCACGCCGGATCTGCTGCCGCGTGACGAGGTGGCTCGTGCGATCAACTCCGAGGTCAAGGCGGGCCGGGGATCGCCGCACGGCGGGGTCTTCCTCGACATCGCCAGCAGGCTGCCCGCGGAGGAGATCCGCAAACGGCTGCCGTCGATGTACCACCAGTTCAAGGAACTCGCCGACGTCGACATCACGAAGGAACCGATGGAGGTCGGCCCCACCTGCCATTACGTGATGGGCGGGATCGAGGTCGATCCGGACACCGCGTCGTCGAGCGTGCCGGGGCTGTTCGCCGCGGGCGAGTGTTCGGGCGGGATGCACGGCTCGAACCGGCTCGGCGGCAACTCGCTTTCGGATCTGCTCGTCTTCGGCCGTCGTGCGGGCCTCGGCGCCGCGTCCTACGTCGCGGAACTGAAGGACCGCCCGAAGGTCAGTCAGTCCGATGTGGACGCCGCCGCGGCGATGGCGCTCGCGCCGTTCGACCCGCCGGGCGACGGTGTCGAGGAGAATCCGTACAGCCTGCACACCGAGCTGCAGCAATCGATGAACGACCTCGTCGGCATCATCCGCAAATCGGAGGAGATCGAGCGGGCGCTGGAGAAGCTCGGGGAACTGCGCGAGCGGATCAAGCGGGTCACCGTCGAAGGACACCGGCAGTTCAACCCCGGCTGGCATCTCGCCGTCGACCTGCGGAACATGCTGATGGTCAGCGAATGCGTCGCCAGGGCCGCGCTGATGCGGACCGAGAGCCGGGGCGGGCACACGCGGGACGACCATCCCGGCATGGACGCCCAGTGGCGCAACAAACTCCTGGTCTGCTCGGCCACACCGGGCGACAACCCGGTGGTGCCGGAGATCGGCATCGAGGTCAAGGCGCAGACCCCGCTGCGGCAGGACCTGCTGGAGCTGTTCGAACTGTCCGAGCTGGGGAAATACTACACCGACGAAGAACTGGCCTCGCACCCCGGGAGTCCGGCATGAGCTACAAGGCGAGTTTCCGGGTCTGGCGCGGTGACGCCGACGCCGGTGAGCTGCAGGACTACACCGTCGAGGTCAACGAGGGCGAGGTCGTCCTCGACATCATCCACCGGTTGCAGGCCACCCAGGCCTCGGATCTGGCGGTGCGGTGGAACTGCAAGGCGGGCAAATGCGGTTCGTGCTCGGCGGAGATCAACGGCAAGCCGCGGCTGCTGTGCATGACCCGGATGTCGACCTTCACCGAGGACGAGGTCATCACCGTGACGCCGATGCGGACGTTCCCGGTGATCCGCGACCTGGTGACCGACGTGTCGTTCAACTACACCAAGGCCCGCGAGATCCCCTCGTTCACTCCGCCGCCGGAGCTGAAGCCGGGGGAGTACCGGATGCAGCAGGTGGACGTCGAGCGCTCGCAGGAGTTCCGCAAGTGCATCGAATGCTTCCTGTGCCAGAACACCTGCCACGTGGTGCGTGACCACGAGGAGAACAAGGAGGCCTTCGCCGGGCCCCGGTACCTGATGCGGATCGCCGAACTCGAAATGCATCCCCTCGACGTCGCCGACCGGCGTGACGAGGCGCAGGAGGAGCACGGGCTCGGCTACTGCAACATCACCAAGTGCTGCTCGGACGTGTGCCCGGAGGGCATCCACATCACCGACAACGCGCTGATCCCGATGAAGGAACGCGTCGCGGACCGGAAGTACGACCCCATCGTCTGGCTGGGGAACAAACTGTTCCGGCGGGACAAGTAGACACCCCTCGTGAGTGGTAAGGACGGTTCTAACCGTCCTTACCACTCACGAGCTAAATCGGTTGCCGCCGCCCCTATCCCTGCCGCACACTTACCCGCACACCACCGAGGGAGGACACATGACGCGACGTTGTTACGCCATGGTCCTTGGTATGGAAGAAGAACACGGCTCCCGATCGCCGTCCTAGCAGGACGACGCATACGCGGAGCCGCCCTTCGGGAAACCGAACCGGGCGGCTTTTTCTTTCGGTGACCCAGATTTCTGGAACGAAGCAGTCCGGTGCGCATGCGCGCCGGACTGTGTTCCAGGCCAAGGCGCGTTGGTCCAGCGGAAGGGATACCGGGTTTTCACCCCGGTGACGTGGGTTCGACTCCCACACGCGCTACGCCCCGGCACGGCGGGGAAACCTGTTCCGTCGTACCGGTGCGGCGGTGTGGGCCCGTGTGTCCCATACCGCCAGACGCGCACGGTCCGGCGACCGGCCGGGATTCATAGCCCCGGCCAGCCTGGCTCGACACCAGGGTGTGCGACTCAGCCCACCTTGCGGGCGCTGTGCACGTCGCCGCTCTCGTGGCGGCGCAGGACGAGGTCCTGGAACCCGTTGTCCCGCAACCCTTCTTCCAGGTTGAGCCCGTTCGTGGCGACAACCACCAGCAGCCCGCCCGTCACCAGGCTCGCGGCGACGCGACCGAGATGATCGGGAGAGTCCAGGAAGGCGAGCACGACGTCGAACACTCCCATCGCCGGCAGCCGGGTGAGCTGGTGGACCTCGTAGGAGATCCCGGCGGGGTCGCGTTCCTCTTCGCGTTGCGCGGCCGCGATCAGCACCTGGTCCGCGTCGACGCCGACCACGCGGCGCGCGCCCTTTCCGCGGAGCAAGCGTGGGTACCGGCCATCGCCGCACCCGACGACCAGGACCGACCTGCCCGCCAGGTCCGGCAGCGCTTCGAGCAGCGTCGCGGCCTGGTCCGCCATACGGCCGACGCTAGCCGAGCGGCCGCTGTCCCGACAGGACCAAGAGGCCTATCCCGGAGTACATGAAGGCCCCCTTCCTGTACCTGGGCGCAAGGAAGGGGGCCTTCATGTACTTATGGAGCTACAGCGACCGACCGGTGTTGAAGTCGGTGGCGTCGACGACGGACGCGGGTGCGTCGTGCACCGGCTTGGCGCCCTTGGGTGCCTTCTTCCGCCGCGCCAGCTTGTTCTCGAGCCAGCTCGCGAACTGGGTCAGGAGCAGGTTCAGCACGATGAAGATGATCGCGACGACGATCAGCGTCGGGATCGTGTTGCCGTAGAGACCGGTGAGCGGTCCGGTGCTGCGGATCAGCTCGTTGAAGCCGATGGTCAGCTGACCGGCCAGCGCGGTGTCCTTCAGGATGACGACCAGCTGGCTCACCAGCGCGGGCAGCATCAGGGTGACCGCCTGCGGCAGCAGGACGGTCATCATGATCTGGGTCTTGCGCATACCCAGCGCGGAGGCGGCCTCACCTTGGCCCTTGGGCAGCGAAAGGATGCCCGCACGGAACACCTCGGCCATGACCGAGCCGTTGTAGAGCACCAGGCCCGTCACCGCGGCGAACAGCGGGCGGATCGCGGCGTCGATGTCGGTGTAGAACGCGTAGAACGCGGCGGCGAAGACCATCAACAGCAGCACCGGGATCGCCCGGAAGAATTCGACGACGGCGCCGACCGGGACTCGCACCCATTTGTGGTCGGACAGCCTGCCGATACCCAGCAGTGCGCCGATCGGCAGCGCGATCACGATCGACAGCGCCGCGGCCTTCAGCGTGTTGAGCAGACCGGGCAGGATGAACTCGGTCCAGGTGGAACCCTTGAGGAAGGGCTCCCACAGCGCGCCGGCCCACTGGTTCTTCTCGTCGAAACCCGCGTAGACGTAGTACGCGGCCAGCGCCAGGACGAGAACGAAAAGAACGGTGTAGAGCCAATTTCGGGCCCGAGCCTTGGGGCCGGGGATGTCGTAGAGGACGGTCTGCGCGCTCATCGCTTGACCTCGACCTTCTTGGCGACCCAGCCCAGGAACAGGCCGAGGGGGAGGACCAGGACGACGAAACCGGCGGCGAAGAGCAGGAAGACCAGCAGCAGCGAGTCGGACTCGTTCTCCACCATCTCCGACATCAGCAGCGAGGCCTCGGCCACACCGATGATCGACGCGACCGTGGTGTTCTTCAACAGCGCGATCATGACGTTCGCCAGCGGCGCGATCACCGACCTGAACGCCTGCGGCAGCACGATCAGTGTCAGCACCTGGAGGAAACCGAGCCCGAGTGCGCGGGCCGCTTCCGCCTGGCCGACGGGCACGGTGTTGATACCCGACCTCAGCGATTCACAGACGAATGTCGCCGTGTAGGCGATGAAACCGAGGATCGCGAGCCGGAAGGCGTTGTCCTCCAACGACGTCGTCGACTCGGACGAGGCCAGGCTGACTCCCAGGGTGGAGGACAGGCCCAGCGACGTGAAGACGATGATCACGGTCAGCGGGGTGTTCCGGAAGATGTTGACATAGGCGGTGCCGAATGCCCGCATGATCGGAACCGGACTGACCCGCAACCCCACCAGGATGGTGCCCCAGATCAGGGAGCCGATCGCGGAGAAGAAGGTGAGCTTGATCGTCATCCAGAAGGCGCCGAGCAAGTCGTAATTGGGATTGTCGAGGAAATCGAACAAGGTGCTCAACCCAGCCTCGGTATGGGAACGGTGCGCCGCGGTACACGGCGCACCGTTCGATTCCTTCAGTTCAGCGGCTCAACGAGCCGGGTGTCAGGAGACGGCCGGGGGTTCCGGGATCTTGTAGCCCGACGGGCCGACGTTCTTCTCCAGAGCGGCCTTCCACGCGCCGTCCTGCTGCATCTTCTTGATCGCGTTGTTGATCGCGGTGACGCTCTCGGCGTCGTCCTTCTTCAGGCCGACGCCGTACTTCTCGTCGGTGAAGCCCTTGCCGACCAGCTTCAGCTTGCCGGGCTGCTGCGCGGCGTAGCCGGCGAGGATCACGTCATCGGTCGTCATGGCATCGACGGTTCCGTTGAGCAGATCGGTAACGCAGTCGGTGTACTTGCCACGTTCCTGGAGCTGGACTTCCTTGGCGTACTTGTCCTTGACGTTCTGCGCCGGGGTCGAACCCTTGACCGAGCAGAGCTTCTTGTTGCCGGTCAGCGACTCCGGGCCGGTGATGTCGGTGTTGTCGGCCTGGACCAACAGGTCCTGGTGGGCGATGAAGTACGGGCCCGCGAAGGAGACCTCGTTCTTGCGCTTGTCGGTGATCGAGTAGGTGGCGACGATGAAGTCGACCTCACCCTTCTTGATCAGGTCCTCGCGCTGCGCGGACTGCGCTTCCTTCCAGGTGATCCCCGACTCTTCGACGCCGAGCTCCTTGGCGATGTACTTCGCCACGTCGACGTCGAAACCGGCGTAGGTGCCGTCGGCCTGCTTCTGGCCGAGACCGGGCTGGTCGAACTTGATGCCGATGACCAGCTTCTTGTCGCTCTTGGCCTTCGCCACCACGTTCTTGGCGCCGCTGGAGCCGCTGCCGGCGTCCGACCCGCCGCCACCACAGGCGGAGAGGGCGAGACCGGCCGCCACGACGGCCGCGCTCATTCGCAGAACTCGGTTCAACCGCATTGTTCTCAGTTTCCTTCCGAATCTTGTCCAGCCATACCGGCCGGCGGGGAAGACCTCAGTGGGTCAGGATCTTGCCGAGGAAGTCCTTGGCGCGATCCGTCTTCGGCTTGGTGAAGAAGTCGTCCGGGGTGGAGTCCTCGACGATCTCGCCGTCGGACATGAACACCACCCGGTTCGCCGCGCGCCGCGCGAAGCCCATCTCGTGGGTGACGACGAGCATCGTCATCCCGTCCTTGGCGAGCGTGGTCATCACGTCGAGGACCTCCTGGACCATCTCCGGGTCCAGCGCCGAGGTCGGCTCGTCGAACAGCATCACCTTGGGGCGCATGGCCAGCGCGCGGGCGATCGCCACCCGCTGCTGCTGCCCGCCGGAGAGCTGGGCCGGGTACTTGTCGGCCTGGTTGGCGATGCCGACGCGTTCGAGCAGGTCCATCGCGGTCTTGCGGGCCTCGGCCGAGTTGACCTTGCGGACCTTCATCGGCGCGAGCATGACGTTCTCGACGATCGTCTTGTGCGCGAACAGGTTGAACGACTGGAACACCATGCCGACG
The DNA here is from genome assembly GCF_055563465.1 of Amycolatopsis sp. NPDC000009. NCBI lineage: Bacteria > Bacillati > Actinomycetota > Actinomycetes > Pseudonocardiales > Pseudonocardiaceae > Amycolatopsis > Amycolatopsis sp. NPDC000009. The sequence continues at coordinate 771,793 of NZ_JBVHDI010000001.1, forward strand.
TCGGCGCGCAGCGCGGCCAGCGCCTTCCCTTCGGCGGGCAGCGGAACGCCGTCCACCGCGATCTCGCCGGAGTTGATGGGTTCCAGCCGGTTGATCGCCCGGCACAGCGTCGACTTGCCAGACCCGGACGGCCCGAGCACGACCACGACCTGCCCACGCGGCACCTCGAGGTTGATCTCCTTGAGCACGTGCAGGTCGCCGAAGTACTTGTTCACGGCGGCCGCCTTGATCATCGGCGCCGCCACCTCCGCGGTCATCTGGCCTCCAGGAGCGTTCGTTTGCAGGGGACTGCGGGGTCAGGCACCACGCGATGGCGGAAACCTACTCCCGTCGGACCGCTTGTAAAGACGGCTTGACCAATACTTAGGGTTTCAAGTCCGTATCGTTCTCAAGCCACCGGACGGCCCCGGTCCACCTCCGTCCGGCGCTGATCAGCCTAGACAAAGCGGGGGTGTCCCGTAACCGGGGTCACAACAGATCTGTGACGCATCGTGACCATTACCGCGTGCAGCGGGTCCCTCACAGGGCCATCCGGCCCAGCGGTACGGGCAGCGCGAGAGGTGACTCACCCCATAGAGTCGTTCTTCACCTCGTCGCGGTGCGGGGACGGCGTGAAAGGGAAGACACGGGTGCGGGTACTGCTGGTGGAGGACGACGACCGGGTCGCGGGTGCCTTGACGCCCGCGCTGACCCGGCGCGGCCTGACGATCAAACGCCTGGCCTCCGGCGCCGGCGTGCTCGATCTGGTGCACGAGGTCGACGTCGTGCTGCTCGACCTGGGCCTCCCCGACATCGACGGGATCGTGCTGTGCCGCCGCATCCGCGCGGTCAGCGACGTCGCGGTGATCGTCGTTTCGGCGCGGGGCGAGGTCGACGACCGGATCCAGGGGCTGCGGTCCGGCGCCGACGACTACCTGGTCAAGCCCTACGACGTCGACGAACTGGTCGCCCGCGTCGAGGCCGTGCGCCGTCGCCGCGGAGAACGGCCAGCCGCGGCCGAACCGCCGGGCGTCATCCGCGCGGGTGATGTCTCGGTCGATATCGGGCGCCACGAGGTGCAGGTCGACGGTCAGCCGGTTTCGTTGTCCCGCAAGGAATTCCAGGTGCTCGCGCTGGTGGTCACCGCCCGCGGCGCGGTCTGCGCCCGTGATCACGTGCTGAACGAGGTCTGGGGGCATCGCGGCCCGGCGGAGAGCCGGTCGCTCGACGTCCACGTCGCCACCCTGCGGACCAAACTGGGCAGGCCCGCGCTGATCGAGACCGTCCGCGGCGTCGGGTACCGCCTCGGCGGCGCCTACGGTCCGGCGGAAGAAGGCTGAGCCGGTGCGCGTCCGGCTCCAGGCGATCGTGCTGACGCTGGTCGCGGCCCTCGTGTTCGGCCTCGGCATCCCGCTCGCGCTCAGCGTGGCGGCCAGTGTGCAGCTCGACCTCTTCCTCGACCGCCTCACCGACACCTCCCGGTTCGCGTCGCTGGCCCAGCGCCCGCTGGTGGAGAACCGGCCGGACCTGATCGTGGACGAGCTCCACCGCTACACCGAGGTCTACGAAGTGCCGGTGGCGATCGTCGACCAGGACGGCGAGGCCGTGGCCCGCGGGCCCGGCGAGGTGGGGATCGAGCTCAAGGACCCCGTCATCGCCTCCCATCTGCAGGAGGCGCTGGCCGGACGGCGTTCGGAGCCCGGACCGCTGCTGATGCCGTGGAACACCGAGCCGCTGGTGCTGGCCGAGCCGATCCTCATCGACGGCGAGGTGCGGGGCGCGGTCATCACCGTCTCCTCGACCGCCAAGGCCCGCACCGAACTGCTGTGGTGGTGGCTGCTCATCGCGGCGGGCGCGGTGCTGGCGTTCGGGCTCGCGCTGCTGGTCGCGGTGCCGGTGGTGCGCTGGATCCTGCGCCCGGTCCGGCGGCTCGACGACGCCACCGGCGAACTGGTCGCCTCCGTGGTCAGCGGCCGCGAGGTCAAACGGGTGGGGGAGACCGGCGGGCCACCGGAGCTGCGGCAGCTCGAACGGTCCTTCGACCGGATGGCGGCCAGCGTCGACGAGGCGCTGTCGGCGCAGCGCGCGTTCGTCGCCGACGCCTCCCACCAGCTGCGGAACCCGTTGACCGCGTTGAAGATCAGGCTGGGCAACCTCGACGGCCACGTCGACGACGACCTCGCCGCGGCCGACCTCGAAGCCGCCGTCGTCGACGCGCGACGGCTCAACCAGATCCTCGACGAACTCCTCTCGCTGGCCCGCGCCGAGGCCTCGGGCGGCGAACTGGTGCAGGTCGGCCTCGACGAGGTGGTGGGCGCCCGGGTGGCCGACTGGACCGTGGTCGGCGCGGCACGCGACATCACGCTGGAGGCGACCGGGCTGGGCGGCGGACTGCGGGTGCTCACCCCGGCCCGCGGCCTCGAAGTGGTCCTCGACGCGCTGCTGGACAACGCGCTCAAGTTCACCGAGCCGGGCACCGAGGTGCGGGTGGACGTCAGGACCGCCGACGGCAAGGTGGACATCGCCGTCCGCGACCACGGCCCCGGCCTGCGCGACGACGAGCTGGATCGCGCGGCGGACCGGTTCTGGCGCAGCACCGCGCATCAGAACGTGCCCGGATCCGGCCTCGGCCTGGCGATCGTCACCGAGATCCTGGCCCGCTCGGACGGTTCGCTGCGGCTCGGCTCACCCGACGGCGGCGGTCTTCAGGTGACCGTGACCCTGCCGCTAGTTCTTGAGTGACCGGAAGTAGCGCAGCGCGCCGGGATGCAGCGGCAGGGGCGCGGTCTCGATCGCGGGATGGATGTCGATCGACAGCGCCGCCCCGGCCGCCTCGACCAGCTGGTCCCGCGCGTCGAACAGCCCGCGCACCAGCGCCTCGGCGACGTCGTCGCGCATCGACGTCGGCACCACCAGGAAGTTCGGCAGCACGAGCGTGGTCACCGGTGACGGCAGGTTGTAGGCCGTCACCGGGATGGTCGCCGTCCGGTACACCGGGCTGGTGGCGCGCAGCGCGTCCGCCAGATCGGTGATGTCGAGCAGCCGCAGGCCGACCGTGTGCACCTTCTCGGTGATCGACGGCGTCGGCAGGCCACCCGACCAGATGACGGCGTCGATCTGCCGGTTCTCCAGCGCGGGCAGCGCCTCGGGGAGACCGAGATTGCGCCGGTCGATCGCGCCGGTCAGCCCCGACGCCTTCAGCAGCTGCTTCGAGAGGAACTCGACACCCGAATCCGGCGAACCGATCGCGACCTTGTGCCCGCGCAACTGCGCGAACGACCTGATCGACGAGTCGGCGCGGACGATGACGTGCAGATAGTCGTCGTGCACCCGGGCCAGCGCGGCCAGCCCGGCGGTGTCGTCGGCGGCCACGTCGGCCGCCACGAACGCGACGTCGGCCTTCCCCGCCCGCACCCGGCCGACGTTGTCGGGCGAGCCCTGGGTCTCCTGGATCACCGGCCGCTCGGTGTCCAGTTGCGTGGCCCACGCGTCGGCCAGCGCCTCGGCCAGTTTGTCGTAGACACCGCCGTTGAGCCCCGCCGCGATCCGCACCTTCGTCCCGGACAGATCGGGACCGCACCCGGTGACCAGGGCACAGACCACGGCGATCACCACCGCGAGCACCCCTGGTCTCCTCATGAGGGTCGATCGTGCCATGGAACCCCGCCCGCGTACCCTCGAAGGCGAGATGAGCGCGCGCACTTACCAGATCCGCACCTTCGGCTGCCAGATGAACGTGCATGACTCCGAACGTCTTGCCGGGCAGCTCGAGGACGCCGGCTACGTACCGGGTGACGGCGAGGCCACACCCGACCTGATCGTGTTCAACACCTGCGCGGTGCGGGAGAACGCGGACAACAAGCTGTACGGCACCCTCGGCCATCTGCGGCCGCAGAAGACGGCGAAGCCGGACATGCAGATCGCCGTCGGCGGCTGCCTCGCCCAGAAGGACCGCGGCGAGATCGTCAAGCGCGCGCCCTGGGTCGACGTCGTCTTCGGCACGCACAACATCGGTTCGCTGCCGACGCTGCTGGAGCGCGCGCGGCACAACGCCGAGGCCGAGGTCGAGATCCTCGAATCGCTCGAGACCTTCCCTTCGACGCTTCCGGCGAAGCGGGACTCGGCGTACGCGGGCTGGGTGTCGATTTCGGTCGGCTGCAACAACACCTGCACCTTCTGCATCGTCCCGGCGCTGCGCGGCAAGGAACGCGACCGCCGCCCCGGCGAGATCCTCGCCGAGGTCGAGGCGCTCGTCGCCGAAGGCGTGCTGGAAGTGACCCTGCTGGGCCAGAACGTGAACTCCTACGGCGTCGAATTCGGCGACCGGCTCGCGTTCGGGAAGCTGTTGCGCGCCTGCGGTTCGGTGGACGGGCTGGAACGGGTCCGGTTCACCTCGCCGCATCCGGCGGCGTTCACCGAGGACGTCATCGACGCGATGGCCGAGACGCCGAACGTGTGCCACCAGCTGCACATGCCGCTGCAGTCCGGGTCGGACCGGGTGCTGCGCGAGATGAAGCGGTCCTACCGTTCGGCGCGCTACCTCAAGATCCTCGACCGCGTGCGCGAGTCGATGCCCGACGCCGCGATCACCACCGACATCATCGTCGGTTTCCCCGGCGAGACCGAGGAAGACTTCCAGGCGACGCTCGACGTCGTCGCGCAGGCGCGGTTCTCCAGCGCGTTCACCTTCCAGTACTCGATCCGGCCGGGCACGCCCGCCGCCGAGATGGACGGGCAGCTGCCGAAGGAGGTCGTGCAGGAGCGCTACGAACGGCTCGTGAAGCTGCAGAACGACATCTCCTGGGACGAGAACAAGAAGATCGTCGGGCGGCGCGTCGAGCTGCTGGTGGCCTCCGGCGAGGGCCGCAAGGACACCGAGACCCAGCGCATGAGCGGCCGCGCCCGGGACGGCAGGCTCGTCCACTTCACGCCGACGGGACCGCTCGTGGACCGTTCGGTGCGGCCCGGCGACGTCGTCGAGACCGTGGTGACCTACGGCGCTCCGCACCATCTCGTCGCCGACGGCGACCTGCTGTCGCACCGCCGAACGAAGGCGGGCGACAACTCCGAGGCCGGGTTGCGGCCGAAGACCAACGGCGTGACGCTGGGCCTGCCGGGCTTCGGTGCCCCGGCCGTCACGCCGGAACCGGTGAGCGGGTGTGCACTGTGACCGAACCGAAGATCGACGAACTCGCCGCCGAGATCGACGAGGTCGGCGAACGCGCGGCCAAGACGATCGAACTGGGCAGGCGCGGGTTCACCATCGCCGTGCTGGTGTTCGTGCTGCTGGTCGCCCAGCTGCTGCCCTGGGTCGGCGAGCACGCCGGCTGGGAGGTGCTGCTCGGCAAGGGCGGCGGGATCCCGCAGTTGTTCGCCGCGACCTCCACCGGGGTCGGGGTGTTCGTCTCGGCCGTCACGCTGGTGACCCGGCGCTGGTGGCTGGCCTGGGTCTGCGCCGCCGGAGGCTGGTTCGCCTCCGTCGACGGAATGCTCGCGATCTGGTCCCAGCAGTCCTCGAACGCGACCGGCGCGGCCGGTGGCGGTCCGGGCATCGGGCTGATCGTCGCCTGGATCGCCACCGTCGCGCTGGCCGTCTACTGGATGCGGGCCGCGTTCTCGCGCAGCTAGCCGACCCGCAGGGTGAGGTTGCTGGACGTGTACGCGCTCGCGTAGAGCGTCGTTTCCGGGTGATAGGCCCTGAGCGTGACCACCGCGCTGAAGGAGAAGCTCAGCTTCAGGGAGAACGTCGAGTTGGGCCGGCAGGTCGTGTCGGCGATGTTCACCCAGACACTGCCCTGAAGCTGCTGCACGATGATCGCTTCGAGGCTGTCCGTGCCGTCGGCCCGGGCGCCGGCCACGGCCTGCAGGGTCCCCTTGAGGGTGACCTTTTCGTTGACCTTGACCTGCTTCTTGCTGAGCGACGCGTCGAGCTTGACCTTCTTCTTTCCGGCTTCGGAGGAGGCCGGGAGCGGTGCCGGGGAACCGGTCGCCGCCGCGGCCGGGGCGAGCCCGGCCACCAGAGCACAACTGATCGCCAGGGCGGCGAACGCCCGGCGTACTGGGGGAATCAGTGTCTGGTTCATGATCGAAGTCGACCACGGTTGAGCGCGGAGAGCGCTCGAATACGCACGAAGGTGCTAGGTGTCCCTCCACAGTGGAGTGACGCGTCCCGCCGCCCGATGGCCGTGAAGGCCTCCTTGAGGGACCCAGAGTCCCTCGACGTTCCCCTCATCGTGCCGAAGCCTGACCACGAGTCCCAACGAGCTCAGCCGGGAGGTCGGTGCTTGAAGGTAGTGAAGGCCTCCTTGCCTACCCTCAGGGTAGGCAAGGAGGCCTTCACGGACGGACCCGGATCAGCGGTCCGCGATGGCCGCTTCCGCCGCCTCGAGCCACTCACGCCACTGCGCGGCCTGCTCGTCCGCCTTCTTCGCGCGCCGCTCGTCGCCCGCCGCACGGGCCTTCGCCGCCTGCGACTCGAACTGCTCGACCCGCTCGCGGAACTGCGCGGCCCTGGCCTGCGCCTCCGGGTCGGTCCGGCGCCACTTGCTGTCCTCGGCCGCCTTGATCGCGTCCTGCACGGCCTTCAGCCGCCCGTCCAGCTCACGGATGCGCTCGCGCGGGACCTTGCCGATCTCGTCCCACTGGTCCTGGATACGCCGCATGTGCTGCTTCGCCGCCTCCAAGTTCGCGGCGGGATCGATCTTCTCGGCCTCGACGAGCAGCTCCTCCTTCTGCTGCGCGTTGGTCGCGAATTCGGCGTCGCGCTCGGAGAACACCGCGGACCGCCGGGCGAAGAATTTGTCCTGCGCGGCCCGGAAGCGCTGCCAGAGCGCCTCGTCGCTGTCCTTGGGGGCGCGGCCGGCGGCCTTCCACTCGGTCATCAGGTCCTTGTAGCGACCCGCCGTCTCACCCCAGTCCGACGACTCCGAGATCGCCTCGGCCTCGGCGATCAGCTCTTCCTTGCGGTGCTTGGCGCCGGCGCGCTGCTTGTCGAGCTCGGCGAAGTGCGAGCCGCGGCGCCGGTTGAACGCCTCCCGGGCCTTGGAGAACCGCTTCCACAGCTCGTCGTCGGTCTTGCGGTCGACCCCCTTGACGGTCTTCCACTCGTCCAGGATGGCGCGCAGCCGGTCGCCGGCGGCCTTCCACTGGGTCGACCCGGCGGCGAGCTTCTCGGCCTCGTCGGCGAGGGCCTGCTTGCGGACGACGGCGGCCGCGCGGGCTTCCTCACGCTCCTGCTTGGCCGCGGCCAGAGCCTTCTCGGCGTGGGCGATGACCTGCTCGATGCGGCCCCTCAGCGCGGCGATGTCGCCGACGACGGCGGCTTCGGCGAGACCGTCACGCAGCTGCGTGGCCGTCGCCAGCGCGTGCTTCGGATCGCCCGCGCCGGACTCCAGCCGCGTCTCCAGCAGCTCGACCTCGGTGCGCAGGTCGTCGAAGCGGCGCGCGTAGTGGAGCAGACCCTCGTCCGGGCTCCCGGCCTGCCAGACACCGACCGCGCGCTCGCCGTCGGGTGTGGTGACGTAGACCGTTCCTTCGTCGTCGACCCTGCCCCAAGCGGACGGGCTGGGCTCGGCGGGCGGCACGGGGGGTGCGGGGTGCCCGCCACCGAGCGCGTGCGGTACCGGGTGCGGTGCCGGGGTACCGGTGGACGTGTTCTCCTGGGCCATCGCAGGCTCCTTATCGCCTGTACGCCCGCTGGCGCGGGCGCCCCGCCTAGTGGCGGGGCCGGGTAATGCGTTGCCGTCTTGCTTCGGGGGCGTCAGTCCCTTGCGGCATTCAAGCAGCTCAGCGTCCACCGTGGAACCGGATGAATCACCAGAGGGCAGTGATCCTACTTCCGGTGGACCCTCCGTGGCGGTCGGTTGCTCGTCTTCGGAGGCGGGGAAGGTAACGTCGGCGGCCGTGATCCGCCGTGTCGCCATGCTCCCGCAACCCCCGCTGCTCATCCCCGAACTCGCCGCCGGCGCGGCGGACGAGTGCGCCGAGCTGCGTGAAGCCTGCCTCACCGCCGCGGGTCGCCTGACCGGCGTTTCGCCGGAGTGGGTCGTCATCGGCGCGGCCGCGGGGGCGCCCGAGGTGCCGGAGCACGCGAGCGGGTCTTTCCGCGGCTTCGGTGTCGACCTAGGTGTCTCACTCAGCCGGGTGACGGCGCCCGAGACAGAGCTGCCGTTGCCCGCGCTCGTCGCCGGCTGGCTGCGTGAGCAGGGCGGCGCGTCGTCGGTCCGGGTCCACCTCGTCGACCCCGCCACCCCCTCCGGCCAGTGCGAACAGCTCGCCCGTGGGCTGGGCGAGCCCGCCGCGGTACTCGTCCTCGGCGACGGTTCGAGCCGGCACGGCCCGCGTTCCCCCGGCGGCGAGGACGAGCGCGCGGAGGAGTTCGACGCCGGGATCCGCGACGCGCTGGCCAAGGCCGACACGAGCGCGCTGTCCGCACTCGACCCGGCCTTGGCGGCCGAACTCGGGGCGGGTGGCCGCGCGCCCTGGCAGGTCCTCGCCGGACTGGCGGCGGACGGGGGCTGGACCGCCGAGGTGCTTTACTCCGCCGCGCCGTTCGGCGTCGGCTACCACGTCGCGGTCTGGGAACACGCGTGATCCGGCCGGTCGCGGTCGTCGGGCCCACGGCGACCGGGAAGACCGCGCTGGCGGTCGACCTCGCCCTCACCCTCGGGGGTGAAGTGGTCAACGCGGACGCGTTGCAGCTGTACCGCGGGATGGACATCGGGACGGCCAAGGCGACCCCCGAAGAGCGGCGGGGCGTGCCGCATCACCTGCTCGACGTCCTCGACGTCACCGAGACGGCGTCCGTCGCCGCGTACCAGCGCGACGCGCGCGCCCGCGTCGAAGAACTGCTCGACGCCGGACGCGTGCCGATCCTCACCGGCGGGTCGGGGCTCTACGTCCAAGCCGTGCTCGACGACCTCAAGTTCCCGGGCACCGATCCGGACGTGCGGGCCCGGCTGTCCGCCGAGGCCGACGAAATCGGCGTCGCCGCGATGCACGCCCGGCTCACCGAACTCGACCCCGTCGCCGCCACGGCCATCCTGCCGACCAACGGCCGCCGGATCGTGCGCGCGCTGGAGGTCATCGAGATCACCGGCGAACCGTTCTCGGCCAACCTGCCGAAACCGGGGCCCGCGCGCTACGACACGGTCCTGATCGGCATCGACCGCGAACCCGCCGAACTCGACAGCCGCGTCGACCGCCGCGTGGAGCTCATGTTCGAAGCGGGACTCGTCGACGAGGTCCGGACGTTGCTGGGCCGGGGGCTCCGCGACGGGCTCACCGCGTCGAGGGCGCTGGGCTACCAGCAGGTGATCGCCGCCATCGACGGCGACGGCGACTTCCGGGCCGCGTCCGAGGCCACCGCGCAGGCCACCCGGAGGTTCGTGCGGAGGCAACGTTCCTGGTTCCGGCGGGACAAGCGCATCCAGTGGTTCGACGGCGGTTCGGAGCGGCTGGCCGAGCGCGTCCTCGAAGCGACGGCCCAGTAATCTTGCGGGCATGGGCGGCATCGAATTCCTTAAGGGACACGGCACACAGAACGATTTCGTGCTGCTTCCCGACCCCGACGGCCGCCTCGAGCTGACCGAAGCACGGGTGGCGGCGCTGTGCGACCGCCAGCGTGGTCTCGGCGCCGACGGCGTGCTGCGGATCGTGCGCTCGGCGGCCTTGGGGGTGGAATCCGACGGCGAATGGTTCATGGACTACCGCAACGCCGACGGGTCCATCGCGGAGATGTGCGGCAACGGTGTCCGGGTCTTCGTCCGTCACCTGGTCGATTCCGGGCTGGTGTCCGAGCGCGACTTCGTCATCGGCACCCGCGCCGGAGACCGGCCGGTCCAGATGCACGCGGACGGGTCGGTGACCGTGCAAATGGGCCCGGCGACGATCACCGGGACCTCGGTCACCGTGGTCGCGGGGCAGCCGTTCTCCGGTGTCGCGGTGAACGTCGGCAACCCGCATCTGGTGTCGGTCGTCGAGGACGACGTCGACGTCCTCGACCTGCGTGACCAGCCCGACTTCGACTCCGACGTGTTCCCGGAAGGCGTGAACCTCGAGTTCATCAACCTGCTCGGCGACGACGCGCTGAAGATGCGCGTCCACGAACGCGGCGTCGGCGAGACGCGGTCCTGCGGTACCGGCACGGTCGCCGCGGTCGCCGCCGCCCTGCACCTCGCGGGCACCGACGCCGGGGAAGCCACAGTCGACATCCCCGGCGGCCGCGTGGTGGTCGGGATCCGCCGCGGGTCGTCCACGCTGACCGGCCCCGCGGAGATCGTCGCCCGCGGAGAGCTCGACGAAGCCTGGTGGGCCGGGCTCGGTTAGCCGACGGCGATCGGTTCGCGCGGCAGGTCACGAAGCTTCCGGATCGGCGAGAAGACCACCCACAGCACCGCGGCCACCTCGCCGACCGCGACGAACCACAGCGTCCCCCGGATCCCGATCGCCTCGCCCAGTACACCGCCGACCAGTCCGCCCAGCGGCAGCATCCCCCACACCACGAAGCGCACGCTGGCGTTCATGCGGCCGAGCAGCCGATCCGGGCAGACGGCCTGCCGGTACGAGACCTGCGCGACGTTGTAGACGATGATCCCGAACCCCGCGATCGCCAGCGCCGCGGGGAACAGGACGATCCGCCAGCCCGGTGCGGCGAGCGGGAGCAGCAGCTGGAACGGCCAGGTCAGCAGCGGGACGAACCAGATCGATCGCGCCTGCCCGATCCGCCGGGTGATGCGCCCGGCCAGGATCGCCCCGATGATCCCGCCCACGCCACCGGTCGCCAGCACGGCGCCGACGACCGCCGGTGACAAGCCGAGTTCCCGGTTGAGGAACAGGATTTCGATCGCGGTGAAGGCGCCGTTGAACAGGTTCGCGGTCGCGGTGCAGGCGACGATCGAACGCAGCGCGGGGTCTTTGAAGACGAACCGCAGTCCCTCGGCGATCTGGGGGAGCAGCTTCGCCTCTTCGGGTTGCTCGGGGACGTCTTCGACGGTGCGGATCCGCAGCAGGCACAGCGCCGAGGTCAGGAAACCCACGCCGGTCATCAGCACGGCGTTGGCCGCGCCGGCCAGCTGCACGAGCCCGCCGCCGATACCCGGCCCGGTCAGGAACGCGACCGACTGGCTCGCCTGGAGTTTCGCGTTGCCTTCGAGCAGATGCTCGCGGCCGACCAGCGACGGCAGATACGACTGGTAGGCGACGTCGAAGAACACCGTCGCGACGCCGACGAGCGTGGCGACCACGATCAGCTGCGTCAGCGACAGCACGCCGGCCCACCAGGCGAGGGGAACGGTGAACAGCAACGCCGCGCGGACGAAGTCGGCCCGCAGCATGAGCATCCGCCGCCGCATCCGGTCCACCCACACTCCGGCGGGCAGCCCGATGATCAGGAACGCGATGGTCTCGGCCGCGGTCAGCAGTCCCATCTGGAACGGTGTCGCGGCCAGCACGGTGGCCGCGAGCAGGGGAATCACGGTGTGACCGGCGAAAGCGCCCACCTGACTGGCCGTGTCGCCCGCCCAGAGCCGCCGGAAGTCGGCGTGGAAGAAGAGGGATTCCTTGCGCACGACGCCACCTTGGCCTGAGTGATTGGAAACTGTCAATCACTTTCGGCTCTAGGCTGTCCCGGTGCCCACTCAACGTCGCGCCGCCACCGAGGCCGAGATCGCCGCGATGGCCTCCGGAATAAGGTTGCGCATCATCCGGTTGACCTACTCCGAGGCGCTGACCAACAAGGAACTCGCCGAACGACTCGATCGCGACCCCGCGACGACGCTGCACCACGTGCGCAAACTCGTCGACACAGGGTTCCTCGAAGCGCTCCCGCCGCGACGCGGCACGCGCGGTGCGAAAGAAATTCCGTATCGCTCGACCGGGTTGTCGTGGCATCTTGATTCCCGCGACAGGGGGATCGATCAGGCGATCTTCGAGGCTTATCTGGCCGAGATCGCCGACGTGGGATTCGACGAGGTGCAGCAGACGCGCCTAGTCGTGCAGGTACCGGACGAGCAGATCGCCGAGTTCGAGACACGGCTGATGGAGCTCGTCGACGACTTCATCTCCCGGCCGGCCGACCCGGAAGCGAAACGCACGGCCATCTACCTGTCGAAATATCCCAGCAGGTAATGAATTCGGTCCCGCCGCCGAAACGTGGGACCATGGAGGCACGATGACGGAACTGACACACAACGATCTGAACGACGACATGGACCCATCGACCGGCGAACTGGAGCTCGAGGACCGCGCCTCGCTCCGCCGGGTAGCGGGCCTGTCCACCGAACTCGCGGATGTCACCGAGGTCGAATACCGGCAGTTGCGCCTGGAGCGCGTCGTCCTGGTCGGTGTGTGGACCGAGGGCAGCGCCCTCCAGTCCGAGGCCTCGCTCGCCGAACTCGCCCGGCTGGCCGAAACGGCGGGCTCCGAGGTACTCGAAGGCCTGGTGCAGCGGCGGATCCGCCCGGATCCCGCCACCTACATCGGCTCGGGCAAGGTCAAGGAACTGCGGGGGATCGTGGCGGCCACCGGTGCCGACACGGTGATCTGCGACGGTGAGCTGTCCCCCGGTCAGCTGCGCCAGCTGGAGGAGAAGGTCAAGGTGAAGGTCATCGACCGCACCGCCCTGATCCTCGACATCTTCGCGCAGCACGCCCGCTCGAAGGAGGGCAAGGCGCAGGTCGAGCTGGCCCAGCTGCAGTACCTGATCCCGCGGCTTCGCGGGTGGGGTGCGGCGCTGTCCCGGCAGGCCGGTGGCCGGGCGGGCGGCGCCAACGGTGGTGTGGGTCTGCGCGGTCCGGGTGAGACGAAGCTCGAAACCGACCGGCGGCGGATCAACAAGCGCGTGTCCAAGCTGCGCCGCGAGATCGCCGCGATGGACACCATCCGCGAGACCAAACGTGGTCGACGGGTGGCCAACGAGGTGCCGAGCGTCGCGATCGTCGGCTACACCAACGCCGGCAAGTCGAGCCTGCTCAACGCGCTGACCGGTGCCGGGGTGCTGGTCGAGGACGCGCTGTTCGCCACGCTGGATCCGACGACCCGGCGGGCGCAGACCCCCGACGGCCGCACCTACACGCTGACCGACACCGTCGGTTTCGTCCGGCACCTGCCGCACCAGCTGGTGGACGCGTTCCGCTCGACGCTGGAGGAGGCGGCGAGTGCCGATCTGCTCGTCCACGTCGTCGACGGTGCCGACCCGACACCGGAAGAGCAGGTCAACGCGGTACGCGAAGTGCTCGCCGAGATCACGAAGCGCCGTTCCGAGCCGCTCCCGCCGGAGCTGCTGGTGATCAACAAGGCCGACGCCGCCGACGAGGTGTCGCTGGCCCGGTTGCGGCACCAGCTCGCCGGTTCGGTGCAGGTGTCGGCGCGGACCGGCACCGGGATCACGGAGCTGGCCGAGGTGATCGCGGAGAAGTTGCCGAGGCCGGAGGTCGTGGTCGAGGTGCTGATCCCGTACTCGCGGGGCGAGCTCGTCTCCCGCGCCCACGCCGACGGCGAGGTGCTGGAGGAAGAGCACGTCGAGACGGGTACGCGGCTCGTCGTCCGCGGCAGGCCCGAGCTGGCCGCGGCGCTGAGCGACTTCCAGACGGACGGCTCGGCTCTGTAGGCAAGTACCAAAAGCCTCGTGAGTGGTAAGGACGGTTCTAACCGTCCGTACCACTCACGAGTCTTTTTGGCATCCGCACCGAACTGCGCGCCGCCTCGGACGTCTCCGTAGTGTGGGGCTTCAGGGGTTCCACGGTACGGAGGTGGATGTGCGGGGGATTTTCGCGGCCGCGGTCGCGCTGGTGGCGTTCATCGGCGGGACGGCTCCCGCCATGGCGCAGGAGGTGCCGGCGCCGCAGCCGGTGTGCAAGAACAGCGACTCCCGGCTCAGCGAACTCTCCGGCCTGGTCTCCGACGGAGAGCACCTGTACGCCCTCAACGACGGCGGCACCAAGACGCAGGTCTTCGTCCTCGGCCGCGACTGCAAGGTCCAGAAGGTCATCTCGGCCGCGACGGACCCTTATGACCCCGAAGACCTGGCCCGCGCCGCCGACGGGACCTTCTGGCTTTCCGACACCGGCGACAACCGCAAGAAGCGGGACACGGTCGCGCTGATCTCGCTGACTCCCCAGGGCAAGGCGACGCTGCACCGGCTCACCTATCCCGATGGGCAGCACGACGTCGAGGCGCTGATCATGGACCGCTCGGGTACGCCGTACCTGATCACCAAGGACGTCTTCGGCGACGCGAAGGTGTACCGCCCGACGGGGCCGCTCGCCAGCCCCGGCCCGACCCCGCTGGAGCGCGTGGGGTCGTTGCAGATCAAGGAGACTTCGACGCCGGGCGGGCCCGTCGGGTCGATCGGCTCGATGACGGTGACCGGCGCGGCCTCGATGGCCGACGGCTCGGTGGTCGCGTTGCGGACCTACACCGACGCCTACCTCTACGCCGTCACCGACGGGGACCTGAAGAGCGCACTGCAGCGCGAACCCGTGCGCGTGCCCTTGCCGAACGAGAAGCAGGGCGAGGCGATCGCCTTCGACCCGGACGGGACGCTGCTGTCCGGCGGGGAGGGCGTCGGGGAGCAGATCCGTGCGGTGAAGGGCGCGGCCGCGCTCGCCGTGGACGCGGCGAAGTCCGAGGGCAGCACGTCGGGCGGGACCTCCGCGGCCGGTGGCTCTGGCCAGGGGTCCGACTTCCCGTTCGTGCAGGCCGGGATCGCCGCGGTCGTCGTGATCGGCGGCCTTCTCCTGGTCGGCAGGCTGCGCAAGCGGCGCGCCTGACCGAGGGAGTCTGCCGAAGCTGCCGAGTCTGACCCGGGTCGGGTGACCCGGGATCCCGGCGTGCTCCGGCTCCGGACTACAGCCTGCGAAGAACGGCGACGACCTTGCCGAGGATCGTGGCGTCGTCACCCGGGATGGGGTCGTACGCCTCGTTGTGCGGCATCAGCCAGATGTGGCCGTCCTTGCGCTTGAACGTCTTGACCGTCGCCTCGCCGTCGATCATCGCCGCCACGATCTCGCCCGGATCCGCCGTGGGCTGCTGGCGCACGACGACCCAGTCGCCATCGGTGATGGCGGCGTCGACCATCGAGTCGCCGGTGACGCTCAGCAGGAAGAGCTCACCCTCGCCGACGATCTCCCTCGGCAGCGGGAAGACGTCTTCGATCGCCTGCTCCGCCAGCACCGGCCCACCGGCGGCGATCCGGCCGACGAGCGGTACGTACGCGGCCTTCGCGGCCGACTGGGGCTGCTCGACGTCGATGCCCATCGGGTTGTCGTCCGTCGTGGCGAGCACCCCCACCGCACGCGGGCGGTTCGGGTCGCGTCGCAGATAACCCTTGCGCTGCAGGGCCTGCAACTGGTGCGACACCGACGAAGTGGAGGTCAGCCCGACCGCCTCGCCGATCTCACGCACACTCGGCGGGTAGCCGAACCGGCTCACCCACAGTTTGATCACGTCGAGCACCTGCTGCTGCCGCACGGTCAGGGTCTCGTCCACCTCGTAGACCTCGGGCAAGGCGCGCACCTTGCCCGAGCCCCTAGGCGCGTTCCCCGCCTTGCTCTCCTTAGCCACCGTATCGCTCCTTCATCTCTGCGTCGCCTCCCAGTGCGTCCGGTCGCCCGGACCGACTTCGCGTGTCTTCGCCGGTGGCGGACGATCTTCCCGCCCACGGCACCGGCGGCGTCCGCGCAGCAGACGCCCTGGTCAACGACGTTAGCCCGCCGCGACGACGATTTCAAACATCTGTTCGATGGACACGCCGTGTCGCTCGATTTTTGTCGGTGGGAGGTGGTACACATTCGCACGGGCGTTCGATAGAACGCTTGTTCGATCTTGATCGCCGGGTCGCGGCCCGGTGCGAGCGCAGCAGGAGTTGCGAGGAGGTTCCGATGTCGATTCTGGCCGATCGAGGACTGGTGCGGCCCAGTTCCCCCAGGTCCGTTCCGGCAGGTGTGACGCGGCCCGTGCGGGTGGTGCGGGGCGCGCGTGCCGAGCCCTTGCGCCCACCGATCAGGGCGCGGGTCGTGGCTGGCCGCCGCCCCGGTGTCGCCACCGCCTCCCCGGCTTGCCCGGCGCCGCGGCGGCTCCCGCTCAGGTGGCCGTCGCTCGTCGGAATGGCTCTGCTCGTCGCCGGGGTCATCACCGGATCGGGTCTGTTCTTGGCCGGTGTTCCGGGTGCCGCGGTGCCCGAACGGACCACGACGGTGTCGGTTTCCTCGGGGGAGACCCTGTCCGATCTCGCGACGCGTTTCGCGCCAGGAAGTGACACTGGCGCGGTCGTCGCGAAGATCAAGGAGCTCAACTCCCTGGAAGACGCCGTTCTCGTCCCCGGATTGCCGCTCACGGTGCCGGTCGCGGCCGAGATCGCGGAGGGTGGGAGGTGATCCTGATGCCGTTCTCACCCCTGGTGGGTGAGCTCCTCATCCGTCTCTGACCGACCCGGTCGTTGCGCTTGCGCGTGCCCGGACCTCACCCTAGTCTCCACCGCTATATGTAGTAGTTACATGGCTGTAGTTGGTCCATAGCTTGGGGTAGACTCGGTACCAGTTGTCCACAGCTGGCCGGTGTTCACCCACCGGATGTCCACAGATCGGTCCACATGTCGATCTTTTCGTCGTTGCGTGGCGACGGGACGGGCGTCCATTCGGGGCCGGCGCGGAGGGGAAGGTGATCGGCGGATGAGGTGCCCGTTCTGCCGGCATGCGGACTCTCGGGTCGTCGACTCCCGAGAGGTGGATGAGGGTCAGGCGATCCGGCGGAGGCGCTCGTGCGCCGCTTGCGGCCGGCGCTTCACCACTTCGGAGACGATGGTGCTCGCCGTCGTCAAACGATCCGGGGTCACCGAGCAGTTCAGCCGGGACAAGGTGGTCCGGGGGGTGCGCCGCGCCTGTCAGGGCAGGCCGGTCGACGACGACGCGCTGCAGCAGCTCGCACAGCGGGTCGAGGAGTCGATCCGGTCGGCGGGGCTGGCGGAGATCCCGAGTCACGAGGTCGGCCTGGCGATCCTGGGCCCCCTGCGCGAACTCGACGGCGTCGCCTATCTCCGGTTCGCCAGTGTCTACCGCTCCTTCTCCTCGGTCGAGGACTTCGAGAAGGAGATCTCGGACCTTCGTGAGGCCATGGCTGCCACACCGGACGAGAGCGATCAAGACGCGAAAGACGGCTGATGCCGCCTCCCGCGTGGGAGTGAGGGAAAGACCCATGACCGAGACCGTGGGAACAGGTAACCCGGCCACAACGCGGACGAGCGGGAAGAAGAAGCAGGCAGGCGGGCTCGCCGTGCGTCGCGTCTTCACCACCGAGGGCGTCCACCCGTACGACCAGGTCACCTGGGAGAACCGGGACGTCGTGATGACGAACTGGCGCGACGGGACGGTCAACTTCGAGCAGCGCGGCGTCGAGTTCCCCGGCTTCTGGTCGGTCAACGCGACGAACATCGTCACCAGCAAGTACTTCCGCGGCGCCGTCGGCACTCCCCAGCGCGAGCAGAGCCTCAAGCAGCTGATCGACCGCGTCGTCCGCTCCTACGTCGACGCCGGTCGCGAGCACGGCTACTTCGCGAGCCCCGCCGACGCCGAGGTCTTCGAGCACGAGCTGACCTGGATGCTGCTGCACCAGGTGTTCAGCTTCAACTCGCCGGTGTGGTTCAACGTCGGCACGACGTCGAAGCAGCAGGTCTCGGCGTGTTTCATCCTCTCGGTCGACGACACCATGGAGTCGATCCTCAACTGGTACCGCGAAGAGGGCCTGATCTTCAAGGGCGGCTCCGGCGCCGGCCTGAACCTCTCCCGTATCCGTTCCTCGCGTGAGCTGCTGTCCTCCGGCGGCACCGCGTCCGGTCCGGTCTCCTTCATGCGTGGTGCCGACGCCTCCGCGGGCACCATCAAGTCCGGTGGCGCCACCCGGCGCGCGGCGAAGATGGTCGTACTCGACGTCGACCACCCGGACGTCGAGGAGTTCGTGCAGACCAAGGCCCGCGAAGAGGAGAAGATCAAGGTCCTCCGCGACGCCGGGTTCGACATGGACCTCTCCGGCTCGGACATC
The DNA here is from genome assembly GCF_055563465.1 of Amycolatopsis sp. NPDC000009. NCBI lineage: Bacteria > Bacillati > Actinomycetota > Actinomycetes > Pseudonocardiales > Pseudonocardiaceae > Amycolatopsis > Amycolatopsis sp. NPDC000009. The sequence goes on from NZ_JBVHDI010000001.1 coordinate 789,805, forward strand.
GCCTCCGTCCAGTACCAGAATGCGAACAACTCGGTCCGCGTCTCCGACGAGTTCATGCAGGCCGTCGAGACCGAGGGTGACTTCGGCCTGCGGTCCCGGACGACCGGCGAGGTCATCGACCGGGTCGACGCCAAGAAGCTGTTCCGCACCATCGCGCGGGCCGCGTGGGAATGCGCCGACCCGGGCCTGCAGTACGACGACACGATCAACGACTGGCACACCTGCCCCGAATCGGGCCGGATCACCGCGTCCAACCCGTGCTCGGAGTACATGCACCTGGACAACTCCAGCTGCAACCTCGCCTCGCTGAACCTGCTCAAGTTCGCCACCGAGGACGGCGGTTTCGACGCGCCGCTGTTCGCGAAGGCCGTCGAGCTGGTCATCACCGCGATGGACATCTCGATCTGCTTCGCCGACTTCCCGACCGAGGCGATCGGCGACACGACCCGTAAGTTCCGCCAGCTGGGCATCGGTTACGCGAACCTCGGCGCCTTGCTGATGGCGCTCGGGCACGCGTACGACTCCGACGGCGGCCGCGCGCTCGCCGCCGCGATCACCTCGCTGATGACCGGTGTTTCGTACCGGCGTTCCGCCGAACTCGCCGCGGTCGTCGGGCCGTACGAGGGTTACGCGCGCAACGCCGAGGCGCACCAGCGGGTCATGCGCAAGCACGCCGCCGCCAACGAACTGGTGCGGACCTATCACTCGAACGACGCCGCGGTCCGCGCGCTCGCGACGCAGGAGTGGAAGCACGGCATCGAACTGGGTGAGAAGAGCGGCTGGCGCAACGCACAGGCGTCGGTGCTCGCGCCCACCGGCACCATCGGTTTCATGATGGACTGCGACACGACCGGCATCGAGCCGGACTTCTCGCTCGTCAAGTTCAAGAAGCTGGTCGGCGGCGGATCGATGCAGATCGTCAACCAGACCGTCCCGCGCGCACTGGCGGCGCTCGGCTACCAGGGCGAGCAGATCGAGGCGATCGTCGAGTACATCGCCCAGCACGGCCACGTCGTCGACGCTCCCGGCCTGCGCCAGGAACACTACGAGGTGTTCGACTGCGCGGTGGGGGAGCGGTCGATCGCGCCGATGGGGCACGTCCGGATGATGGCCGCGGTGCAGCCGTTCCTGTCCGGCGCGATCTCCAAGACGGTCAACATGCCGGAGTCGGCGACCGTCGAAGAGGTCGAGGAGATCTACTTCCAGGGCTGGAAGTACGGCCTCAAGGCGCTCGCGATCTACCGCGACAACTGCAAGGTCGGCCAGCCGCTCTCCACCGGCAAGAAGGAGAAGGCCGAGCCCGAGGCCGAAAAGGTCGTCGAGTACCGGCCGGTCCGCAAGCGCCTGCCGAAGAAGCGCCCGAGCCAGACGGTGTCGTTCACCGTCGGTGGTGCCGAGGGCTACCTGCACGCCGGTTCGTACCCGGACGACGGCCTCGGCGAGATCTTCGTGAAGCTCGGCAAGCAGGGGTCGACTCTTTCGGGCGTGATGGACGCGTTCTCGATGTCGATCTCCGTCGGCCTGCAGCACGGGATCCCGCTGGAGTTCTACGTTTCGAAGTTCTCGAACCTGCGCTTCGAGCCCGCCGGGATGACCGACGACCCCGACATCCGCATCGCCACCAGCGTCATGGACTACCTGTTCCGCAGGCTGGCGCTGGACTATCTGCCGTACGAGAAGCGTTCGCAGCTAGGCATCTTCACCGCCGACGAGCGCTCGGCGCAGGTCGAGGCGAACTATGGCACGGCACCCGCCGCCGAACCGGAGAACGTCGACCTCGACGCCCTTCGGTCCACTGTGGACTCTTCGGCCGCCGAGCCTGCCAAGATGGCGCATTCGACGGCGGAACTGGTCGAACTGAACCTCGGCACCGCCTCCGACGCCCCGCTCTGCATGACCTGCGGCACCAAGATGCGGCCCGCCGGTTCGTGCTACGCCTGTGAAGGGTGCGGCGCCACCTCCGGCTGCAGCTGATCCCAATCCTGCTTCGGTGGACGACTCGGTCGTCCACCGAAGCAGGCGGCGGCGAATCCGGTTGTGCGGTGGGCCGGCCGCTGCTGAACTGGTCCAGTGTTCGATGTCCGCTGGGAACGGCCACTGCATCAAGCCGGCTCGCCGTCCGCGATGGCGGTCACCGCACGTCATCTGGTCGTGCACGAACGAAGTACCCGATTGGCCGGGTTGGAGCCCGTCGGTGGCGCGGTGCGCTGGGATGTCCCCGTCGGGACATGGCCGCGTGCGGTCGTGATCGAACAACCGTATTGCTTGGTGATCCCGCAGAACAGCGGCAGGCTGCTTTGCCTGGATATCGAAACCGGTGAAGATCTCTGGCAGATGGAACCGGGCGCGTTCGCCGGTCACGTCGTGGTGAACGAAGACCTCGTGCTGGTGGGCGGCTGGCGCGGCTATACGCCACTGTCCGCTTTGGACCTGCGCACCGGCGCTGTGCGCTGGCGGGCGGGGGAGCACGGCAGCACCGTCTTGCCTGCCGCGACCGAGGGCGGGTTTCTTGTCGGGAAGCCGGGGCACGAATCCGTGCGATTGATCGATCGGGGTGACGGCCGGGAACTCGCCACGTGGTCCTTGCCGGAGCCTCTGGTCGGGCCGGACATCGGTACGGCGTTTCGTGCGGAACGTGGCGGCGGTTTCCTTGTGCGGTGCGGCGATCGCTTGGTCGTACGCATCGCCTTGTCCGAGACGAAAGCCGAGACAGTGGTCCGTGCCGAGCGCGACCTCATGCCCGGAGCCGTGGACCTCTGTGGTGGCTTGCTGTGGCTGGCCGAGCGGCGTGGTGGTTTCACGGTGGTCGACCCGTCGGACGGCGCCGGGCGGTGGAGGGTCCGGCATGACCGGCGGTTCGTCCCCTCGGTCGCGTCCGTGGACGGAGGGTTCGCGATCGCCGACGAGGGTGGGTCGTTGTTCCGGATCGACTTGGCCGGAGCGGTGTATGAGCGTGTCAGGATCACTCAGCGGATCAGGGACGTTCGCGAGCAAGCGCCTTCGAGGCTTGTTCTACTCGCGAAGGGGTCCATGATCGCTGTCGACGTCAGGAGCCCCGGTGACCATTGACAGGGGAATCCTCGACCCTTTCGGCACCCTCGGCCAAGCCCTGTGGATCTGCGGCGGCCAGTGGGCGGGAAAGTCCACCGTTTCCCGGTTGCTCGCGCGTCGCCACGGCATCACCGTCTACCACTACGACTTCCACGATGCCCGCGCTCACCAAGACCGCCGCATCGCTCACCGCGTCCGTAACGGACGGCCCGCCGCGGATCCCGACCCGGAGACCGTCTGGGTGGACACGACGCCCGAACGGATGGCCGCCGAAACGATCGCCGGTTTCCCGCTGCGGTTCGAATGGGCGCTGGACGATCTGCGCGCGCTGGTCTCCGGCCGCCCGATCCTCGCCGAAGGCTGGGGGTTGCGCCCGGAACTGGTCGCGCCGCTCCTGGATTCACCGCGGCGGATGATCGTGATCGTGCCCACCGACGGTTTCCGAGAGCACCAGGCCAGCGTGCTGCCCCGGGCCGGCTCGGTGGCACACCGGGTCAGCGATCCCGAACGCGCACAGCGCAACCGGATCGAACGGGATCGGCTGGTCGCCGACGACGCCGTCCGTACCGCGGAGGATCTCGGCATCCGGGTGCTGTGGGTCGACGGTTCGGAAGACGCCGACGCGGTCGCGGACGTCGTCGCCGAGCATTTCGGGCCCTACCTGGCCTGAGCGAGGTCGAGTACGAGGGTCGCCACCGCCAGCGCGAAGAACCCGCCGGGGAAGGCGATGTTGTAGAAGACGCGCGCCCGCACGTGGGTGAGGACGGCGCCGAGGTAGAACAGCACGAGCCCGACGGCCGCCGCGGTCCCGATGTACGGCACCCCGACCAGGCCGAGCAGCAGCCCGACGGCGCCCGCGGCCTTCAGCGCGGCCAGCGGCGGGATCCAGGACTGTGGGACGTCGACCTCGGCGGAGTTCTGGAGGACGAACGGGACACGCGCGAGATCGGCGGCGGCGATACCGGCGTTGATCGCGATCGTCGCGATGGTCACGATGAGATATGCGGTGAACATGCCCCCTGGACGAGGCCCGCGCCCGGAACGTGACGGTGGTCAGGGACGCCAGCGTTCGAGCACCGCGTCGATGGCGGGGCGGATGCGGTCGCGGGCGGCCTGCCGTTCCACGCCCGCCATGAGGAGGTCGTCGTACTCGGTGTCCAGATGCCGGATCGACGCGACGACGGCGAGGAACACCGCTCGTTCGGCCAGTTCCCGTCCGGCGGCCGACCGGCCCACCCGGCCGCTGCCGCGCACGCCCGCGTGTTCGGCGATGGCGCGTGCCCGCTCCGGCGGGCAGCCCGGGAACATCTCCGTGATCGCGGTGTGGAACCGGGCGGTGAACTCGACGTCCTCGTGGGCGCGGCGTTCACGATCCCGGTCGCGGCGCCGTTCCCGGACGTCCTCGTCGGCGAGGCATTGTTCCTCGGCGCCGCGCAGCGCCGCTTCCTCGACCAGGAGCCCTTGCCGCTCACTGCGCTTCCGTGACCGGTTGAAGCGGACGACCACGGCGGACAGCCGGCTCGCCTTCTTCGCCCGGCGGGTCAGGGCGGTGTCGCCGGCGGGCAGGAAGACCAGATGACCGAGGTCGGCGCAGTCGAGGCAGTGCGGCTTTTCGTTCTCCATGAACAGCAGGTCGCCGGTGCCGCCGCAGTCGGCGCACGTCCAGTCCTTCAGCGCCACGGAGACGACGAGATCCGGCGCTTTCCGTTGCCGGGCGAGGACTTGCGCGCGCTTGGCTTCGGACAGTCCCGGCATGAGCCACTGCGTCCGGAACAGCGGTTCGAGACCGGCCAGTTCGCCCGAGGTCACCCGGAGCACCGCCCGGTCGCGGGTCGCGCCGACGTGCTCGATCTCCGAGCTTTCGAGGGCCTTTTCCCGCGTCCACCGGTGAAGCGCGCCGAGGGCGAAGTCCAGCTTCTCGGCGCTCACCGGCAACGCGGTGGACAGGTCGGGGATCCGGCCCTGCTGCCAGCTCTTCAGAACGTTCTCCGGCAGCCAGCCGATGCCGGTCAGGACGTCGAGCGCGGTCACCGATTTCCGTTTGGACAGCAGCTTTTCCGCCGTCTCCACGACGCGCTGCTCCAGTTTCGCCTCACCTTGCATCGCCGGGAATCATAGCGATCAGGCGGTCTCGGTCCGCGCGCGGTACGCCCGGATCTTGGCGCGGTTGCCGCAGCGCTCCATCGAGCACCAGCGGCGGTTGCCCGAGCGGGAGGTGTCGAAGAACAGCAGGTAGCAGTCGTCGGCGGAACATTCGCGGACGCGGCCGGACCGCTCGCCCGCGACCAGGCCGATGGCGTCGCGGGCGACGGCGCCGAGAAGCTGCTTCCCGGTGACGGGCGGCGCCCAGGCGAGCCGCCGTGTCCCCGGGTCGACGAGCGGCCTCGGCGTTTCCGCGGTCCCGCTGTTCAGCAGGGCGAGGTCGTCGTCCGACGGCGCTTCGCCGCGGGCGAGGGCGGGTGCGACGCGGTAGAGCGTGTCCCGCAGTTCCTTGAGCGCGGCGAGTTCGCCGGGGCGGATGCGGACGTCGGTCAGGGGAGCGGTGAGCGCCAGCCGGGAGCCGGTGAACCACTCGGCGAGGTCGGACGGCGCGTGCGCGATTTCGTAACGCTCGTACGGGCCAGGGCCGCCGGTCAGCATCAGTTCGAGGCTGAGGCTGCCCGGATCGAACCGGTACCGCTCACCCTGGGCGTTGACGAGCAGTCTTGTTCCCGGAGTCATGTAACCACTATAGTCGGTTTCAGAAACCAGGTAAGACGGTTACGGCGGAGGCGTGATGATCGGCAAGACGAAGGACGCGGGCTGGGAGATCGGCGTGTCCAAGACGGTGGCGTATCCGCTGGAGCAGGTTTGGGCGTACCTCTCGGGTCCGGGCCTGGCGACCTGGCTGGGTGACGTGCGGCTGGAGCCGGAGAAGGGCGCGCCGTACGAGACGGCCGAGGGCACCGTCGGCGAGGTCCGTGGCTACCGCGAACAGGAGAAGATCCGCCTCACCTGGCGTCCGAGGGACTGGGATCACGAGAGCACGGTCCAGGTCGGGCTCCGTCCGGCCGGACCCGGCAAGACGACCGTCGTGTTCCATCAAGAACGGCTCGCCGGCCCGGAAGAGCGTGCCGCGCAGCGTGAGCACTGGCAGGCCGTGATGAAGCTGGTCGTCGACGGTCTCGCCGGCTGATCAGGAGAGCGTTCGCCGGGCGAGCTCGGTCAGAGTGCCGGCGATCCGTTCCGCGCTCAGGCCGAGTTCGCCCGTTTGGTGAAGAAAGACGTCCGCGGCGAGCGGTGCCAGCAGGATGTCGGCGAGCGCGTCCGGATCCTTCGCTTCCGCCTGCTCGGCGAGGTGGCGGACGTGGGTGCGCCACAGCCGGTACGGCCCGCTGCTGAAGCGCGAATGCCCGACCTCGGTGCCGAGGACGAGATGGGCGTGCCGGGCGAGCAGTTCGATCATCGCCGCGTAGAACGCGGCCAGCCGCTCGGCTGGTGGCGCGCCGGGGCCCAGCGGGGGAGGGCCGGTGAGCAGCCGCTCCTGTAATTCCCGCTCATGCTCGTCCAGCAGGGCGACGGCGATCGCTGAGCGGTCCGGGTAGCGGCGGTACAGCGTCGCCCTGCCGACCCCGGCGGCTTGGGCGATGTCCTCCATGGAGACGTCCGCGGCCGGGCGCGCCGCGAAGAGCTCTTCGGCGGCCTTCAGGATCTTCGCTCGGTTGCGGGCGGCGTCCGAGCGTTCCCGTCCCGGACCGGTCGCGAGCAGATCTTCTGGCATGTTTCGCAGCCTAGGGAATATCCGGACACGGTGTCCACTTGTACCCGGCGAAGCAAGTGGACACCGTGTCCACTTCCTGGTCCGGGAGGCCCCGATGAGCCACCTTCTCCACCTCGACTCCAGCGCCCGCAGCGCGTCGTTCTCCCGCGAGCTGAGTGCTCGTTTCGCCGAGGTCTGGCGTGCCGCGAACCCGGGCGCGGGCTACACCTACCGTGACGTCGCCGCCGACCCGGTGCCGCCGATCGGCCAGGCCTGGACCGAGATCTGCGACGCACTCCTCCAGGCCGGGATCACCGATCCGGCCGGCTACGCCTCGGTGGTGAAGACGCCGGGGCAGCGCGAGGCCTGGGCGGTCATCGAGCCGCTGCTGGCCGAGCTGCTCGCCGCCGACGTCGTGCTGATCGGGGCGCCGATGTACAACTTCTCGGTCCCCGCGACGCTCAAGCTGTGGATCGACCAGGTCACGTTCCCGAAGATGTCCTTGGCGGGCAAGGCTTTCGTGGTCGCGGGAGCACGCGGCGGCACCTATCTGCCCGGCACGCCGCGCGAGCCGGTCGACCACCACGAGCGCTACCTGCGTGACTTCTTCGCCGGGCACTACGACGTCCGGGACGTCACGTTCTTGAACTCCGAACTGACGAACGCCCTCGTCGACCCGGGGCTGAGCCCGCGCGATCCCGAGCGGATCGCGTCGCGGGAGCAGGCACTCCTCGGCGCCGAGAAAGCCGGCAGGGAAGTCTGATGGGCTGGGGAATCCTGCTGCTGGCGGGAGCCGTCGAGGTCGCCTGGTCACAGAGCATCAAGCCGACGGAGAACTTCACCCGGTTGTGGCCGACCGTGCTGTGCTTCGGTCTCGGCGTCGCCGCGGTCTACCTGCTGTCGAAGGCGATGGACTCGATCCCGGTCGGGACCGCGTATGCCGTCTTCACCGGCATCGGCGCGGTGGGCGCCATCGTGTTCGGCATCGTGATCCACAAGGATCCGATCGGTTTCGGCCGGTTCGCCGCGATGGCGCTGATCGTCGGAGGGGTCGTGCTGGCGAAGGTCGCGGAGTGACCTCGGGAAGGGGACTTTCCCGCCGGAGAGTCCCCTTCCCGTCGGGTCAGGCGAGCTTCTCCCACAGGAATTCGAGCATCAGCGCCCATTTGAACGCCAGCTGCTCGTTGTCGGCCGCCGCGCCGTGGCCGCCCTCGATGTTCTCGTGGTACCGCACGTCGTGTCCCTGCGCCAGCATCCGCGCGACCATCTTGCGGGCGTGCGCGGGATGCACGCGGTCGTCCCGTGTGGACGTGACGAACAGGACCGGCGGGTACTCGCCGTCACCGCGGACGTTCTGGTACGGCGAGTACTTCCCGATGAAGTCCCATTCCGCCGGGTCGTCGGGGTCGCCGTACTCGGCCATCCACGACGCGCCCGCGAGGAGCTTGTGATACCGCTTCATGTCCAGCAGCGGCACCTGGCTCACGATCGCGCCGAACAGGTGCGGATAGCGCGTCAGCATGACCCCCATCAGCAGCCCGCCGTTGCTGCCGCCCTGGATGCCGAGGCGCGCGGGCTCGCTGATGCCGCGCTCGACGAGGTCGGCGGCGACGGCCGAGAAATCCTCGTACACCTTGTACCGCTTGGCTTTCGTCACCGAGGTGTGCCAGTCCGGTCCGTACTCGCCGCCGCCGCGGATGTTCGCGACGACGTAGGTGCCGCCGCGCGAGAGCCAGCCACGGCCGATGATGCCGCTGTACCCGGGGGTCAGTGAGACCTCGAAGCCGCCGTAGCCGGTCAGCAGTGTCGGCCCGCCTTCGGCACCGGAGGGCCGTACGACGAAGTACGGGATCTTCGTGCCGTCTTCGGACGTCGCGAAGTACTGCGAGACCGTCATGCCGTCGCTGTCGAAGAACGCGGGAGCGCGCTTGAGGACCTCGACGTCACCGCCGACGTGTCCGTAGCTCAACGTCGACGGCTGGGTGTAGCCGCTGGAATCGAGCAGGTACTCGTCGCTGACGTCGGGGTCGGTGCCGGTGATCTGCGCGGTGCCCAGTTCCGGGGCGCCGGCGAGCGGCCGGGAGGCCCAGCCGTCGGACGGCGTGAGCACGCGCAATTCGGTCCGGACGTCGGACAGGGTCGAGAGCAGCAGGTGGTCGTGCGTCCACACCCAGTACTCCAGGGACGTGTGCGCGTCCGGCGTGAACAGCGTCGTGAAAGTGCGCTCGCCCGCCAGGAACGCGTCGAACCCGGCGGCGAGCAGAGCACCGGAGGGGTACGTCGTCCCTTCGACGGTCCAGTCCGAGCGGAGCCGGATCAGCAGCCACTCGCGGTGCGAGGACGTCTGCGCGTCTTCGGGGACCTCGATGCGGTCGAGCCCGGCGGGCGTCCGGACATATCGTTCCGTGCGGTAGAAGTCGATCGACCGGTAGACGAAGTCACGTTCCCAGCCTTCGGTCGGGTCGTGGTGGGCGGACACCGAGACGTCGTCCGCCTTGCCCTCGAAGACCACCGTCGCCTCTTCGAGCGGGGTGCCGCGCCGCCATTCCTTCGCCAGCCTCGGATAGCCCGAATCGGTCAGCGTCCCCGGGCCGAAATCGGTGCCGACGTAGACGCGGTCGCGGTCGATCCAGCCGATCCTGGTCTTGGCCTCGGGCACGAAGAACCCGTCCTCGGCGAACCGGCGCTCGCCGAGGTCGAACTCGCGGACGACGGTCGCGTCGGCGCCGCCCCTCGACAGCTCGACCAGCGCGCGGTCATAACCCGGGCGGAGGACGGCCGCGCCCTGCCACACCCAGTTCTCGCCTTCGGCTTCGGCCAGCGCGTCGACATCGAGTAGGAGTTCCCACTCCGGCGTGTCGAGCCGGTACTGCTCCAGGGTGGTGCGGCGCCACAGGCCGCGGGGGTTGGCCGAGTCCTGCCAGAAGTTGTACAGGTATTCGCCGCGGCGCCGGACGTACGGGATGCGGTCGTCGGCGTCGAGGACCTCGCGGACCTCGTCACGGATCCCGCCGAACCGCTCGCCACTCGCCAGTTCCGCCAGCGCCTCCGCGTTGCGGGCTCGCACCCAGTCCAGCGCCTTCTCGCCGGTCACGTCTTCCAGCCACAGGTACGGGTCCTCGTCGCTCATACCCACAGTCTCGCCGGGTGCTGTATCCCGGCGCCACCAGGTGTGGCATTCCGTATGCTGTGGGCTCGCACGTTTGGGGGACACCATGACCGGCACCGACGAGGTACCCAGACCGTTCACGCCTTCGCCGCCTCGTCCGGAAAGCCCGCGTAACACGGGAAACGCCGTGGTCGGTCTGCTCATCGTCGCCGCGTTGACCGCCACCGGGATGGCGATGGCGAGCGGACCGCGGACGATCGGCGGCCAGGCCCTCCCGGTGCCCGGCGCGTACACCTCGGAAGGAGCCAAGGCGCCTGCCGGGAACGCGAAGCCCGCGCCCGAGGAGGTGCGGGAACTCGAGACGAACCCGCTGCTGGCGGACGGGGTCGCGCTCGGCGCGGTCACCTGCCGGCTGCCCGCGATCAGCCGCGAGCCCGCGAAGCTGGAGGCGTACTACAAGACGTTCGTGTCGTGTCTCGCCGAAGCCTGGAAACCCGCCCTGGACCAGGCGAACGAGCCCGCGTTGACGGTGACCGTGCAGGTGACGCTGCCCGAGACCAGCGCCTGCGGGAAGGCACCGGGCGAGAACGAGGCCGTCGCCTACTACTGCGGCGGCGACACCACGATCTACGCGCCGACCCAGTGGATGCTGGGCGACGCGGGCCTCGAACGGTCCCGCCACCTCGCGACGATGGCCCACGAGTACGGGCATCACGTCCAGCGGTCGAGCGGGATCCTGTCGGCCGCCGCGGAGAAGATGTCGTCGCCGAACGAGGACAGCCCGGCCGACAAGGAACTGGTCCGCCGCATCGAACTGCAGGCGAACTGCTTCGGCGCGCTCGCCCTCGCCGCCGCCGCGGGGCGTGGGTCGATCAGCAGGGCACTGGCCAACGCCGCCCTCGACGACTACGGCCGCGCCGACGACAGCGACACCCACGGCAGCCGTCGTAACCAGCTGAAATGGGCGAAGGCCGGGTACTCCGGGAAGACGACGTCGGCGTGCAACACGTGGGCGGCCACGGCTTCGGACGTCAAATGACCGACGAGGTGATGACGGAGATCAACACCGGTCTCCAGCTGCACATCTCCGGTGACCGGGCCGGCGCGCGCGAGAAGTTCGCGGCGCTGTGGGAGCGGATCGGCGAGGACGGCGACCCGCTGCACCGGTGCGCGCTCGCGCACTACATGGCCGACGTGTGCGACGACCCGGCCGACGAACTCGCCTGGGATCTGCGCGCCCTCGCGGCGGCCGATTCACTCACCGACGAGCGCGCCAAGGAGTACCACGCGACCCTGGCCGTGCGGGGGTTCTACCCGTCGCTGCACCTGAACCTCGCCGAGGACTACCGCAAACTCGGTGATCACGAGGCCGCGAAGGCCCAGTGGGAGCTCGGGCGGGGCACCCTCGGCGCGCTCGGCGACGACCCGTACGGCACCGGGATCGTCCAGGCGTACGAAGCGCTCGCGACCAGGCTCGGTCTCGAACCGGACTCTCCGGACTTTCGCGCAGGGCGGTGAAGCCATAACCTGGAGTGACTCAGGTCACCCATCCGGGAGGAGCGCGTATGCGGATTTCCGATCTGTTGCGGACCAAGGGGGCGGCCGTCGCGACCGTCTCGCCGGAGACGAACGTCACCGAACTGCTCGAAAGACTGGCGGAGCACAACGTCGGCGCCCTGGTGGTCGTCGACGACGAGGGCGGGATCGTCGGGATCGTCTCCGAACGGGACGTGGTGCGCCGGCTCAACGAGCGCGGACCCCAGCTGCTCGACGGATCGGTGTCCGCGATCATGACGAAGATGGTCGCGAGCTGCACCCCCGAGGATTCGGTCGATCAGCTGTCGGTCCTGATGACCGAACGCCGCATCCGGCACGTCCCGGTCGTGGTGGACGGCAGGCTCGCGGGGATCGTGAGCATCGGCGACGTCGTGAAGACCCGGATGGAGCAACTGGAGAAGAGCCAGGAACAGCTGGAGGCGTACATCTCGCAGGGCTGATCCGCTCGTGAGTGGTAAGGACGGTTCTAACCGTCCTTACCACTCACGAGGCGCTTGGGGCTACTCGCGCCACCCCGACAACTCGACGCCCTTCGCCACGTCCACCCGGTACCCGAGCGTCACGACGCCCTTCGCGCCCGGAGCGAGCGTCAGCCGCCAGGTGAACTCGCCCAGCTCGGTCCGCTCCACCGGCTCCGGCGTGGTGCGCACATCCCGGACGGTGATCGCGTCGTCCCGGGAGACCGGCGCCTGGTCCAGTACGGTCACGACCGCTTCGCGCGGGCTGTGGTTGACGATCTCCGTGGTGTAGGCGGCTTCCCGCTTGCGGACACCGGACAGCGTCGCCTTGCTCGCCGTGCGGTGCACCAGTTCCCGCTCGACCCGGATCCGGTCGTCCACGCCGAGGGCGAGTTCGAGTTCCTCGCCCGGTGCCCAGACGTCCAGCCGGGTGGTGCCGACGAACTCCGTCTCGTGGAACACCGACGCCTTCCCCGGCCGCAGCGTGTGCTCCGAGGTGTTGACCACGGTCGCCCGCAGGAACGCCTCCGGTGACACCACCGGAGCGGTGACGTGACCCAGTTTCGCGGTCAGCTCCAGCTGCGCGAGCGTCGTGCGGTGACCCTGCGCCCCCGAGGGGACCGCCACCGGGCGGCCGGGCCGGTAGGTGACCGCGGTGGTGCCCTGTTCGACGGACGCCGTCCGCTCGGCCATCGGCGGGCCACCGGGTGCCGGCATGCCCACCGACTCCGGGATCCCGCCGCCCGCGGGCGACGCGCTGCCGTACGCCGCGCGCACCATCAACGGCTGGACCGGCCGCACACGGTCGAGGAACCAGGGGTCGAGCTCGGGCACTTCCACGGTGTTCGCCGGCCGCGCGGTGGAGAGGGCCAGTTCGCATTCCGCCCAGTCCTCGCCGGTGTGCTGGGTGATCCGCCCGTACCAGGTCAGTGAGACGTCCTCGCCGCGGACGCGCACGTCGTAACCCGGCTCCCAGCTCGCGTTCGCGACCACATAGGACAGTTCGAGGCCGATCTCCGCGCCGTCCTCCTGGGATTCCAGCTCGACCGTGACCGTCGCACTGTCCACTTCGGACGTTCCCTGTTTGGTCTCGATCTCGCGGTCGAGCGCCTTGAGGTCGTCACGGAGGCGGGCGAGGCGGATGCCGAGTTCGCGGCGCTTACCGAGCGCCTCGGCCAGCTGGGTGCCGAGCGCGTCGGTGACCTCGGCGACCCGGGGCGGCTCGGCCGTCCCCGCGGCGAGCGCCTTCGCGAAACTCTTGCCGCTGCGTGCCGCCAACCCGGTCAGCAGATCGACCTTCGCGGACTCCGCGGCGACGGCGTCCGCGACCTCGTCGACCACGGCCTGATCGGCGCGCCGCTGCTCGGTCAGCGCGCGCAGGGAGGCATCCGCGGGGGCGGGATGGCGCTCGACGGCGACGTCGACCCCGGCGATGACCGCCGGGCCGGAGCCGGTGACACGGACCGAATCGGTGTCGAGGTTCCACGGCAAGCCGGCGAAGGCGAAGCGCGTTTCGCCGTCGAGGGCAGCCGAAGCCCGCCTGGTGATCCGGGCGTGGTGCGGGTAGACGGTGACGGCGACGATCGGTGCTTCGAGGGTGCTCGGCATGCCTCCGACGTTAGTCTCTTGACACTCGTTCAGGTGGCCGGAAACCTCAGCTGGGTCTTGCCCGCCCGCCATTGGGGGTCCTGTGAGAGTCGCCAGGCTCGCTGCCCTGTTCACCGCCGTCCTGGTCCTGCCGGCGACGGCGTTGCCCGCTCAAGCCGACGCGCCGCCGGCACCGGTCTTCAAAGACGGCCAAGCCCAGCCGGTGTTCGACCCGGCGGACGTCATCCGGGAGAACGTCTGGGTCACCGCGCCGGTCGACAGCGACCGTGACGGCAAGGACGACCTCGTGCACGCGGAGGTCGTGCGGCCCCGCGCGACGCAGCAGGGCATGAAGGTCCCGGTCGTCTACCAGGCCAGCCCGTACTACGCGGGCGGCAACGACGTCGCGAACCACAACGTCGACGTCGAGCTGTACGTGCCCGGCGCGAAGCGTCCCCCGGCCGGCCCGCGGATCGCGACCAAGACCGTCGGCCCGAACGCGGCGCCGATCAGCTGGCGCTACCAGGACTACTTCACCGCCCGCGGCTTCGCCGTGGTGTACGGGGAGTCGCTCGGCAGCGGCCAGTCCACCGGCTGCCCGAGCAGCGGCGACGTCAACGAGACCATCGGCGCGAAGTCCATTGTGGACTGGCTGAACGGCCGCGCGACGGCACGGGACACGGCGGGCAAGGCCGCGGTCGCGGACTGGAGCACCGGCAAGACCGGCATGATGGGCGTTTCCTACAACGGGACGCTGCCCAACGCGGTGGCCGGCACGGGCGTCGAAGGGCTGGAGACGATCGTCCCGATCGCGGCGATCTCCAGCTGGTACGACTACTACCGCAACGACGGCGCCGTCGTCGCGGCCGGCGGCTTCCAGGGCGAGGACGCGGACGTGCTCGCGGACTACGTCTACACGCGCCAGGATCGCGCCGTCTGCCGTCCGCTGATCGACGGCATCGCGGTCGACCAGGACCGCGTGACCGGTGACTACAGCCCCTTTTGGGACGCGCGGAACTACCGCAACGACGTGAACAAGGTGCGGGCCTCGGTGCTCGTGGTGCACGGCTTCGGCGACTGGAACGTCAAGACCGACCAGGGCACCCGCTGGTACGAGATGCTCAAGGCGCGCGGCGTCGAGCACAAGATCTGGCTGCACCAGGCGGGGCACGCCGACCCGTACAGCCTCCGCCGCGACGTCTGGCTCGCCACGCTGAACAAGTGGATGTCGCACTACCTCTACGACGTGGACAACGGCATCGAGCGCGAGCCGAAGGCCACCATCCAGCGTGAGGACAAGTCGTGGGTGGACGAGCCGGAGTGGCCGCTGCCCGGCACCCAGGACGTGAAGCTCTACCCGTGGCCCGGCGGCTCTTCGAAGGGCAAGCTCGACACGCGCAACCCCGTTCCGGGCAAGGCTGCCGTCGAGACGCTGGCGGACGACGCGAGCAAGACCATCGAACAGCTGGCGGCCGCGGCGTCGTCGGGCAACCGGCTGCTGTACTCGACCACTGCGGCGAAGCAGCCCGTGCGGCTTTCCGGAACCGTGAAGACCGACCTGTCGCTGTCCTTCGACAAGCCGGCCGCGAACGTGACCGCGGTGCTCCTCGACCGCGCCCCGGACGGGACGGCGAAGGTGATCACCCGCGGCTGGACCGACCCGCAGAACCGGCGCGACCCCGCCCGCACCGACCCGATCACCCCCGGTGAGAACTACAAGGTCGAGGTGGAACTGGTCGCGAAGGACTACCTGGTCCCGGCCGGGCACAAGATCGAGTTCCTGGTGGCCTCCAGCGACCACGACTACACGCTCCGGCCGAAGCCGGGTGCGGGTGTCTCGGTCGAGCTGAACCGCACTTCGCTGGTGCTGCCGGTGGCGGGCGGCAAGCCCGCGCTGCGAGCCGCTTTCGGCTGAGTGGGCCGGCTTCCGTGAAGGCCTCCTTTCCTACTCTGAGGGTAGGGAAGGAGGCCTTCGCTACGTCACACCGCGGCCGTGGCGGAGGCGTGTTGCGAAAGCCACTTTCGCAACCTCCAGCGTTGCGGAAGTGGCTTTCGCAACGTCACTCCGCGGCCACCGACCCCAGCCAGAATCCAGTAGGTAACCAAGCCGCGGACCTGACCGCCTCGCTGGCGTCGCGAAAGCCACTTTCGGGACACCTGATGTCTCGGAAGTGGCTTTCGCGGCACGCGATACAGGCGCTCGGGGTGCGGGACGGGCGTCCGGCGTTTCGGGCGGAAAACCCCGACCCGACCTCGGGCTTGTACGGAAAATGTATTTCCTCCGGCTTTGCTTCGGGCCGTCCGGCTTCCCCACCTGATGGAGGTCTCCATGTCCAGGTTGCGCCGTTTCGCAGTGCTCGCCGCGGCCGCCGTCATCCCCGCGCTCGGCTTGACCCTCGCCGGTACGACGCAGGCATCGGCCGCCCCGAACTTCCAGGTCCCGTTCAAATGCGGCGTCACGGTCACGGCGGCGACGTTCAGCGGGCACAGCCCGGCCAACTCGGTCGACTTCCAGAAGTCGGGGATCACCGGGATGCCGGTGCTGGCGTCGGCGGGCGGCACCGTCACCCGGGTCGCCAACGAGGGCAGCACGAGCTACGGGCGCTGGGTCGAAATCGACCACGGCGGCGGCTGGCGTACCCGGTACGCGCACTTGTCGACCCAGTCGGTCTCGGTCGGCCAGGCCGTCAGCCTCGGCAAGCAGATCGGCACGGCCGGGGCGACCGGCGGCGTGACCGGCCCCCACCTGCACTTCGAACAGCGGCTCAACGGGGTCGCGCAGAAGGCGGTGCTGCACGGGGTCGCGGTGCCGTACTACGGCCACACCAACTTCACCAGCAAGAACTCGTGCGGCGGTAACCCGTACTCGGCCACCGAGGTGTGCGGCAGCGGGTTCTCGGTCGTCGACTCGCAGGCGCTCGCGAACGGGTCTGGCACCGCGTACCTGCTCTACAACGGGTCGACCAAGGCCAACTGCGTCACCACGCTGAAGGCGGTTTCGCTCGGTACCGCTTCGCCGGTTTCGGCGTTCCTGGAAGTCCAGGGTTCGGCTCGCGTGACCGACTCCGGCAGCTTCTCCTACTACGCCGGGCCGGTGAAGAAGACGGCCGCCGCGACCTGCGTCAAGTGGGGCGGCTCGGTCGGTTCGAACACCTATGAGAGCCCGTTCGAACACTGCGACTGATCCCGCGGGACCGGGCACTGTAGACCGCCCCACCGACAGGATCCGCGTCCCCGCGCTGGTCCCACGGTGGTTGTCCACAACGGTCCCGGCTGTCCACAGATGTGTCGTGCCCCCACCCGGCGGCCCCATTCCCGCCGCAGGGTGGGGGCATGACCACATCCACACCGACCGGCAGGACCAAGGTCGATCTGACGGATCCGGCGGACCTGCTCGCCGCGATCCCGTACCTCCTCGGCTTCCACCCCGAGGACTCCGTAGTCGTCCTTGGCCTGCGCGGCCCGGGACGCATGCAGCACGGCCTCGTCATGCGTGCGGACCTGCCGCCGCCTGGCCTGGAACACGACCAGGCGCGTGAACTCGCGGTCAGGCTCGCCGTGACCGGCCACACCGGTGCCACCGTCGCGGTGGTCGGCGGCGGCACCGCGAACAAGGCGGGGCGGCCACCACGCCGCCGGTTCGTCCGGCGCCTGGAAGCTTCCCTGGCCGAGTACGAGATCTCGCTGAAGCATTCGGTGTGGGCGCCCCGGATCGCCGCCGACGTGCGCTGGGGCTGCTACCGGGAAAAGACCTGTGGTGGTCTCCTGCCGGACCCGCGCGACTCGGTGGCCGCCGCGGTCGTCACCGGTGCCGGGCAGATCACCCATGCGAGCAGGGACGAGCTCGAGCGTCTCTTCGACCCCGTCGCGCCGGAGACGCTCGCCAGACGTGCCGAACTCCTCACCAGGATGGCCGACCCGCCGTGGCGAGGCCGAGATCCCGTCCAGGCGGGAGTCGCCGAGGTGAACGCCGCACTCACCCGGGCGGACGGCGGTGACCCGGTGATCACCGACGACCAGGCCGTCCGGCTGGCCTGGGCGCTTTCCCTGGTCGAGGTCCGGGACGCCTGTGTGCTCACCGCCGCGCCGGCGGACTCGCCGCTCGCCCGCACCGCGGAGGACCTCTGGCTCACCTTGGCCCGGGAACTCCCGGCACCCGAAAGGGCCGAGGCGCTCGCCCTGAAGGCGCACGCCGCCTACGTCCGGGGTGACCTGGCGGCCGCCGGGATCGCCTTGGCCAGGGCCGCCGAAGCCGACCCCGACCACGGGCTGGCGAAGCTGCTGACCATGGCCCTGCACGCGATGGTGGCGCCGTCCGAGCTGTCCGGAGAGGTTCTGCGGCAGCGAGCCGGAGGAACGCCCGAGATCCGCCTCAGGCGTTCTGACGGGAGCGGGTGAACGCCCAGGCGTCGGCGACGATGCCGTCGAGGTCGGTGCGCTCGGGCTTCCAGCCGAGTTCGTTTCCGGCCCGCTCGCTGGAGGCCACCAGCACCGACGGGTCGCCCGCCCGGCGCGGAGCGACCGCGGCGGGGATCTCGTGGCCGGTGGTGCGGCGGCACGCCTCGATCACCTCGAGCACCGAGAAACCGGTGCCGCTGCCGAGGTTGTAGATGCGGTGTTCGCCGTCGGCCGCGTGGCGCAGCGCCAGCAGGTGCGCGTCGGCGAGGTCGACCACGTGGATGTAGTCGCGGATGGCGGTGCCGTCCGCGGTCGGGTAGTCGTCACCGAAGATCTGGATCCGCTCGCGATCCCCGGTGGCGACCTGGAGCACGAGGGGGATCAGGTGGGTTTCGGTGGTGTGCCGCTCGCCGATGGAGCCGTAGGCGCCGGCGACGTTGAAGTAGCGCAGGCTGACGGCGGCGATGCCGTGGGCACGCGAGAACGAGGTGATCGCGTGGTCGATGGCCAGCTTCGTCGCACCGTAGGTGTTGGTCGGCTGGGTCGGCGCCGTCTCCGGGATGGGGGAGGACTCGGGCTCGCCGTAGGTGGCCGCGGTGGAGGAGAACACCAGCCGCTTCGTGCCGTGGTCGCGCATCGCTTCGAGCAGGCGGAGCGAGGTCAGGACGTTGCCTTCCCAGTACTTCGCCGGATCCGTCATCGACTCGCCGACCAGCGACTTGGCGGCGAAGTGGAGCACACCGTCGAAGCCGTCGCCGAGCAGCCGCCCGGCGACCTCGGCCGCGTCGCCTTCGACGAAGGTGGCGTCCGGGTGCACCGCGTCGGCGTGCCCGGTGGAGAGGTCGTCGACCACGGTGACGTCGTGTCCGGCCTCGACGAGGCGGGCCGCGCAGACGCTGCCCACATAACCGGCGCCGCCCGTCACCATCAGCTTCAGGGTCTTGGTCGGTTCGTCGGTCACGTTCGCGCCTTTCTGCTGCGGATGCGGTCGCGGCCCAGTGTCCTCGCCCCCGGGCACCGGCCGCGCCCCGGGGTACGGGTGTGGCCCAGGGAATCCGGCCTCGGCGTGTTCCGCCTCAAAACACGCGAGTTCCGTCTTCAAGCACGCGTGTCCCGTGTCCGGACACGCGAATCACGCCAAAGCGGCCTTCACGGCACGCCTCGGCATCACGGAGACGATTCCTCGCTAGAGCTCGTCGCTGCCCGCGCCGCGCGACGGCACGGCGGTGAACAGCCTGGGGTGGCGCAGATCCGCCGCTTCGTACGCGGCCTTCACCGCTCGCCCGACGGCGTCCACATCGGACTCGCGGACCAGCGCGATCGCCGAACCTCCGAAGCCGCCGCCGGTCATCCGCGCGCCGAGTGCCCCGGCTTCGCGGGCCGAATCGACGGCGAGGTCGAGTTCACGGGTGGAGATCCGGTAGTCGTCGCGCATGCTCGCGTGCGAGGCGTCCAGATGAGGGCCGATTTCGGTGATGCGGCCCGCCCGCAGCAGGTCCACGGTGTCGAGGACGCGCTGGTTCTCCGTCACCACGTGGCGTACCAGGGGCACGAGTTCGTCCGGCAGCCTGCCGAGCGCGGCGGCCAGCCCGTCGACGTCGATGTCCCTCAGCGCCTTCACCTCGAGCAGTTCCGCGGCGCGCTCACAGCCGCGGCGACGTTCGCCGTAGCCGCCCTCGGCGTGCGAATGCTTCGTGCGGGTGTCCATGATCAGGATCCGGACGCCGGATTCCTCCAGCGGGAACGGCACCTGTTCCATCTCGCCGGAGCGGACGTCGAGGAACAGCACGTTCGACTCCGTGCAGCACAGCGAAGCGGTCTGGTCGAGCAGACCGGTCGGCGCCCCGACGAAGTCGTTCTCCGAACGCTGCACCCAGCGCGCCACCTCGTGCAGGCTCGGCGAACCCCCGCCGGTGCCCGGAGTGATGCCCGCCAGCCCCAGCAGGGCGAGCGCGACGGCGCATTCGAGCGCGTGGGAGGAGGACAAGCCCGCCCCCGACGGCACGTTCCCCGCGATCGAGACGTCCGCGCCGCCACCGAGGCCCTGGTCACGCAGGACCCACGCGACCCCCGCCGGGTACGCGGCCCACCCCTCGACCGAGCCGGGCCGCAGGTCGGCGACCGTGAGCGGGCCGGATTCCTGGACCCTGCCGTCCGAGCCGAGGGTGGCCACGGTCAGCACACCGTCCTCGCGCGGCGTCGCCGCGGCGGCGAGCCGGTGCGGGAGGGCGAAGGGCAGCACGAAACCGTCGTTGTAGTCGGTGTGCTCACCGATCAGGTTCACCCGGCCCGGCGCGGACCAGACCCCGGCCGGAGCCCGGCCGTGGAGGGCCTGGAAGGTCTCCGCGGCGTCGGACGCGGCGCTCACCTGGCCTGCGCAAGCACGGCGTGCAGCGCCGACACGGGCACCTGCGCGCTGTTGCTCCCGCCGGTGACCTCGATGGTGCCGCCGGGCGCCGCCTTGCCGACCTTGACCCGGCTGCCGGGCACGATGCCGACCGACTTGAGCTCCGTCATCAGCGTCTCGTCCAGCTGCACGTGCTCGGCGATGCGGCGGATCTCGACCTCGCCGCCGCCCATGCGGGCGAACTCGTCGAGCCGCACGAGGTCGGCTTCGGCAGGCGGAGCGGGATCGCCGTCACCGAGCTTGTCGAGCCCCGGGATCGGGTTGCCGTAGGGCGACGTGGTGGGGTGGTCGAGCAGTTTGACCAGCTTGCGCTCGACGGCCTCGCTCATCACGTGTTCCCAGCGGCAGGCCTCGTTGTGGACGTGCTCCCACTCCAGGCCGATGACGTCGACCAGGAGGCGCTCGGCCAGCCGGTGCTTGCGCATGACCGCGATGGCGAGTTCGCGACCGTGCTCGGTCAGCTGCAGATGCCTGTCGTCCGCGACCACGACCAGTCCGTCGCGCTCCATCCTGGCGACGGTCTGGCTCACGGTCGGGCCGCTCTGCTGCAGCCGCTCCGCGATCCGGGCCCGCAGCGGGACGACACCTTCTTCTTCGAGCTCGTAGATGGTACGCAAGTACATCTCTGTGGTGTCGATGAGATCGTTCACGCTGTCCCCTTCGTCCGCGTTGCTCATCGTAGTCGCTGGCACCGACAGCGACGCAGGCGTGGGGAGAACAAGCGCCGAGCCGGGAAAAGTCCCCCAAGCTGGGCAGGGAGCCGTGAGGCACGGGAAGATGGGCCCATGGGCCCCATGATCACCACCAGCGAACTCGCCGCGCGGCTTTCCGGGCCGGAATCGGCACGCTCCGTAGTGCTCGACGTCCGCTGGCGGCTCGCCGGCCCGCCCGGCGCCGATTCCTACCGTGAGGCGCATCTCCCCGGCGCGGTGTACGTCGACCTCGGCACGGCGCTCGCCGGGGAACCGGGTGACGGCGGCCGTCATCCGCTTCCCGAACCGGAGACGTTGCAGCGGCATCTGCGGGCGGCCGGGGTCCGCGCCGGTCACCCGGTCGTGGTCTACGACGACGCCGACGGTTCGGTCGCGGCCAGGGCGTGGTGGCTGCTGCGCTGGGCCGGGCACACCGAGGTCGCCGTGCTGGACGGCGGGTTCGCGGCCTGGACCGAGGAGGAGCGCCCCGTCACCGCCGAGGTCCCTGCGCCCGAGGAGGGGGACATCGTCGTGAAGCCCGGCGGCATGCCGGTGCTGGACGCGGCCGAGGCGGCCACGCTCGCCAGGGACGGCTTGCTCCTCGACGCGCGGGCGAGGCCGAGGTACGCGGGGGAGACCGAGCCGATCGACCCGCGCGCCGGGCACATCCCGGGCGCGGTCAACGCGCCCTTCTCCGGGCATGTCGGGGAGGACGGGCGCTGGCGCGACGCTTCGGAACTGGCCGAGCGGTTCGAAGGTCTCGGCGTGGCCCCGGAGACCCCGGTCGGTGTCTACTGTGGATCGGGCGTCACCGCCTCGTCCGTCGTGCTCGCGCTCGAAGTGGCCGGTCACTCCGAGCCCGCGGCGTTGTACGCGGGTTCGTGGTCGCACTGGTCGCGCGATCCGGAGCGGCCGGTGACCACCGGCGATCTGCCCGGCTGACCCGCGGTCGTCCGGAACGACGCACGAGCCGCGTCCGGGCACTAGAGTTCGGACCATGCGAGCACCGGCCGTCGTATGGGACTCCTCGCTGCTGGGCTACGACCTCGGCGGCGAGCATCCGTTCAATCCGGTGCGGCTCGAACTGACCATCCGGCTCGCCACCGAGCTCGGCGTGCTCGACGGGGTCGAGCTGCTCGTCCCCGGCCCGGCAGGCGAAGACGAGCTGCGCCGCGTGCACCTCGCCGAGTACATCGAGGCCGTGCGGCAGTCGCCGATGACCGGCGCCGACTTCGCGCACGGGCTCGGCACCGAGGACAACCCGGTGTTCACCGGGATGCATGAGGCTTCGGCGCTGGTAGTCGGCTCGACGCTGCTGGCCGCGCGGAAGATCGCCGAGGGCGAGGCGACCAGGGCGGTGAACATCGCCGGCGGGCTGCACCACGCGATGCCGGGCAAGGCGTCGGGTTTCTGCGTCTACAACGACTGCTCGGTGGCGATCTCGTGGCTGCTCGACCACGGTTTCGACCGTGTCGCCTACGTCGACACCGACGTGCACCACGGTGACGGCGTGCAGACGGCGTTCTACGACGATCCGCGCGTGCTGACCGTTTCCCTGCACCAGCACCCCTTCACGTTGTGGCCGGGAACGGGCTACTCCGCGGAGATCGGCAAGGGCGGGGCCGAGGGCACCGCGGTCAACCTCCCGCTGCCGCCCGGCACCCGGGACGGAGGCTGGCTGCGGGCGTTCGAGGCGGTGGTGCCGTCGCTGCTGGAACAGTTCCGGCCGCAGATCCTCGTCACCCAGTGCGGTGTCGACTCGCACGAGGAAGATCCGCTGGCGGACCTGTCGCTGTCGGTGGACGGCCATCGCGCCATCTACCGGCGGCTGCGCGAACTTTCCGAAGCCCACGCCGGTGGCCGCTGGCTCGCCGTGGGCGGCGGTGGCTACCAGCTGATCCGGGTGGTGCCGCGCTCCTGGACCCATCTGCTCGCCACCGTGCTCGGCCGCGACGTCGACCCGGCGACGGCGCTGCCGCCGGACTGGGTCGCGTCGATCTCCAGGGCGGCGCCGGGAGCCGAGCTTCCGGCCGGCATGTCCGACGGCCGCGAGACCGCGTTCGTCCCCTGGGGAGACGGAGCGGACGACCCGGTCGACATCGCCATCCGTGACACCCGCCGCGCGATCTTCCCGCTGCACGGCCTCGATCCGGACGATCCGAGGGACTGACATGGCCAGTGAGGACACCAAACGCGACCCGTACGACTTCCCGCGCGAGTGGGAGGCCGACGTCCTGCTCTCCGACGGCGGCACGGTGCACCTGCGCCCGGTGATCCCGAGCGACGCCGACGGGCTCGTCGCCTTCCACGGAAGGCTGTCCGAACGCACCCGGTACTTCCGGTACTTCGGCGCCTATCCGCGGATCCCGCAGCGCGACCTCGAACGGTTCTCCGTCGTCGACCACCACGACAGGGTCGCCTTCGTCGCGCTGCTGGGCGACGACATCGTCGCCGTCGGCCGGTACGAACGGCTCGAACACGGGCCGTCGGCCGAGGTCGCGTTCGTCGTCGACGACGCCCACCAGGGACGCGGACTCGGGTCGATCCTGCTGGAACATCTGGCC
Organism: Amycolatopsis sp. NPDC000009; assembly: GCF_055563465.1. NCBI lineage: Bacteria > Bacillati > Actinomycetota > Actinomycetes > Pseudonocardiales > Pseudonocardiaceae > Amycolatopsis > Amycolatopsis sp. NPDC000009. Next base: position 813,367 of record NZ_JBVHDI010000001.1, read on the forward strand.
GCGGCCGCCTCGGAATGCGGGCTTCGCCGCTTCGTCGCCGAAGTACTCGCCGAGAACGCGGCGATGGTCCGCGTGTTCCGCGACGCGGGCTACCAGGTCAGCCGCGAAATCGAGGAAGGTGTGCTGCACCTGGAGTTCGACATCGACCCGACCGAGGAGTCGCTCGCGGTCGCCCGGTCCAGGGAACAGGCCGCCGAGGCGCGCAGCGTGCACAATCTGCTGCACCCGAAGTCGGTCGCGGTGATCGGCGCGTCCACCGATCCGACGAAGATCGGCTACGTCGCCCTCACGAACCTCCTCAGCGCCGATTTCGCCGGCACCGTCTACCCGGTCAACCCCGAGCACAAATCCGTCCGCGGCGTCCGTGCCTATCCGTCCGTCGTGGACATCCCCGAGGACGTCGACCTCGCGCTGGTCGCCGTGCCCGCCGAGGCCGTCGAGTCCGTTTTGGACGGTGCGCTGGCCAAGGGGGTCAAGACCCTCCTGATCGTCTCGGGCGGGTTCGCCGAAGCCGGCCCGCACGGGCTGCACGCCGAGCTGAGGCTGGTCGGGGAGGCCAGGGCGCACGGGATGCGGGTCGTCGGCCCGAACGCGCTGGGCGTGCTCAACACCGACGCCTCGGTCCGCCTCAACGCCACCCTCGCGCCCCGTCTGCCCGCGCGCGGCCGCACCGGGTTCTTCTGCCAGTCCGGCGCGCTGGGCACCGCGATCCTCGCCGACGCCGAAGCGCGCGGCCTCGGGCTGTCGACGTTCGTCTCGGCGGGTAACCGGGCCGACGTCTCCGGCAACGACCTGCTCCAGTACTGGGAGACCGATCCGGCGACCGACCTCGTCCTGCTCTACCTGGAATCGTTCGGCAACCCGCGCAAGTTCGCGCGGCTCGCGCGGCGGCTGGCGCGGACGAAACCGGTGGTCGCGGTGAAATCCGGCAGGCACGCGGTCCGCCCGCAGCTCGCCGCGACGTCGGCGGAGGTCGACGAGTCCAGCGTCCAGGCCCTGTTCGAGCAGGCGGGCGTCGTCCGCGTCGACACACTCGCGCAGCTCTTCGACACCGCGCTGGTCTTCGCCCACCAGCCGCTGCCCGCCGGGCCCCGGATCGCCATCGTGGGCAATTCCAGCGCCATCGGGCTGCTCGCCGCGGACACCGCGCGGGCGCACGGCCTCCGGCTGACCTCGGACCCGGTCGACGTCGGGCCGCAGGCGAGCCCGGAGGAATTCGCCGCGGCCGTGCGCGAGGCGCTCAACTCACCGGAGACCGACGCGCTCGTCGTGGTCTTCGTGCCGCCGCTCGCGATCCCTGGCACCGCGTACGCCCGCGCGCTGCGGGAGGCCGTCGTCGAGATGGACAAGAACAAGCCGATCGTGTCGACCTTCCTCGCCGTCGAGGGGGTGCCGGACGAGCTGGCCGTGCTGTCCGAGGACGGCGTGCCGACACGGGGTTCGGTCCCGTCGTACCCCAGCCCCGAACGCGCGGTGAACGCGCTCGCGCGGGTCGTGCGCTACGCCGCCTGGCGGCAGCGGCCGCAGGGGAACCTGGTGCGCCCCGCCGGCCTGCACGCCGAGCAGGCGCAGGTGATCGTCGCCGAACTGCTGGCGGGCGAGGACGGCAAGACGACGCTGCTCTCCGACGACGACGTGGTCCGGCTCCTCGGCTGCTACGGCATCGACGTCGTCCCGTTCCGGGTCGTGACGTCCGCGGACGAGGCGGTGAAGGCGGCCGAGGACCTGGGCTTCCCGGTCACTCTCAAGGCCGTCGACGAACGGTTGCGCGGCAGGCCGGATCTCGCGGGCGTGCGGCTCGATCTGACCTCTGTGGACGGAGTGCGCCGGGCGTACGCCGATCTGCGCGAGATCTCCCATGACGACGAGGTCTACGTCCAGCGGATGGCGCCCAAGGGAATCTCGTGCGTGGTCGGGCTGCAGGACGATCCGTCGTTCGGCACGCTCGTGTCGTTCGGTCTCTCCGGGCTGGTCAGCACGCTGCTGGGGGACAGGGCCTACCGCGCGGTCCCGCTCACCGACGTCGACGCAGCCACGCTGCTGCGCGAACCGCGGACTTCGCCGCTGCTGACCGGATACCGCGGCGACGAACCGGCGGATCTGGCCGCGCTCCAGGACATCGTGCTGCGCGTCGCGGCGCTCGCCGAGGACAACCCCGAGGTGCGCTCGATGACGCTCGACCCGATCCTGGCCTCGCCGGACGGCGCCTTCGTGGCCAACGCGCGGATCGTGCTGGGCCCGCCGCCGTCCCGGCCCGACACGGGGCCGCGACGGCTGAGGCCGATCAACGCCCCTGCCTGAACCCCGTCAGGAATCCCATTCCTGGGGCGAGCGGGCCGCGAGGTCCGCGTCGTGGCCGGTGAACTCCGCGATGTCGCCCCGGATCGTGTTGTGGAACGCGACGATCAGCCCGTCGTGGACGAGTTTCGTCTGCACCGCCCGAGCTTCCCCGGCCAGGGGACCGGCGGGGATGGTCAGCGTGGTGGCGGTGTGCACGAGATCGAACCCGCCGCCGAGCGGACGGCTCGACACCTGGCGGATCCGCAGCGTGCTGCCCCGGTAGATGGTGTCGAAGATGTTCTGGCTCTCGCGTGCGATCGTCGCGCGGCCGCGCTGGATGCGGCCGACGACGTCGACGAAATCCGCGTCCTCGGCGAAGTTCGCCGCCCACGCCTCGCCGTCGCCCGTGTTCCAGGCGCGTTCCAGCGCGGAGATGATCCCCTCGGTGGTCATCGCTATCCTTTCTAGAACATCGATCCATTAGTTAGAACAACGTTCCAACTTTTGAGGAGCATACATGTCCGCGGACCTTCCCGGCATCGTCCGGTTGCGCGACCGGCGTGAGGCGCTGACGCTGCGCACGATCCTGACGGCGGCCCGCGGCCTCTTCGCCGAGCGCGGGTACGCGCGGACACCGATCCGCCTCATCGCCCAGGAAGCGGGGGTGTCCCCGCAGACCATCTACGCCCACTTCGGTTCGAAGGCCGGGGTCCTCGGCGGCCTCGTCGACCTCCTCGACGACGAGGCCGGGATCCCCGACGTCGTCGCCGAGGCGCAGCGGACCGAAGACCCGGTCGCGCTGCTCGGCCTGCTGGCCACGGTCGCCCGCCAGGTCTGGGAACGCTGCGGCGACATCGTCGCGATGCTGAGCTCAGGTGCCGCCGTCGATCCGGACATCGCCGCGACCCAGGCGGAAGGCGCCCGGCGTAACCGGCTCGGCGTCGAGATGGTCGTCGGCCGCGTCCGCGCGAGCGGGCGCGCGGTGGTGCCCAGGGCCGCGGACATCGCCGTGGCCCTGATGAGCGCCGACGTCCACACCAGCCTCGTCACCGAGGCCGGGTGGAGTCATGACGACTACGAAGCCTGGCTCAAGAACACCTTGGTCACGTCGCTGCTGCGGTGACGCAGTGTCTTGCCGAAGAACTCCGACAGCCGGGTCCGCTGTTCGGCGACGCTGCGTACCGGGTCGATCGTTCCGACGAACGCGGCGGGAGCGTTGCCCAGCTGCGGCAACAGGGTCTGGTAGTCGGTGAAGCTGAAGTGCTCGCCGTCCGGCAGGCGCAGCTCGCGGGTCCAGCCGCGCTGGTTGCGGAGGAACTCCTGCCAGGACGCGTCCGACGCCGCGCTGTGGTCACCGGCGCTCATCAGCAGGAACGGCCGATCCAGCCCTTCGTCGGCGACGCGGCCGAATATCCGCTGTGACTGCGAGTAGGCCATGCTGCCGTCGAGGTTCGCTCCGGCGACGACGCGCCGGTCGCTCACCATCGTCTCGCCCGCCGTGAACCCGCCGGCGGAATGGCCGAACATGCCGGCCTGGGTCAGTCCGAGCGAGTCGAGCACGAAGCGCGTGTCCCGGACGCGCGTGTCGATCACGCGTTTCGACACCTCGATACTCGACGGCGGCAAGGCTTTCTTCGCGACACGGCCGCCGGGGAACTCCACCGCCTCCGCTTCGTAGGTGTGGTCGATGGCCACCACGACATAGCCCTCGCTCGCGAGCTGTTCCTGGTGTGTGGTGCCGTGCGAACGTGACAAGGTGCCGCCGGGCGAATACAGCACGACGGGCCGTTTGCCGCCGATCGCGGGCGCGCCGGCCCGGGAATGGGTGGGGAAGCGGTAGTCGAGCTGATCCGCCGCCATACCCAGCTTGACGGCGTCGCCCTCGGCCACCACCTTCGCGACACCTGGCGCCATGTACGGCGCTTTCGGCTTCCTGCTCGGCAAAGCCGGGTACCGCACGGTGACCATCAATTCCCTTGTCGCACCGGGAACCCACGGGTCCTGGCGGGAGTGGTCGACGAGATGGAGGTCGGTGCTGCCGACGGCGTACGGACCTGTCGGCGCGGGCAGGCTCAAGCGGACGGGCGCCGCCGACGCGGACGGCGCGAGGAGAACGGCGGGCAGGGCGAGAGCGATCGTAAGTACGCCGATCCGGCGCGTTGTTCGTTTCATGGCACCGAACGTAGGCAGCAGGCCGGTACCGGGGCATCGGGAAGATCACCGGTGCCGACCCCGGGATGTGACCCGCGCGGGTCGCCGCGCCGGCTTCGCAGCTCGAGTGCCGCTTGTGGCAATTGCCGGTTCCGGAAGCTTCGTCCGCTGGGGAACCGGCGAGTCCCTTGTTACGTTCGGTGATGGCGCGTGCACGCCCGGACCGAAGGAAATCCGACGAGAGGTGAGTGCCATGAAGGAATACGAGACCCCCATGCTGATCGAGGCCGGCGAGTTCGAAGAGGTCACCGGCCTGCTCGCCAGGAACGGCAACGACCGGCTGATCTTCAGCAAGAACTGAACGCGCTGACCGTCTGCGTCGATGCGTCGTGTCGTTGACACGCTGGGTCACGGCGAGGAGTACTTCGCGGTCTTTCCCGACCACGAAGCCGCCCTCGCCGTGGCCCCGCGGTTGCACGCACCTGGGTCCCGGACGCTCGCCCACGCGTCGGGGCGCCCGTGGCTGACCGGCCGGTGGCCGGATGACGGGATCGTCGTGGCCTCGGCGGGGCGGACCAGGCTGGCGGTGATCGGCTGGTGCCCGGTCACCGAGAAGGAACTGACCGTCGCGGCCGCACGGCTGCGCGATCCCGGCGGGCTCGACGCGCTGGCGGCGAAACTGCCGGGCAGCTTCCATCTGGTGGCGTCGGTGGACGGGCACTGCCGGGTGCAGGGCACCGCGTCCGGCCTGCGGCTGGTCCACCACACCACGGTCGGCGGCGTGGTGGTCGCGGCCGACCGCGCGGACATCCTCGCCCACGCGGCCGGCGCGGACATCGACGAGCGGATGCTCGCGGTCCGGCTGCTCTTCCCGGTCCCGCATCCGTTGCTGCACAAGCCGATGTGGCGCGGGGTGCACGGGGTGGAGCCGGGTAGCGCGCTGGTGCTCGCGCCGGACGGCCGCGCCGCCCGCACGGTGCGGTGGTGGAATCCGCCGCGCCCGGAACGCTCGCTCGCGGAAGGCGCGCCACTGGTGCGGGAAGCGCTCACCGCCGCGGTGGACGCGCGCACGGCCGCCGGGGGCGTGGTCGCCTGCGACCTTTCCGGTGGCCTGGACTCGACCTCGGTGACCTTCCTCGCCGCACGCGGCGACGCGAAGATCGTGGCGAGCACCTGGCCAGGACTCGACCCTGCCGACGACGACCTCGCCTGGGCGACGCGTGCGGCGGCGCATCTGCCCGAGGTCGAGCACGTGGTGTGGGACGTCGCCGCGTCTCCGCTGGTCTATGCGGGCCTGCTCGAAATCGACGATCCGCTCGACGAGCCGACCATCGGGATGATGGACCGGGCCAGGCTGCTCAGCGATCTGGCGCCGCTGGCGGCCAAGGGCAGCAGGGTCCGGCTGACCGGTATCGGCGGCGATCATGTCGCTTGGTGCTCCGAAGCGCACTATCACACGGTTCTGCGGCGACGCCCGTTGTTCGCACTGGGCGCGCTACGGGGTTTCCGTGCCTTGTTCGCCTGGCCGCTCGGCGGCATGGCCCGCGCGCTCGCCGATTCCCGGTCGTACCGCCGGTGGCTCTCGGACGCCGCGGCCGACGTCCGCGCGGCGAAGACCGCACCGGTGACCTCGGCGCTGGGCTGGAGCACTCCGCCCCGGTTGTTCGATTGGGCGACGCCGGAGGCGGAAGAGCTGGCGATCGCGGCGATCCGCGACGCGGCGCTCACCGCGGAGCCGCTCGGTGGGACCAGGGGCGAACACGCGGACCTGGAGCAGATCCTGTCCTGCACCCGGATCATCCGGCAATGGGAGCAGATGAGCGCCAGGGCCGGGCTGCCGATCCAGTCGCCCTTCCTCGACGACCGGGTGATCGAGGCCTGCCTGTCGATCAGGCCGGACGACCGCGTGACCCCGTGGGCGTACAAACCGGTGCTCACCGAAGCCATGCGCGGCGTGGTACCCGGCGAATGCCTGGCCCGCACCAGCAAGGCGCAGGCGTCGATGGACGCCGCGGCGGGGCTGCGGGCCAGCCGGGGCGACCTGCGCGAGCTGTGGACGGACTCACGGCTGGCCGAGCTCGGCCTCGTCGACCGGAATCGCTTGACCGCCTTGGCATCGCGGCCCGAAACGCCGGAGCTCCGCGACGGCATCCTGTATCCGACCATCGGCTGCGAGGTCTGGCTGCGCACGTTCTCGAAGCCTTTGCTCTCTCTGGAGGAGAAATGAGCCTCGCCTTCCGTTCCAACGTGTCCATTGTGGACACCGACTATGGTTCCGTGCTGCTCGACGAGCGCAAGGGCCGGTATTTCCAGCTCAACCCGAGTGGCCGGATCGTCGTGCGGACGCTGCTCGACGGCGGTGACAGCGAAGAGGCCGCCGGCGCGCTCATCGAGGAATACGACGTCTCGCGTGAGCGCGCCGAGCAGGACGTGACCGCGCTGGTGGAGGGTCTGCGCGCGGCGGGCCTGGTGACGCCGTGACCACCCCGAGCGCGCTCAGCAGGTCGCGGTCACTGCCGTTCGCGCGGCGACTCGCCGCGCGGTTCGCGGTCGCCGCGGCCAGGCTGGTCGCGATGCTGCCGCCCCACCGGATCCGGCTGGTCTTCGGCGTGCTCCGCCGCGGCGCCCGGCCCGCCACCCACGAGCAGGCGGAGGCCGCGAGGGAGGCGGTGCTCGCGGTCAGCCTGGCCTGTCTCGGCCCGAAAGGCTGTCTGCCAAGGTCGCTGGCGGTCACGCTGCTGTGCAGGCTGCGCGGTACCTGGCCGACGTGGTGCGTCGGCGTCCGGTCGCGGCCGCCGTTCGGCGCGCACGCCTGGGTCGAGGTGGACGGGCAGCCCGTCGGCGAAGGGGTCTCCGCCGGGTACTTCGCGAAGCTCGTCGCGGTCGGGCCGCCGGATCGGGCCCGATGAGCGATCGGGCGGGCTTCCGGGATCTGCTGCGGCTGACCGCGGGCCACCGTCGCGTGCTGACACTGGCCATCGTGCTCACCGTGGCGGCGTCCGGACTGGGGATGCTGCAGCCGTTGCTGGTCCGGCACGGGATCGACTCGGTGGGCACGCGGCCGCTTTCCTGGTGGTTCATCGCGGGCATAGCCGGGCTTTTCCTCGTCCAGGCCGCTGTGGACGGGCTCGGCTTGTTCATGCTGGAGCGGTCGGGTGAACGCGTGGTGCTCAGCGTGCGCAGGCGGCTGATCGCGCGGCTGCTGCGGCTGCGGATGCCCGCCTACGAGGACCATCGGCTCGGCGACCTGATCTCCCGGCTCAGCGTCGACACCACCGTGCTGCGCGACGTGGTGTCGACCGCGTCGGTCCAACTCGTCGCCGGCGGGTTGACCGGACTGGGCACGGCGGTCCTGATGCTGCTGCTCGACCCGGTGCTGTTCGGTCTGGTGGCGGCGACCGTGTCGGTCGCCGCCGTCGTGGTGGTCGCGTTGCTCGGCAGGCTCCGCGCGGCGGGTGAGCGGACGCAACGCGGCGTCGGCGAGATGACCGCGGACCTCGAACGCGCGCTGGGCGCGATCCGGATGGTGCGCGCGAACCGGGCGGAGCCGCGAGAGGAGCGGCGGATCGGCGAGCGGGCGGAGTCGGCCTTCGCCGCGGGGGTGCAGGCGGCCAAGCTGACCTCGGTGATGACCCCGGCCGTCGAGCTGGCCATCCGCGGCTCGCTTCTGCTGGTGCTGCTCGTCGGCGGGGCGCGGGTGGCGGCGAACGCGACCTCGCTGGGCGAGCTGGTGGCGTTCCTGTTGTACGCGACCTATCTGGTGGTGCCGCTCATCTCCCTGCTCCAGGGAATCGGCCTCGTCCAGCGCGGCATGGGCGCGCTGCAGCGGGTGCACGAGGCCTCCCGCTTGCCCGTCGAAAGCGACACGGCGACCCGCTCACCGATAGCCCCCGGGCGGTCCGCGCCGGTGCTGGAATTTCGCGACGTCCGATTCTCCTACGGGAAAAGGACGGTGCTTGACGGCGTTTCGTTCCGGGTCGAACCGCGGACGAGCGTGGCGCTGGTCGGAAAATCGGGGGCGGGAAAGTCGACAGTCTTCTCACTGGTCGAGCGTTTTTATCAGCCCTTTTCCGGGACGGTGCTGCTGAATGGTGTCGACCTGAACGGAATGTCACTTTCCGACAGTCGTTCCCGGCTGGCACTGGTCGACCAGAATGTGCCCATCGTGCACGGCACGCTGCGGGAAAACCTCGTGTACGCGGCACCGGACGCCGACGGGGAGGAACTGGCGAGGGTGCTGGAAATGGTCAACCTCGCCGGGCTCGTCGCCGGCCTGCCCGACGGGCTGGATACCCAGGTCGGCGAACGCGGGAACATGCTGTCCGGCGGTGAGCGGCAGCGGGTCGCCATCGCCCGTGCCCTCCTTACTCGGCCCGACCTGCTGCTTCTCGACGAGCCGAGTGCCCATCTCGACCAGATCAACGAGTTCGCGCTGACCATGGCGCTGGAGCGGGCCGGCCGTGAATGCGCGTTGCTGATCATCGCGCACCGGCTGGCCACCGTCCGCCGCGCCGACCGGATACTGGTGCTCGACGAGGGCAGGGTCGACGGCGACGGCACGCACGACGAGCTCACCGTGTCCTGCCCGCTCTACCGGCGGCTCGTCGAGAATCAGTTGTCCGATGACCGGTCTACCCGGAGTAGTCCGGCCGGAGCGGCCTCCGCCGGATAATCCCCGATTGTGGACATCTCGTCCCCCGGATGGCCCTGTCGCATCCTCCGAATGCTCTTGAGAATAGGTCGCTGGGATGTCGGATGGCTATTCGGATGGGCCGGTGATGATGCTCAGATGATCTACAACCGACTGGCCGATGGCCGATTGACTCGGCAAATGGAATTCGTGGAGGTGCTGTCGGGACGGTGCGATACGCTCAGGCGTATCGACCGGTTTTGTGAAACCGCCAAACTCGTGTCCGGAATTCTTTCCGACGGCGGCAGGGCGGGCGTCTGCGACCCGGCGCTGCTGGAGTCGATGCTCTTCGGCCCAGGACGCCGGCGGCTGGTGGTCGGCTCGCGGCTGGCGGGCGGTGAGCTGGTGCGGCACCACGAAAAGGCCAGGCAGACCGAAATCAGGGTGTACGGCGGGGTGCTGCGGCACATGCTGGTCTTCGACGCCCGGTACGCGGTCGTGCCGCTCGACGACGTGAGCCTGCACGCGGGCGCGCTGGTGCTGCGTCCCCCGCTCGTCGGTCCCTGCGGTCAGTTCTTCGGGATCCTGTGGTCGGAGTCGCGGCCGCTCGGTGGCGGGCCCTGGCGGGGCGCTTGCATCGAGGGACGGCAGCTGCAGGTCGCGGACCTGCTGGTGGAGGGGGCCACGGACCATCAGGTCGCCAACCGCCTCGGCATGAGCAGCAGGACCGTGCGCACGATCGTGTCCGAGCTGCACGACCGGTTCGGCACCACCTCGCGGATGGCCTTGGGTTTCCGGCTCGGCCGCATGAGCAAGCGCGTCTAGTCCCGGTACCGCAGTTCCCGGGCGCCCGAGGTCCCCTCTGCCGCCAACTCCCGCTTGAGCACCTTGTGCGTGGCCGTCCGCGGGAGTTCCTCGACCATCCGCACGAACCGCGGCCGCTGCTTCGGCCCGAGATCGCCTTGTCCGGCAACGAAAGCCGCGAACTCGCGGACGTCGATCGGAGACCGGCAGACCAGCGCGGCCATCACCTGGTCGCCCACCCGCGGATCCGGCACCCCGTACACGGCGGCCTCGCTGACAGCGGGATGCCGGAGGAGTGCGCGTTCGATCGGGGCGGTGCCGAGGTTCTCGCCGTCGACGCGCAGCCAATCGCCGAGCCGCCCGGCGAAGTAGCAGTAGCCGTCCGCGTCGAGGTAGGCCAGATCGCCGGTGTGGTACATCCCGTCGCGCATCCGCTCGGCCTCGGCCGCCGGATCCCCGTAGTACCCGGCGAAGAAGCCAGGGCCGCCGGTGTTGACCAGTTCGCCGACCGCCTCGGCGGCGTTGAGCAGCTTCCCGCCTTCATCGAACTCCGCCGGGCGACAGGGTTTTCCGGTCTCCGGGTCGAGTACGGTGACACCGTCGAGCAGGCGGCCGAGCGAACCGGGCGGGGTGGTGGCGTCCCTGCCGAAGTTCACGCCGCCCTCGGTCGAACCGAAGGCGTCGACCACGTGGCAGCCGAACCGCGCCCCGAAAGCGGCGAGATCGGCTTCCGCGCCTTCGTTGCCGTAGACCAGTTTCAGCGGGTTGTCGGCGTCGTCCTCCCGGTCAGGCGTGGTGAGCACATAGGACAGTGGCTTGCCGACGTAGTTGGCGTACGTCGCCCCGAACCTCCGGACGTCCGGCAGGAACCCGGAGGCCGAGAACCGCCGCCGCAACGCGATCCCCGCCCCGCGGCGAGGCCGACCGACCAGCCCGCCATGATGGCGTTGGAGTGGAACATCGGCATCGACACGTACACGGTGTCCTCTGTGGACAGACCGAATCGGGTGGCCAGCATCTCGCCGGGGTAGGCGATCTTGCCGTGCGTGCACCGGACGGCCTTCGGGTCACCGCTCGTGCCGGAGGTGAAGATCAGCATGAGCAGGTCTTCCGGTTTCGCGGCCACAGGGTCGACAGCCTCCCGTGCCGGCTCCAGCTCGCTCAGCGGCAGCACCGGCACACCGGCCTCGGACAGCAGCGGAAGGTACTTCTCCTCGGCGAACACCAGCTCGCAGTCGGCCAGCGCGACGTCGCGGGCCAGCGCCGCGCCCCGGCGCGTGGGGTTCAAGCCGACCAGCACGTGTCCCGAGAGCGCCGCGCCGCCGAGCAGGAACGAGAACTCGGGAACGTTGTCCGCCAGCAGCCCGAAGTGCCCGCCGGGCCGCAGGAGCCCGGCGAGCGCGGCGGCGTGCCCGGCGCAGGCCCGGACGTGCTCGGCCCAGGTCCAGCGCCGGTCTTCGAACAGCAGGCCGGTCGAGCGGTCCTCCGCCCGCGCGAGCAGGAGTTCCGTGACCGTGGGGGTCATGCCGGGTCCGCGGCCAGCAGGTCGCCGAGTCCCCGCAGCTGCGCGGTCGCCCCGCCCAGGATGAACTCGAGCCGCTTCGCCGCGACGAAGTAGCGATGCAGGGTGTGGTCGACGTCGATGCCGACCCCGCCGTGGACGTGCACGGCGGTGTGCGCGACCCGGTGCCCGGCCTCGGCCGTCCAGAACTTCGCCGTCGCGACCTCTTCGGCCGCCGGAAGCCCTTCGCTCAGCCGCCAGGCCGCTTGCCACAACGTCAGCCGGACGGCCTCGACGTCGACGTAGGCGTCGGCGAGCCGCTGCCGCACCGCCTGGAAACTCCCGATGAGGTTGCCGAACTGCTTGCGCTCCCGCGCGTACGCCGCCGTCAGCTCCAGAGCCCGTTCGACCACGCCGAGCTGCTGCGCGCAGACGCCGACCGTGCCCCGCAGCCGCAGCCATTCGCCGATGTCGCCCAAGGACGTGGCGGCCTTCGCGCCGGACAGCTCGACCAGTGCCGCGTCGGCGTGGTCGACGGTTCGCTGCGGCGAGACCGTCACGGCGTCCCGGTCGAGCAGGAACACCTGACGGCCGCCGTCGATCGCGGCTTCGACGAGGAACCCGTGCGCGAACGCCCCCGACGGCACCGCGGTCTGCGCGCCGGTCAACCGCCACCCGTCCCCGTCGGCCTCGGCGGTGAATCCGCAGGGCACGCCGTAGTCCGGAAGTGCCACCGCGAGGACGTGGTCGCCGCGCAGCACCGGGACGACCCAGCGCTCGGCAAGTCTCCCGTCCCCGAATTCGGCAACGGCGGCGGCGCCCAGGACGACCGACGTCAGATACGGCACGGGCGCGACCGCGCGGCCGATCTCGGCCAGCACGGAGCACTGCTCCAGCAGCCCGAACCCGCCACCGCCGACCGACTGCGGCAGCGCCGCGTCGAGCACCCCGGCCTGGGCCAGCGCGGTCCACAGTGGAGCGTCGAAGCCGCCGGAACCGTGTGGCCCCAGCACGTCCGGGGTGACCTTGTCCGTCAGGATCCGGCGCGTGAGCGAAGCGAGATCCTGCTGCGCCTCGGTGAGCGTGAAGTCCATCGGTATCTCCTAGCGCGTGACGGGCAGGCCGAGGGCGGTCGCGGCGATCATGTCCCGCTGGATCTCGTTGGTCCCGCCGCCGAAGGTGAGGATCAGCGAAGACCGGTGCAGCCGTTCGATCCGGCCGCGCAGTTGCGCGCCGGGGGAGCCTTCGCGGACCACGGCGCCCGCGCCGAGGATCTCCATCATCAGCCGGTACGCCTCGGTCGCGAACTCCGTGCCGAACACCTTCGTCGCCGACGCCTCCGCCGGGCCGAGGTCGCCGCTCGCGGCCGCCCAGGCGATCCGCCAGTTCCGCAGCTTCAGGTATTCGGCGTGCGTGTGGATCCGCGCCAGGTGCAGCCGCACCCACGGCTGGTCGATGACGCGGGAGCCGTCGGGCAGTTTCGTGGTCTGCGCCCAGCTCCGCACCTCGCGCAGCGACGTCTGGATCGGGGCGGCCGAGGTCAGCGCGACACGTTCGTGGTTGAGCTGGTTCGTGATCAGCGGCCAGCCCTCGTTCTCCCCGGCGACCCGGGAGGCCACCGGCACGCGCACGTCGTCGTAGTAGGTCGCGCTCGTGCCCGGACCGGCGACCGTGTGCACCTTCGTCCAGGAGAAGCCGGGGGCCGAGGTCGGCACGATCAGCATGCTCAGGCCCTTGTGCTTACGGGCGTCGGGATCGGTGCGGGCGGCCAGCCAGACGTAGTCGGCGTACTCGATCAGGCTCGTCCACATCTTCTGGCCGTTGATGACGTAGTCGTCGCCGTCGCGGACCGCGCGGGTGCGCAGGGACGCCAGGTCGGTACCCGCGCCCGGCTCGGAGTAGCCGATCGCGAAGTGCAGCTCGCCGGCGGCGATCTTGGGCAGGTAGAACGCCTTCTGTTCTTCGGTGCCGTAGCGCATGATCGTCGGCCCGACGGTGTTCACCGTGAGGAACGGGACGGGCACCCCCGCCGCGGCCGCCTCGTCGGTGAAGACGAGCTGGTCGAGCATCGGCCGGTCCTGCCCGCCGTACTCGCGGGGCCAGCCGAGCGCGAGCCAGCCCGCGCTGCCGAGGTCCCGGACTATTTCCTTGTACACCAGGCCGTCGCCGTACTCGCCACCGTCACCGGCCAGGGCTTCACGGCGTTCGGGGGTCATCAGCCCGGCGAAGTACTCCCTGAGTTCCGCCGCCAGCGCCCGCTGCTCCGGCGTGTAGTCGATCCGCATCCGTCACCTCTGCCGTCGGTGCTCGTTACTGGTGCCATGGCCGCTCGCGGCGGTAAGGTAGAACCTGTTCTAGTTGTACCAGTGTGGCGGCGAGGAGGGAATATGGAGATCGACGTCGATCGCTCGCTCTGCGAGGCGAACGCGATCTGTGTCGGCTTCGCGCCGGAGGTCTTCGATCTCGATGACGACGAGGAACTTGTCCTCGCGTCGGCGGAAGTTCCGCAGAGCCAAGTAGAACGTGTTACTCAAGCCGTGGCGAGCTGCCCGAAAAATGCCCTGCTCATACGTGGTTAGCACCGTTTATTTGCTGCTTGCATCGAGCGAGAACAGATTCTAGTGTGTGCGGAGAGGCAAGGAGGCCTGGAGTGAGTTTGGACGGCAGGACGGCCATCGTGACCGGGGCCGGCGCGGGACTCGGCCGGGCCGAGGCGCTGGCGCTGGCCGCCGCGGGAGCGTCGGTGGTGGTCAACGACGTGTCGGCCGCGGCGCAGGCGGTGGCCGACGAGATCGAGGCCGAGGGCGGCAAGGCCGTCGCGGTCACCGGCGACGTGTCGGAATCCGCGACCGCGGACGCGTTGCTCACCGCCGCCGTCGACCACTTCGGCGGGCTGCACGTCCTGGTCAACAACGCGGGCGTGCTGCGCGACCGGATGCTCTTCTCGATGTCCGACGACGAATGGGACACCGTGCTCCGGGTCCACCTGCGCGGGCATTTCCTGCTTTCGCGCAACGCCGGGGCGTACTGGCGCGACAAGTCCAAAGTGGACGGAGCGCCGGTGTACGGCCGGGTCGTCAACACCGCGTCGGAGTCGTTCCTGCTCGGTGCGCCCGGCCAGCCGAACTACGGTGCGGCCAAGGCGGGCATCGCCGCGCTCACCGTCTCCACCGCACGCGGTCTTTCGCGGTACGGCGTCCGCGCCAACGCGATCTGCCCGCGTGCCCGCACGGCGATGACCGAGGGGGTCTTCGGCGCCGACGCGCCGGAAGGGATCGACCCGCTGTCGGTCGACCACGTCGCGCCGTTCGTGTCCTTCCTCTGCTCGCCGGACGCCGACCGCGTCAACGGCCAGGTGTTCCTCGTCTACGGCGGGATGGTCGCGCTGATGCGGCCGCCGTCGGTGGAACAGCGGTTCGACACCGCCAACGGCACTTGGACCCCCGAAGAACTCGCCACCAGCGTGGGCGGCTACTTCGCCGACCGAGACCCGGAGCGGATGTTCTCCGCGTCCGAGATCATGTCGCTGCCGTGAATCGGAGGAGATGACGATGGGCAGGCTCGACGGCAAGGTAGCGCTGATCACCGGCGGCGCCCGCGGGCAGGGCGAGGCGGCCGCGCGGCTGTTCGTCGCCGAGGGCGCGCGCGTGGTGATCGCCGACATCAACGACCTCGACGGCAAGAAACTCGCCGCCGATCTGGGCGAGTCCGCCGTCTACCAGCATCTCGACGTCGGCGACGAGGCCGAATGGGACGCCGCGATCGAGCGCACCGTCTCGGAGTTCGGCCCGCCGACCGTGCTGGTCAACAACGCGGGCATCCTGCACTTCTCGGAACTGGGCAAGACCACGCTCGCCGACTACGAACGCGTCGTCCGGGTCAATCAGATCGGGGCGTTTCTCGGGATGCGTTCGGTCGTTGAACCGATGACCGGGGCCGGAGGCGGCTCCATCGTCAACGTGTCCTCAGTCGAAGGGCTCGCCGGGATGCCGTTCCTCGTCGCGTACACCGCGAGCAAGTTCGCGATCCGCGGCATGACCAAGGTCGCCGCGCTCGAACTCGGCGCGAAGAACATCCGGGTCAATTCGGTCCATCCCGGCGCGATCGACACCCCGATGGTCGCGGCCGCCGCGGGCGGGCAGAAAGTCGACATGTCGTGGGTGGGCAAGAAGGTCGCCCTCGGCCGCGTCGGGCAGCCGGAGGACATCGCGAAACTCGTGTTGTTCCTGGCCAGTGACGAAAGTTCGTACAGCACGGGCGCGGAGTTCGTCGCGGACGGCGGCGCGACCGCGACGCACGCACTCAAGTTTTGAACCGGAGGTGCCGAGAGCAGAGTGAACACCGCTAACGCAATGGGGCGTTGACAGGTGGAGTAAGACTCGGGGCAGGCGAGCTGGGAGGTTCTGTGGGAGCGACGGTGTCCGTCCCCGGTACGGGTGCGCTCACACAGGTCGGCAGGCTCGCGACCCTGTCGTGGGAAGTCCTCCGCGCGATCTTCAAACGCCCGTTCCAGTTCCGCGAATGGATCCAGCAGTGCTGGTTCTTCGCCAGCGTCACGATCCTGCCGACGGCGCTCGTGGCGATCCCGTTCGGCGCCGTCATCGCCCTGCAGCTGGGCTCGCTGACGCAGCAGATCGGCGCGCAGTCGTTCACCGGAGCGGCGAGCGCGCTCGCGATCGTGCAGCAGGCGAGCCCGCTGATCACCGCGCTGCTGGTGGCCGGTGCGGGCGGCAGCGCGGTCTGCGCCGACATCGGCGCCCGCAAGATCCGCGAAGAGATCGACGCGATGGAAGTCCTCGGGGTCAACCCGATCCAGCGCCTGATCGTGCCCCGCGTACTCGCCGCCATCGTGGTTTCGGTGCTGCTGAACGGTTTGGTCAGCGTCGTCGGCGTGCTCGGCGGCTACTTCTTCAACGTCGTCATGCAGGGCGGCACCCCCGGCGCGTACCTCGCCAGCTTCAACGCGCTCGCGCAGGTGCCGGATCTGTGGATCAGCGAGATCAAGGCGCTCCTCTACGGTTTCGTCGCCGGGGTGGTCGCGGCGTTCCGCGGGCTGAACCCGGCGGGCGGGCCGAAGGGCGTCGGCGACGCGGTGAACCAGGCCGTGGTCATCACGTTCCTGCTGCTGTTCCTGATCAACGTCGTGCTGACCGCGATCTACCTGCGGATCGTCCCGCCGAAGGCGATGTGACATGGCAGGCGAACCCGCTGTTTCGGACCGGACGCTCGAAATCATCGCGCGTCCCGGCGCGATGCTGGAAGGCTTCGGCGGCCAGCTGTCGTTCTACTTCCGCGCGCTGGCCTGGACCCCGCGCACGATCCGGCGGTACGGCCGCGAGATCTTCCGCCTGCTGACCGAAGTCAGCTTCGGCACCGGCGCGCTCGCGGTGATCGGCGGGACGCTCGGCGTGATGATCGGGATGACGCTGTTCACCGGTCTCATCGTCGGCCTGCAGGGCTACTCCGCGCTGAACCAGCTCGGCACCGCCGCGCTGACCGGGTTCATCTCGGCCTACTTCAACACCCGTGAGGTCGCGCCGCTTTCCGCCGGGCTCGCGCTTTCGGCCACCGTCGGCTGCGGGTTCACCGCGCAGCTCGGCGCGATGAAGATCTCCGAGGAGATCGACGCGCTCGAAGTGATGGGTGTGCCGAGCCTGCCGTATCTGGTGACGACACGGGTGATCGCCGGCGTCACCGCGGTCATCCCGCTCTACGCCGTCGGCCTGCTTTCGTCGTACCTCGCCTCGCGGCAGATCACCATCTGGCTCTACGGCCAGTCCGCGGGTACCTACGACCATTACTTCACGTTGTTCCTGCCGCCCGAGGACGTGCTCTGGTCGTTCCTCAAGGTGATCATCTTCAGCGTGCTCGTGATCCTGTCGCATTGCTATTACGGCTACACCGCCAGCGGTGGGCCCGCCGGGGTCGGCGTCGCGGTCGGGCGCGCGGTGCGGACGTCGATCGTGCTGATCTCGGTGCTCGACTTCTTCCTCAGCCTCGCGATCTGGGGCGCCACGACGACGGTGAGGATTTCCGGGTGAACAGGAGGATTCTGCTGCGGCGGCTCCGGCACCAGGTGCTGGGCCTGATCTTCCTCGTGGTGGTCGTGCTGTTCTTCGTCACCACCATCGCCTTCTACCAGAAGGCCTTCACCACGGTGACCATGGTGAAACTCGAGACCGATCGCATCGGCAACCAGATGCGCGTGGGCGCGGACGTGAAGGTGCGGGGGATGGTCGTCGGCGAGGTCCGGGCGATCCAGGCGCACGGCGATCGCGCGACGATGGAACTGGCGTTGCAACCGGACAAGACGTCGGTCATCCCGTCGAACGTGTCCGCGCGGCTGCTGCCGAAGACGTTGTTCGGCGAACGGTATGTCGCTTTGCAGATACCTGAGCTGCAACATTCAAAAGAGGCTTCGCGGCACATCGCCGAGGGCGACGTCATCCCGCAGGACCGCAGCAGCAGCGCGATCGAGCTGGAAACCGTGCTCGGCAACGTGATGCCGTTGCTGCAGGCCGT
The DNA here is from genome assembly GCF_055563465.1 of Amycolatopsis sp. NPDC000009. Taxonomy (NCBI): domain Bacteria; kingdom Bacillati; phylum Actinomycetota; class Actinomycetes; order Pseudonocardiales; family Pseudonocardiaceae; genus Amycolatopsis; species Amycolatopsis sp. NPDC000009. The sequence continues at coordinate 831,255 of NZ_JBVHDI010000001.1, forward strand.
CCAGCCGGAGAAGATGGCCAGCACGCTCAACGCCGTCGCGTCCGCTTTGGACGGTCAGGGCAAGCAGCTCGGCGCGACGATGGCGGGGCTGTCGGACTATCTCGGCAAGGTGAACCCGTCGCTGCCGGATCTCAAGGCCGACATCACCGGGGTCGCCGACGCCGCCGCGATCTACGACAAGGCCGCGCCGGATCTGCTGGCCGCGCTCGCGGATCTGACCACCACGAGCAAGACCCTGGTCGAGAGCCAGCGCGGGCTCGCCGACGTCTATTCGACGGTGACCGCGGCCTCGATCGACCTCACGAGTTTCCTGAAGGTGAACCAGGACAACCTGATCCGGCTCACCACCAACCTCCAGCCCACTTTGGACGTCCTCGCGAAGTACGCGCCGGAGTACCCGTGCCTGCTCAAGCAGCTGGCCGAATCGGTGCCGCGCGCGGAACTCGCGTTCGGCAAGGGCACCGCGCATCCCGAGGTCAGCCGGGTGACCATCGAGTTCACCCCGAGCCGGGGCAAGTACCTGCCCGGTGTCGACGAGCCGAAGTACAACGACAAACGCGGCCCTCGCTGCTACCCGCAGGTGCCGCCGCCGGGGCGCTGGCCGCAGTACCCGCCGGACGGCGCCATCGACGACGGATCCTCGAAGCCCGCGGCGCCGCGCGACCCTGACGGCACCCTGCCCTCGAACGGGACCGTGCCTTCGGGCGGGAGCGCGGGCGGTTCGGTGGTGAACACGCCGGACGAACAGCGGCTGATCGACCTGCTCGTGTCGCCGACGATGGGCACGACGCCGGATCAGGTGCCGAACTGGGGGAGTCTGCTGGTGGGGCCGCTGTACCGCGGGGCGGAGGTGGAACTGCGATGAGGACTCAGGCGAGCGCGCCGGGCGCCGGACGATGTCCCGAAAGTGGCTTTCGCGACACGCGCGCGGTGGGTCGGCCGACGTTGCGAAAGCCACTTTCGCAACCTTCAACGTTGCGAAAGTGGCTTTCGCAACGTGCTCGGCCCGCGACGGCAGGAAGCGACCGGACACGCTGGGGTCTCGTGAGCGGTAAGGACGGTTCTAACCGTCCTGGCCACTCACGAGCCGGGAGGGGCACCCGATGAGGTCCTTCGTTCCCGACTTGGTCAAGATCCTCGTCTTCGCGGTCGTCACGGTGCTGCTCACCGCGATCCTCGGCGCCACCATCGCGAACACCAACTTCGGCGAGACCTCCGGCTACACGGCCAAGTTCACCGACGCGTCCGGCCTCAAGGAGGGCGACGACGTCCGCATCGTCGGCGTGAAGGTCGGCCAGGTCGGCAAGATCGAGGTCGAGGAGGGCGACCGCAACCTCGCCCAGGTCCATTTCGACGTCCAGACCTCGCACCGGCTGCCGGCGTCGGTGACCGCGACGATCAAGTACCGCAACCTGGTCGGCCAGCGGTATCTCTCGCTCGGCACGGACATCGGGGACGAGAAGTCGTTGCCACGCGGCGGGGTCATCCCGCCAGAGCGCACCAAACCGGCGCTCAATCTGACCGTGCTCTTCAACGGGTTCAAACCGCTCTTCCGCGCGCTGAATCCCGAGGACGTCAACAAACTCTCCTACGAGATCATCCAGGTCTTCCAGGGCGAGGGCGGCACGATCACCAGCCTGCTGGCGCATACGGCGTCGGTCACGTCGGCCATCGCGGGCAAGGACAAGATCATCGGCGAGGTCATCGCGAACCTCAACACCGTGCTCGGCACGGTCGAGAAACGCTCGCCGCAGCTGGGCGAGCTGATCGACCAGACCCAGCGGCTGGTCACCGGGCTCGCCGAGCAGCGGCAGCCGATCGGGGAGGCGGTCAAGGCACTGGGCGACCTCACCGTCGCCACGACCGGCCTGCTCGCCGACGCGCGGCCGGCGCTCAAGGACGACGTCGTCCAGCTCGGCGCGCTGTCGCAGAACCTCGGCGATTCGGAGCAGCTGCTCGACCATCTCCTGCAGGTGCTGCCGGGAAACCTGCAGAAATTCACCAGGACGCTGAGCTACGGCAGCTGGTTCAACTACTACCTGTGCGGGATCTCCGGCAGCATCGGCATCAAGTCGCTCGACATCGAACTGCCGATCACGCCGCTGCCCGGCACGCAGCGACCGGAGAGGTGCGGGCCGTGAAGCCGCTCAAGGAACGCAACCAGGCCGTGGTCGGCGGCGTGACGCTGATCCTGATCGTGCTGATCACGGCGACGACGTACTTCTCGGACCGGATCCCGTTGTTCGGCAGCGGGACGACGTACTCCGCGTACTTCGGGGAATCCGCCGGCCTGGCGCCGGACAACGAGGTCCAGGTGGCCGGGGTCAAGGTCGGGCAGGTCAGCTCGGTGGAGCTGGCAGGCAAGAAGGTGCTGGTGAAGTTCCGGGTCAAGGATGTCCGGGTCGGCGACGCGACCGCCGCGTCGATCGAGATCAAAACGCTGCTGGGTGAGAAGTTCCTCGCGCTCACACCGAAGGGCAAAGGCCGCCAGGACCCGAACACGACCATCGGGCTCGACCGTACGCGGACGCCGTTCGAGCTGCAGGACGCGTTCCAGGAGCTGTCGGGCACGGTCGGCGACATCGACACCGCGCAGCTGGCGACGAGTTTCACCGTCCTTTCCGACGCGCTCAAGGACAGCCCGCAGTACCTCAAGGACGCGCTGAGCGGTCTCTCGTCCTTGTCCAAGACGGTGTCCTCACGCGACGGTGATCTGAAGACGTTGCTGGCCAACACGAGCAAGGTGTCCAAGACCCTCTCCGACCGCAACGCCCAGCTGAAACGGATCCTCGACGACGGCAATCTCCTGCTTGCCGAACTGCAGAACCGGAAGGACGCGATCAGCACCTTGCTCAAGGGCACGCAACAGGTTTCCGCGCAGCTGTCCGGTCTCGTCGCCGACAACCGGCAACAACTGAAGCCGACGCTGGAGAAACTCGGCAAGGTCACCGACATCCTGCAGCGCAACCAGGACAATCTCAGCCGCAGTCTCGCGCTGATGGCGCCGTTCGCCCGCGTCGGCGCCAACGCGACCGGCAACGGGCGCTGGTTCGAGGGTTACCTGTGCGGGTTGCTGCCGCCGACGATCATCGCGGGCGCGTTCCAGGTGAACCCGGAGGGCTGCACCCCGCCGATCGCGGCGCCGAACCAGGGGGTGGGCGGACGATGAGCACCCGGACCCGCACGCTCTACAACTGGGTCGCCTTCGCCTGCGTCCTCGTGCTGCTCGTGACCGCCGGACTGTGGCTGGTCTTCAAGGAGCCGGGCGGGACGCGGATCAGTGCCTACTTCGGGAAGACCGTCGGGCTCTACGCGGGCTCGTCGGTCCGGGTGCTCGGCGTGAAGGTAGGGGAGATCACCGGGGTCACGCCGCAGGGCGAGGCGGTCCGGGTCGACATGCGGATCGACGGCGACACCCCGATCCCGGCCGACGCGGGAGCCGTCGTCGTCGCGCCGAGCCTGGTCAGCGACCGGTACGTCCAGCTGACCCCGGCGTACGAGAGCGGCCCGGAAATGGCCTCGGACACGGTGATCGCCAAGGAGAAGACGGCGACCCCGGCCGAACTCGACGACCTCTACACGAGTCTCGACAAGCTCTCGACCAGCCTGGGACCCAACGGTGCCAACAAGAACGGCGCGCTGTCCGACGTGCTCGACACCGCGGCCGCGAACCTCGGCGGTAACGGGAAGAACCTCAACACCACGGTGACGCGGCTGTCCGAACTGGCCAAGACGCTGGACAGCTCCAAGGGAGACCTGTTCACCACGGTGCAGAACCTGAACTCCTTCACCGGCGCACTGGCCGAAAGCGACAAGCAGCTCAACGAGTTCTACCGCCGGGCCGCGGACGTGAGCGGTTTCCTGGCCGCGGATTCCGCCGACGTTGGCGCCGCGCTGACCTCCCTGGCGACGGCGATGGGCGACGTCGAGAAGTTCGTCGCGGAGAACAAGGATCTCCTCTCGTCCAATGTGGACAAGCTGGCGGGGTTGACGAAGGTGCTCGTTGACCAGCGGGCCTCGCTCGCCGAGGTGATCGACATCGCGCCGACCGGCGCGACCAACTTCATCAACTCCTACGACGCCGCGTCCGGGACGATCGCGGTGCGGGACAACCTGAACGAGCTGACGCATCCGCCGATCCTGACCGTATGCCGCCTGATCAGCGCGAGCACGCCGAAGCCCATCCCGGACGCGCTGGGCAACATCTGCAAGCAGCTCGCGCCGGTCCTCGACGGCACGCTGAAACTCCCGTCCGTCCCGCAGGTGCTGGCTTCGCTGCAGAGCGGCGAACTGCCACCGCTGCCGCTCCCGCTCGTCGACGTCATGACCAAGGGGATCCCGAAATGAGGCGGCAGCGGCAGAAGATCGCGGGAGTGATGGCGGGCGTCCTCGTGCTGGCCGGCTGTAGTGACGGCGGTTTTTCGGGACTGTACAACACGCCCTTGCCGGGCGGTGCGGATCTCGGCGACCACCCGTACCGGCTCTCCGCGCAGTTCTCCGACGTCCTCGACCTCGTGCCGCAGGCGAGTGTGAAGGTCAACGACGTCCCGGTCGGCCGGGTCGAGAAGATCGATCTCGCGCCGGACACGCGCTCGGCGTGGGTGAGCATGGTCGTCAACGGCGACATCGCGCTGCCCGCGAACGCCCGTGCCGAGCTGCGGCAGTCGAGCCTGCTCGGGGAGAAGTTCGTCGACCTGCACGCCCCCGAGAAACCCGAGGGAACGCTCGCCGAGGGCGCGAAGATCCCGCTGGACCGCACGAACCGCAACCCCGAGGTCGAAGAGGTCCTCGGCGCGCTTTCCCTGCTGCTCAACGGCGGCGGGGTCGAGCAGATCCAGAAGATCAGCCACGAACTCAACGAAGCGCTCACCGGCAACGAGGCCGAGGTCCGCTCCCTGCTGTCGCAAGTGGACAAGCTCGCCACCGAACTCGACGGGCACAAGGGCGAGATCCTGCGCGCGATCGACGGTCTCGACAAGCTGTCCAAGACCCTCGTCGGCCAGACGCAGAACCTCACGAACGCGCTCGACAACCTCTCGCCGGGGCTCAAGGTCGTGACCGAGCAACGGGATCAGCTCGTCGGCATGCTGCAGTCGCTGAACACGCTGTCCGGGGTCGCGACCGAGACGATCAACGCGAGCAAGGACACGCTGGTCGCGAACCTGCGCGCGTTGCAGCCCACGCTGAAGAAGCTGACCGAGGCGGGCCAGGACCTGCCGACGGCGCTGCGGATCCTGCTCACGTACCCGTTCCCGGACTACGCGGGCAACGTGATCAAGGGCGACTACGCGAACGTGGAAGCGAAGATCGATCTGAAGCTGGACACGTTCCTGGAGAACATGAACAACTCCTCGCAGCCGATCATCCAGCTGCCGGGCACCCAGGGCACCGGCACGCCCGGCGCGATCCCGTTCAACAATGGTGCCGCGCCACCGGTGCTGCCGCTTCCCGCCGGTGATCTCCCGCAGGCTCCGCAGACACCGCAGGGTGACGTGCTCGGCGGCGTACTGGGCGGGATCCTCGGGCCGCTGCTGGGAGGTGGCCGGTGATCACGCGCAAGACCAGGATCCAGCTGGCGGCGTTCGTCGTCATCGCGGTGGTTTCGGTCGTCTACGCGGGCGGCAAGTACGCCGGGCTGGACCGGCTCTTCGGCACCCGCGGCTACCTCGTCACCGCGCAGCTCGTGGACTCCGGCGGGATCTTCGTCAACGCCGAGGTCTCTTACCGGGGTGTCGCGGTCGGCAAGGTCGCGTCGATGACGCTCACCGAACACGGTATCGACCTGGGCCTCGACATCGATTCGGATGCGCCGAAGATCCCCGCGGACACCAAGGCCGCGGTCGCGAACCGGTCGGCGGTGGGGGAGCAGTACGTCGATCTGCTGCCCATGCACGAGAACGGGCCGTACCTGACCGAGGGCTCGGTCATCAAACGCGACAAGACCTCGATCCCGCTCGGGCCGGAAACCGTTCTGTCCAATTTGGACAAACTGGTGTCGAGTGTGAAGCCGGAATCGTTGAAGACCGTCGTCGACGAGACCTACGAGGCGTTCGCCAACGCCGGCCCGGATCTGCGGCAGCTGCTGAACAGCACCGGTTCGCTCACCGCGACCGCGACGCAGTACCTGCCCGACACCCAGGGCCTGCTCGCCAACTCGCGCACCGTGCTCGACACGCAGCGGCGGCAGGCGGACAACATCACCCAGTTCTCCAGCGGGCTCAAGACGATCGCCGCGCAGCTGAAGACGTCCGACCCGGACCTGCGGCGCGTGATCGACGAGGCGCCGAAGCTGAGCCGCCAGATCAGCGACGTGCTCGCGGTCTCCGGGACCGACCTCGGGGTGCTGTTCGCGAACACGCTCACGACGGCCCAGATCACCTCCGCCCGCACCGACGCGATCGAGGAACTGCTCGTCGCGTACCCGATCATCTCGGCGTTCTCGCGTTCGACCTCGCCGGACGGCACCGGCCATCTGGGCGTGGTGTTCAACTTCTTCGACCCGGTCTCGTGCACGAAGGGTTACGAGGGCACGAAGCAGCGTCCCGCCAACGACACCACCGAGGCGCCGGTGAACACCCAGGCGTACTGCGCCGAGCCGCCAGGAAGCCCCACCGGCGTGCGCGGCTCGCAGAACGCCCCGTACGCCGGGAAACCGCCCGCGGTCCCGGAGCGGCCGAAGCAGACCCCGCAGGCGGCGGAATCCGCCCAGCTCCCGGGTGTGCTGAGCCTGCTCACCGGATCCGCCCCCGGCGGGCTCGGCGCGCTGCTGGGCGGCAAGTAGTGCTCACCCGCGCCCTCACCGTCGTGGCCGCGCTGGCGGTCCTCGCGGCCGCCTGGTTCGGCTGGTCGTGGTGGAGCGCCGCCCGGGACGACGGCCTGGCGAGGGGCCGCGAACGGGAAGCCGTCCTGGCCGCCGCGTCCGGCCAGCTCGAAGTGCTCAACACGATCGACTACCGCAGCGGCGCCCAGGACGTCGACCGCTGGCTCGGCGTCACCACGGGACGGCTCGGGAAGGATCTCACCGGCGACCGGCAGATCCAGATCGACCGGGCGAACGCGAGCAAGACCGTCGCCACCGCCGAGCTCAAGCAGGCCGCGGTCACCGAACTCGACGCCACCGCCGGGACGGCGCGGCTGATGGCCGTGCTGGACGTGCGGGTCAGCACCGGCGGCGGCTCGGCCGTGCCCAAGGTGAACAGGCTGACCGTGGACTACCAGCGCGTCGAGGGCGGCTGGAAGGTCAGCGCGGTCCAGGCGGCGGGATCATGACCGGACGCGTCCCGCGGATCCTGCTCGCGATCATCGTGGTGGCCACCGGCTGCGCCGTGTGGTTCGGCTTCCAGGCGTCCTCACTGGGCTCGGACGGCAACGCGGCACTGGTGGACCAGGCCGCCACGGCCGAGGTCGCGGACCAGGTCGGCGCCGGGGTGAAGGCGGTGTTCTCCTACGACTACAGCAACCTCGCGCGTACCGAGCGGGCCGCGGGCGAGGTGCTGACCGGCGAGGCGACCGGCCAGTACCGGGATCAGTTCGCGTCGGCACGCAAACGTGCGGAAGAACAGAAGCTCGTGCGGACGACGACGGTCCGGTCGCTGGGTGTCCGGTCCCTGCGCGGCGATCAGGCGGAGGTGCTGTTGTTCCTCGACCAGCAGACGCTCACCGCGGGCGGCGGCGCCCCGCGGTCTTCGGTGTCCCAGCTTTCGGTCACCGCGCAGCGCGTCGACGGCCGGTGGAAGATCTCTCAGCTCACCCCGCTCTAGGAGAGGTGTTTCATGTTCGCTCCGGTGATCACGCCGTCGGAAACGGTGTAAGAACCGGAAAAAGTGCGGGGTGAACCGTCGGTCTGGCGGGCCGAAAGGTCGACGCTCACGCTCCGCACGGTGATGTCGGCCCACGAAGTCGTCGCGTATCCACTGGCCCAGGAGGCGTAAGTGCCGCCTTTCGCCGGCCGAGATTCCACGCGGTGGGGAAATCACGCCTGTGACCTTGGCCGGAGTCGCCGTTCCCTGCATGGGCACCGCGCACGCGGCGAGCGTTCCCACCGCCAGCAGTGTCACCGACGCCCATTTCGCTGCCATTTCCTCGCGCTACCCGAGAATGCGGGACGAGCCGGCGGGGAAATAGAGGATTCGGCCTCGTTACGAACGCTGAAAAACACGCCGGAACCGTTATGGGATCTTGTGTGCGCGGGGCCTAGGGCCACCCTCGTCTCACGCCGGACCGCCGCCGGGTTTAGCGTTAGGCATGACCACTGCACCTGTCGATGTCGAGAGCGCCCGCCGCGACTACGCGGCCCTCGTCGACCGTGGCCTCTCCCTGGACATCACCCGCGGCAAGCCGTCCCCTCGCCAGCTGGACCTCGCCGACGGGCTGCTCGCCCTCCCCGGAGACGTGCGCAAGGCCGAAGACGGCACGGACGTCCGCAACTACGGCGGCCTCAAGGGCCTGCCCGAGCTCCGCCGCATCTTCGCCGGGCCGCTGCAGGTCCCGGCCGAGCAGCTGCTCGCCGCGGGCAACTCCAGCCTGGAGCTGATGCACGACTCGATCGTGCAGGCCTTCCTCAGCAAGCTCCCGGGCGCCGAGCGCCGCTGGGCCGACGAGCCGAGCGTCAAGTTCCTGTGCCCCGTGCCGGGTTACGACCGCCACTTCGCGCTGGCCGAGCGCTTCGGGATCGAGCTGATCCAGGTGCCGCTCACCGAGACCGGCCCGGACATGGAGGTCGTCGAGCGCCTCGTCGCCGAGGACGCCGCGGTCAAGGGCATTTGGTGCGTGCCGAAGTACAGCAACCCGACCGGCGTCACCTACAGCGACGACACCGTGCGCCGCCTCGCGACGATGACCACGGCCGCCCCGGACTTCCGGATCTTCTGGGACAACGCCTACGCCGTGCACCACCTCACCGACGACGAGGCGCCGCTGGCGGACCTGCTCGCGCTGGCCACCGAGGCGGGCAACGCCGACCGCGTGTTCGTCTTCGGCTCCACCTCGAAGGTCACCTACGCGGGTGGTGGTGTCGGTTTCTTCGGCGCTTCCGAGGCGAACTTGGCCTGGTGGACCGGCCTCATCGGCAAGCGGACCATCGGCCCGGACAAGGTCAACCAGCTCCGCCACGCGCAGTTCCTGCGCGACGAGGACGGCGTCCGCGAGCACATGCGCAAGCACGCCGAGCTCATCGGGCCGAAGTTCGCGGCCGTCGACGAGATCCTGACCAAGGAACTCGGCGAATCGGGCCTCGCGTCCTGGACCAAGCCGACCGGCGGGTACTTCATCTCGCTGACCGTGCCGTCCGGGACGGCCAAGGAGGTCGTGCGGCTGGCCAAGGAGGCGGGGATCGCCCTGACCCCGGCCGGCGCGACCCACCCGTACGGTGACGACCCCGAGGACGCCGTCATCCGCATCGCGCCGACGTACCCCGAGCTGGCCGAGGTCGAAGAGGCCATCCGTGGTCTCGCGGTCTGCGTTCGCCTTGCCGCGGCGACGAAGAAATAAGTTCGAGATCTTCTCCAATCCGGGCCACGAGTGGTTCCGAACGTCCGAGTGGGTGGGTGTGCACCGCAAAGACGAGAGGAACCACTCGTGTTCGGAAAGCCCTTCGTTCGTACCCTGATCTCGCGCAGCGCCGAGAACCGCACGGATCGCCGCCGGTTCCTGAAGGCCGCGGGCGCGGCGGGGCTCGGTGTGGTCGGCGCGACCTATCTCGGGGTTCAGGCCACTTCGTCCGCGTCGGCCACGGGTGACGCCGCTGCCGCCGCGGCCCCCAGCGACGCCGCCGTGCTCAACTTCGCGCTCAACCTGGAGTACCTCGAAGCCGAGTTCTACTCCTTCGCCGTCCACGGCCGCGGGTTGCCGGACGACCTCACCGGTGGCGTGGGCGCCCAGGGTGGCGTCGTCGGCGGCAAGAAGGTGATGTTCCACGACAAGACGCTGCACCAGTTCGCGAAGGAGATCGCGGGCGACGAGGTGGCGCACGTCAAGTTCCTGCGTGGCGCGCTGGGGGAGGCCGCGGTGTCGCGGCCCGAGATCGACCTGAAGAACAGCTTCACGGCCGCCGCTCGCGCCGCCGGGCTGATCAGCGAGTACCAGCAGTTCGACCCGTTCGCCAACGAGAAGAACTTCCTGCTGGCGGCGTTCCTGTTCGAGGACGTCGGCGTGACGGCCTACAAGGGCGCCGCGCCGCTGATCACCAACAAGACGTTCCTGGACGCGGCCGCGGGCATCCTGGCCGCCGAGGCCTACCACGCCGCCACCATCCGGACCTCGCTGTTCGACCGCGGCCTCGGTGACGCGGCGGCCAAGATCTCCAACGCCCGCGACACCCTCGACGGTCCCGGCGACGACGACCAGGGCATCCTGCTCGGCAACCAGGCCAACATCGTGCCCGCCGACAACAACGGCATCTGCTTCGGCCGCGGCGCCGACCGGGTGCTGAACGTCGTCTACCTGAACCCCGGTCCGGTGAAGGAGGGCGGGTTCTTCCCCAAGGGGGTCAACGGCGACATCGTCGCCAGCGGCGGCGCGTGAGCACCGCTGACCGCTCTCTCGTGTCGCCGTTTCCCGGTAGGTTCGGGTGACGGCGACACGACAGGGGGTCAGCGGTGAAGGCTGTGATCATCGGCGGCGGCATCGCGGGCACGGTGACCGCGATGGCGTTGCGGCGGGCCGGGATCGAGGCGAGCGTCCACGAGGCGTATCCGTCCGGCGGCGAGGACGCGGGCGCGTTCCTGACGATCATGCACAACGGCATGGACGCCCTGCGTGCGATCGGCGCCGAGGGTCCGGTGATCGACAACTCCTTCGGCGCGGTCGGCCTGGAACTCGTCACCCCGGACGGGCGGACCGCCGAACGGCGCTCGTTCGACATCGACGGTCTCGCCGGACCGCGCACGATGACGCGAGCGTCGCTTTATCGCGCGCTGCAGGAGGAGGCGATCTCGCGCGGGATCACCTTCGAGCGCGGGAAACGGCTGGTTTCGGCCACGCCGGGCGTCGCTCGTTTCGAGGACGGTTCCGTGGCCGAAGGCGACATCCTGATCGGCGCCGATGGCCTGCGCTCGGTCGTCCGGACCATCATCGACCCGGACTGCCCGCCTCCGCGCTCGACGGGTCTCGACGTCGTCTACGGCTACACGACCGACCCGGGCATCCCGCAGGCGCCGTCCCTCTATCGGATGATTCAGAGCCTGCATGCCTACTTCGGCTACACGAGCACGCCCGACGGCGCGACGTACTGGTTCGCGCGGCTTCCCACCGCCGAAGGCGTGCGCTCCGGCTTGTCACCGGCCGAATGGCGCTCGGCCGCTTTCGCCGCTTTCGACGGGGAACCGTTGCCCGCCGCGGAAATCATCCAGTCCACCGGAGACGACGTCTTCGGCGGTCACTCCTACGACGTCCCCTCGACACCGGTGTGGTTCAACGAATCGATGGTGCTCGTGGGCGACGCGGCACACGCGCCCTCGCCCGCCGCGGGGCAGGGCGCTTCGATGGCGTTGGAGGACAGTGTCGTGCTGGCGCAGTGTTTGCGGGATCTTCCCGACGCGCCAACGGCTTTCGCGGCCTACGAGCGGCTGCGGCGGGCGCGGGTGGAGGAGCTGGTGGCCGGTAGCGCGGCGGTGTCGTCGGGGACGACGTCCGACCGGGACCGGAACTGGCTGTACCGGCACCATATCGAGTGGGACGCGAAGATCGGTTGAAGGACGCTTTCGCCGCATGTGACTTTCGAGACGGATCTGTCCACAGTGGATGATCGTCGGGGGCATTGCGAAAGCCCTCTTCTGTGCGTGGTGAAGGGCGCCTTTCCGGCCCGGTGTTGGGGGATGCCCAATAGCAAACCGCAAAAGTTGGAAAATGGCGTTGGCGAAACCCACCCCGCCCACC
>NZ_JBVHDI010000001.1:843138-880575 GCF_055563465.1 Amycolatopsis sp. NPDC000009
CGGGCAGACGGGCGCATCACGGCCCCGTTGATCCTAAAGCCACTTTCGCAACCTTCAACGTTGCGAAAGTGGCTTTCGCAACACCCAGCCGTCCATGCCCAAGTACATGAAGGCCCCCTTCCCGTACCTAGGCGTAAGGAAGGGGGCCTTCATGTACTGAGGAGCTACTTCTTGTACAGGGCCTCGATGTCGGTCGCGTAGTTCTTGTTCACGATGTTGCGCTTCAGCTTCAGGCTCGGCGTGATCTCGCCGCCGGCCTCGGTGAAGTCCTTCGTGAGGATCGTGAACTTCTTGATCGCCTCGGCCTGCGAAACCGCGCTGTTGGCCTGATCGACGGCCGTCTGGATCTCGGCGCGCAGCTCGGCGTCGTCGGCCAGGTCCGACACGGAGGCGTCGGCGGGCTTGCCGTGCTGCGACTTCCACGAGGGGAAGTACTCCTCGTCGATGGTGATCAGCGCGCCGATGAACGGCCGCTGGTCGCCGACGACCATCGCCTGGCTGACCAGGGGGCTGGCCTTGATGGTGTCTTCGAGCCCGGACGGGGCGACGTTCTTGCCGCCCGCGGTCACGATGATCTCCTTCTTGCGGCCGGTGATCTTGAGGAACCCGTCGCTGTCCAGCTCGCCGAGGTCGCCGGTGTGGAACCAGCCGTCCTCCAGCGCTTCGGCGGTCGCCTCGGGGTTGTTGAAGTAGCCGCCGAAGACGACGTCGCCCTTCAGGAGGATCTCGCCGTCTTCGGCGATCCGCACCGAGGTGCCGGCGACCGGGCGGCCGACGGTGCCGACGCGGAACCCGTCCTGGGTGCCGACGCAGGCGGCCGCGGACGTCTCGGTCAGGCCGTAGCCCTCGAACACCGGGACACCGATGCCGCGGAAGAAGTGCGCGAGCCGCACGCCGAGCGGGGCACCGCCGGACACCGCGGCCACGCACCGGCCGCCGAGGGCCGCGCGCAGCTTGGTGAACACCAGCTTGTCGAACAGCGCGTGCTTGATCTTGAGGCCCAGCCCGGCGCCGCCGGTGTCCTGGGCCTGGCTGTACGCGACGGCGGTGGCTTCGGCGGCGTCGAAGATCTTGCCCTTGCCGTCACCGTGCGCCTTCTGCTTCGCGCCGTTGTAGACCTTCTCGAACACCCGCGGCACGGCGACGACGAACGTCGGCCGGAAGGTGCCGAGGTCGGCGACGAGGTTCTTGACGTCCGAGGTGTGCCCGAGCGTCACCCGCGCGCTGAGCGCGGTCACCGCGATGGCACGGGCGAGGACGTGCGCGAGCGGCAGGAACACCAGCAGCGAGTTGCCCTGCTCCATCAGCTGCGGGAACGCGGCGATGTCGGCGCGGATCTCGGCGAGGAGGTTCCGGTGGGTCAGCTCGACGCCCTTGGGGCGGCCGGTCGTCCCCGAGGTGTACACGATCGTGGCGAGGTCGCCGGCCTTCACCGTGCGGCGCCGCTCGTGCAGGTCGTCGTCGCTGAGCCCGGCGCCTTGCTCGGTGAGCCGCTCGACGGCGCCCGCCTCGATCTGCCAGGTGTGCTCCAGGGCGCCGAGACGGCCCTTGACGGATTCCAGCGTCGCGACGTGGTCGTCGGTCTCGACGAAAACGGCCTTCGCGGCCGAGTCCGAGAGGATCCAGTGGACCTGCTCGGCCGAGGACGTGTCGTAGATCGGGACGGTGACCGCGCCGGCGGCCCAGATCGCGAAGTCGATCAGGGTCCATTCGTAGCGGGTCTTGGACATGAGCCCGATCCGGTCGCCCGGAGCGATGCCCGCCTCGGCCATTCCCTTGGCCACGGCCAGAACCTGGGCGGCGAAGTCTTTGGCGGTGACGTCCAACCAGGTACCGTCGACCTGGCGGCGGAAACTCACGACATCGGAGAACCGCTCCGCGTTCGCCCAGACGACGTCGGCGAGATTCTCGTCGTCGGTCACCGGATTGGCGGCGGGGGCGCTGTATTCGCGCACGAGGAACCTCCGTGTTCGCGTGCAAGTGGTGTGACCGGTGTTACCCGCCAGTCAACTTAGCGTGCCGTGCACCTTAAGACCATGCTGACGAATCGGCCATACCCAGGGCATGACATTCTGCCGCTGTGAACCAGGCGCCGCCAGCTCTCGACATCGTCGACGAGACCTTCCTCGTGGTCCCGCCCTCCACCGTGGCCGCCGCCTTCGCCGATCCGCGATCTTGGTCACGTTACTGGCCGGACCTCGTCCTGGAGGTCTACACCGACCGCGGTGACCAAGGATTGCGCTGGACCGTGCGCGGAGCCTTGATCGGTACCATGGAGGTCTGGCTCGAGCCGGTGCTCGACGGCACTTTGCTGCACTACTTCCTGCGTGCCACTCCCGCCGGTCCGGACGGGGCGCCGCGCGCGCTCCAGCCCCGTGACCTGCGGCGGGAGTTCGACCGCAGGGCCCGTGCCGCCAAGGCGATCGCGCTCGGGCTCAAAGAGGTCCTCGAGGACGGGCGCGAACCCGGGGTCGGTCCCCGGGTCGGGTAGGGGAGAGCATGCGGCTTCACGTGGTGTCGGACGTGCACGGCAACGCCGACGCGCTCAAACGCGCGGGCGACGGCGCCGACGCGCTGATCGTGCTGGGCGACCTGCTGGACTTCGTCGACTACCGCGAACACGACAAAGGCATCATGGGCGCGCTGTTCGGCGCCGAGAAGGTCGGCGAGTTCGCGCGGCTGCGGCGTGAGGGCACTCGTGATGAGACCGTTGCCTTCTCGCGATCGTTGTGGGCCACTTTGGCCGATCCCGCCGCCGCGGTGGGCGAGGCGATCCAGGACCAGTACGCCGTCCTTTTCGGAGCGCTGACCGCGCCGACGTTCGCGACCCCCGGCAACGTCGACGACCCGTCGCTGTGGCCCGAGTTCGCCGGCGACGGCATCACCGTCCTCGACGGCGAGGTCGCCGAGTTCGGCGGACTGCGCTTCGGGTTCATCGGCGGCGCGCTGCTCCCGCCGAACGTGGTCCCGCGCCGCAACGGCTTCTGGCGGCCGTACCTGCGCACCCGCGAGGAGTACGACGCCGCGGTCGCCGGCCTGGAGAACGTGGACGTCCTGTGCACCCACATCCCGCCCGCCGTCCCGGAACTGACCTACGACGTGATCGCCCGGCGGTCCGAGATCGGGTCGGCGGCGCTGGTGGACCTCATCCGCGAGCAGCGGCCGCGGTGGTCGGTCTTCGGGCACGTCCACCAGCCGCTGACGCCGCGGACGAGGCTCGGCAGGACCGAATGCCGTAACGTCGGTCACTTCAAAGAGACCTCTCAGCCGTACGTGCTTCGCTGGTGACCGTCGGTCCCGGCTAGAGTTCGGGGCATGGCCGAGCAGTCCACGCAGTCCATCGAGGTCGACGCCGAGCCCGCGCGGGTCATGGCCGTCATCGCCGACTTCCCCGCGTACCCGGAATGGGCCAAGGCCGTCCGGGAGACCGAGGTCCTCGGCGAGGACGACAACGGCCGCGCCAAGCAGGTGAAACTCACCCTCGACGCCGGACCCATCAAGGACGTCTACACCCTCGAGTACGACTGGGACGCCGACGGCCACGGAGTCAGCTGGCACCTGGTCAAGGGCCAGATGCAGAAGGCCCAGAACGGCCGCTACGCCCTCGAAGCGCTGGGCGCCGGCCGCACCAAGGTCACGTATACGCTGTCCGTCGAGCTGGCGCTGCCGATGATCGGGCTGCTGCGCCGCAAGGCCGAGAAGATGGTCATGGACACCGCGCTCAAGGAGCTCAAGAAGCGCGCTGAAGCATCCTGAGTCGAAGGGTAGGCATGCGGATCCTGCTGTTCACCGGCAAAGGGGGTGTCGGCAAGACCACGCTGGCCGCGGCGACGGCGGCGGCACTGGCCGGGCGGGGCAGGAAGACGCTCGTGGTCTCGACCGACCCGGCGCATTCCCTCGGTGACGCCTTCGGCCGCGCGCTCGGCGGCGAACCGTCCGAAGTGGACGAGCTTTTGCACGCCGCCCAGATCGACACCCGCGGCCTCGTCGACAGCACCTGGCGCGAGCTCCGGCAGGAACTCCAGACCGCGCTCGCGGGAGCGGGTCTCGACTCGCTCGACGCCGAGGAACTCACCGTGGTGCCCGGCGTCGACGAACTCCTCGCCCTCACCGAAGTGCAGCGTCTCGCCGAGCACGGTCCCTGGGAGACGGTCGTCGTCGACTGTGGACCGACCGCGGAAACGCTGCGCCTGCTGGCTTTGCCCGAAGCCGTCTCCGGCTACCTGTCGAGGATGTTCAAACCGGGCGCGCGGCGGACGGCGGTCGCGGTGCGGCGGCTCGGCGCGCATCTGGAGTCGCTGCGCACCCTGCTGACCGATCCGGCCACCACGACCGTGCGGCTCGTGCTGACCCCGGAACGCGTCGTCGTCGCCGAAGCCCGCCGAACCCTCAGTTCCCTTGCCCTGCGCGGAATCCTGGTCGACGGCCTGATCGTCAACCGGCTGATGCCCGCGCCCGGCTTCTGGCGCGGCGCGGCGGCCACGTGGATGCGGACCCGGCGCGCGCAGCAGAACACCGTCCTCGCCGAACTCGCCGACGCTGGTTTCGGGCCGGAGCAGGTGAAGCCCGTCGAGTATCGCGCGGTCGAGCCGGTGGGGCTCGAGGCGCTTCAGGAAATCGCGTACGAGCTCTACCAGGGCCTGGACCCCTTGGCGGGAAACGAAAAAGGTGTGACCCCGCTGCTGCGGGTGTCCGAATCGGACAGTGGCTACGAGCTGCGGATCGCGGTGCCGCTGCACCGCGATTCCGAAGTGGACCTGGCCAGAGTGGACGATGATCTCGCCGTCACCGTGGACGGTTTCCGGCGGCTGATCGCGCTGCCGGAGATGTTGCGCCCGTGCCGGATCACCGGTGCGGAATCCGACGCGCACGGCCTGGTCGTGAACCTGGCCGGGAACCGGGGACCCGGGTGAGCGAGAACACCGAGAACACCGGATCGGGGCAGCTCGACCTGGCCGAAGAGATCCGGTTGCTGGTCGAGCTGGTCGTCGAGCACGCCGCGCCGTGGCTGGAGGGACTGATCTCCGCCGGGCACGGCTGCACCGACCACGATTCCGGCGGGTGGTGCCCGCTCTGCGCGATCGTCGGGATCTTCCGCGGGGAGCGGCCCGAGTTCGTGGCCCGCCTGATGGAGCAGGCCGCGCAGCTCGTCGCGCTGCTGCGGGCGGTGCTCGCCGATCGATGGGAACCCGAGGCCGGCGTGCACATGCCGGGGTTCCAGCCTGCGCGGAAGGAGCCCACGGCCGAAGATGTGCAGGTGGGAGCTTCGCGGGTCCAGCACATCACGGTGACCAGGCGCGACGCTTGGCAGCCGGACCGGGAGAACTGAGTTGCTGACGGTAGGGGTGGACGTCGGGGGCACGAGTGTGCGCGCCGGCGTGGTGGACGAGCACGGCTCGCTGATGGACACGGCCAGGGTCGGGACGC
The DNA here is from genome assembly GCF_055563465.1 of Amycolatopsis sp. NPDC000009. Taxonomy (NCBI): domain Bacteria; kingdom Bacillati; phylum Actinomycetota; class Actinomycetes; order Pseudonocardiales; family Pseudonocardiaceae; genus Amycolatopsis; species Amycolatopsis sp. NPDC000009. Next base: position 848,566 of record NZ_JBVHDI010000001.1, read on the forward strand.
CCAGTGGTGAGGACGCGCTCGAGGATGCCATCGCCGGAGTCGTCGAAGATCTCCGCAACCGGCACGAGGTCTCCGGTGTCGGCCTCGCGGTCGCCGGGTTCGTCGCCAAGGACCGCCGGACGGTGATGTTCGCGCCGCATCTGTCCTGGCGCGCCGCGCCGGTCGCCGAACGCATCGAAAAGCGGGTCGGCCTGCCGGTGACCCTGGAACACGACGTGAACGCCGCCGCGGTCGGCGAGTACCGCTTCGGGGCCGCCCGCGGCGCCCATGTCGCCGCGCTGATCGCCCTGGGCACCGGGATCGGCGCGGGACTGCTGCTCGACGGCAAGATCTACCGGGGCGCGTACGGCGTCGCGCCGGAACTGGGGCACCTGACCGTCGTCCCCGGCGGCAGGCCCTGCCCGTGCGGGAAATACGGCTGCTGGGAGCGGTACTGCAGCGGGACGGCGCTGGCCGCGACGGCGGTGGAGCTGCTCGCGCGGCATCCCGGCCGCTCGACCGTGCTCGCCCGCGAGACCAGGGGAGACCCCGGTTCGGTCACCGGCCGCCGGGTCGCCGGGGCCGCCCGCGACGGCGACCCGATCGCCCAGCGCGCGATGACCGAGCTGGCGAAGTGGCTGGCCGAGGGCCTGGCCCTGGTCGCCGACGTCTTCGATCCCGAGATCATCGTGATCGGCGGCGGGGTGTCCGAATCGGCGCCACTGTTCCTCGACGAGGCTCGCGAACGTTACGCGGACAAGATCACCGGCGCCGGGCACCGCCCGCTGGCGCGGATCCGGGCCGCGCACCACGGCGACGATTCGGCGATCGTCGGTGCCGCCGCGCTCGCCGTCGACGCGGCGAAGGCTCCCGGCGCCGAGGTCGGTGTGACAGGCTGAAGCCGTGACCCGGCAAGACGGCAACGGCTTCGTGAAGTGCGACTTCGGGCACCTTCACTGGGGTTTGAACGGCGCCGCCGGGCTGCTGCTGTCCGATCCCGCGCGCGGTGTCCTGCTGCAGCGGCGGGCGTGGTGGGTCCATCACGGACGCACCTGGGCGTTGCCCGGGGGCGCCGTCGAGGCGGGGGAGAGCCCGCGTGAGGCCGCCACCCGCGAGGCGCACGAGGAGGCCGACATCCCGCCCGGGCGGGTGCGCGCGCTGGCGGCGTCGCACGTCGACCACGGGAACTGGCGGTACACCACCGTCCTGGCCGCGCCGATCGGCCCGCTTTCGGCCAGGGTGACGAGTGCGGAGAGCGCGGAACTGCGCTGGGTCCGGGCGGCCGAGGTCGAGGACTTCCGGCTGCACCGGGATTTCGCGGCGGCGTGGCCGGGATTGAGGGAGCACTTGGATCGCAGGCTGGTACTGGTGGTCGACGGCGCGAACGTCGTCGGATCACGGCCGGACGGCTGGTGGCGAGACCGGCGTGGCGCCGCGGAACGGTTGCGGGACAAGCTGGCGACGTTGTCCGAGACCGGGCTCGCCGACCCGGCGCTGCCCGGTGGCGGCGAATGGTCGTGGTGGCCGAAGGTCGTGCTGGTCGTCGAGGGCAAGGCGCGGGGAGTCGCGCCGGTGCCCGGGGTCGAGGTCGTGGACGCCGAGTCCGACGGGGACTCCCGGATCGTGGCCGTCGTACGGGAGGCCCGGGAGGCCGGCCCGGACGACCACGTCGTCGTGGTGACCGCCGATCGTGAGCTGCGGTCCCGCGTCGAGGCCCTGGGTGCTTCGACCTTCGGCCCCGGCACGCTCCTGGGGCACCTCGACTCCCGCATTTAGTCCTCTGAATGCGGTCCTTGCGCGTGCAACTACCGCATCCAGAGGACTGAATGCGGGAGGGGTCAGGGGCGCGCGATCTTCCCGTCCCGCATCTCAGCGATGAGCGAAGCGACGACGGCGCGAAGGCTGCCGTTGTACTGCTTCGCCACCGCGCGCTGGCGCAGGTAGCTGGGCCCGCAGGTCAGGATCGTCTCCACCGACCGCAGCTCGTCGGCGCAGTCCAGGCGCCGGGCCACCGGTTCCAGCCGGTTCAGCAGGTCGTAGGTGTCGTCGGTGACCAGTCGCTCGTTGCCCGCCGCGTCGAGGATGACGATCGCGTCGACGCCGTAGCGCGCCGCGCGCCACTTGTTCTCCTGGACGTGCCACGGCGGCAGCGTCGGCAGGATCTCGCCGTCGTCGAGGCGTGCGCTGAAGTCGTCGACCAGGCATTGGGTCAGCGCGGAGATCGCGCCGACCTCCTCCAGCGTCGGCAGGCCGTCGCACACCCGCATCTCGATCGTCCCGAAATGCGGCGCGGGCCGGATGTCCCAGCGGATCTCGGAGAAGTGGTCGATCACGCCCGTGGTGAACATGTCGTCGACGTAGCTCTCCAGCTCGGTCCACTTCCGGAACTGGAACGGCAGCCCGGCCGTCGGCAGCTGCTGGAACATCAGCGCGCGGTTCGACGCGTACCCGGTGTCCTCCGCGCCCCAGTACGGCGAAGACGCCGAAAGCGCTTGCAGATGCGGCGCGTACTTGAGCAGCGCGTCCAGGATCGGCAGGACCTTGTCGCGGTGGTCGACGCCGACGTGCACGTGGACGCCGTAGATCAGCATCTGCCGTCCCCACCACTGGGTCCGGTCGATGAGCTTGGCGTAACGCTCCTTGTCGGTGACCTTCTGCTGGTACCACGTCGAGAACGGATGCGACCCCGCCGAGAACAGCTCGACGCCCAGCGGGTCGAGCACCGAGTGCACGACGTCCAGCGAGTCGTTCAGATCGGCTTTGACCTCGGCGATCGTGTCGCAGATCCCGCTGATCACCTCGATGGTGTTGAGCAGCAGCTCCTGCTTGATCTTCGGGTGCTCCTCCTCGCCATCGGGACGGACGGCGTCGAGCACCTGTTCCGCGACCGACGAGAGCTCACCGGTCCGCCGGTCGACGAGGGCGAGTTCCCATTCCGCGCCGACCGTCGACCGGCGCGAGGGAGTGAAGTCGATCTTCATCTTCCGAATTGTCCGGCAGATCAGACCTGGGCGCCGTTGTGCGGATCCGCGCCGGGCGGCGGCCCCTGGCGCACCCGGAGCAGGAGCAGGGCGATCGCGGTCGCGAGGGCGAGGATGCCGAGCGGGGTGCCGAGCCGGGTGCCCATGCCGATCAGGTTGGGCGCGATCAGCAGCAGCAGGCCGAGCACGAAGAACAGCAGGACGATGAACGCGCCCTTGCGCGGACGCGGCAGGGGAGGCGGCTCGGGGGGAACGAAATGGCCCTCGTCGTCGCTCGACCCGGCGGGGGCGTCCTCGAAGAGGGTCTTGTCCCAGCTGGTGCCGCCGCCGCGCCAGCCCGGTTCGGGTTCGGCGTCCGGCGACTCGGGCCGGGGTGTCTTCTCGGCGGGCTTCTCCGCCGGTTTCTCCGGTTCCTCGTCCGGGAACAGACCGACACCCTCCGCACGGAGGTCGGCCACGATCTCGGCGAACGTCGCGTCGACGTCCTCCGGCCCGTCCTTGCCTCTGCTCATCCGGCGTCCACCTGTCCCGCCCGGCGCACGGACCGGGCGAAGTCCACCGTACGCGTGAAGATCAGGCCTGCGTCATGGTCTTGCGTGGCGACGTGGAAGCTGTTCTCCAGCACCACCTCGGTCACGTCCTCGCTGCCGATCCCGTCGAGGATCACCTGGGAGTTGACCGGCTCGACGATGTGGTCGACGGCCGAGTGGAGCAGGAGCACCGGCTGGGTCACCTTGCCCAGATCCGCGCGGGTGAGCTTCCACAGCTTCGCGAGGCTCGCCGCGGCGCGCACGGGCGTCCGCGAGTAGGCCAGCTCCGTCTCGCCGGGCTTCGCGATGTCGTTCGCCACGCCCGGCACCGACGGCAGGATCCTCGACAGCACGGGCAGCAGCTTGGCGTCCCAGCGCAGCGTCAGGATCGACGGGTTCACCAGCACGATGCCGGCGATCCGGTCGCCGAACTCCTCGGCGAGCCGCAGCGTCAGCGTCCCGCCCATCGACATCCCGGCGACGAACACCGTCTCGCAGGTCGCGAACAGGGCCAGCAGCTCTTCCCGGACCGCGCCGTACCAGTCCTCCCAGCCGGTCCGGTTCATGTCCTGCCACCGCGTGCCGTGCCCGGGAAGGAGCGGGCAGCGCACCGTGTAACCGGCTTCGGCCAGATGGTCTCCCCAGGGCCGCATACTCGCGGGGGTGCCGGTGAATCCGTGGCACAGCAGGAACCCTGCTTCGGTCGAACCGGTGTGAGCGAACGGTTCCGCGCCGGCGAGGACGGCCATGCGATCGCCTTCCGTGAGAGCTGGGTAGGTCTACCATGTTCGCACGACCGGAGCGGCTTGTGGGCCCCCGGCCACCGGCGGAATCGGGCCGGATCGGGTGTGAGATCCGTCGCTGGGCGCGGGTAACCGGGTGGACTTCGTTGTGCCTGGGGTGCGCGATTCGTAGTCTTGACCATCGGGCGCGGGGGTTGAGCTGCTAGGAGGAGTTTTCGCAGTGCTGTACTGGCTCATGAAACACGTGTTTATCGGGCCACTGCTCAAGGCGCTGTGGCCCACCAAAGTCGTCGGCGCGGAGAACATCCCCGACGACGGCGGCGCGATCCTCGCGGGCAACCACCTCGCGGTCGCCGACTCCTTCTTCATGCCGCTGCGCGTCAAGCGCAAGGTGACCTTCCCGGCCAAATCGGAGTACTTCACCGAAAAGGGCTTCAAGGGCCTGCTGAAGAAGTGGTTCTTCACCGGCGTCGGCCAGTTCCCGATCGACCGCTCCGGCGGCAACGCCGCGCAGGCCGCGCTCGACACCGCGACCCGGCTGGTCCGCGAGGGACACCTCCTCGGCATCTACCCCGAAGGCACCCGCTCCCCGGACGGCCGCCTGTACAAGGGCAAGACCGGCGTCGCGCGGATCGCGCTCGAATCCGGCGGCGTCGTGGTCCCGGTCGCCATGATCGGCACCGACAAGGTCAATCCGATCGGCTCGAAGATGTGGTGGCCGCGCCGTCTCGAGATCCGCTTCGGCAAGCCGCTCGACTTCTCGCGCTACGAGGGCCTCGCGGGTGACCGCTTCATCGAGCGGTCCATCACCGACGAGATCATGTACGCGCTCATGGAGCTCTCCGGCCAGGAGTACGTCGACATCTACGCCGCCAAGGCGAAGGAACTGCTCGCCGCCGAAGAGGCTGGGCTCCGCCCGAAGGTGCCCGCGCAGCCGTCCGCCCAGGACGTCGCCCGTATCCCGGACACCAAGGTCGGCTGAGGCCCCACTAGGGTTCTCCGGTGCGCTTTTTCTACGACACCGAATTCATTGAGGACGGCGTGACCATCGATCTGGTGTCGATCGGTGTCGTGGACGAAAGAGGACGCGAGTTCTACGCGGTCTCGACCGATTTCGATCCCGGCAAGGCCGGCCCCTGGGTCCGCGACAACGTGCTCCCGAAACTCCCGTCGCCCGCCGACCGGGCGTGGCGCAGCCGCGAGAAGATCCGCACGGACCTGCTCGAGTTCTTCGGCAAACCGCCCGGCGGGATCGAACTGTGGGCCTGGTTCGCCGCCTACGACCACGTCGCGCTGGCGCAGCTGTGGGGGCCGATGCCCGCGCTGCCGCGGCAGCTGCCGCGGTTCACGCGTGACCTGCGGCAACGCTGGGAGGACGCGGGCAAGCCGAAGCTGCCCTCGGCGCCGGACGACCAGCACGACGCGCTGGCGGACGCGCGGCACAACTACCAGCGCTGGCAGATCATCGAGTCCTACTGGCACCGGTAAGTCCTTGAGTGCGTGAAGGCCCCCTTCCCTCGGCTCAGCCGAGGGAAGGGGGCCTTCACGCGCGGCCGTTGTGGCTGGTGGGACTGCTGGGGCAGGAGTCGCCGGTTCCGGCCGTGAAGGACTCCGTGAGGGACTCAGAGTCCCTCAAGGAGTCCTTCACGGCCATCGGCGCCGTCAGGCAGGGGCGAGAGTCCGTGGAGGCCCCCTTCACTACCTTGAGAGTAGGGAAGGAGTCCTTCACGGCGTCGGCCTGACGGTGCCGAGGTGAGGGCCCATCCCCGCGTGCCGTGCGGCGAAAGCTCCCTTTGCACCATGAGACCTCCGCCCCGTAGTGCCGTGCGATGGACTTGCGAAATTCGCCAGGAAAGGACCGTTCCTAGCATTCGCGAGGGCGGGCGTCAGCGGCGTGAGTCGACGGCCTCCGCGAGGGTGTCCAGCAGCTCGGCCGTCGTGTCCCACCCGAGGCACGCGTCCGTGATCGACTGCCCGTAGGTCAGCGAAGCGGCCGAGCCCAGCGTCAGGTCCTGCCGCCCCTCCACCAGGAAGCTTTCCAGCATCAGCCCCGCGATGCCCCGCTCACCGGCGCCGATCCGGTCGGCGAGTTCACGGACGACCGAAGCCTGCCGCACGTGGTCCTTCGCGCTGTTGCCGTGGCTCGCGTCGATGATCACGCGCTCCGGCAGGCCCGACTTCGCCAGCCGCGCCAGCGTGTCGGCCACCGTCGCGGGGTCGTAGTTCGGGCCCGCGGAGCTGCCACGCAGGATCACGTGGCAGTCCTCGTTGCCCGCCGTGGTGATCAGCGCGGCGAGGCCGTCGGGGTTGATACCCGCGAAGACGTGACTGGCGCCGGCCGCGCGGGTGGCGTCGACGGCGACCTGGACGTCGCCCTCGGTCGAGTTCTTGATCCCGACCGGCATCGACAGCGCGCTGCACAGCTGCCGGTGCACCTGGCTCGCCGCGGTCCGCGCGCCGATGGAACCCCAGGTCACGGTGTCGGAGATGAACTGCGGGGTGATCGGGTCGAGGAATTCGCAGCCCACCGGCAGGCCGAGCGCGGAGATGTCGAGCAGCAGTTTGCGCGCCATCCGGAGGCCGTGGTTGACCTCGTACGTGCCGTCCAGGCCGGGGTCGTTGATGAGCCCCTTCCAGCCGAGCGTGGTCCGCGGCTTCTCGAAGTAGACCCGCATGACGATGTGCAGGTCGCGACGGTGTTCTTCGGCTTTGACGGCGAGGCGGCGGGCGTAGTCGAGCGCGGCGTCCGCGTCGTGCACCGAGCAGGGCCCGACGACGACGAGGAGCCGGTCGTCCCGGCCGTCGAGGATGTCGACGGCCGAGGCCCGCCCGGCTAGGACGGTGTCGGCGATTTCCGCCGTCATCGGATGTTCGTGCCGCAGCATCGCGGGCGACAGCAGCGGGTTGATGGCCGCCGTGCGGTGCCCGTCGAGGGCGATCAGGGTGTCAGCGGAGGGAGACATCGCGGGTCTGGTTCCTTTCGAAAGGGATACCGACCCGCGGGAACTCGCCGAGCCGGTGTGATTCCGGCTCGGGGTGGAGGTCAGCGCAGGTTCACGCGGCCGTGCCCACCCGGGGCCGGCTTCGTAAACCAGAAATAGCGCTGCACGGGGCCAAGCTAGCACATCGCGGGCGTGGACCGATTCCCGAGGTGGTCCGCCCTGCACCGATCCAGAGAACTCCCGCTACGCTGGCGGCGGGACATGTGACTGTCATCTCTACGGAACACAAGACGGAGGCTTCTCATGCGTGTCGGTGTGCTGACCGGCGGTGGCGACTGCCCGGGGCTCAACGCGGTGATCCGCGCTGTGGTGCGCAAGGGCATCGAGGTGCACGGCTGGGACATCGTCGGGTTCCGCAACGGCTGGAACGGTCCCCTCACCGGGGACAGCCGCCCGCTCGGCCTGAACGACGTCGAGGACATCCTGACCCGCGGCGGCACGATCCTGCGGTCGTCGCGGACCAACCCGTACAAGGTCGACGGCGGGGTCGACAAGATCAAGGCCGTGCTCGCCGAGCAGCAGGTCGACGCGCTGATCGCGATCGGCGGCGAAGACACCCTCGGCGTCGCGAAGCGGCTCACGGACGACGGCGTCGGCGTCGTCGGGGTGCCCAAGACGATCGACAACGATCTCGGCGCCACCGACTACACCTTCGGCTTCGACACGGCCGTCTCGATCGCCACCGAGGCCATCGACCGGCTGCACACCACGGCCGAATCGCACCACCGGGCCCTGGTCGTCGAGGTCATGGGACGGCACGCGGGCTGGATCGCGCTGCACTCCGGTCTCGCCGGCGGCGCGAGCGTGATCCTGGTGCCGGAGCGGCACTTCAGCGTCGACCAGGTCGTGTCGTGGGTCGAGCGCCGGTTCGAGAAGGAGTACGCGCCGATCATCGTCGTCGCCGAGGGCGCGCTGCCCGAGGGCGGCGAGGAGAAGCTGCTGACCGGGGAGAAGGACGCCTTCGGGCACGTCCGGCTCGGCGGCATCGGCACCTGGCTGGCCGACGAGATCGCCGCCCGTACCGGCAAGGAGTCCCGCGCGGTCGTGCTCGGGCACGTCCAGCGCGGCGGCACCCCGACGGCGTACGACCGCGTGCTCGCCACCCGGTTCGGCCTCAACGCCGTCGACGCCGTGGCCGACGGTGACTTCGGGGTGATGGTGGCGCTGCGCGGCACGGACATCGTCCGCGTCAAGCTCTCCGAGGCCACCGCCGAGCTGAAGACCGTCCCGGTCGAGCGGTACGAAGAGGCCGAGGTCTTCTTCGGCTGAGCCCGGTTTCAGGAGAAGGCCCCTTACTTTGTGCTGAATCCGGGTAAGGGGCCTTCGTTTTCTTGCGGCCCCGCCGCCGCGGCAAGTTGAATCGGCCCCTGGGGATCCGGGCGAAAGGGACGGCGGTTCTCATGGCGGGTGCGGGATCCAGTAGGCGCGAGTTCTTGAGGTTGCTGGCCGCCGGGGGCACCGGGGCGGCGTTCGCCGGGCTGCTACCCGGCACGGCCGACGCCGACCTGGGCGAGATCGTCGTCATCGCCGACGTCACGCTGATCGACGGCACGGGTGCCGCGCCGCGGCCGGGGGTTTCGGTCGTGCTCGCCGGTGACCGGATCGTCCGGGTTGGCGATGCCGCCGGGCTTCCGGAACCCGGTGGCGCGCGTGTGATCGACGGCCGCGGCAAATACCTCGTCCCGGGACTCTGGGACCTGCACACCCACGGCGCGGACCTCGAAGAAGTCGTCCCGCCCCTGCACCTGGTCCACGGCGTCACGGGGGTCCGCGAGATGTGGGGATACGCGGAGAACCGCGCGACGAAGGCCAAGATCGAACGCGGTGAGCTGCCCGGACCGCGCATGGTGCTCGCGAGCGGGATCGTCGACGGGCCGGTCACGCTGCTGGCGCCACCGGTCCTCCACGTGTCGACGGCGGCCGAAGCGCGAGCCGTCGTCCGCGCGGAGAAGGCCGCGGGCGCCGAATTCGTCAAGACCTACTCCTACCTCGGACCCGACGCCGTGCGCGCGCTCGCGGACGAAGCCCGCGCGCAGGGCCTCCGGTTCGCCGGGCACTGGCCGTACAAGATGTCCCACCTCGAAGTGAGCGACCTCGGCCAGCACAGCCTCGAGCACTTCTTCGGGGTGTCCGTCCACTGCTCGTCCCGGCGCGACGAGATCCTCGGCAGGTTGGCGGAGACGCCCTACGACCCGGCGGCGCCGCGTGTCTTCTTCGATCTGGCGCGGCGGCTGGAGTTCGAGTCGGTCACCGCGTACGACCACGGCCGGGCGCAGGCCTACTTCGGCAGGCTACGGCGCAACGGCACCTGGCATTCGCCGACGCTGACGATCAACCGGGTGGTCACGCAGCCCGCCGAAACCCGCCAGCGGGACCCGCGGCTGAAATACGTGCCCGCCGACGTCCGCGAGAGCTGGGCCAAGGGCATCGAACGGCTCGCGCCCAAAACCCCGGAGGACGTCGCGCTGCAGGAGCGTTACTACCAGGAGACGCTGCGGCTGGTCGGCGTCGCCCGCGATGCGGGCGTCGGGCTCGTCGGCGGCACCGACTGCCTCAACCCGTACACCTTCCCCGGCAGCGGGCTGCACGAGGAACTCGCCTTCCTGGTCGAGGCCGGGCTTTCGCCCGTGCAGGCACTGAAGACCGTCACGGGTGACGCGGCGAGGTTCCTGGGGAGGGAAGCGACGTCGGGCACGGTGACGGTGGGGAAGGAGGCGGATCTCGTGCTGCTGGACGCGAACCCGGCCGCCGACATCCGTAACGTCGCGAAGATCGACACGGTGATCACCCGCGGCCGGATCCTGGACAAGGCGGAGCGCGGGCGGATGCTCGACGCCGTCGAGGCCGCCGCGAACCGGCCGACGGCGACCGCGGGCGCCCGGATCCACTCCCTCGCCCGGCGGGGTTGCTGCTGCTGACCTCCCGCGTTTCGTCCTCTGAATGCGGTAGTTGGCATCGCGAACTACCGCATTCAGAGGACGAAACGCGGGGGAGTCAGATCCGCGCGAGGGTGTCCAAAAGCGACACGGCCCGCGCGATGTCCTCGGTGAGCGGCCGGTCCTCGACGCTGGGGTCGAGCACCGCCGCGGCGGTCTCGTAGGCGTCCCGCGCGGGCAGGGAGACGAGATCGGCCTTCCGCATCCGCAGTGCCCGGACGGCCGCGACCAGCTCGCACGCCAGCACCTGCTGGTACGCCGAGCCCGCCGCGGTCGCCGCCCGCGCGGCCTGGGTCGAGAAGCTCGCGTGGTCCTCGATCCCGCGTGAGACGACGGCGGTGCCCAGCGTCGCGGGGAGCGCGGCCTGCCGCAGTTCGGTGAGCGCGTCGTGCGCGACGTACTCCAGGATCATCACGCCCGAACTGCCCGACGGCCCGGCCGCGAGGAACGGCCGCAGCCCGGTGAACTCCGGCTCCACCAGGTCGCCCAGCCGGGCCACCGAGAGCTCGGCGACCTGGTGGACGGTCGCGCGCACCTGGTCGAGCGCGGTCGAGACGTACGCGGTGTGGAAATGCGCGTGGTGGTAGGCGTCCTGGTGCACCGTCGAGATCATCGGGTTCTCGGTGCTGGCGTTGATCTCCACCGCGAGCACGTCGCGCAGGTAGTGGATCGCGTCCAGCGCGGGTCCCTGCACCTGCGGGAAGGCGCGGAGGCCGAACGGGTCCTGGATCCGCCTGCCGGGTTTGGGAGTGCCCTCCATCCCGAGCAGCCGCCGCATCTCCGCCGCGCACGCGACCTGCCCGGCGTGCGGACGCGCCTCGTGGACGGGGGTCGCGTACGCCTCCGGGTTCCCGTCGAGCGCGATGTAGGTCAGCGCCGCGACGACGTGACTCGCCCGCGTCAGGGTGTCGAGCCGCATCGCCGCGAGGGTCGCTTCGGCCAGTGTCGCGGCGTTGCTGCTCATGAACGCGAGCGCGTCACCGGCCCGCACGGGCACCGGAGGCACACCGCCCGCCAGCCACGGCCGTTCGCCGGTGAGGGCGAGGGCGGTCTCGGCGAGCGGCGCGAGGTCGCCGGTGCCGATCGCGCCCAGCCGGTGCACCAGCGGCAGCGCCCCGGTCCGCACTGCGGTGGCCAGCGCCCCGATCAGCTCGGGACTGAGCCCGGAGCGCCCGGCCAGCAGCTGGTTGAGCCGGATGAGCATCATCGCCCTGGTCTGGCCGGGGGCCATGACGTCGCCGCTGCCGCCCGCGTGACTGCGCAGCAGCCGCAGCCCGTGATCCGGTGACTCGCCTTCGCCGACCGGGTCCTCCTTGTTGGCGCCGACGCCGGTGGTGCGGCCGTAGACGATGCGGCGCGTGCTCAGCTCTTCGGCGAGTTTCCACGCGCTTTCCGCGCCGCGCAGCGCGGCGATCGAGACGTCGATACCCAGCGGGCCCTCGGTGCTCGCGGCGGTCACGACGTCCGCGCAGCGCAGGGTCCGGCCGTCCACACGGATCACGGCGGCCTCCTTTCACGACCGCCCCACTATGGACGCCCTCAGTCCGACGGCGGCTGCCAGGGCGGCCGGTTGCCCCAGTCCCACTTCGGCATGGGCTCGGGGACGGTGACCTCGCGACCCGGTTGCGAGAACATCACCGCGAGCCTGCTGCCCCATTCGACGTACGCGGCGAACGCGGAGCGGAACTCCGGATCGGCGGGCAGCCCGGCCTCGTCGGCGGCGTCGAAGAGCAGGTTCACCCAGCGGCGGCGCTGCTCCTCGGTGATGGCGCGGCCGAGATGCCGCCCGACCATGTGCTGGTGGCCGCCATGGTCGCGGCTGTAGGTCTCCGGGCCGCCGAACACCTCGGCGAGCCAGACCGCGACGTGCTCGGGGTGGCCGGGGTCCATGTCGCGGAAGACCGGTTCCAGCAACGGATCCTTCAGCACGTGGCCGTAGAAGACGGTGGTCAGCCGTCGCAGGGCGGCCAGCCCGCCCGCCCATTCGTACAACGTCGGCGTCTCGGTCACGTAAGGTCCTCCCAGCGGCGATGATCTTCCGGTCCGGCAAGGCAACCACCCCGGATGGCCGGAGACAACCGCTTACTTTTCGGTGCGTGCCAACGGGAGCGGCGATGAAGCGGTACCACTGCGCGGTCGAGCTCGCGGTCGACGTCGTCGGCGGCAAGTGGAAGCCGGTGATCCTGGCGCGGCTGAAGGAGGGGGTGCACCGGTACGGCGAACTCCGGCGCCGGATGCCGGGTGTCAGCGAGAAGATGCTCACCCAACACCTGCGCGAACTGGAGGCGGACGGCCTCGTGCTCCGCGAGAGCCGGGAGGGGCGCGTGCCGCACGTCGAGTACCGGCTCACCGAGGAGGGGGAGCGGTTACGCCCCGCACTCGAAGCGCTCTACGACTGGGGGACGCGGCGCGCGGCGGACCGCGGCATCACGTTCGAGCCGTTACCTGTTCACTGACCGCGGTCGTCCCGCGGATGGCCGGGTGCCCAGCGGGAGGGCCTGGGTCACCTCTGCGAGGCGTTCTACATATTCCCGTCGGGGAATGTTCGAAAATGTCCATCCGAAAGTCTTGGTCTGAACCATTGACGGTGTGGTCTAGTCCACTTAACTTGTGCGTGTCCCGCCGCAGTCCTCTCGTCACCGCTGGTGACCGGGAAGGGAGAACGCATGTCCCGTTCGAACAGGTTCACCGCGATCGTGGGTGCCGCGGCCGTCGCGCTGGGCGCGCTGGCCGTCGCCGCGCCGGCACAGCAGGCGGCAGCCGCACCGGAAGCGCCGGCGGCCTCGGTCGGCAAGGTACTCGGGTACTTCGCCGAATGGGGCGTCTACCAGCGGAACTACCATGTGAAGAACATCGACACGTCGGGTTCGGCGAGCAAGCTGACGCATATCAACTACTCGTTCGGCAACGTGACCAACGGTGGCTGCGCGATCGGTGACGCGGAGGCGGCGACCAGCAAGTTCTACGACGCCGCGGGCAGTGTGGACGGCGTCGCCGACAGCTGGGACACCGGTGCGCTGCGTGGGAACTTCAACCAGCTGAAGAAGCTCAAGGCCAAGCACCCGAACCTCAAGGTGCTGTGGTCCTTCGGTGGCTGGACCTGGTCCGGCGGCTTCGGCGAGGCGGCGAAGAACCCCGCCAAGTTCGCGGAATCCTGCTACAACCTCGTCAACGACCCGCGCTGGGCCGGGGTCTTCGACGGGATCGACATCGACTGGGAGTACCCGAACGCCTGCGGTCTCTCCTGTGACACCAGCGGACCGGCCGCGATCAAGAACCTCGCCCAGGCGCTGCGGGAGAAGTTCGGCTCGAAACTGGTCACCGCCGCGATCACCGCGGACGGCACCGACGGCGGCAAGATCGACGCGGCGGATTACGGCGGCGCTTCGCAGTACTTCGACTGGTACAACGTCATGACCTACGACTACTTCGGTGCCTGGGCCGCGCAGGGCCCGACCGCCCCGCACTCGCCGCTGACCGGCTACGACGGCATCCCGACCGCCGGCTTCCATTCCGACGCCGCGATCCAGAAGCTGAAGAGCAAGGGCGTCCCGGCGGACAAGCTCTTGCTGGGCATCGGTTTCTACGGCCGCGGCTGGACCGGCGTCACCCAGGAGGCCCCGGGTGGCACCGCGACCGGTCCGGCGGCGGGCACCGAGCCGGGCATCCAGGACTACAAGGTCCTGAAGAACACCTGCCCGGCCACCGGCACCGTCGCGGGCACCGCCTATGCCAAATGCGGCAGCGACTGGTGGAGCTACGACACCCCGGCGACCATCGGCGGCAAGGTCACCTATGCCAAGAACCAGGGGCTCGGCGGCGCCTTCTTCTGGGAGCTGTCCGGTGACACCGCCGACGGCGAGCTGATCACCGCGCTGGCCAAGTAAGGCTCTCCGGCAGAAGCGCGTGGAGGCCCCCTTCACGCGCTTCTGTCGGTGGCGAGGATTACGGTCACCGCATGGGTTTCGAGGGTTTCGGCGAGTACGCCATCGACTTCTACGACGGTCTCGAGGCGGACAACTCCAAGTCCTACTGGGACGCGAACCTCGCCACCTACCAGGCCGACGTCCGCGCCCCGATGGAGGCGCTGCTCGCCGAGCTGGTTCCGGAGTTCGGTGACGGCTTCGGCGAGGGCAAGGTGTTCCGCCCGTATCGCGACGTCCGGTTCGCCAAGGACAAGACGCCGTACAAGACCCACTGCGGCGCGGTGATCGAACAGGGTCGCGGCGGCGGCGCGTACTACGTCGAGGTCGGCCCGGCCGGGCTGCGCGTCGGCGGTGGCTGCTTCCATTTCGAGTCCGACCAGCTCGCCCGCTTCCGCAAGGCCGTCGACACCGAACTGCGCGGTGCCGAGCTGGCCAAGATCCTCGCGAAGCTGGCGAAGGCGGGCTGGGAGATCAAGGGGGACAGGCTCAAGTCGAAGCCGCGCGGCTTCGCCGAGGACCATCCCCGCATCGACCTGCTGAAGTACCGCTCCGTGTACGCCGTCCGCGGCTGGGAGCCGGACGACGTCCTGCACGAACGCGGCGCGCTCGACCGGGTGCGGAAGGCGTGGCGGCAGGTCCGGGCGTTCAACGAGTGGGCGCGGGACCGGGTCGGACCGAGCGAGAAGCCGCGACGATAACCACCGAACCCTGATCGACGGTTGACCGTCGCCCAGGTCGACTGACACTTTTCTTGAACTTTCGGTATCGGTACAGACGTAGCCGCGATGAGGGACTACGCTGTGCGAACGTGAGCCGACGCGCGAAGATCGTTTGTACCCTGGGCCCCGCGACCGCTACGCCGGAGAAGATGCGGCAACTCGTCGACGCCGGGATGGACGTCGCGAGGATGAACTTCAGCCACGGGACGCACAGCGACCACAAGCAGGTCTACGACCTCATCCGCACCGCCGCCGCCGAATCGGGCCGCGCGGTGGGCATCCTCGCCGACCTCCAGGGGCCGAAGATCCGTCTCGGCACCTTCGCCGGTGGCCCGGTCGAGTGGCACAACGGCGACATCGTGCGCATCACCGTCGAGGACGTCGCGGGCACGCACGACCGCGTCTCGACCACCTACAAGGGACTCGCCGACGACGCGAAGCCCGGCGACCGTCTCCTCGTGGACGACGGCAAGGTCGGCCTCGTGGTCACCCACGTCGAGGGTCCGGACGTCGTCTGCGAGGTCACCGAAGGCGGCCCCGTCAGCAACAACAAGGGCGTCTCCCTGCCGGGTATGGATGTCTCCGTGCCGGCGCTGTCCGAAAAGGACATCGAAGACCTCGAGTTCGCGCTCGAACTCGGCGTGGACTTCATCGCGCTCTCGTTCGTCCGCTCGCCCGCCGACATCGACCTGGTCCACCAGGTGATGGACCGCGTCGGCAAGGGACGCCTCCCGGTCGTCGCGAAGATCGAGAAGCCCGAAGCGGTCTACAACCTCGAAGCCATCGTGCTGGCCTTCGACGCGGTGATGATCGCCCGCGGCGACCTCGGCGTGGAACTCCCGCTGGAGCAGGTCCCGCTGGTGCAGAAGCGCACCATCCAGATCGCCCGCGAGAACGCGAAGCCGGTCATCGTCGCGACGCAGATGCTCGAGTCGATGATCAACAGCTCCCGCCCGACCCGCGCCGAGGCCTCGGACGTCGCCAACGCGGTGCTCGACGGCGCGGACGCGCTCATGCTGTCGGGTGAGACCAGCGTCGGCCGCTACGCCATCGACGTGGTCAAGACCATGGGCCGGATCATCGAAGCCGTCGAGACCGACTCGCCCGTCGTGCCGCCGCTGTCGCACGTCCCGCGCACCAAGCGCGGCGTCATCTCCTACGCGGCACGGGACATCGGCGAGCGGCTGAACGCCAAGGCGCTGGTCGCCTTCACGCAGTCCGGTGACACCGTCCGGCGGCTCGCGCGGCTGCACACGCGGCTGCCGCTGCTGGCGTTCACACCGGAGGAGAGCGTCCGCAGCCAGCTCGCGATGACCTGGGGCACCACGACGCGAATCGTGCCGAAGGTGGGCTCCACCGACCAGATGATCCAGCAGGTCGACCACGCGATGCTCGAAATGGGCAAGTACGCCAAGGGTGACCTGGTGGTCATCGTGGCCGGTTCCCCGCCCGGGACCGTGGGCTCGACCAACCTCATCCGGGTGCACCGCCTCGGCGAGGACGACCACGCCTGACGCCGGTCTCGGCGAAGTCCGTGAAGGCCTCCTTCCCTACCGTCAGAGTAGGGAAGGAGGCCTTCACGGACTTTGCGGCTCGAGGTGGTCGCGTGGGACACGCGTGATTGGACGGACGACACGCGTGACTGGACGGACGACACGCGGCAGGGCCCGGCCGTGCTCGTGTCGTCCGTCCAATCACGCGTGTCGTCCGCTGGATCACGCGTGTCGTCCGTCCAGTCACGCGAGATCGCCACTCTGGCTCACCCGTACCGTCCCCGTCCCGAAGGTGGCCTTCGCGACAAACGTCCCGCCTCGCCACGGCCCAGGGCACCCGCACGGCCTAAAGTCCATGACATGACTGAGATGGCCAGGGAAGCCGCGGCCGGGTTCGACAACGCCGGCGGGATGGGCGGACAGTCCGTGCTCGACCGGCTGGTCGCGCTGCTGGACTTGGAGAAGATCGAGGAGAACATCTTCCGCGGCGTCTCGCCCGCGCATTCGCCGGTGCGGGTGTTCGGCGGACAGGTCGCGGGGCAGGCGCTGGTCGCCGCCGGCCGTACGGTCCCCGAGGAGCGGAAGGTCCACTCGCTGCACGCGTACTTCATCCGCGGCGGCGACCCGAGCGTCCCGATCGTCTACGAGGTCGACCGCATCCGCGACGGCCGTTCGTTCACCACCCGCCGCGTCGTGGGCATCCAGCACGGCAAGGCGATCTTCTCCCTGTCCGCCTCGTTCCAGAAGGACGAAGGCGGTATCGAACACTCGGAGGACATGCCGGACGTCCCCGATCCCGAGTCGCTCCCGACGCTGCAGGAGCGGGCCGAGGGCTACTTCATGGGACATCTCGACCGGCCGCGCCCGATCGACCTGCGCTACGTCAACGACCCGCCGTGGGTGACCAGGAAGTCGGGCGACCGGCCCGCCAGGAACCAGGTCTGGATGCGGGCCGACGGCAAGCTCCCGGACCAGCAGCTGCTGCATGTCTGCGTGCTGACCTACGCCTCCGACATGACGCTCCTGGACTCGGTCCTCGCGCGCCACGGCGTCTACTGGGATCTCGACAAGGTGCTGGGCGCGAGCCTCGACCACGCGCTTTGGTTCCACCGCCCGTTCCGGGCCGACGAGTGGTTCCTCTACGACAGCGCGTCGCCGACCGCGTCGGGTGCCCGGGGACTGGCGACCGGGCGGTTCTTCGCCGCGGACGGGACGCATATCGCCACCGTCGTCCAGGAAGGCCTTCTCCGGGTCGTGTGACGTTCCGCAGTCGAGATCCTGCCTTGTCCACCCTTTAGAGGGAATGGCGAAACGCATTAACATCTGGAGCCAGAGCATTACGGAATGGGTGCGGGCATAAAAGGGAGGGCCGGAACCGATCGGGGGACGGCTCCGGCCCTGCACCGGGGGTGAATCCGGCTTCGACGGGTATCCTTCCGAAAACCCATCGGTGCAGCTCGCGGCCCCGCGCCCGTGCCGCGAGTGGATCCGCCGTCGCCGGTCAGGGCGGGCGTACCGCGTTGCACAATGCTCAACCTACAACGGCAATCTGCAAATTGCAGGATGAAAATCGACGCGTGGGTGAAAATGGTCGTGTGACCATCTCACCGAATGTGTCTCGGGCTGGTTAGATGTGCTTCGTGCGGGGTTCCTGAACACTGTTCTCCGCGGTGTCGCGATCGGTGTTGCTCGGACAGCTTGTGGAGGTGCCGTGATGACGAGGGGTCAGGGACCCACCGTGCGCCGCCGTCGGCTGGCGAGCGAGCTGAGGCGGTTGCGAGAGGCGGCCGACCTCACCATCGACGAGGTGAGTGAAAAGCTCGAATGCTCGGCCTCGAAGGTCAGCCGCATCGAGACGGGGCACGTCGGCGTCACCCCGCGCGACGCACGCGACATGCTCGAGCTGTACGGCATCGCGGGCGACGAGCAGGAGGCGCTCGTCCAGCTCGCCAGGGAAGCCCGCAAACGCGGCTGGTGGCACGCGTACAACGAGGTGTTCACCGGCACCTTCGTCGGGTTGGAGGCGGACGCGAGTTCGCTGCGGGCGTTCCAGGCGCTGCTGGTGCCGGGCCTGTTGCAGACCGAGCGGTACGCCAAGGCCGTGATCAGGGCGATGCGTCCCGACGCCGAGGACGCCGAGATCAGGCGCCGGGTGGCGGCGAGGATGGCGCGGCAGGAACTGCTGACCGATCCGTCGCCGCCGGAGTACTGGGCCGTGATCGACGAAGCGGTCCTGCACCGCGTGGTCGACGGCCCGGAGGTCATGGCGGAACAGCTGTACCGGATGGTCACCATGGCGGGGAGGGCGAACGTGACCGTCCAGATCGTGCCGTTCGGCGCGGGTGCCCATCCCGGGATGGAGGGTCCGTTCCTCATCATGGGCTTCCCCGAACTGGCCGACACCGACGTGGTCTACGTCGACAGCACCTCCAGCGGGCTCTACCTGGAGGAACCCCCGGACGTCCGGCGATACGCGTTGATGTTCGACCATCTGCGTGCCGCCGCGTTGAAGCCGGACGACTCGGTCGAGGTGATCGCCGAGGCCGCCGGACGATTCGCCGAGCAGGCGGCTCTTCCGGAGAAGTCCCTGGAAACAAAGTAAGGAGTGGGGAGCATGACGCCCAACGATGATCTTTCCCAGGCCCGGTGGTTCAAGAGCAGCCACAGCGGGGGCGGCAACGACTGCGTCGAGGTCGCCTTCACCGGTTCCGGTGCCGCGCTGAGGGACTCCAAGGACCCCGAGGGAGGCGCCTTCCGTCTCTCGCCGCAGGCTTGGCGCGGGCTGCTCGGCGCCGTGCGCACGAGTGGCCCCGCTCACGACTAGAGACCTTCGAACTCGACCCCTTACGCCCCCCGAGCAGGGGATGGGCCGGCGTAAGGGGTCGAATCACGTCCGGGTGTAGGTGATCACCCGATGCCGCGAGGCACCCCTCAGGACGAATCTCGTCACTACCAACAAGGCAGTGAGTTCCTAAGGGGAAAAGATGAACACGAACGACGCTCTGCTCACCGGGGTACTGGCCGAGGTCGAGTACCGCCGCGAAGAGCTCCAGCGAGCGGGCCGCAGCGTTTGGGTCGACCGGGCCCGCCGGGCAGGCAAGCGGATCCGCGCGCACCGCGCCGAAGTCCAGGTGCCCGCTCAGGAGCGCCGCGAAGCCCGGCAGGCGCCCGCCCGCAGCGGCGACGTCACCCGGTAGAGGTCGAGTGCGATGAAGCTCTCGGCGAAAACACAGGCGAAGTTGTCGGTCCGGTAGGCAAGAATGCACCTCGTGCCCCGTCTTGGCTCCGGAATCCCGATCGTCGCCCGCACTCAGGAGATGCGGCAGCTCCGCGCCGCCTTCGCCCGTGCAGAACGGGGCGAGGCCGGCGCGGTGCTGCTCTCCGGAGACGCCGGCGTCGGCAAGACCCGCCTCCTGACCGCGCTCGGCGAGTACACCGCCGGCGCGGGCGCCCTGGTGCTCACCGGGCGCTGTATCGACGTCCATGAGGGCGGTCTTCCTTATCTTCCGTTCGCCGAGGCGCTGGCGCCGCTGGCGACGACCTCCGATCCCGCGGTCACCGCCGCGGTCCGGGCCCGGCCGGCGCTGGGCAGGCTGCTCCCGCAGATGCAGCAGGCGGAGGACTACCCCGCCATCGAAGACGGTCAGCTCACCGCGAGCGAACGCGTGTCGACGCAACGCCTCGGGCCCGAACGGGACCTCGGCCAGCTCCAGCTGTTCGACGCGGTACTGGGGGTGCTGACCGTCATCGCGCAGCGCCGGCCCGTGGTGATCCTCCTGGAGGATCTGCACTGGGCCGACGGCTCCACCCGGAACCTCCTGTCCTTCCTGCTGACCAGGCTGCGCACCCAGCGGTTGCTGGTGGTGGCGAGCTATCGCGAGGAGGACGTCCACCGGCGGCATCCGCTCCGGGCGGTGTTGTCCGAGGTGGTGCGGCTGGGCGCCGTCGAACGGGTCGAGGTCAAGCCGTTCGGCGCCGAGGACGCGCGCGCCTTCGTCGAGGCGCTGGCCGACGAGCCGATCGGCCAGGACCTGATCGCCGACATCGTCACCCGGTCCGAAGGCAATCCGTTCTTCGTCGAGGAGCTGCTCGCGTCCGCGAAGGACTGCCGCGAGCTCCCCGCCGGGCTGGCCGAAGTACTCCTCGCCAGGGTCGAGCAGCTTTCCCAGATCACGCGCCGGGTGCTGCGCGTGGTCTCGGTCGCCAAGGACGCGGTGGCGCACGCCGCGCTCGCCGAGATCTCCGGGCTGGACGAGCTCGAACTCGACGAGGCGCTGCGCGAGGCCGTGCAGCATCACGTGCTGGTGATCGAGAACGGTTTCTACACCTTCCGCCACGCGCTGCTGCAGGAAGCGGTGTACGGCGACCTGCTGCCCGGCGAGCGGGTGCGCATGCACGCGGCGTACGCGGCCCGCATCCGAGACCGGGCACAGGGCCGTGGCCAGGACGCGCGGCTCGCGCACCACAGCATGGAGAGCAAGGACTTCGTCACCGCGCTGGCCGCGTTGCTGCGCGCGATGGACGAGGCCGAGAAGCTCGGCGCGCCCGGTTCCGCGCTGCGGCACGTCGAGCAGGCACTGTCCATCTGGGACGCCGTACCCGCGGCGGACCGGCCGCCGGACGTCGACGAGCTCCGCCTCCTGCACGAGGCCTCGTATTTCGCGAGCACGTCGGGGGAGCCGGAGCGCGCGGTCGCCTATTCGCGGTCCGCGACCGAGGCGTTGGGCCCGGACACCGGCAGCGAGCGGGCCGCCAAGGTCTGGCGACGGCACGCCGAGGCGCTGCTGTCGGTCGACGGCACGATCGACGAGGTCGTCGAGGCGATCGACAAGGCATGGAAGCTGGTCGAACACACCGAAGCGAGTTCCGCGCGCGCCTGGGTGCTCGCCACCCGCGCCGGGATCCTGCGGCTGATCGACAGGCACGACGAAGCGCTGCAGTGCGCGCTGGCCGCGGTCGCCGACGCCAGGGCCGTCGGCGCGGGCGGGGCGGAGGCGGCGGCGCTGGTCTCGCTCGGCACGCTGGCCGATTCGGCGGGCGACGTCGAGGAGGCGCGGGAGCGGCTGCGCGAAGCCGAGCGGAAGGCCAGGGATTCCGGCGCGCTCAACGGCGAACTGCGGGCTCTGCACTTCCTCGGGCTGAGCTACGACGACAGGGCCGAGATCCATTCCGCGCTGAAGTACTACGCCAAGGGCATCAAGCGGGCCAAGGAGACCGGCCTGACCTGGAGCTCGTTCGGCATCGAGCTGCGGACCAAGCACCTCACGCTGCGGTACGTCAGCGGCGATTGGCCGGAAGACGACGACGCCGGCCGCGCGGGCCGCGGTGTTTCGAGTGTCGTCGCCGGGCGGTTCCTGAGCATCTGGGCGCAGTTCGTCGTCGGAAGGGGCCGGTTCGCGGACGCGGACAAGATCCTGCCCAGCCTCCGGCAGCACTGGAGCGCGGACTACTCGATCGCGCTCGCGTCCGCCGACGCCGCGATCCAGCTCGCGTCGTGGCGAGGCGACCACGCGGGCGCGGTGCGGCAGGCGCACGAGCTGATCGACTGGCTCGAAGAGATCGAACCCGCCGTGCTCGGCGGGATCCGGATCAGCGTGCACGGTCTCACGGCGGCCGTCGCCCAGGCGGCCGAAGCACGGGTCCGCGGTGATCTCGCGACGGCCGAGGCCGCGGTGGCATCGGGGGAGAAGTTCCTCGCCCACGGCCGCCACTGCGCCGAACACGGCATCCCGCGTTCAGTGACGCTGGGTCCGGAAGCGCTGGCGTGGCTCGCCCGGCTGGAGGCGCTCGGCAGCTGCCTGCGTGGCGCCGGGGATCCGGCGCTATGGGCGAAGGCGGTCGAGGCGTTCGGGTACGGCGCGGTGTACGAGCAGGCCATGTGCCGTCTGCAGCACGCGAAATCCCTGCTGGCTTCGGACGGCGACACCGCGCTCGCCACGTCGGAGTTGCTGGCCGCGCACGCGGTGGCCGATCGGCTGGGCGCCTGCCCGCTGCGCGAAGCCGTCCGGGAGCTCAGCCATCGGGCGCGCGTCGAGCTTCCCGGGGAGGCCATGCCGGCGCGCCGTGACGTCGTCGATCCGCTCACCGACCGGGAACGCGACGTGCTGGAGCGCGTCGCGCTCGGCCGCACCAACCGGCAGGTCGGCGAGGAGCTGTACATCAGCGAGAAGACGGTGAGCGTCCACCTTTCGCGCGTGATGGCGAAACTCGGCGCGAGCCGCCGGGCCGAGGCCGTCGCGATCGCCTACGACCGGGGCCTCCTGGCCGCGCCCACCTCTTCGCCCTGACCGCGTTTCGTCCTCTGAATGCGATCCTTGCGTGTGCAAGTACCGCATTCAGAGGACGAAATGCGGAGGGTGCTCAGCGGCGCGGGAGGCGGCGGAGGGCTTTCAGGCCGGTGCTGAGACCCCGGGCCCAAAGCTTCGGGGGGATTCCGCGGCCGGGGCGCAGCGGCATCCCGCGCTGCACCGCGATCGCCTGCGCCTCGGTGTACTTGAGCAGGCCTTCGGCGCCGTTGCGCCGTCCGACGCCGGACTCCTTCATCCCGCCCATCGGCAGCCCCACGGTCCCGAAGGTCGCCGCGAAGCCCTCGTTGACGTTGACCGTCCCGGCCTTCAGCCGCGCCGCGACCTCCCAGCCCGCCCGGCCGTTGCGCGACCACACGCTCGCGTTCAGCCCGAACTGCGTGTCGTTGGCGCGTTCGATCGCGTCGGTGACGTCGGTGTAGCCGTAGATCGACACGACCGGCCCGAAGGTCTCTTCGGCGAACAGCTTGACGTCTTCGGTGACGTCGGTGAGCACGGTCGGCTCGTAGAACAGCGGGCCGAGGTCGGGCCGGGCCTTGCCGCCGGTGAGCACCTTCGCGCCCTTGGACCGGGCGTCCTCGACGTGCGCCGACACCGTCTCCAGCTGGGCTTCGGAGGTCAAAGATCCCATCTGCGCCTGGTAGTCCAGGGCGCCGCCCAGCCGCAGCGCGGCGGTCTTGGCGACGAAGGCGCGGGTGAACTCCTCGCGGATCGACTCGTGGACGTAGATGCGCTCGACCGAGACGCACAGCTGCCCGGCGGAGGAGAAGCACGCGGTCACCGCGCCGGTCGCGGTCTTGGCGATGTCCGCGTCGGGCAGCACGATCATCGGGTTCTTGCCGCCGAGTTCCAGCGAGTAGCTCGTCAGCCGCTCCGCCACCTTCGCGGCGAGACCCTTGCCCGTGGGCGTGGAGCCGGTGAAGCAGAGATAGTCCGACTCCTCGACCAGCGCGTCACCGATCCGCGAACCCCGGCCGAGCACGATCTGCCAGACACCGGCGGGCAGCCCGGCCTCCTCGGCGACCTCCTGCAGCCACAGCGCCGAAAGCGCGGTCTGGTTGTCCGGCTTCTGCACGACGGTGTTACCCGCCGCGAGCGCGGGGAGGACGTCCATCGCGGTCAGCGCGAGCGGGTAGTTCCACGGCGAGATGATCCCGACGACGCCCTTGGGGTGCCGGATCTCGCCGACCTTCGTCAGCACCGGGATCAGCCCGGCGGCGCGACGCGGGGAGAGGATCTTCGCGCTGTGCTTGCCGTAGTAGGCGGCGACGAGGGCGGTGGCGCTGACCTCGTCGAAGGCGTCCATCCTTGCCTTGCCCGCCTCGATCTGCACGAGGTCGAGCGCCTCTTCCTGCCGCTTCAGCACCAGGTCGTGCAGGCGGATCAGGATGCGCTGGCGGTCTTCGACCGGTCGCTCGGCCCACGCGCGCTGAGCCTCCCGCGCCTGGTCGAACACGGCTCGGACGTCGGCGTCGGTGGCTTGGGGCAGCGTCGCGATCGGCTGCCCGGTGAACGGCGCCCGCATCTGGACCGGCGCGGAATCCGCCCCGCCCACGACCCGCCGCACGAGCCGTTCCGCCCTGGCCGCGGCCGGGGCGCCGGGGACGTCGCCGATGGTGGCCGGTCCTTCGGTGTGGTGGCCCGCACTCGCCGGTGTCGTGCTCGTCATGCCGTCTCCGTTCCATGCCGCGCGCGGAGCCCGGAGGCGCCACGCAGAGCCCAGGTGTTACCGACGAGTACAGCATACCGCCGGTATGGAGACTGTCCACCGCTGATGTGAATCGGTTTCATGTATTGCCCGGCTGAGGCGGATTGTCCGGGGACGGTCGCAGAATGTCCTGCTGCTGCAAAGCGGATCCCGCGGGTGGCGTCGGGGGCGACGGCGGCTCGTAGGCCTGCTGATACTGCTGCGGAGGAACGCCGGGCGGGTAAGGGGTGTAGGCGACCGGGTAAGGGGCCTGCCGGGGCGGCGCCGGCTCACGGCGGTTGGCCACGACCGCCAGCCCGATCGTGAGCAACGCCACGAGCCCGCCGGCGAGCAGGATCCAGAATCCGCTCCCTGTCCCATAACGCGAGACGAACCGGCCGGTGTCCTGCCCGAAGCTCAGGCTCGCCGAGATGTCCATGCCGAGCATCCAGACGCAGGCCGCGGTCCCCGCTCCGCCCGCGATGAGCAGCGTCCTCGACGTCGTCGCGGCGGGTGAACGCGAATCGCGCTGGTACGCGGCGAAACCCACCGCGGCCCCGGCGAACAGGGTCAGCGCGGCGGCGGACAGCGGGATGCCGTAGCGGGCGACATGCGTCTTGTCGTAGAACTCCTTCTCCTCCGCCGACGGTTCGATGTCGAAGGTCCGCGTCCAGCCGGTCTCGGCGAATTTCGACACCGTCTTGCCGTCGGAGACCTGCTCGTACGTCGACTGCGGGAGAAAAGTCGCGATGAGGACCAGCAGGCCGGCGAAAACCCCCATCATCGCGGCGAAAAGGCGGGGGAGCCGCACGTCGGACGGCGGGCGCGGGGCGGCGGCCGGCGGTATTGCGCCGAACGGGCCAGTCGGTTGGTACGGCTGCTGATGCGGCGCGTTCATGGTCGACTCCTCGGCCGGTTCTGTTGTCCAGCAAGGAATTCCACCACGGATCGGCCGACGGGATAAGTGTCAGCTGTGCTCTGGTCAAGGACTTTCGCGCGTGCTACGCGGAGCTGTCCTCGTACAACATGACCGCGACGCGTTTCCATTCGTCGAGCAGTTGCCGGCGCCGCTTCGGATCGCCGCCGAGTTCGGCGTCCAGCGCCAGCCCGCGCGTGAGGTTCACGGTCAGCCAGAAGAGGATCTCCGCGCGGTCCTTCGGCAGATCACCGGCGACCGCGGTGATGTGCTCCAACGTCGAACGGCCCAGTGCCCGGTCGACCGGGCGGATCGCCTCGCGGAGTTCGGGGTCGGTGCGCGCCGCGACCCACAGTTCCGTGGCCGCCGTGGACAGCGTGCCGGAATAGCCCTCCCACAGCAGGTCGATCGCCGCCGCGACCCCCGAGGCGCCGCCGGGGAGTGCCGTGATCGACGCCGCGAGACGCCCGCGCAATTTCTCCGTGAGATGTTCGACGGCGGCCGCCATGAGCTCGGCCTTCGCGGAGAAGTGATGCTGCACGGCGCCCTTCGAGACGCCGGCGCGGGAGCAGATCTCCTGGACCGAGGTGCGCGCGTAGCCGAGGTCGACCAGGCAGTCGATGGTCGCGTCGAGCAGTGCGGTGCGGGTCTGCTCGCGCCGCTCGGCCTGAGTGCGGTGGGTCTTGCCGAGCACACTCACCGGATCCTGCCCCCTTTACGTGCAGCTCGGTACGGATGTACATTCCGAATGGAACTTACATCCTAAGCGTCATGTTTTCCAGGTCCGATCAGGAGGCGTTGGCCGTGCCCTTGCAGATCCAGAAGAGTTCGTGGAGCACGACGGAGCTCGAAGACCTCCGGGACCTCGCCCGGACCTTCTGCCAGAAGGAACTCGTGCCGAACCAGGAGCGCTGGGCGGCCGAGAAGAAGGTCGACCGCGAGCTGTGGACGAAGGCGGGCGAGGTGGGCCTGCTGGCCCTGTCCATCCCGGAGGAGTACGGCGGTGGCGGCGGCACGTTCGCCCACGAGGCCGTGCTCTACGAAGAGCAGGCCCGCTCCGGTGACAGCGCGTGGGGCGTCACCGTCCACAATGGAATCGTCGCGCACTACATCCTCGAGTACGCGAACGAGGAGCAGAAGAAGGCGTGGCTGCCGAAATTCGCCTCCGGCGAGATGGTCGGCGCGGTCGCGATGACCGAGCCCGGCACCGGTTCCGACCTGCAGAACATCAAGACCCGCGCGGTCCGCGACGGCGACCACTACGTGATCAACGGCGCGAAGACGTTCATCACCAACGGTTTCCACGCCGACCTCGTCGTGGTCGCGGTGAAGACCGACCCGGAGGCCGGTGCGCAGGGTGTGTCGCTGATCGCCGTCGAGACCGACACGCCGGGCTTCAGCCGCGGCCGCGTCCTCGACAAGATCGGCCTCAAGGGGCAGGACACCGCGGAGCTGAACTTCGACGACGTCCGCGTTCCCGTCGCCAACCTCCTGGGCGCTCAGGAAGGCCTCGGCTTCATCCAGCTGATGCAGCAGCTCCCGCAGGAACGGCTGATCATCGCCGTCACCGCGGTCGCCGGGATGGAGGCCGCGATCGACCAGACCATCGCCTACACCAAGGACCGCCAGGCCTTCGGCCGCCCGGTCTACAACTTCCAGAACACGAAGTTCAAGCTCGCCGAGGCCGCGACCGAGGCCGCGGTGTCCCGCGCGTTCCTCGACCAGTGCATCGAGCGGCACCTGCGCAAGGAACTCGACGTGCAGGGCGCGGCGATGGCGAAGCTGTGGACCACCGAACGGGTCAACAAGGTCGTCGACGACTGCCTGCAGCTCTTCGGTGGCTACGGCTACATGACCGAGTACCCGATCGCGCGCGCGTGGGCCGACATCCGGATCTCCCGCATCTTCGGCGGCACCAGCGAGATCATGAAGGAAATCATCTCCCGCACGCTGTAGAAACCGTTGGCGTAGGAAGGAAAGACGTGGCGAAAAAGGCCGGCCCGCTCAGCGGGCTCAAGGTCGTCGAACTGGCCGGGCTCGCCCCGGCGCCGTTCGCCTGCACGATCCTCGCCGATCTCGGCGCGGAGGTCGTCCGGATCGACCGGGCGACACCGGGCAACGACGTCATCGGGTTCCCGAACGATCCGCTCGCCCGCGGCAGGCGCTCGATCGGGATCAACACCAAGACCCCCGAGGGGGTCGAACTGGTGCTGAAACTCGCCGACGACGCCGACGTGCTCATCGAGGGTTTCCGTCCCGGCGTCGCCGAGCGGATGGGCATCGGGCCGGAACAGGTCCACGCCCGCAACCCGCGGCTGGTCTACGGCCGGATGACCGGCTACGGCCAGGACGGCCCGCTGGCGACCGTCGCCGGGCACGACATCAACTACATCGGCATCTCCGGCGCGCTCGAACCCATCGGGCACGCCGGGCAGCGGCCGGTGGTGCCGCTCAACCTCGTCGGCGACTTCGGCGGCGGCGGCCTCCTGCTCGCGATGGGTGTGCTGGCGGCGCTGTTCGAACGGCAGACGTCCGGCAAGGGACAGGTGGTCGACGCGTCCATGGTGGACGGTGCGGCGCTGCTGACCACCAGCCTGCACGGGTTGCTGGACTCCGGGCTGTGGTCCGGTGGGCGCGGCGAGAACATGCTCGACGGCGGCGCGCCGTTCTACGACACCTACGAGACCGCCGACGGAAAGTACGTCGCCATCGGCGCGATCGAGATGCGGTTCTGGGGCGACCTGGTGAAGGTGCTCGGCCTCGACCCCGAGGAGACCCCGGTCCACGTCGACAAGAACGAGTGGCCGAAGCTGCGCAAGATCGTCGCCGAAGCCGTCGCGAAGCACACCCGCGACGAGCTGGTCGCGAAGGCCGAGGGCACCGACGCGTGCCTGACGGCGGTGCTCTCCCCGAAGGAGGCTCCGTCGCATCCGCACAACGTCGCGCGCAAGACGTTCGTCGACGTCGGCGGCATGCTGCAGCCCGCGCCGGCGCCGAGGTTCGACCGCACGCCGGCCGAGACGCCGGAACCGCCGCGGCCCAAGGGCGGCGACACCGCCGAGGTCCTCGCCGAACTCGGCGTGGACGCCGACGGGATCGAACGGCTCCGGGCCGCGGGCACCATCGCCTAGGCGGGGTCCTGATCGGACCGCAGCACCGAATAGAGGACGTGGTCACGCCAGGCCCCGTCCCGGAACCCGTAGCCGCGCAGCACGCCCTCCCTGGTGAAGCCCGCCTTCACCAGGGAGCGCTGCTCGGCGACGTTGTCGACCTCCGTCGACGCTTCGACCCGGTTCATCTGCGTGTGCGCGAAAAGGTACCGGACCAGCAGCCGCTGGGCCTCGGTCCCGTAGCCGTGGCCGCGTGCCTCCGGGATGAGGACGAGCCCGGCGTTCCAGCAGTACGACGTCGAGCCCGTCCTGGTCTTGTGCCAGGACACGAAACCGAGCCGCTGCCCGGCGAGCTCGATCATCAGCATCCCGTTGTCCGCCGCGAGCATGCCGGTCTCGGCCCAGCGGCGGCGCAGGAAATGCGGGTCGTGCCAGCCGTGCCACTCGAACGGGCCCGCGGCCCGCGGATCGTTCGTCAGTGCTTCCAGCATCGGCAGGTCGTCTTCGGACACCGGTCTGAGGGCGACTCCGGTTTCTGTCATCCGCAGAGATTAGGCAAGGAAGCGAAGCTTCTCCGTTGAGGGTGGTGGCGGGGGCATGGATGGATTAGGGCCGAGGGCCGTCGAATTCGCCGTGACGCCCCGCGCCGCCACTGAACCGGCCGGCGCCTTCGACGGCCTCCTCGGCGAGCCCGCCGTCGATCAGCGCGTTCGAGAACTCCGCGCGCATCGCCTCGTCTTCGGTGAGTCCGTACTGGCCGTACGCGGATTTGCGATCCGCACGCAGGCACGCCTGGGGGAACGCGGCCAGTTCGCGCGCCAGCGCTTGCGCGGCCGCCAGGGCCTCGCCGTCCGGCACGACCCGGTTCGCAAGCCCGATGGCGAGCGCCTCGTCGGCCTCGACCGGCCTGCCGGTGAGGATCAGGTCCATCGCCCGCGAATGCCCGATCAGCCGGGGGAGGCGCACCGTGCCGCCGTCGATGAGCGGCACGCCCCAGCGGCGGCAGAAGACCCCGAAGACGGCCGTGGTGTCGGCGACCCGCAGGTCGCACCACAGCGCCAGCTCCAGCCCGCCCGCGACGGCGTGCCCGCGGACCGCGGCGATCACCGGCTTCGACAGGGTCATCCGTGACGGGCCCATCGGCCCGTCACCCGACGGGCTGAGCGAGTTGGTGCGGCCGGTGCCGACGGCCTTCAGATCGGCTCCGGCGCAGAAGGCGTCACCCGAACCGGTGAGGACGGCGACCGCGGCCTCATCGTCGGAGTCGAACGCGCGGAACGCGTCCGCCAGCGCGGCCGCGGTCGGTCCGTCCACGGCGTTGCGCGACCCGGGGCGGTTCAGCGTGATCGTCGTCACCGGCCCGTCCCGGTGGACGAGAACGTTTTCGCTCATCGATCGCTCCCTCAGGCGAATACGGGTGGGCAACAGGGCCCGATTCTCCTTAAAGTGGTGACAAAGTCCGCAGTGCGCGCGGAGTCATCGTCTGGACACTACGGTGTGATGGGATGGAGCCATGTCGCCCGGCTTGAAGAAATTCGTTGTCATCGCCGTCGTCGCGCTCGTGCTCTTCTTTCTGATCAGCAGGCCGACGCAATCCGCCGACGCCGTCCACACCGCGCTCGGCTGGCTCCGGTCCGGCGCCGAAGCCATCGTGACGTTCGTCCGGAGCCTCTTCTCCTGACCCCGCACGACGACCACCGGCGCCCTGGTGGCGCCGGTGATCGCCGTGCGCGACCACCAGCCGTTATCACTCAGCGTCACCCGTCTCGCCTTTCGGTCGGGCGACTCGACCATCCGGGTGGATTGCCCCCGAAAACCCGCTGGTCGACGAATTCGTGCCCGGGAAGCTCTGGCGGAAGAGACCTCCGCGCCCCTACGGTGCTCACATTGCGTGATCGGTTGGTCCTCCAGGCGCCGGAGCCGGCCTCCTGGGCGAGGAGTTTCCGCAGGTGCAAGCCCCAGGGCAGCGGAACTTCCAGCCGGGCAAGTAAGTCAGGACTTGTCAGTCGGGGAATCATGAGGAGGCAGGGATGACCGGAGATCCCGGAGTCGATGCGTTGATCCGGCAGTGGGCGGCCGAGCGTGAGCAGACCCCCGAGGAGCAGGAAGCCGATCGGATCGCGTCGGCGTGGCTGGCCGACGTGCCGAGGCAGGCTCCCGGAATCCCCGGCCAGCGTCAGCAGTCCGGCCAGGGCCGCTGGGCGCCGGTCGAGGCCGCCGACCCCGGCTACCTCGACGCGATGCGCCGTCGTCTCCCGGAGGTCCCGCAGGACCTGCTCGTCGCGGCCGCCGGCTGGTGGCAGATGGTGGGCGGCGTCGCCGAGGCCGAAGCCTGGTGGGACGCCGGCATCAGCCCGCTCGACCAGCGTGCGCTCGACTACCGCGCGGCCGGGCTCGCCCCGTCCGATCTGAGCCGCCGTCTCGGCCCGATGACCGTTTTGCAGCACCTCCGCCGCGGCAGCGCCCCGGCCTGGTGCGTGGCGCGGCTGGCGAGGCAGCAGAAGTCCGCCTGACGAGAACTTCTCGCACGCGCGGGTGAACCGGCGTGGCAGGGGCGATCTCGGCGACCGCGTAACGCTAACCTGCGCGGGCTCGTTAGTTCGAGCATCGGTCGTGATCGCCGCCCATGCTGGAGGACTCGCTTCGTGCGCACCACCCCGGAAAACGACGAGCTCGTCGCCGACCCGGCCACGCCCGCTCCGCGCCGTCGCGGGGCGGGCGCCGCCGTACTCGGCAGGCTGGTGATCGTGCTGGCCGTGCTCGGCCTCGCCGCGGGCGGGATCTGGCTGGTGACCAAGGCGTCCGCCCCGGTCGCGAGTCCCACGACGATGGAGATCCCCGCGCTGCAGGTCAAGGCGGCGGACGTCAAACCCGGCTCGGTCGCCCCGGTCAACGCCACCCTCGCGGGCGGCGCGACTCAGCAGACCTCGCCCCAGCAGGCACAGCCGAAACCGGGCAAGGACCCCCTGACCGCCTGGACCGAGCGGGCGGCCCAGGCCACCGGCATCCCGGCCAGGGCGCTGCTCGCCTACGGCAACGCCGAACTGGCGATGCGCCAGATGCAGCCGAACTGCAAGATCTCGTGGGCGACGCTGGCCGGTATCGGCCGGATCGAGTCGAACCACGGCCAGTACGGCGGCGCCGTCCTCGGTCAGGACGGACGGCCGTCGAAGCCGATCATCGGTGTCCCGCTCGACGGATCGCCCGGGGTGAAGGCGATCGGCGACACCGACGGCGGCCAATTCGACGGCGACGCGGCCGTCGACCGCGCGGTCGGCCCGATGCAGTTCATCCCCAGCACCTGGCGCCGGTACGCCGCCGACGGCAACCGCGACGGTCTCGGCGACCCGCAGCAGATCGACGACGCGACGCTGGCGGCGGCGCGGTACCTGTGCGTGAACAACCGCGACATGTCGGCCGCCTCGGGGTGGTGGCAGGGAATCCTGTCGTACAACAACTCGACCGAGTACGCGCAGAAGGTCTTCGGGCTGGCGGACGACTATGCGAAGGCCGTCGCCGCCCGCTCTTGAGACTGTTCTTCTTGGCTGGGAGCTGCGGAGGTCATGTCGCGAAAGCCACTTTCGCGACATGATCGCCACGGCGGTACCGGGCGCGGCCACTTCCGGCGTTTGGGGGGGGGCACAATGCAAAAAAAAAAAAAACTGATAATTATTTTAAAGCAA
>NZ_JBVHDI010000001.1:880585-906397 GCF_055563465.1 Amycolatopsis sp. NPDC000009
CGGCTGCCCTTGCGGTCTCGGCCGGGGGGGCCGGCGCCCCCCCAGGTGGGGGTCGTGCCTCAGTCACATCAAAAAGACTTTTTTGTTGTGGTTGGCCCCCCCCCCACGCCCGGCCAAGCCCAGCGCCCAGTAAGGCCGCCTCTCACGGACCGAGCCACCGGACGCACGAGGCCGGGGGCAGGACCAAGGTCCCGAGCGCCCAGGTCGGCGAGGATTCGCCGCGCACCCAGTGCTAGCGTCGATGTGTGTCCGCTTCGCCCGTCCTCCTGCGCCGTCTCGGCATCGCCGGCGTCTGCCTGGCGAGCCTGGCGCTGTGCTGCGGGCTCGCGTGGTGGCAGTGGGAGCGGTTCTCCTCGGCCAGCGGGACGTTCCAGAACCTCGGTTACGTCCTGCAGTGGCCGCTGTTCGGGCTGTTCCCCGCGTTCATGTTCTGGCGGATCCGCAAGCTCCGCCGTCAAGCCGCCGAGGCCGGCACCCAGGACACGGTGGCCGAGACCGCCGTCCCCGAGGTGCCCGCCCCGCGGCAGAGGCGTGCCCCGGCACCGCCGCCCCCCGAGGACGACGAGCTCGCCGCGTACAACAAGTACCTTCGCGAACTCAACGCCCGCGACAAGTAGTCCCCAGAGAGGTTCGAGACCCTATGACCACCCGAACTGACGACGCCGCCCCGGCCCGCCCGGTCTCGCTGGGCGGACCGCTGATCCGGTTCCGCGTCGCGGCGTACGCCACCGGTGTGGCCCTGCTCGGGCTGGTCGTCGAAATGCTCCTGCAGTACGTCTTCCGCGTGGAACTTCCCCAGTTCGTGAAGATGATCCCCATGGTCCACGGCGGGCTCTACCTGATCTACCTGCTGCTCGCGGTCGACCTCGCGATCAAGGCCCGCTGGTCGATGAAGGGCACCCTCCTCGTGCTGATCGCCGGCTGCATCCCGTTCTTCTCGTTCGTGATGGAGCGCAAGGTCACGCACAAGGTCCAGGCGGGCGTCAAGCTCTAGGCGCGGCGCCGGAAGGTCAGCGCCACCAGGAAGGACACCGCCGTCACGACGGCCGCGGCGGTGAAGGCCGCGGTCATCCCGGCGACCGTGGTCTCCGCCGCGCTTCCCGACGGGGTCCGCGTCGCCGTGCCGAACACGGTGATCAGGATCGCCAGCCCCAGTGTCGCCCCGACCTGCTGCAACGTCTGCAGCGCGCCGCCCGCGGCACCCGCGTCGCCGGTGGGCACCGTCGCCATGATGATCACGCTGAGCGGGGAGAACGCCAGCCCGGCGCCCACGCCCATCAGCAGCATCGGCCCGAGCAGATGCGAGAAGTAGCCGCTGTCCGTCGTCAGGGTGGTCAGCCAGACGACCCCGCCGGTCATCAGCGCGGTCCCGGTCAGCGCGAGCGGTTTCGGCCCAAACCGGGGGAGCAGCTTCGGGATCAGCCTGCTGAGCAGGAACATGCAGACCGCCATCGGCAGGAACGCGAAGCCGGTCTCCAGCGCGGCGAAACCCGCGATGTCCTGCAGGAACTGGGTCAGGAAGAAGAACATCGACATCATCGCCATCGGCCCGAGGAAGAAGTTGACGTAGGCCGCGGCGCGGTCGCGTTCGGCGAACAGGCGCAGGGGGATCAGCGGTTCGCGGACCCTCGTCTCGATGATGAGGAACGCGGTCAGCAGCGCCAGCCCGGCGGCGAGGCTGCCGAGGGTGATCGTGTCGCCCCAGCCGTGCGAAGCGGCGTGGGTGAAGGCGAACACGAGCGAGCCGACGCCGAGGGTGCCGGTGAACGCGCCGGGAAGGTCCAGCCGGGCGCGCCGCCGGGGAGGATCGGCGACGTACCGGGAAGCGAGCAGCACGATCGCGAGCCCGAACGGGACGTTGATGTACAGCGCCGCCCGCCACGAGATCCATTCGGTGAGGAGCCCGCCGAGCAGCAGGCCGATCGCGAAACCACTGCTGGACATCGCCGAGAACAACGCCAGCGCGCGCACTCGCGCCTTGGCTTCGGTGAACGTGCTGGTGATCAGCGCGAGCGTGCTCGGCCCGGCGAGCGCGGCGCCGACGCCCTGCGCGACCCGGGCGGCGATCAGCAGCTCCGCCGAACCGGCGAGGCCGCCGAGCAGGGAGGCGGCGGTGAACACGGCCGTGCCGACGACGAACGTCCGACGGCGGCCGAACAGGTCGCCCGCCCGGCCGCCGAGGAGCAGCAAGCCACCGAAGACCAGGCTGTACGCGGTCATCACCCAGGACAGGCCAGTATCGGTGAAGCCGAGTTCGGACTGGATGCGGGGGAGCGCGACGTTCATCACCGTCGCGTCGAGGATGAGCATGAGCTGGCAGGTCAGGATGATCGGGAGGACCAGCCGGTGCGGAGGTGGCGGGGTCCCCGCCGTCTCCGGCCTTGGCTCGGCACGCAGGGTTCGCTCGGTCAAGGAATACTCCGAAGACGTAACGAGATGAAGCGGAGAGACTCTCCACTTGTGGTCGTGAGGGATGATATGGAGACAGTCTCCGCTTACGCAAGCGAATTCGGAGAACGTCTCCGTTTTCGTCGCCCGAGGAGGTGCAGATGGTCACGGCCGATCCGGCCCGCCCCATGCGCGCGGACGCGCGGCGCAACTACGAGCGCATCGTGGCCGTGGCGAAGGAGGCGTTCACCGCCGACGGCGTGGACGTCCCCGCCGACGACATCGCCAAACGCGCCGGCGTCGGCGCGGGCACGTTGTACCGGCACTTCCCGACCCGCGACAAGCTGATCGAGGCCGTCTACCGCGACGAGATCGACGGGCTGGCCCAGCAGGCGTACGACCTGCTCGACGAATTGCCGCCGGGGAAGGCGCTCGAGACGTGGCTGGCCACGCACGTCATCTACGTGGTCGAGAAACACGGGCTCGCGATGACGCTGAAGGCGTCGGTCGACGCGGGCTCCGAAGTCTTCGGCTGGTGTCAGGCACGGTTGCGGGCCGCGGCCGACACGATCGTGAAGGCGGCTCAGGACGAGGGCGTGCTCCGGCCGGACGTCACGGGCGTCGACATCCTGCGACTGGGCCACGGACTGGGTTCGGCCGCGAGCAAGGCTTCGGAGGAGGACACGAAACGGCTTCTCGCGATCGTGCTGGACGGCCTGCGGGTGCCGTGAGCGATCTGGCTCGTGAGTGGTAAGGACGGTTCTAACCGTCCTTACCACTCACGAGGTCAGGCGGCGCCGGGGTTCTGCTGGGTGTTGGGCTTGGCCGGGTTGCGAAAGCCACTTTCGCAACGTTGAAGGTTGCGAAAGTGGCTTTCGCAACGTCGGCAGTGGCCGGGCCCGCCACCGTCCCGGTGAGCACCGGCTCAAGACCCTCAGGCCTTCACGGACCGGATCTGGGATCAACGGCGGCTGGAAGCCAGTACGGTCAGAACCGTCCTCACCACTCACGAGAGGCTCAGGAGCCGATCCCGGTGAGGGACCGCACCTCCATCTCCGCGTGCTTGACCGGATCGGCCTTCGACCGGCCGACGAACGTGCCCACGAACCCGCACAGGAACGAGAACGGGATCGACACCAGTCCCGGGTTCTTCAGCGGGAACCAGTGGAAGTCCACGCTCTTGATGATCGAGTCCGCGGCCCCGGACATCACCGGCGAGAAGAACACGAGCACCAGGCTGGCGATCAGCCCGCCGTAGATGCCCCACAGGGTGCCGGTGGTGTTGAAGCGTTTCCAGAACAGCGAGTACAGCAGCGTCGAGAGGTTCGCCGACGCCGCGACGGCGAACGCCAGCGCCACCAGGAACGCGATGTTCTGCCCGTTCGCCAGGATGCCGCCCACGATCGCGAAGGCCCCGACGGCGACCGCGGTCAGCCGGGCGACCCGGACCTCGGCGGCCGGTTCCGCTTTGCCGCGCTTGAAGATGTTCGCGTACACGTCGTGCGCGAAGGACGCCGAAGCGGTGATCGTCAGCCCGGCGACGACGGCGAGGATGGTCGCGAAGGCCACCGCCGAGACGATGCCGAGCAGGACCGTGCCGCCGATGTTCAGCGCGAGCAGCGGCGCCGCCGAGTTCTCCCCGCCGGGCGCGTTCTTGATCGCCTCCGGGCCGACCAGCGCGGCCGCGCCGAAGCCGATGACCAGCGTGCAGAGGTAGAAGATCGTCATGCACGCGGTCGCCCACACCACCGAGCGCCGCGCCTCGCGCGAATTCGGCACCGTGTAGAAGCGCATCAGCACGTGGGGGAGCGCGGCGGCGCCGAGGACCAGCGCCAGCGCCAGCGAGACGAAGTCGAGCTTCGTGACCTCGCTCGTGCCGTACGAGCCGCCCGGCTCCAGCAGTTCGTCACCGAGCGGGCTGTTGTCGGCGGCGGCCGCGAGCAGGTTCGAGAAGCTGAAACCGAACTTGCCGAACAGGAACACGGTGATCAGCGCGCCGGTCAGCAGCAGGATCGTCGCCTTGATGATCTGCACCCACGTGGTGCCCTTCATCCCGCCGACCAGCACGTACAGCACCATGATGACGCCGACGACGCCGATCACCAGCGCCTGGCCGATACCGCCGTGGATGTCCAGCAGCAGTGCCACCAGCCCACCGGCGCCCGCCATCTGCGCGAGCATGTAGAAGAAGGAGATCACCAGGGTCGACGTCGCCGCCGCGGCGCGGACCGGGCGCTGCTTCATCCGGAAGCTCAGCACGTCGCCCATGGTGAAGCGGCCGGTGTTGCGCAGCAGCTCCGCGATCAGCAGCAGATCGACCATCCACGCGACGAGGAACCCGATCGAGTACAGGAAGCCGTCGTAGCCGTGGACCGCGATCGCCCCGGCGATACCGAGGAACGACGCCGCCGAGAGGAAGTCACCCGAAAGCGCGATGCCGTTCTGCCGCCCGGTGAAGGCGCTGCCCGCGGCGTAGTAGTCCGAAGTGGACGAGTTGCGGGTGCTGACGCGGTAGACCACGAACAGGGTGATCGCGACGAAGAGCGCGAACACCGCGATGTTCAGCACCGGGTCGTTGTCGGGGATGCTCATCGCTCACCCGCCCCGACGGAGGCCCGCAGTGCTTCGACCTTGGGGTCGAGCCGCTTCTTCGCGAACTTCAGGTAGGCGATCGTGATCAGGATCGTGCTGGCGAACTGGCCGAGCCCGAGCAGCATGCCGACGTTGACCTCGCCCCACACCTTCCGGCTCATGAAGTCGTGCGCGTAGGCCGCCAGCAGCACGAACGTCATGTACCAGGTGAAGAACAGCAGGCTCATCGGGAACACGAACCGGCGGAAGGTCTTGCGCAGCGCGACGAACTCCTTGCCGTGCTGGATCCGGTCGAAGTCCGGGCCGGTGGCGCGCGGCGGCGGGGGAGCGGGCAGGCGCTCGCGGACGAACAGCGCGGGCATCTGCCCGGTGTCCTCCAGGGCGTTGCTCGCCGCGTAGGGACGCGCGACGTCGGGCATGGGTTCCTCCGGGGCTTGCATCCGTGGCGCGGTACGGGGAGCGCACATACTAACTACGGCTTCACCCGGTCTGAATAGGCGACCCCGGTTCCGCGAAGGCGTGAGCCGGTATTCGGTTTTACCTTCCATTGGTGTTTCCCGGAAATCGTTTCGGCCGGAATGAACGGGCTTTATCACTCGTCATAGTGAGCGAAGTTGTCACGCGCGGTCGTCGCCCGAACGGCCCACTGCGGCAAACGATGGACGATGACCACGCTCTGTCCCTCATTTTGGTGACAGATCGTAGTTTCGCTACCCGGGAACGACGGGTTCCGATACCGTGCCCGCCATCCCGGCGCGGGGAAGATCCCCCGCTTCACCGGGCGTCTCGAAAGAAATCACCATGTCGGGCGACATCGAACCGGCTCGGGGGGCAAGGCCACAACATCGGGCACATATTTGGGCTTGACCCACCCGTTGGGGGCACGGAAAGTAGTTCGACCGGGCGACGTGGCTACCCTGCGTAGGCTGATCGGGTGATTAGGGGACCCTGTGTATCCGCGCAACCCGTAACCGGAATTCCCTCGATTGTGACGCGCGGACGGTTTTCCGGCCCCGTGGATCGTTCGGGTACACGCTTTTCGCTGGTCAGCACCCGTGTGCTGAACGGAATTGACGGCACCCGGATTGGTGTACGATTCTTTGGCCCGGCTGACCCGCAGTGATCGATTGGCAAAGAAAAGTTGATCTCGACGACCATGCACTTCGCAGGTTGCGACCTGCACGTGCAGGTGCAAGAACTCCCGAGGCGGACCGGTGTACCCAGGGACACTCGGGACACCCGGATCGCCGGGCGGGTTCCCCCACGTCGCGATCGATCACGCGGTCAGACCGGGGCCGAGTTCCCCGCAGGCTCCTACCTCGCGGGAACGGGCGCCTCAGACCGTGCCAGGACGCCGGACAGGGAGTCACCTACGTGACCGTTGCAGGAGAAGGCCAAGTGCCGGTCGGGGAGCTGCTGGGACGCACTCCCCGGCCATCTCGGTGGGCCACCGGCTGGCGCACGCTCGTGCGCTGGCGGGACTGGAGCCTGCCGGTGAAGCTGTCGGCCGTGACGCTGGTGCCGATCCTCATCGCGCTCGCGCTGGGCATCGCCACCATCGCCGGCCAGGTCGGCCGGTCCGACGGCTACCAGCGGCTGGACCGTCTCGTCGCGCTGAGCGGGCATATCCGCACCCTCGCCGACGGCCTCGGCCGCGAACGCACCCAGTCCGCCGCGGGGCTGACCGCCGGCACCGTCGGCGGGACCCTGGAGCTCGCTTCGGCGCGCGCCGACGTCGACACCGCCATCCCGCTCTACGGCGCCGCCGCGTCCCGGGCCGTGGAGAACGAGCCGTCGCTCCGTCAGGCGCGTGAAGCGGCGGCCGCCCAGCTCGACCGGCTTCCCGACATCCGGCAGCGGGCCTCCTCCGGGCAGCTCGACCCCGTGCAGGCGATCGGTGAGTACACCGACGTCACCACCGCGCTGCTCGCCCTCGACACCGCACTGGCGGCCGGTGCCGGCCAGGACGTCCTCGGTGGCACCCCCACGGCGTTGCACGACCTCGCCATGATGAAGGAGCAGCTGTCGCTCAGCCAGGCTCTGGTCTCCTTCGGCATCGCCCGGTCGAGCCTCGCGCCGAGCGAGCTCGACCAGCTGCGCACCGCCGAACTCCGGCTGGCCGACCGCCTCACCGACTTCCGTGCCGCCGCTTCGGAACAGCAGCGCGCGGAGTTCGGCGCCGCCGTCACCGACCAGGCGATGGAAAACCGTGACAGGCTCGCGAAAACCGCCCTCGGCGAACAGGGAACCCCGTCGGCGCAGGCGTTCCGCTCGCTGTCCGCGCAGGGTTGGACCGACGCCTCGACCGCGGTGATCGGCAAGGTCGGCGAGGTCGCGAACAAATTCGGCGCCGAGACGAGCGCGGTCTCGGCCGAACTGGTCGACGACGCCAGCAGCGGCGCGGGTCTGCTCGCGGTCCTGCTGTTCGGTGCGATGGTGCTCGCCGTCGCCGTCGTCTTCCTCATCACGCGCCAGCTGCTGCGCTCGCTGAAGGTACTGCGCGCCAGCGCCCTCGACGTCGCGGAGAAGCAGCTGCCCGACGCGGTCCGCAACATCCAGGAGGGTCGCTCGCAGGGCACCGACGTGCGGCCGGTCCCGGTCGGCGGCGACGACGAGATCGGCGAGGTCGCCAGGGCCTTCGACAAGGTGCACCACCAGGCCCTGCGCCTGGCCACCGAGCAGGCCTCGATGCGGACCGGCTACAGCAACGTTTTCGTCAACCTCTCCCGCCGCAGCCAGAGCCTCGTGCAGCGGCAGTTGCAGCTGATCGAACGGCTGGAGCGCGACGAGGAGGACGCCGACCAGCTCGCCACGCTGTTCCAGCTGGACCACCTCGCCACCCGCATGCGCCGCAACAACGAGAACCTGATGGTCCTCTCCGGCGCCGAGCCGGGCAGGCGCTCGGGGCAGCCGGTCTCCGCCACCGACGTGGTGCGCGCGGCGGTGTCCGAGATCGAGCAGTACCAGCGGGTCACCGTGCAGAACCCGCCGCCGGTGCGGCTGGTCGGGTACGCGGCCAACGACCTGATGCGCCTGATCGCCGAACTGCTGGACAACGCCACGGCCTTCTCCGCCCCGGAAACGCAGGTGACGGTGGCGACGAGGCTCGTCGAAGACGGCTCGTTCGGCATCGACATCCTCGACAAGGGCATCGGCATGAACGAGGCCGAGGTCGCCGAGGCCAACGCCCGGCTCACCGAGGCACCCAACGTCGACCTCACCACTTCGCGCCGGATGGGCCTGTTCGTGGTCGGCCGGCTGGCCAGCAGGCACCGCATCGGGGTCTCGCTGCACGGCGGCAAGGACATCGTCGGCGTGCGGGCCACCGTCTCGGTCCCGGCGGACCTCGTGATGGTCCCGCCGGGGGGAGACCCCGGCCCCGCGACCGGCCCGATCACCCAGCGCCTCGCGCCGCTGCCGCCGCAGCAGCCGG
Organism: Amycolatopsis sp. NPDC000009; assembly: GCF_055563465.1. Taxonomy (NCBI): domain Bacteria; kingdom Bacillati; phylum Actinomycetota; class Actinomycetes; order Pseudonocardiales; family Pseudonocardiaceae; genus Amycolatopsis; species Amycolatopsis sp. NPDC000009. The sequence goes on from NZ_JBVHDI010000001.1 coordinate 888,999, forward strand.
GCGGCCTGCCCCGCCGCCAGCGGGCCACGAACGGTTCGCGCCCGGCGATGCCGGGTGTGCCGTCGCAGGGCGGCGAGCGGTGGCCGTCGGCGAACGACCTGGTAGGCCACACCAAGCCCGCGGTCAACGGGCACGGGCCCAAGGAGCGGCCGCCGTCCGATCTGGAGATCTCCGGAACGGCGCTGTTCAGCCCGATCCCCCAAGACGAGACGACACCGCCGCCCGCGCCGGAACCCCGCCGTCCCGAACCGGAACCCGCCGCCGAACCCGAGCCGGTCGCCGAGGAAGCGGGGAAGCCCGCCCCGGCGGAAGGCGATCTGCCCAGCGGCAAGGAACTGTTCGAGGCCAAGAACACCACCGGGACCACACTGAGCGAATGGTGGAGCCAAGCGGCCCCGCCGCCCGCCCCGGCGGCCCCGTCGCAGCCCACCGCGGCGCCCAAATCGGAGACGACGCCGATCTTCGACGAGATGCTGTCGGCGTGGTTCCGTTCGCCCGCGCCCGCTCCGGAAAAGGCCGCGGACAAGCCCGCGGCCAAGAAGGAGAAGCCAGGGGCGAAGGAACCCGAAGAGCAGAAGACGGCCGAGCCCGCTCCGACCGCCGAGCAGGAGGCGCGCACCTGGGACTTCGCCAGTGACAAGGCCTTCCGCACGGTGCAGGAGGTCTCCCAGCACGCCCCGTCGACGTTCACCGAGGCCGGGTTGCCGCGTCGCCGCAAGGGCGAGCAGCTGCTGCCGGGCAGCGCGGCGTCGTCGGTCCCGGCCGCCGAACCCGCCGCCAAGTCGGAGCTGCCGGTCCGCGATCCGGCGAACGTGCGGGGCAGGCTGAGCAGTTTCCAGCAGGGGGTCAAGCGGGGCCGCAAGGAGGCGGCGGACAAGGCGGCACCGGCGACCGCGCAGCCCACCACCGCTCAGCCGGACACGAAGGCCGACACGAAGCCCGAGCCGTCGAAGGCACCCGAGCCCGCGAAGGCAGCGAAGACATCGGAGACGGCCGAGCGGCCGTCGGCCCCGCCCGCCGCGCTGCCGAGCAGGAAACCGCAGGCAGCGAGCCCGGAACCGGAACCGGCCGCCGCCACCGAGCGGACGGACGCCTGGAACTTCGGCTCCGACGAAGGCTGGAAAGCCGCCCAAGCGGTGTCCCAGTCCGTGCCCTCGCGGACGACTTCGGCAGGATTACCCAGGCGCCGTCGCGGGGAGCAACTGCTCCCGGGCAGCGCGGGACCGCCCGCCGGGGCGGTCACCCCCCGACCACAGCGAGACGCGCACGACGTGCGCGGTCGCCTGAGCAGTTTCCAGCAGGGCATCCAGCGCGGACGGCACCATACAGCCCAGGCGACCGAAGCCAACCACGAAACCCTGGAGGGTGAATGACCTCGCCGAACCCGGCCCAGCCCCAGCAGAACCAGTTCGGGTGGCTGGTGAACGACTTCGCCGAGCGGGTACCCGGAGTGGCGCACGCCGTGGTGGTGTCGGCTGACGGCCTCCTGCTCACCGCGTCCAGCAGGCTCCCGCTGGACCGCGCCGACCAGCTGGCCGCCGTCGCGTCCGGCCTGGTCAGCCTCACCCAGGGTGCCGCGCGGTGCTTCGAGGCCGGCGCGGTCAACGAGACCGTCGTCGAGATGGAACTCGGCATCATGGTGCTGATGTCCATCAGCGACGGCTCCTGCCTGGCCATCCTCGCCGCCCCGAACTGCGACATCGGACAGGTCGCCTACGAGATGACGATGCTCGTCGATCGCGTCGGCCAGATCCTCACCCCGGAACTTCGCGCGCAATTGCAGGGCGCCGGTGGGTCGCTGATCGGCGAACCGGTGGGATGATGTCCCGATGAGCACCGGGTCCGGATCCTTCGGCGAACCGCCGGGGACGGGTGAACACCAGCCTCCGCACGCGGGGGCTACCCATGCTGCCGGTTCAGGCGACGACGGCACCTTCGCCGACGTCCTGAACGGCTTCACCCTGGATTCGGGACGTGGTCGTCGGAAGCGCAAGAAGAACAAGCACCCTCAGGATTCCCGGGCGGGCGGAGCATCCGCCACCGGGGAATCGGCAGTCCCGCAGCCGACCGATCAAGGAGACCGCGTGACCTCACTTGCTTCTCCACCCGACAGCGGCGCAGGCGCCGTCGGGCCGAGACCAGGTGGTCTTTTCGACCCGGGTCCACCCAGTGGCGAGTTCATCATGCCCGCCGTCTTCGAGCAGGCGCCGTCGCCGCTCGAGGAGACGGCGATCGTCCGTCCCTATGCCCTCACCGGGGGCCGGACCAAGGCGAACTACGCTCTCGAGCTGGAGACCCTCATCTCCACCAAGGACCACGTCGACTCGGGTAGCCTCCCCGCGATCGCCGCGGACCAGATCGAGTGCGTTTCGATCATCGAGGAGTGCCGCACCCCGCGTTCGGTCGCCGAGATCGCGGCGACCCTGCGCGTACCGCTGGGTGTGGCACGCGTGCTGATCAGCGACGCGGCGGACGCGGGGCTGGTCAGCGTGCACAAGACGATTTCGGGCAATGACGGCGCCGAGGCACATCTGGTGTTGATGGAAAGGGTTTTGAGTGGACTCCGTCGGCTTTAAGGCACCGCGGGAAACCGCGCCCCCGACCATGACATCCGCGAAGATCGTCGTGGCGGGTGGCTTCGGTGCGGGTAAGACGACCTTCGTCGGTTCGGTGTCGGAGATCGTCCCGCTCACCACCGAGGCGATGATGACGGACGCCAGTCGGGGGATCGACAACCTCGACCAGACGCCCAACAAATCGACCACCACGGTCGCGATGGACTTCGGCCGGGTCTCCCTGGACGCGGACCTGATCCTCTACCTGTTCGGCACGCCCGGGCAGCAGCGGTTCTGGTTCATGTGGGACGACCTCGTCCGCGGCGCGATCGGCGCCGTGGTGCTGGCCGACACGCGACGGCTGGCCGACTCGTTCGCGCCGATCGACTTCTTCGAGGACCGGGGCCTGCCCTACATCGTCGGGGTGAACACCTTCGACGGCATCCTCGAACACGACATCAACGACGTGCGTGAAGCGCTGTCGATCGACCCCAACATCCCGATCGTCCGCTGCGACGCCCGGGAACGGGAGTCGACGAAGCAGACGCTGATCACGCTGGTCGAGTACGCGATGCGGCAGTGGATCGCCTTGCGGGCGAGCAACGCGAGGTGAACCTGACGGCGGCAGCGTAGGGGCTGCCGCCCAGGGATTCACTTCGCTTCGTAAGTCAGCAGTACCGCGCGCCCGTCCAACGTCCGGGTGCCGGTCAGTCGCAGGTCCGTGCGCACGCCGCCGCCGAACACCTGCTTGCCGCCGCCGAGCACCACCGGGTGCACGACGACGTGGAACTCGTCGACCAGGCCGTGGTCGGCGACCGCGGTGGCCAGTTCGGCCCCGCCCATCAGCAGCAGATCCTTGCCGGGCCTGTCCTTGAGTCCGGCCACGCGTGCGGCGAGGTCGCCGCCGATCACCTCGGTGTTCCAGTCCGCCTCTTCCAGTGTCCGGGAGAAGACGATCTTCGGCGTCTTCCGCCAGATCGGCGCGTACTCGAGATCGTGCGGGTGGTCCGAGATCTCCTCCGCCCGCGGCCAGTACGACGACATCATGTCCCAGACCCGCCGTCCGTAGACGAGGGTGTCGGCGCGGTCGGTGAGCTCCTGCGAGTGGGCGGACAGCTCCGGGCCCATCTCGGCCCAATCGAACTCGCCGTCCGGGCCTTCGATGCGGCCGTCGAGCGAGGTGTGGACGGCGTAGACGAGCTTGCGCATGGCTTGATCCCTCCGGTGTGGCGCCCGCCTTCCGGGCGCCGGACACCGAGGGGTCGGAGCGGCCGCTGGGTTCTCGACATGCCCTCACGCATTTAAGTCCTCTGGATGCGCCCAGGGCGCATCCAGAGGACTAAATGCGGCAGGACTCAGTACTCGTCGTGCCGTTTCCACCAGTGCCCGGGGCCGTCGGTTCCGCGGCCGGACTCCTCCCAGGCTTCCTGCCGCCCGAGCGGCGTCAGGTCGAGGTATCGCAGCGTCCCCACCAGCTGGTCCCCGCCGCGACCGGTGGTGAAGTACGTCCGGAACACGTCGTCACCGTCGCGCAGGAAGACGCTGATGCCGAACCCGCCGTCGATGCCGCAGTCCGGGTTGAAGCCGCCGACGGTCGAGACCCAGGGGACGGTCCAGCCCATCCGCTCCTTGTAGCGCTCGATCTCGGGCAGTGTCGCCGGCGCGACCACGTACAGCGTGGTGTCGCGGGCGTGCAGGTGGGCGAGGTGGCCGATGTTGTCCACGAGCATCGAGCAGCCGGGGCAGCCCGCCTTCTGCCCGGGGGCGAGCATGAAGTGGTAGACGATCAGCTGACGGCGTCCCTCGAACAGGTCGAGGAGGGTGACCCTGCCCTGGGGCCCGTCGAACTCGTAGCCGCTGCCGAAGCGCACCATCGGCAGCCGTCGCCGCTCGGCGGCGATCGCGTCCGCGGCGCGGGTGAGCTCCTTTTCCTTGGCCAGCAACGCGTCCCGGGCGATCTGCCATTCGCCGGCCGAGACGACTTCCGGCAGGGCGACGGTCTCAGTCATTTCGTTCGCCTTTCCTCAGTTCCGCGAGATGTTCTTCCATGCGGTCGAACCCGCCTTCCCAGAAGCGCCGGTAGCGCTCGACCCACTCGGAGACGTCGCCGAGCGGCGCGGCCTCCAGCCGGCAGGGCCGCCATTGCGCGGTCCGGCTCCGGCTGATCAAGCCCGCGCGCTCGAGGACCTTGAGATGTTTGGAGATGGCTTGGAGGCTGACCGGAAAGGGTTCGGCCAGCTCGTTGACGCTGGCCTCGCCGGTGGCCAGCCGGGCGAGGATCGCCCGCCGGGTGGGGTCCGCCAAGGCGGCGAACGTGGCGCTGAGCTGATCAGTGGTCATCGCTGCTCAATCAATCGGTTGTTTAACCCTTGGGTTGAATATACTGGTGCGAGTCGATCTGTCAAGGACGAGTGAGAGCGCCATCACGCGAGTGGATGGGTTTAAAACAGTAGGAAGTCCAAGTATTTTGGAGGGATGAGCAGCGACCTGCACCGGCCCGTGAACCCCGTTCGTTTCGTGACGGCGTCGAGCCTCTTCGACGGGCACGACGCGTCCATCAACATCATGCGGCGCATCCTGCAGTCGCAGGGCGCGGAGGTGGTGCACCTCGGGCACAACCGGTCGGTCGACGAGGTCGCCACCGCGGCCATCGCCGAGGACGTCCAGGGCGTGGCCATCAGCGCCTACCAGGGCGGGCACGTCGAGTACTTCAGCTACCTGGTCGAGCTGCTCAACGAGCGCGGCGCGGGGCATATCAAGGTGTTCGGCGGCGGTGGCGGGGTCATCGTCCGCGAGGAGATCGACCTGCTGCACTCGCGGGGTGTGGCGCGGATCTTCTCCCCGGAAGACGGCTACGAGATGGGCCTCCCGGGCATGATCAACCTGATGATCAAGGCCTGCGACACCGACCTGTCCGCGCAGTCGCCCGGCTCGCTCGACAAACTGCTTTCGGGTGACATCCCGGCGCTGTCCCGGGTCATCACGCAGCTTCAGCGTGAGGCGCTGCCGCAGGACTCGCTCGACAAGATCACCGAGGCCGCCAAGTCGCGGACGGTACCGGTCCTCGGCATCACCGGGACGGGTGGTTCCGGCAAGTCTTCGCTCACCGACGAGCTGATCCGCCGGTTCCGGCTGGACCAGGAGGACAAGCTCCGCATCGCCGTGCTCGCCGTCGACCCGTCGCGCCGCAAGGGCGGGGGAGCGCTGCTCGGCGACCGCATCCGGATGAACTGCCTCGACGGCAGCCCGGTCTACTTCCGTTCCCTCGCCACGCGGACCACCAGCGGCGAGATCCCCACCGGGCTCTCCGAGTCCATCCTCGCGTGCAAGGCCGCCGGGTTCGACCTGGTGATCGTCGAGACGCCCGGTATCGGCCAGGGCGACGCCGGCATCGTCGACTACGTGGACCAGTCGCTGTACGTCATGACGCCGGAGTTCGGCGCGGCGTCGCAGCTGGAGAAGATCGACATGCTCGACTTCGCCGACGCGGTGGCGATCAACAAGTTCGAGCGCCGCGGGGCCGAAGACGCCCGTCGCGACGTCGCGCGCCAGCTCGTGCGCAACCGCGAGGCGTTCAGCTCCTCTCCCGAGGACATGCCGGTCTACGGCACCAGCGCCGCGAAGTTCAACGACGACGGCGTCACCGCGCTCTACCAGCACCTGCGCGACACTCTCGCCGAGCGCGGCCTGACCGTTTCGGCCGGGGTGCTCCCGAAGGTCGAGGGCAAGGTGTCCACCGACGCCAGCACGATCATCCCGGCCAACCGGACGCGCTACCTCGCGGAGATCTCGGAGACCGTCCGCGGCTACCACGCCAAGACCGAGCAGCAGGTCGCCGCGCTGCGCAAACGCGAGCACCTCGCCGCCGCCAAGGAGGCGCTGGCCGCCGTCGACGCGAGCACCGACGCGCTCGACGGCCTGCTCGCCGCCGCCGAGTCCGATGTGGACGGTGAGTCGGCGAATCTGCTGGCCCGCTTCCAGGAACTGGCCGAGTCCTACCGTGCCGACGAGCTGGTCGTGAAGATCCGCGACAAGGAACTGCACACCCAGCTCTGGCGCGACACGCTGTCGGGCAACCGGATCCCGCGCGTGGCGCTGCCGCGCTACACCGAATCCGGCGAGTTGCTGTCGTTCCTGCGCCGCGAGCACCTTCCCGGTTACTTCCCTTACACCGCGGGCGTTTTCCCGTTCAAGCGCGAGGGTGAGGACCCGGCGCGCATGTTCGCCGGCGAGGGCGACCCGTTCCGGACCAACAAGCGGTTCAAGCTCCTGTCGGCCGACTCCGACGCGAAGCGCCTTTCGACCGCCTTCGACTCGGTGACGCTGTACGGGCACGACCCGCACACCCGTCCCGACATCTACGGCAAGGTCGGCACCTCGGGCGTCTCCATCGCGACGCTGGAGGACGCGTGCCAGCTTTTTGACGGCTTCGATCTGACTTCGCCGAGCACCTCGGTGTCGATGACGATCAACGGCCCGGCGCCGACGATCCTCGCGTTCTTCCTCAACACCGCGATCGACCAGCGGATGGCGGCGTTCAAGGCCGAACACGGCCGCGAACCCTCCGAAGCCGAGGCCGCCGAACTGCGCGAATGGGCGCTGCGCAACGTCCGCGGTACCGTGCAGGCGGACATCCTCAAGGAGGACCAGGGGCAGAACACCTGCATCTTCTCCACCGAGTTCAGCCTGCGCATGATGGCCGACATCCAGGAATGGTTCATCGAGCACGGCGTCCGGAACTTCTACTCGGTGTCGATCTCCGGCTATCACATCGCCGAGGCCGGGGCGAACCCGATCTCGCAGCTGGCGTTCACCCTGTCGAACGGTTTCACCTACGTCGAGAGCTATCTCGCGCGCGGGATGAACATCGACGACTTCGCGCCGAACCTGTCGTTCTTCTTCTCCAACGGCATGGACGCCGAGTACTCGGTGCTGGGCCGGGTCGCTCGCCGGATCTGGGCGGTCGCGATGCGGGAGCGCTACGGCGCCGACGAGCGCTCGCAGAAGCTCAAGTACCACGTGCAGACCTCCGGCCGGTCGCTGCACGCGCAGGAGATGAGCTTCAACGACATCCGGACCACGCTGCAGGCGCTGTGCGCGCTGTACGACAACGCGAACTCCCTGCACACCAACGCCTTCGACGAGGCGATCACCACACCGTCGGAGAGCTCGGTGCGGCGGGCGATGGCCATCCAGATGATCATCAACAAGGAATGGGGCCTGTCGAAGAACGAGAACCCGTTGCAGGGCTCGTTCATCATCGACGAGCTGACCGAACTGGTCGAAGAGGCCGTGCTGCTGGAATTCGACCGGATCTCCGAACGCGGCGGCGTGCTGGGCGCGATGGAGACCGGTTACCAGCGCGGCAAGATCCAGGACGAGTCGATCCTCTACGAACGCCAGAAGCACGACGGCACGCTGCCGATCGTCGGCGTCAACACCTTCCGCAACCCGAACGGCGGAGAGAACGACGTCGAGGTGGAACTCGCGCGGGCGACCGAGGACGAGAAGCGCTCGCAGCTGGAGCGGCTCGAGGACTTCCAGCGCAGGCACCAGGCCGAGGCGCAGGTCGCGCTCAAGACGCTGCGCGAGGCCGCGACCCGGGGCGGCAACCTGTTCGGTGTCCTGATGGACGCGGCGCGGGTGTGCTCGCTCGGCCAGATCACCGAGGCGTTCTTCGAGGTGGGCGGGCAGTACCGGCGCAACGTCTAGCGGGCGGGAATATCGCGGGGCGTGTCCGGGTAGTTGCTGGACATGGAGATCGGAATCGCCACCTTCCTCACCGATGAAGGAATCAGGCCGGACGTCCTCGCCGCCGCCGCCGAAGAGCGCGGGTTCAGCTCGCTCCACGTCACCGAGCATTCACATATCCCGGTCAGCCGGGAAACGCCGTACCCGGGCGGCGGCGAACTGCCGCGCGTGTACTACCGGACCCTGGATCCGTTCGTCGCGCTGACGGCGGCGGCCGGGGCCACGTCGAACCTGAAACTGGGTACGGGCGTCGCGTTGCTGCAGCAGCGCGACGTCATCCACACGGCGAAAGAGGTCGCTTCGCTGGATCTGGTCTCGCGGGGCCGGTTCGTCTTCGGCGTGGGCGTCGGCTGGAACCGGGAGGAAATGCGCAATCACGGCACGGATCCGCGCACCCGCGGCGCGCTCGTCGACGAGCAACTCGCCGCGCTGAAGGAGATCTGGACGAAGGACGAGGCCGAGTTCCACGGCGAGCACATCGATTTCGATCCGATCTTCGCGTGGCCGAAGCCGGTGCAGAAGCCGCATCCGCCCATCTACATCGGCGGCGCGGGGCAGAAGGCGATGGAACGGATCGCGAAGTACGGCGATGGCTGGATGCTGCACGCGTACACCCCGCCGGAGGAGCTTCGCCGGGCGCGTCAATGGCTGGCGGACCAGGGGCGTAGCGACATCAGGTTCTCCGCCTTCGGTGCCACGCCGGAAGAGGACGCGCTGAGCAGGCTCGCCGAGGGCGGCGTCGACGAGGCGACGCTCTTCCTGCCGACCGAGCCCGAAGCGGCGACACTGGACCGACTCGACCAGTTCGCGAAGGTCGCCGAGAGCTTTCGAAAGGGGCAACAGGCGTGACTGAGGTTCAAATCGGCTTGGCGGCGGCGCTGGAGCAGTTCTCTCCGCGCGAATCGATCCGGCTGGCCGCGTTGGCCGAACAGCACGGATTCTCGGGCCAGATGGCGGCCGACCACTTCCAGCCGTGGGTCCCTCAACAGGGTGAAGCGTCGTTCGTGTGGAGCGTGCTCGCGTCATTGGCGGAGAACACCACCGGCGACCTCGGGCCGGGCGTGACCTGCCCGTCGTTCCGGCTGCACCCGTCGATGGTCGCGCAGGCCGCGGCGACGCTGGAGGCGACCTACCCCGGCCGGACCTGGCTCGGCATCGGCTCCGGCGAAGCGCTCAACGAGCACATCATCGGCGGCTACTGGCCCGAAGCGCCCGAGCGCGTACGGCGGATGTTCGAGGCGCTCGAGATCATCCGGAAGCTGTTCACCGGCAAGGACGTCAAGCACAGCGGCGAGTTCTTCAAGCTGCACACCACCCGGCTGTGGACGCTGCCGGACGAGCCGCCGCCGATCTACATCGCGTCGGCGGGCCCGTACACCTCACGCAAGACCGGTGAGCTCGCGGACGGGCTGATCACGCCGGGCGCGTCGATCGAGAAGCTGGCGGGGATCCTCGACAACTTCGGCACCGGCGCGCGGAAGGCCGGCAAGGATCCGGACTCGATGCCGAAACTGCTGCAGGTGCACCTGTCGTGGGCCGAGGACGACGAGACGGCGTGGGCCAACGCGATGGACCAGTGGCCCAACGGCGGCATGAAGTTCCCGAAGGCCGACATCCGCTCGCCGTTCGACTTCGCGCAGATGGCGAAACTGGTGCGGCGTGAGGACTTCGAGGGCCGCATGGTCGTCTCGTCCGATCCGGACGTGCACCGCGCGGCGCTGCAGAAGTACGTCGACGCCGGGTTCAACCGGATCTACATCCACAACGTGGGCCGGAACCAGGACCAGTTCATCGAGACCTTCGGGCGGGACGTGCTGCCGAAGCTGACCGCCTGACCCGCACTGGCTTCCGGCCGCCGTTGATCCCGGGGGCCGGTCGCGGTCGACGTTGCGAAAGCCACTTTCGCAACCCGGCCAAGCCCAGCACCCAGCAGAGCGCCCGGCACCGAGCGGGTCTGGTCTCGTGAGTGGTAAGGGCGGTTCTAACCGTCCTTACCACTCACGAGGTTTCAGACGTTCTTGTCCAGCAGCAGGTGCACCGACAGCTCCAGCCGGTTCGCGACGTCGGCCGCCGACGCGCGCCGCGTCACCCAGGCGACCAGGTTCGCCATCCAGACGTCGGCGATGACGTGGAAGATGTCGCGATCGGCCTCGGTCGGGTCCTCGATGCCCATGGCCTTGGCGAACATGTTTTCCATCAGCCGCCCGACCTGCTCGACCTCGGCGGCGGCGGTCGTGTCGGCGAACATGAACGCGCGGACCATGGCCTCGGTCAGGTGCGGATCCCGCTGCATCAGCCGGGTGTTGCGGCCGAGGACGAACATCAGCCGCTCGCTCGGGGTGTCGCCGGGGATGGCCGCGCGGTCGAGTTTCTCCTGCGCGCGTTCGAATTCCCTGGCCAGCCCGGAAACCAGCAGGTGGATCTTCGAGGGGAAGTAGCGGTACAGCGTGCCGAGCGCGACGTCCGCCTTCTCGGCGACCGCCCGCATCTGGACCGCGTCGTAACCGCCCTTCGCGGCGAGGGTGAGGGTCGCGTCGATGATGCGGCGCCGCCGGTCGCGTTGTGCCGCGGAGCCGAGTTCCTCGCCGCCCAGCGCGGAGAGACCATTGCCGCTGCGCGCTTTCGCGCTCGTGGGTGCCTTGGCCTTCCCTGGCATCGCCACGTCCCCCTTCGTCGGAACTTGTTCCACTTTCCTCACGTAGCGTACCTAAGCGGACGAACTGTTCAAGACGTGACCCACTGGGCAAGAAACTGTAACACGTTCTACACTCGCGGGTAGGTCCGGCGAGGAGGTCCCACCCGTGTCGATCGCGCTCACCGAAGAACAGGCGGCCCTGGCCGCGTCGATCCGGGCCTGGGCGGCTTCCGCCCATCCCGTCGACGCCGTCCGAAGTGGCCGGATCGCCGAGCTACCACCAGGGCTGGCGGAACTGGGCCTGTTCGGCGTGGCGATTCCCGAAGACGTCGGCGGGGCAGGCGGCACGCTGGCCGATCTGGCCGCCGGCCTCGCCGAAGCGGCCGAAGCGCTCGTGCCTGGTCCGGTCCTCGGGACGGCGCTGGGCGGCGCGTTGCTCGGGACGGTTCCCCAGGCCGCCAAGGAGATCCTGCCCGCTATCGCGGACGGGACGGAACGGCTGGCGGTGGTGCTCGGCGACGGCTTCCGTATCGCGGATTCGGTGGTCGATGGCGAGTCCGGCCCGGCTCTCGACGTTCACCCGTCGGCGTGGACGCTGGTCTCCGACGGCGACGTCTCCGCGCTCGTTCCACCCGGGGCGTCCGGAGTGGACATCGAGCCGGGCGAGCCGTTCGACGTCTCACGGCCGGTCGGCCGGCTCCGGTGCGCGAAGGTGCGGGCCGAAGCGGTTTTCGAGGCACTGCCTGTGGACTCCTATGCCGCCACACTCGGCGCCGCGGAAGCCGCGGGGATCGCACGATGGTGTCTTCAGACCGCCGTCGAGTATGCGAAAGTGCGGGAACAGTTCGGCCGTCCGATCGGGTCGTTCCAGGCGATCAAGCATCTGTGCGCGGAAATGCTGTGCCGGGCCGAAGCCGCCGACGCGCTCGCGTGGGACGCGGCGAGGGCCGCCGAAGACCCGGCGCAGCACTCCCTCGCGGCCGCGACGGCGGCGGCCTACGCGCTCGACGCGGCCGTGGCCAACGCAAAGGACTGCATTCAGGTCCTCGGCGGCATCGGCTTCACCTGGGAGCACGACGCGCACTTCTACCTGCGGCGCGCCGTCGCGCTGCGGCAGTGGCTCGGCGGATCCGCCCGCTGGCGCCGTCGCGCGGCCGGACTCGCGCTGCGCGGCGACCGCCGGACGTTGAGCGTCGACGTCGGCGAAGACGCCGGCCTCCGTGACCTGGTAGGCGAAATCGCCGCCCTGACCGAGCCGGAGCGGCGGGTCGCGCTGGCCGATTCGGGACTGCTGGCCCCGCATTGGCCCGCGCCGTACGGCAGGGGCGCCTCCGCGGCCGAGCAATTGCGGATCGACGCCGCCCTCGCCGACGCGGACCTCCGCCGCCCCGACCTGGTGATCGGCGCCTGGGCGATCCCGACCCTGCTGGAACACGGCTCGGAGGAACAGCGCGAACGGTTCGCCGCGCCCACGTTGCGGGGCGAGATCACCTGGTGCCAGTTGTTCAGCGAACCCGAGGCGGGCTCCGATCTCGCGTCGCTCCGCACGACGGCCCGCCGCGTCGACGGCGGATGGCTGCTGAACGGCCAGAAAGTGTGGACGTCGCTCGCGCGCGAAGCCGATTGGGCGATCTGCCTGGCGCGCACCGATCCGGACGCGCCGAAGCACAAGGGGATCACCTACTTCCTCGTCGACATGACCGCGGACGGGATCAGCACGCGCCCGCTGCGCGAGATCACCGGCGACGCCGTCTTCAACGAGGTGTTCCTCGACGACGTCTTCGTCCCGGACGAGATGGTGGTCGGGGAGGTCGACGGTGGCTGGCGGCTGGCGCGGACGACGCTGGCGAACGAGCGCGTGGCCCTCGGAAGCGGATCAGCGGTGGGGGAGGGCGTCGAGAATCTGCTCGCCACGCTCGGCGATGACGCCGACCGGGAGCGGCTCGGCGCGCTGATCGCCGACGGTAGCGCGTGTTCGGTCCTGGACTTGCGGGCGACGCTGCGGCGGCTCGACGGGCAGGACCCGGGCGCCGAGTCGAGTGTGCGCAAGCTGCTGGGCGTGCGGCATCGGCAGGCGGTGGCGGAGTTCGCGCTGGAGGCTTTGGCGGAGAACGCTCTCGTGGACGGTGACCCGGCGCAGCACGAGTTCCTGCTGACCCGGTGCCTCAGTATCGCGGGCGGGACGACGCAGGTGCTGCTGTCGCTGACCGCGGAACGGTTGCTGGGGCTGCCTCGGTCCTGAAAGTCCCTGTCACGCCCTTTACACGTGCCATGAAAGGTCCCTTCCTCGCAAAATCTGCCAGGAACGGACCGTTCACAGCCCCGCCGCCCGGGGGATGTCGGTCCCGTGCTCTAACGTGCGGGGCGTGGAGTTCGGCACAGGAACCCAGGCCACCTTCGTCCCCTCGGATCCCCCTCGGGACGGTGTGCTGGCGCTCTGGGGAGACGGCGTAGCGGGTGACACCGCGATCGAACTCGTGCTGCCGGTGGGGAAGGTCTTCCGGCGCACGAAGGTCGACGCGGCGCTCGTCCCGTTGTCGCGCGCGATTCCGCGGTTGCTCACCGCGGACGGCGACCTGAGCCCGGCCATCGCCGCGTGGTCGGCCGTCGCCGAAGCCGGGGTGAACCTCATCGCCCGCGGGAGGCTGCTGCCCGCTGCCTCACCCGGCGGGGTGGATTCGTGGCGGGTCGGGCCGCTCGACGTCGCCGACGAGGAGATGCTGCGCGGGCTCGCCGCCGCGCTGCCTCCCGAGGCGCACGCGCTGCCGTTGTCCGGGCTGAAGCGGATCCGGCTGCATTCGCCGGAGTCGTTGATCCGCGCGCTCTGGGACGCGACGGCGGACGTGCTGGTCCGCACGCCCGCCGCGAGCGTCGCGGCGGGCGGTCCGGCGTTCGCCGCGGCCGAGCCGACGCTGGTCGGGCCGGACGGTGCCGCCTGGCTGGCGGAGCTGAGCGCCCGGCAGGCGCAGGGCGCGCATCTGGTCCTGCGCATGGAGGTCAATGAGCCCGAGGACCCTGAAGAAGAGCCCACGTTCGAGGCTGTCCTGGCCGTGCGGAGCGCCGCCGATCCGAGCCTGATCGTCGAGGCGGCGACGTTGTGGGACGCGCCCGAAGCCGTGCTGGAGCGGATGGGCGAGCAGGTCGAGACACAGTTGCTGCTCGGCCTGCGCCGGGGTGCCAGGGCATGGGCTCCGCTGGGCCGCATGCTCCGGTCCGCCGCGCCGACCGGGCTGACGCTGGAGTACGACGAGGTCGTCGACCTGCTGACGCACGGGGACGCGGCGCTCGGTGGCGCCGGCATCGAGGTGCAGTGGCCGAAGGACCTTTTCGCGGGCGAGCTCAAGGCGAAGGCGAGTGCGACACAGGTCCCCGGCAGTGTCACCGGGCCCGAGTTCACGCTCAAGAGCCTGCTGCAGTTCCGCTGGCGGCTGAGCCTCGGCGACGAAGACCTCACCGACGCCGAGGTCACCGCGCTCGCCGAGGCGAAACGGCCCCTGGTGCGGCTGCGGGGCAAGTGGGTCAAGGTCGACGCGCGTCTGCTGGCCAAGGTGCGCGCCCACCGCGCGAAGAAGCTGTCCGGAGCCGAGGCGCTGGCCGCGGCGCTCACCGGCGAACTGGAGCTGGACGGCGAAAAGGTCGAGTTCACCGCGCCGTCGGCGGTGACGGGGCTGCTCCAGCGAATCCGTGAGAGCGCCGCGGAGCCGATCGAGCAGCCCGCGGACCTGAAGGCCACCCTGCGGCCGTATCAGAAGGCGGGCCTGGCTTGGCTCGCGACGATGACCGGGCTCGGTCTCGGCGCCTGCCTCGCCGACGACATGGGGCTCGGCAAGACGATCCAGCTCATCTCCCTGCACCTGCACCGCCGTCCCCTCGGCGAGGGCCCCACCCTCGTCCTGTGCCCGACGTCGTTGCTGGGCAACTGGGAACGCGAGTTCGCCCGGTTCGCGCCGGACATCCCGGTACGCCGGTTCCACGGTGGCGGGCGGCATCTCGACGAGGTCGCGCCCGACGAGGTCGTGCTCGCCACGTACGGCGTCCTCCGGCGGGATCGCGAAACACTGTCCGAAGTGGACTGGGGGATGATCGCCGCCGACGAGGCGCAGCACGTCAAGAATCCGCTTTCGGTCACGGCCAAGGAGCTTCGGAAGATCCCCGCCGCCGCGAAGGTCGCCCTGACCGGGACACCGATGGAGAACCGGCTGACCGAGCTGTGGTCCATTGTGGACTGGACGACGCCGGGCCTGCTCGGCTCGCTCGACGGGTTCCGCCGCAAGGTCGCCCGCCCGATCGAGCGCGACCGGGACGTCGCCGCCACCGAACGCCTCGCTACGACCGTGCGCCCGTTCCTGTTGCGCCGCAAGAAGACCGACCCGGACATCGCCCCCGAACTGCCGCGCAAGACCGAAACCGACCGGTTCGTCCCGCTCACCGCCGAGCAGACGACGCTGTACGAGGCCGTGGTCCGGGAGAACCTCGCGATGATCCGCGAGCTGGACGGCGTGGCCCGGCGCGGACAGGTGCTCAAACTGCTCACCGAGCTCAAGCAGATCTGCAACCACCCGGCGCAGTACCTCAAGGAGCCCGGGGTGCTGCACGGCCGGTCCGGCAAGCTGGCCGCGTTCGAAGAGCTGCTCGACGTCATCCTCGACGAGGGCGACAGCGTGCTCGTGTTCAGCCAGTACGTCCAGTTGTGCCGTCTGCTGGAGAAACGCCTCGCCGAACGCGGGCTGCCGACGATGCTCCTGTCCGGGTCGAGCACGCCCAAGGTCCGGGAGGACATGGTCGCCCGGTTCCAGGCCGGCGAGGTGCCGGTGTTCTTGCTCTCGCTCAAGGCGGGCGGTGTCGGGCTCAACCTGACCAAGGCCACCCACGTGATCCACTACGACCGCTGGTGGAACCCGGCGGTCGAGGACCAGGCCACCGACCGCGCGTACCGGATCGGGCAGGACCGGCCGGTCCAGGTGCACCGGCTGATCGCCGAGGGCACGCTCGAGGAGCGGATCGCGAAGGTGCTGGAGACCAAACGCGGGCTGGCGGACGCGGTCATCGGCGCGGGCGAGAACTGGATCACCGAACTGTCCGACGACGAACTCGCCGACCTCGTCCGGCTCGGGGAGCCCTGATGCCCGGCGTGACAGGACGGAAACGGCGCACCTTCGGCAACACGTGGTGGGGCAAGGCGTGGGTCGAGGCCTTGGAGGAGCGCGCCAAACTCGATCCGAACCGGTTGCCGCGCGGGCGGACGTACGCGCGCAAGGGCACGGTCAGCAAGCTCGCGGTCGGCGCGGGCGAGGTGACGGCCTGGGTACAGGGCAGCCGGGCGGTGCCGTACCGGGTGACCATCCACATGCGGGCGTTCACCGGATCGCAGTGGGAGAGCCTGCTCGGCATGGTCGGCTCCCGGCTCGGCCACGTCGCGGCCCTCCTCGACGGCGAGCTGCCCGGCGAACTGGCCGAGGACGCGCGAGCCGCCGGCGCGGATCTGCTGCCGGGTCCCGGAGATCTGCGCCCGAAGTGCTCCTGTCCCGACAGTGCGAACCCGTGCAAGCACGTCGCCGCGGTGTACTACCTGGTCGCGGACGAGGTGGACGCTGATCCGTTCGTGCTGTTCCTGCTGCGCGGCAGGCCGAGGGAGGCCGTGCTCGCGGAACTGCGGTCCCGCCGCGCCCCCGCGACCGCGCCGGGCAAACGGGTACGTGCCCCCGCCGCGCCCGGCGTGGACCCGAAACGCGCGTACTCCCGGCGGATCGCCGCGCTCCCACCGCGGCCGGCCGTCCCGGCCACGGTCGGGCCGCCCGCGGTCCTCGACGTCGATCCGCCGCACCGCACCGGCTGGAGCGGCGAGATGTTCGTCGAACTGGCGGCCGACGCCGCCGCCAGGGCCTGGGAGCTGCTGGTCATGGGGCCCGAGCGCGAGGTGGAGCCGTCATTCGAGGAAGACCTCGCGCGCCGCGCGGCGGCGAGCGACCCCGATGTGGTCGCCGAACTCGCCGAGGCCGCCGGGGTCCCGGTGCGGGATCTGGCTCTTTGGGCACAGGCCTGGCGTGAGGCGGGAAGGGGTGGGATGGCGGTGGTCCGCGAGGCGTGGCGGCCCGGGCAGGCACCGCTCGCCCAGGCCAGGGCGGATCTGGCCGAATCGGGGCTGCCGGGGACGCCGAAGACCTGGCGGAACCGGATCACCCAGGGCGACCTGCAACTGCGCTACGGCCGGGACGAACGGTGGTACCGCTTCGTGCGCGAAGGCGAGGGCTGGCGGGTCGACGGCCCGTCCTCCGCCCGCCCGACGGACGTGATCTACCCGCCCTGACCTCCCGTCGCGTGAGTGGCAAGGACGGTTCTATCGAGGGTTATCAATAAGTCAAAGGTGGCGTGTCGCGAAAGCCACTTTCGCGACGTCTGGTGTCCCGAAAGTGGCTTTCGCGCCGCCCCGCGGAGGGCGGTGGGGCGCCCAGGGGGCC
>NZ_JBVHDI010000001.1:906407-1199011 GCF_055563465.1 Amycolatopsis sp. NPDC000009
TAGCTCAGGGGTGGGGGGCGCGCACCCCCATGTGCGTGACGGGGGGTGCCCCGAAAGTGGCTTTCGCGACGCCCGGCGGAGAGCGTTGGGGCACCCTGGGGCCACGATCGGCCGCGCTGGCCTCGCCCCAGGCCACAGGTTGCGAAAGCCACTTTCGCAACCTTCAACGTTGTGTTGAGTCTCAGCTGTTGTGACACGGTTGGTGTCTCGCGGCTGGTGACACACCCTGGTCGGGTGATGGTGCGTGATCTGTCGCCTGAGCGGCGTTGTGGTGATGGCCATGGCGCGGAACAGGGCGATGATGCGGTTCATGGACGCGATGCTGACGGCTGAGGTGTCGATCGAGAATGTGTCGGAGTGGTGCCGGGTCAACGGTGTCGATAGGCGGACGTTCTATCGGCATCGTGCCCGGATCCGGGCCGAGGGGCAGTGGCAGCGGCGCTCGACCCGGCCCAAGACGACGCCGCATGCGACGCCGGAGCCGGTGGTGGCCGAGATCGTCCGGCTGCGGAAAGCACTGGCCCCGGAGAACGGGGCGGACCCGATCCGTGACCGGCTGCTGGACCTGGCCGCCGAGCAGGACTGGGCCGCGCGGGGCTGGCCGGTCCCGGCACGGGCCACGATCAACCGGATCCTGGCCCGCAAGGGGCTGCTGGAGACGAACTCCCGTAAACGGCCCCGGTCCTCCTATCGCCGGTTCTGCTATGCCCGGCCCCGGGACTGCTATCAGATCGATGCCACCGAGGTCACCCTGACCACCGGGGCCACCGCGGTGGCGTTCGAGGTCCTCGACGATCACAGCCGGATGCTGGTGGCCAGCCACGCCGCCCTCGCTGAAACCGCCCGTGACGCGATCACCACGATCACCCAGGCGGTCAATGACCACGGCGCGCCCGCGATCGTGTTGTCCGACAACGGATCCGCGTTCACGTCACGCTCCCGGCGCCCGAACACCGGCCCGTCACAGTTCGCCCGCACCGTCACCGGCTGGGGCACACGCCTGATCCATTCCAGCCCGTATCACCCGCAAACCTGCGGCAAAGTCGAACGGCATCACCAAACCTTCAAACGCTGGCTCGCCCACCACCCCGCCCAACCCGGGACCCTGACCGAACTCCAAACCCTGCTCGCCGTCTATCGCCAGCACTACAACCACCGCCGCCACAGCGCCCTCGGCCGGCGAACCCCAGCCCAGGTCTGGGCCACCGCCGACTGCCACGGCGGACCCCAGCACCTGCCCATCCAGGACGACGCCACCGTCCACCGGCTCAAAGTCAGCACAGCCGGCACCGTCAACCTCGGCAAACGAGCCCGGCTACTCATCGGCCGCGACCACGCCGGACACACCATCACCATCATCCGCGACACCCACCACGCCACCGCCTACACCACCAACGGCAACCCCATCGGCCACATCCACCTCGACCACACCAAGACCTACCAAGGCCAACTCACCCCAGCCGCCTAACCTGTGACACAACAACCAAGACAAACCCGCGGCAGATCTACCGAGACACGACACAACCTTCAACGTTGCGAAAGTGGCTTTCGCAACCTCGCACCGCGGCGGCAACCGCCACTCACGACCCGGAGCGGCGCCGCCAGGTGCGGTAACTCCACTCCAGGAACCGTTCCACCCCGCGGACGACGTGGGCGCTGCGGATCGAGGGGAAGACGTCGAAGGCGTGCTGCGCGCCGGAGATCTCCGCGTACGCGACCTCACGCCGGGACTTGTCCCGCAGGCGCCGCACGAATTCGCGGGCCTCGCCCACCGGCACCAGCGAGTCGTGGGCGCCGTGGATGACGAAGAACGGCGGCGCGTCCTCGGTGATCCGGTCCAGCGGTGACGCCGCGATGTAGTCGTCGAGGAACTTCACCGGATCCCGGTCCGCCTCGAAGACGTGCCGGGCGATCAGCGTTTTCAGCCGGGCCTGGCTGGAGCGCCGTCCGCTGGTCGCGGCGAAGTCGTACACGCCGTAGTGCGGGGCGCACGCCTGGATGCTCGTGTCGGCTTCGGTGAAGCCGGGCTGCAACGCCGGGTCGTTCGCGGTCAGGGCCAGCAGCGCGGCGAGATGCCCGCCCGCGGAACCGCCGGTGACGGCGACGAACGACGGGTCGCCGCCGTAGGACTCGGCGTTGTCCCGGATCCAGGCCAGCGCGCGTTTCGCCGCGACGATATGCGCGGGCCAGCGGGCGGCGGGGGAGAGCGGGTAGTTGATCGCGATGCAGATCCAGCCGCGTTTGGCCATGTGCAGCATCAGCGGGAGGCCCTGCTGGTCCTTGTTGCCGATCACCCAGGCGCCACCGTGCACCTGCAGCAGGATCGGCGCGCCGGTGACCGGCTCGCGCGGGGCGTAGACGTCGAGCAGGAACCGCTTCCCGCCGGGCGCGTAGGCGATGTTGCGGGTCCGGCGGACGTCGGGGTCGCGCATGCGGAACGGCATGGCCAGCTGGCCCCACGGCGTCGCGAGGTCGGTCGGGCTCGGCGGGTGCTCTAGTTCCTCGATGTAGGCCTCGCCGATGCCTTCGGTGAGCGCCGTCTCGATCTCGTCGCGGGCTCGCTGGGACTGGGCGATCAGGGTGCCGAGCCCGGCCGCCGACGCCGCCGCGAGCGCGAGCCCGGCCTTGCTCGAACCGCCCCGGTGCCGGGCGACATGCGCCGCCGCGTCGGCTGCGGTGAGCGCGAGCAGATGCGGCGCGAGCTCCCCGGTGAGCCAGCCCGCGAAGAACGCCGGGATCGCCGTGCGGGCACCCCTCGGCGGCTTCAGCGCGTTCGCGGTGAGCGCGAGCTGGAGGGCCTGGCGGACGACGAAACTCGGCTGCATGGGCACCGATCCTACCGCCGGGTGACCGCCTAGAACGGGTTGCAAAGTTCACTTAAGGTGCTCTTATGCAGAGATTGAGCGGTCTGGACGCGAGTTTCCTCTACTTGGAGACACCGGCCCAGGTCCTGCACATCTGCGGGCTGCTCACCTTGGACGGTTCGACCATGCCCGGCGGCTACGATTTCGAACGCTTCAAGGAGAAACTGGCCGAACGGGTCGAGCTGATCCCGGCGTTCCGGCGCAAACTGCACAATCCACTCTGGAATCTGGCGCATCCGGTCTGGGTGGAGGACGAGGACTTCGACCTCGAAGCCCACGTTCACCGGATCGGCGTACCCGCGCCCGGCGACCGGCGGGAACTGGCCGAACTCTGTGCCCACATCGCGGGACAACGACTGGACCGCGCGCAGCCGCTCTGGCAGTTGTACGTCATCGAAGGCCTGGCCGGCGGCGAGGTCGCGGTCCTGCTGAAGATGCATCACGCCAGCGTCGACGGGGTCGGCGGCGCCAGCCTGATCAGCTACCTCGCCGGGCTCGAACCGGATGCCCCGCCGCCGGAGATCGCGCGGAACGAACGGGACAACGCGAGCGTGCCCGGTAGGCGCGCGCTGTTCGGCGCGGGGCTGACGTCGTTCGCGAAACGCCCGGTCGAGCTGGTGAAGCTGCTGCCCGACCTGCTCGAACTCGTGCCGAGATGGCTGGGGAAAGCGTTGCAGGGCAAGGGAATGCCGGTTCCGTTCACCGCGCCGCGCACGTCGTTCAACGGGACGATCACCGCGCACCGCAGTGTCGCCTATGCCTCCCTCGACCTCGACGACGTCAAGCAGATCAAGGACGCCTTCGGGGTGACCGTCAACGACGTCGTCCTCGCCGTGGTTTCCGGCGCGCTGCGGCAGTTCCTGCGAGACCGGGGCGAACTGCCGGAGGATCCGCTGGTGGCGACCGTGCCGGTGTCGGTGCACGGCCGGACCGAACGCGAGCACGGCAGCAACAAGGTCTCGGCCTTCTTCGCCTCGTTGCCGACCCATCTCGACGATCCCGCCGCGCGGGTGTTCATGCTCGCGGAATCCAACCGGCTGTCCAAGGATCATCACCACACCATCGACGCCGACATGCTCCAGGACTGGGCGCAGTTCTCGGCGGCGACCATGTTCGGCCTCGCGGTACGCGCGTATTCCGCGCTGCGCCTGGCCGAACGGCATCCGGTGGTGCACAACCTGGTGGTCTCCAACGTGCCGGGGCCGCCGATGCCGCTGTATCTGCTGGGCTGCCAGGTCACCGGGCTCTATCCGCTCGGCCCGGTGTTCCACGGCGCCGGGCTGAACGTCACCGTGCTGTCCAACGCGGGCCGGGTCGACGTCGGCCTGCTCGGCGCCCGCGAACTCACCGGTGACCTGTGGCCGCTCGCCGACCACTTCCCCGACGCGCTCGCGGAACTGCTCAAAGTCATGCCCTGAGAACCCTCCTGCCGGGAGCCTGCCGCCGGTGTGTCGTCCATCCAGTCACGCGTGTCGTCCGGCTGATCACGCGTGTCGTCCGTTTCGGCACGGGAAATGCCGCCGTCCTCGGTTTCCCGAGGGGGTTGCCGTCACGCCTCCTTCCGGTTAAGACTAGAACAGGTTTCAATATTGTGCCCGTTCGCCCCGGTGAGGAGCCAGTGTGGACTTCCAGTTCGACGAGACGCAGACCGAGGTCACCGCGCTGGCCGCGCGCGTCCTCGGCAAGGAGCGCGAGCCCGGTGACACGTGGCGCGCGCTCGCCGACGCCGGTCTGCTGGCGCTGGCGCTGCCCGCCGAACTCGGCGGTGACGGGCTCGGCGTCGCCGAAGTCGCCTTGGTGCTGACCGAACTCGGGCGCGTCGCCTCACCGACGCCCGCGCTGGCGTCTCTGGCCTTCGGAGTCCTTCCGGTGACCGCGCTCGGAGGCGCCGATCAGCGTTCGGCGCTGCTCCCGCCGGTCGCCGCGGGCGACGCCGTGCTCACCGCCGCGCTGCACGAGCCTTCCTCGCCGTTCACCACCCGGCCCGCGACCGTCGCGGAATCGGCCGGGGACTGGCGCCTGAGCGGCGTCAAGATCGGCGTGCCGTTCGCGGCGGAGTCGGCCCGGATCCTGACGCCCGCCTCGCTGCCCGGCGGTACCGGCGTCTTCCTCGTCGATCCCCACGCGGACGGCGTGACGCTGACGCCCACGAGAACCTCTTCCGGCACACCGGATTACACGATGACGCTCGACTCGGTGACCGTCACCGACGCCGATCTCCTCAACGGGCACGGCCCCGGCGAGTCGATCGCGACGTTGCACCGGTTCGCGCTCGCGGGCGCCGTGGCGTTCGGTGACGGGCTGCTCGCCGGTGCGCTCGCGCTGACCACCAAGCACGTCGGCGAACGGGAGCAGTTCGGGCGGCCGCTGGCGGCGTTCCAGGCGGTGGCGCAACAGATCGCCGACGTCTACGTCGCCTCGCGGACGGTCCAGCTGGCCGCGCGGTCGGCGGTCTGGCGGCTCGCGGCGGGGCTCGACGCCGAGGCGGAACTCGACATCGCGGCCTACTGGCTGGCGGAGGAGGCGCCCGCGGCGCTGGCCGTCTGCCATCACCTGCACGGCGGGATCGGCGTGGACGAAACCTATCCACTGCACCGGTTCTCGTCGGCGGTCAAGGATCTGGGACGAACGCTCGGCGGCGCCTCGCATCGGCTGGCCGGTCTGGGCGAACTGGTGGCGGGGTGAACCGATGCTGATCGAACTGACCGCGGCGCAACACGAGTTGCGCTCCGAACTGCGAAAGTACTTCGCCGGGCTGGTGAGCGCCGACGAGCGGCGCGCGATGCTGCGGGAGCGGCACGGCCCGGTGTACCGCGAGATCGTGCGGCGGATGGGCCGCGACGGCCGGCTCGGCGTCGGCTGGCCGGAACAGTACGGCGGCCGGGGCTTCGGCGAGATCGAGCAGCACATCTTCGTCGACGAGGCCGCCCGCGCCGACGTCCAGCTGCCGTCGGTGACCTTGCAGACCGTCGGGCCCACGCTTCAGGCGTACGGCACCGAGGAACAGAAATCGCTGTTCCTGCCCAAGATTCTCGCCGGTGAAGTGCATTTCGCCATCGGCTACACCGAGCCCGACGCGGGAACGGACCTCGCGGCGCTGCGCACGACAGCGGTGCGCGAAGGAGACGAATACGTCGTCAACGGCCAGAAGATCTTCACCACCGGCGGGCACGACGCCGACTACATCTGGCTCGCCGTCCGCACCGCGCCGGACGCGCCGAGGCACAAGGGGATCTCCATCCTCATCATGGACACGCGCGACCCGGGCTATTCGTGGACGCCGATCATCACCTGCGACGGCGCGCACCACGTGAACGCCACCTACTACTCGGACGTCCGCGTGCCCGCGAACATGCTGGTGGGCAAGGAGAACGAGGGCTGGCGGCTGATCACCACGCAGCTGAACCACGAACGCGTCATGCTCGGCCCCGCCGGGAGGATCGGCGGCCTCCACGACCGCGTCCGCGACTGGGCGGCGTCCAGGAAGGCGCCGGACGGGACACCGTTGCTCCAGCTGCCCGACGTCCGGGCCGTGCTCGCGGAAACCCTGGCGACCGCCAGGGTCAACGAGCTGCTGAACTGGCAGGTCGCCGCGTCGTCGGCGGCCGGGCCGGTGGCGGTGGCCGACGCTTCGGCCACCAAGATCTTCGGTTCCGAACGCATCCAGCGGCTGGCCAGGAGACTGGAGGAGATCGTGGCACGACACGGCGATCAGGCCGACGCCGAAACCGCGGAACTGGCGCTGTGGCTGGACGTGGTGGCCAAACGCAATCTGGTGCTGACCTTCGGCGGCGGCGTCAACGAGATCCAGCGCGAGCTGATCGCCACCGCCGGGCTCGGCCTGCCGAGGGTGCCGCGATGAGCATCCAGGAAGCCGCCGAACGTATCGCCGCGCGCGGGGAATCCGCGCCGAGGGCCGCGCGCGACGCGGTCAACCAGGCGATGGTGAACAACTGGGTCGAAGCCATCGGCGACCGCAATCCGGTGTACGTGGACGAAGAGTTCGCCGCCAAGAGCGTCCACAAGGGACTCGTCGCGCCGCCCGCGATGGCGCAGGTGTGGACGATGGGCGGGCTGCACTGGACGAGGGCCTCGGACGACCCGCTCGGCGCGATGATGGAGGTGCTCGACGAAGCCGGGTTCACCTCGGTCGTCGCGACGAACTCCGAGCAGAACTACTTCCGCTACCTCCGCCACGGTGAACGGGTCGAAGCGACCGCGAAACTCGAAAGCGTGGTCGGGCCGAAGCGGACCGCGCTGGGCGAAGGCTGGTTCGTGACGACGAAGACCACCTGGTACGTCGGCGACGAGGCCGTCGCGGACATGGTGTTCCGGGTGCTGAAGTTCCGCCCGCCGGGCGCCGAACCCGCCAAGACGGCCGCCCCGGTGCTGCGGCCGGTGATCAGCAAGGACACCGAGTTCTTCTGGGCGGGCCTGCGTGACGGCGAACTGCGGATCCAGCGGTGGGGCGAGACCCTGCGGCATCCGCCCGGCCCGATGCCGCCGGACGGCGACCTCGGCGCGAAGCCGGATTACGTCGTCGCGTGCGGACGGGGCACGGTCTACAGCTACGTGGTGCACCACCATCCGAAGGTCCCGGGCAAGGATCTGCCGTTCGTCGTCGCGCTCGTCGAGCTGGAGGAGGGTGTCCGGGTGATGGGCGAGCTGCTGGACGCCGATCCCGATACCGTCCACATCGGACTCCCAGTGGAGGCGGCCTTCGTGAAGATCGACGAGGAACTGACCTTGCCCGCTTGGAGGGTCGCGCGATGAAGGACTGTTCGGTCGGCACCGAGCTGCCGCCGCTGACGATCGAGGCCACCCCGACCTTCGTGGTGAGCACCGCGCTGGCGACCCGCGACTTCCAGGACGTCCACCACGATCGCGACGCCGCCGTCCAGCGCGGTTCGAAGGACATCTTCCTCAACATCCTCACCGACACCGGCCTGGTGCAACGGTTCGTGACCGACTGGGCCGGTCCTGAGGCGTTCGTGCGCTCGATCAAGATCCGGCTCGGCGTGCCCTGCTACGCCTACGACACGCTGACCTTCACCGGACGGGTCACCGAACGGGACGGCGACGACGTGGTGGTCTCGGTGTCCGGTGTGGACAGTCTCGGTGAGCACGTGGTGGGCACCGTGGCGATCACGTTGGGAGGCGAGTGATGACCCTGTCCGGACGGGCGGCCATCGCCGGTATCGGTGCCACGGAGTTTTCGAAGGATTCCGGGCGCAGTGAGCTGCGGCTGGCGGCGGAAGCGGTTTCGACCGCCCTGCGGGACGCCGGGCTCGCTCCGTCCGATGTGGACGGACTGGTGTCGTTCACCATGGACGGCAACAGCGAGATCGCCGTCGCGCGGGAACTGGGCATCCCCGAACTCAAGTTCTTCAGCCGGATCCACTACGGCGGCGGGGCCGCGGCCGCGACCGTGCAACAGGCCGCGATGGCCGTCGCGACCGAGGTCGCGGACGTCGTCGTCGCGTACCGGGCGTTCAACGAACGGTCCGGGATGCGGTTCGGGCAGGTGTCCTCGGCGGCGGCGGGGCAGGTGAACTCCTCCGGCGTCGACAACGCGTTCCATTATCCGATGGGGATCGCGACCCCGGCCGCGACCGTCGCCATGCTCGCCCGGCGGTACATGCACGAGTACGGCGCGACCAGCGAGGACTTCGGGCGGGTGGCCGTCGTCGACCGCGCCCGCGCGGCGACCAACCCCCAAGCCTGGTTCTACGGCAAGCCGATCACGCTCGAAGACCATCAGGCGTCCCGTTGGGTCGCCGAGCCGTTGCATCTGCTGGACTGCTGCCAGGAGAGCGACGGCGGGGTCGCCCTGGTGATCGTCAGCGCCGAGCGGGCGCGTGACCTGCCGCACCGGCCCGCCGTGATCGCGGCGGCCGCGCAGGGGAGCGGGCCGGACCAGTACGTGATGACCAGCTACTACCGCGACGATCTCCCGGCGCTGCCCGAAATGGGTGTCGTGGGGCGGCAGCTGTGGGAGCAGTCCGGGCTGGGGCCCGGCGACATGGACCTCGCCGTGCTGTACGACCACTTCACCCCTTACGTCCTGATGCAGCTGGAAGAACTCGGCTTCTGCGGGAAGGGCGAGGCCAAGGACTTCATCGGCGGCGGCACCCTGGAACTCGACGGGAAACTCCCGCTCAACCCGCACGGCGGACAGCTGGGGGAGGCCTACATCCACGGGATGAACGGGATCGCCGAGGGGGTCCGGCAGCTCCGGGGCGACGCGGTCAACCAGGTCGGCGGGGCGTCACGGGTGCTGGTGACCGCCGGCACCGGCGTACCCACGAGCGGACTGGTCCTGACCGCGGGCTGACATCACCTCAATGCCCGATGGTGTACTAGAGCGGCACCTGCCACGGTGAAGGGGTTACCGGCCGGGAGGTGCCATGTCTGGACCAATCGTCGTCGCGTGGACCCTGACCGCGGTGTTCGCCGCGCTCGTCCTGCCCTGCGTGCTGAGACTGGTCCGCCTGGACTACGGCAGGCAGGGTGCGGCGGTCCGCAACGGCGACCTGGCCGAACTCCTGCTCGTCGTCGCGATGGTCGCGATGCTGTCGCCGGTCGGCGGCCCGATCCCGGCGGCGGGCTGGCAGGCGGTGCTGGCGCTGACCGCGGGCTGGTTCGCCGTCTCGTGGTGGAAGGGGCGGCGCTCGGGGCACACGTCGTGCGGGCATCACGCCGTCTCGGCCGTCGCGATGCTGTTCATGGTGACGTTCATGCCGCACAGCGACGTCACCCACGGGCCGTGGCTGGTGATGTCCGGCCCCGGCGCCACTTCGGCCTTGTGGCTTTCGCTGATCTTCGGCGCCGTGGCCGCGTATTTCGCGGCGGACGCCGTGCGCGCCGGGGTGGTCGCGGCGCGGGGCGTGGGGGACTCCGGTCAGACGTCGCGGCGGGTGTGCCGGGTGATCATGGGGCTCGGCATGGGCTACATGCTGCTGGGCGCGGCCGTCTGATTTCCCGGTGTGTGTTGCGAAAGCCACTTTCGCAACACCACCAGGCACGGGAGCGAGTGAGGCCAGGGAGACGCGTCGGCGTTGACGATGAAGACGGTTCTCTTGAGCGGTACGGCAAGGGTCGTGCGTGGCGATTCGGCTTCTAACCCGAATCGCCACTCACGAGGCGTGCGGGACGCGGCGCACGACCCCGGCCTCGGCGGTGCCCGCGTCGGGCAGGCCGTCGGCCGGGTTGTCCGAGGCCCACTTCGCGGCGTCGGCGATGTCCTTGTTCAGTGCGACGATCAGCGCCTCCGACGACGGGTACGCCTCCTGCTCGCGCAGGTGATGGCCCAGCCAGACGGTCAGCACCTCGCCGTAGAGGTCACCGCTGAAGTCCAGCAGATGCGCCTCGACGAGCCGGTAGCCGTCGGCGCCGTAGTAGGTCGGCCGCCTGCCGACCGAGACCGCCGCCGCGATCCGGGTGCCGTCGGCGCGTTCGGCCCAGCCCGCCCACACTCCGTCGCCGACTTGGCCGTCCTGGTCGCGCAGCGCGATGTTGGCGGTCGGGAAACCCAGTTCCCTGCCGCGCTGATCGCCCTTCTCCACCTGGCCACGGACCACGAAGTACTCCGCCGTCATGCCGCTCCCGTCCCCTGCCGTCACGAAAGCCATGAATACCATGCCTCGCAGCCGGGGTCGACCGCCGCTCACGCCGCGGGAGACGTCCACTGTGTACTCGGTCACGCGGTGACGAGCCGGTACCCCAGGTCGAGTTCCGTCCGGCCGAGCAGGCCGACGTGATGCCGGTGCCAATGCCCGTCCGCGAGATCGGCGCGCAACCGCTCGACGGCCGTCGCGACGACGTTCCGGTCCAGCAGGGCCACCCCGGACATCCCCGCGCGCACGCGTTCGGACAGGTAGGCCTCCGGCCTGCGCCAATACGCGCCGAGGAACCCGTCGACGCAGTCCGACGGCACCGGTAGCGGAGCCACCGAAGGCGTCCGCCCGGCCGCGGTCAGTTCCTCGACGACCCGGTCGAGACAGGCCAGCCTGCTCTCGTGCTCGGCGATCTCCGGCAGGTAATCCCGCACCAGCCAGAACCGCGCGAACACCGCCTGATCCCAGGTCACGATCACCTGGCGGCGGGACACCCGCCGCAGCTCGGCCAGCCCGGCGGTCACGTCGGTCCAGTGATGCACGGTCAGCACCGCCAGAGCGGCGTCGAAGGCACCGTCGGGGAAGGGGAGCCCTTCCGCGCACGCCTGCACGGCCGGGGCCGCGCCTGCCGGACGCTGCGCGATCATCCGCCGCGACGGCTCGACGGCCACCACGTCGCGGTCTTCCGGCTCGTAGGAACCGGCTCCGGCCCCGACGTTGACCACCGAGCGCGCGTCGCCGAGAGCGGCGGCGACGGCGGCCGCGATACGGGGATCCGGGCGTCTCGATCGCGCGTAGTCCCGGCCGAGTTCGGCATACGGGTCCGAGATCAAGGGGCGCACCTGCCAGAGTCTAGCCAGAGCACCTACCTGCGGGAACGAGGATTCAGTCTGTCGTGGTCAAGAAAGTGTCGGAAAGGACGGGCGCCTCGTCCCGGTCCGGTGCCGTGGTGGTGATCATCAGCCCGGCGGGCTCGCGCCAGACCCGGGTCCGCAGCGGCTCGCCGGGGAAGACGACGCCGGCGAACTTGGCCGAGAACGACGCGACGCGGGCGGTGTCGCCGTCGAGGAATTCGTCGGTGACGGCCTTCGCGACGACGCCGTAGGTGCACAGGCCGTGCAAGATCGGCTTGTCGAACCCGGCGGCCGCGGCGAACGCGGGATCGGCGTGCAGGGGGTTGCGGTCCCCGCAGAGCCGGTAGAGCAGCGCCTGCTGTGGCGACGTCGGGGTGTCGATCACCGCGTCCGGCTCCCGCGATGGGAGCTCGACACGGTCGGACGGGCCGCGCTCGCCGCCGAAACCCCCTTCGCCACGCGCGAAGATACTCGACCGCAATGTCCACAATGGAGTGCCGTCCGAGTCCGTGGCGACCGTCTCGTTCACGATCACGGCCGCCTTGCCCTTGTCGAAGACGTCGACGATCCGCGTGCGCGCCACGGCCTTGCCCGACGTCGGGATCGGCCGGTGCGCGATCACCTCCTGCTTGCCGTGCAGCACTTTCCCGAGGTCGACCTCGACACCGGGGAACGAGACCGCCGGTGGTTCGAACACGCGCAGGTTCGCCGCCACGGTGGCGAACGTCGGCAGGACCTGGAGGCCGTCCTCGTAGGTGTAGCGCAGTTCGCGCGGGCTCGTCGGGTCCGCGCCCGCGCCCAGCGCCAGGTGGTAGAGCTGCACGTCCGACGCGGTCCAGGCGAAGCTCACCTCGCCGAGGTCGGCGCCGATCGCGACCGAAGGATCGATGGGCACGGGGAAACTCCTAAGGTGCTGTGGGTGCGTTCGGGGCAGGGCGAACTCGCGTGATCGGGGTCGTAACTCGCGTGATTGAAGGCGTAACTCGCGGGCCGTGGGTCATACGGCTCTGATCACGCGAGTTACGGCTGGAGACACGCGAGTTACGGCTCTGATCACGCGAGTTACGGCTCTGGGCACGGGCTTGCCTGAAGAAACCACCGGGAGCTCCTACTCGTAGGTGACGGTGACCTCGTCGGTCAGCGGCAGGGACTGGCACGCCAGCACGATGCCTTCGGCGATGTCGTCGCCGTCGAGGACCTCGTTGTTCAGCATCTTCACCTCACCGGAGGTGACGCGGCAGGCGCACGCGCTGCACTGGCCTTCGCGGCAGGAGTACGGCGCGTCGAATCCCTTTTCCAGCAACAGGTCCAGCAGTTTCGTCCGGCGCGGCCAGGTGAGCTTCTTCGTCTCCCCGTCGAGGGTGACCTCGACTGAAGCCGGGGTCTCGGCCTCTTCGACGGCGACGGGCTCGGCCACTTCGAACGGATTTCCGCCCAGGGAAAGGAACCGCTCCAGGTGGATCCGCTTGCGCGGCAGTCCGAGGTCCTTGAGCACCGTGCGCGCGGCGTCCATGAACGGGCCAGGCCCGCAGATGAACGCCTCGTGCGCGGTGTACGGCGCCACCAAGGCACGCAGGTGCGCCTCCGTCGGCAGCCCTTGCAGGCTCTCCAGCCAGTGCACGACGACCAGCCGGTCGGAGTGCCGGGCGGCGAGGTCCGCCAGCTCCCGGGCGAAGATCACCGAACCTTCGTCGCGATTGGCGTACAGCAGCACCACCTTGCCGGTGCCGTGTTCCAGCGCGGACTTGAGGATCGACATCACCGGCGTGATACCGCTGCCGCCCGCGAGCAGCAGGAAGTCCTCGTCGAGCGACGCGGGGCTGAACACCCCGGCCGGCGGCAGGACCTGGACCTCTTGGCCGGCCCGGAGGTGGTCGCAGAGCCAGTTCGACCCGTAGCCGTCGGCGGTCCGCTTGACGGTGACCTGCACCCGGCCCTCGTGCGGCGCGCTGGAGAGCGAGTAGCAGCGGGCCACCGAGCCGGTCCGGTCGCTCGGCACGCGCAGGGTGAGGAACTGCCCTGGTGCGTAAGCGAAAACGGAGGCGTGCTCGGCCGGGATCTCGAACACGATCGATCGCGCGTCGGCCGTCTCGGCGATCACCTCGGCCACGGTCACGGTGACGGGGCCGTTCATTCGGGCACCTCCAGCAGGCCGTCCTTCAACGCGGCGTCGATGCTGTCGCTGAGATTGCCGCAGGTGTCGAGCAACGCCGTCTGCGCGCCGGACGCCTTCTCCTCGGCGAACACCGGGCAGCTGCGGGACGCGTCGCTCGTCCACTGGATGCTGGTGTGCTGCATGCTGTTCTTCTTGACCAGCACGCACGTCCCGCACGCGCGGCAGCTCAGCGGCTGAAGCCCGGCGGTGAGGAATTCGACGGTCTCGGGCTTCACACCCCGGCCTCTTCCGCCTGCTGCCGTGCCAGGTTGCCGGCCACCTCCGCCGCCCAGACCTCGTTGGCGCGGCTGGTGTCCACTTCGAACTCGAACCGGCGGGTCATGTCCTCGGTGACGTCGGCGGCGTCCACATAGAACTGGTCGTACCAGCGGCGCAGCTGGTAGACCGGCCCGTCCTCCTCGCACAGCAACGGGTTGTCGATCCGCGTCTTGTTGCGCCAGATCTCCACGTCCTGGAGGAAGCCGACGCCGATGCCCTTGGCGAACTTCCCGGCGATCTTGTCCGCGTGCTCGTCCGAGACGCCCTCGAACTTCTTCACGCTCACGCCCCACTGCAGCACGAACGAGTTCTCGGTGACCGGGTAGTGGCAGTTGATCAGCACGTTCTCGATCTCGAAACCCTGGTACGTGTTGAGCAGCTTGTTGATCATGTACGACGGTCCGAAGTACGACGCCTCCGACCGCAGCAGGTTCTCCTCGCCGCCGTAGTTCGACGCCATGCCCTTGTCCGGGCGGCCCTTCGTGTTCAGGTACTGCGTGGCGACATGGCCCTCGAACACGTTCTTGAAGTAGGTCGGGAAGGCGTAGTGGATGTAGAAGAAATGCGCCATGTCGACCATGTTGTCGATGATCTCGCGGCAGTTGGAGCCCTCGATGAGCACCGAATCCCAGGTCCAGTTGCTCCACTCGCCGGTGAAGATGCCTTCGATCCGGGGAATGACGACGTCCTCGGGCGGCGGGTTGCCCTCCGGGTCGTGCCAGACGAACAGCTGCTTGTTCTCCTCCAGCACCTGCCACGACTTCGTCCGCGCCCGCAGCGGAACCCGTTTGGCGTAGGGGATCGACACGCATTTGCCGTTGCCGTTCCAGCGCCAGTCGTGGAACGGGCAGGCGATCTCGTCGCCCTTGACCTCGCCCTGGGTGAGGTCGCCGCCCATGTGGCGGCAGTACCCGTCGAGCACGTTCAGCTTGCCGGACGAATCGGCGAAGACCACCAGTTTCGTCCCGAACGCCGTGATGGCGTGCGGCTTCCCGTCGCGGAACGACTCGGCGAGGCCGAGACAGTGCCACCCGCGCGCGAACCGCGAAGGGGGCGCGCCCGCGTCGATCTGCCGTACGGATTCCGTCGTCATCGGCTGCCTCCCGCTTTGGTGTGATCTTGCTGCGCGAGATGCTCGGCCGCAAGGTAGCCGAACACCATCGCCGGGCCGATCGTCGCGCCGGGGCCCGCGTAGGTGCGGCCCATCACCGCCGCGCTCGTGTTGCCCGCCGCGTAAAGCCCGTCGATCACCGACCCGTCCTCGCGCAGGACGCGCGCGTGCGGGTCGATCCTCAATCCGCCCTTGGTGCCCAGGTCGCCGGGCACGATCTTCACCGCGTAGTACGGCGCGACGTCCAGCGGGCCCAGGCTCGGGTTGGGCTTGTTCCGCGGGTCGCCGTAGTAGTGGTCGTACGCGCTGCGCCCGCGGTGGAAGTCCTCGTCCACGCCGCTCTTCGCGAAGCCGTTGAACCGCCGCACGGTGGTCTCCAGCGCGTCGGCCGGGACCTCGATCCGCTCGGCGAGTTTCGCGACGGTGCTCGCTTTGACCGCGATGCCCGCTTTGAACCAGCGGCCGGGCAGCGGCTGGCGCGGGCCGAGGCCGGTGAACATGTACCGGTTGCGGTTGCGCTGGTCGAACACCAGCCAGGTCGGGATGTTCACGCCGGGGCCGTCACCTTCGCCGTACATCGCGTGCACGGCCTCGACGTAGGGCGCCGACTCGTTGACGAAGCGTTCGCCCCGCGCGTTGACCATGAGGCAGCCCGGCCGCGACCGCTCGGCGAGCGCGAACCACGGTCCGCCGGTGAGCGGGATCGACGGACCCCACCAGGCGTCGTCCATCAGGTCGGCGGCCGCGCCGAGTTTGAGCCCGGCGTCGATGGCGTCGCCGGTGTTGGCCTCCGCGCCGACGGTCCACTCCGTGCCGATGGGCGCGCGCTGGTACTTGACCCGCATCTCTTCGTTGCGCTCGAACCCGCCCGCGCCGAGGACGACGCCGAGCCGCGCGCGGATCAGCTTGTCCTCACCCTCGTGGCGGACGACGACGCCGGTCACCCGGTCGCCTTCGCTCTCCAGGTCCACCAGCGGCGTGTTCAGCCAGACGGGGACATCCGCCCGGCGCAGACCTTCACGCAGACCGGCCGCAAGCGCTTGCCCCATGGAAAGCAGCCGCTGACGGCGGATCCGGCCGGCGAGCCAGCGCCCGCCCAGGCTCAGCACCCGGAGAACGCCGCGCGGATGCCGGGCGAGCAGGCTCAGCCACCGGTAGTCCGCCTGGGTGATCGGGGCGCCGAGCGGGGGAGCGCTGTACGGCGGCTCCAGATTCGCGAGCTCCGGCCCGAGCAGGTTGCCGTCGAGCGCGGCCGGTTCGACCGAGCGTCCGCCCGCCCGCCCGCCGGGGGCTTCCGGGTGGTAGTCCGAGTAGCCGCGGACCCAGCGGAAGCGCAACGGCGTCTTGTCGCAGACGAAGGACAGGACCTCGGGGCCGCGGTCGAGGAAGGCCGACCGGAGTTCGGCGGGGACCACGTCACCGACGATCGCTTCGAGGTATTCGCGTGCCCGTTCCGGGGGGTCTTCGATCCCGGCCGCCCGCAGCGCGTGGTTGCCGGGGATCCAGACGCCGCCGCCGGAGCGCGCCGTCGAACCGCCGAAGTGGGCGGCCTTCTCCACGACCAGGACCTCGAGTCCCCGGTGGGCTGCGGACAGTGCGGCGGTCATCCCGGCGGCACCACTGCCGACCACGATCACGTCGTACTCCATACGCCCCTCACCTGAAACACGTTGTAGGAAGCATGTAGCAGCATCCGCGCTGCTCCAGTCACCATAGACGAGAACGTGTTCTAGTTCTAGGGTGGGGGCATGGACTCCCTCGTCGCGGATGTGGTGATCGTGGGTTTCGGTGCGGCCGGCGCCTGTGCGGCGATCGAGGCCGCCGATGCCGGTGCCCGGGTGCTGGTGCTGGACCGCTTCTCCGGCGGTGGCGCGAGCGCGGTCAGTGGTGGTGTCGTCTACGCCGGTGGTGGGACGGCGCAGCAGCGGGACGCGGGTGTCGACGACAGCGTCGACGCGATGTACGACTACTTGCGACTCGAGGTCGGCGACGTCGTCTCCGAAGAGACCCTGCGGCGGTTCTGCGCCGGCAGTACGGAGATGATCTCCTGGCTGGAAGGCAACGGTGTGCCCTTCGAGGGCAGTCTGTGCCCATACAAGACGTCCTATCCGAGCGACAAGCACTATCTGTACTACTCGGGCAGCGAGGCGGCGGGCGGTTTTCGTGACGCCGCCAAGCCCGCGCCGCGCGGACATCGCGTCAAAGGGCCGGGTACGTCGGGAAAACTGCTGATGAAACGCCTCAGGGAGGCGGTCCGGAGCCGCGGGATCCAGGTGCTGCCGCAGACCGCCGCGCGGAACCTGATCGTGGACGCCGACGGGGCCGTGACCGGTGTCGTCGTGTCCACCCTGCGGGACGCTCCCGCTCGGGTGCGGGCCGCGCACGGACGGCTGTCGGCGTATGCCGCCAAACCGGGGATTTACGTGCCCTCGCTGCGGAAGTCGCTGCATCGGCGGGCGGAGCGCATCGAGCGTCGCTACGGCCGTGAGCTGCGGATTTCCGCTTCGCGCGGGGTCGTCCTCGCGGCGGGCGGGTTCATCGCGAACCGCGAGATGGTGCGCGAGCACGCGCCCGCGTATCGCGGTGGGCTCGCGCTCGGGACGTCGGCCGACGACGGATCCGGTATCCGGATGGGGGTCGAGGCGGGCGGGGTCACCGCGGAACTCGGGCGTATCTCGGCCTGGCGGTTCATCACGCCGCCGTCGGCGTTCCTCGGCGGCCTGCTCGTCGACAAGACGGGTGGCCGGATCATCGACGAGTCCCGGTACGGCGCGGCCGTCGGCGAACGCATGATCACCGAGCACGAAGGGCGCGGCTGGCTGCTGGTCGACGCCGCCATCGTCCGGGAGGTCCGGCGGGACGCGCGCGGGCAAAGTCAATGGTTCCAAGGACTTCAGGTGCGGTACCTGCTGCGGCAACGGGTCGTCGCCGGTTCGCTCGACGAGGTCGCGCGCAAGGCCGGTGTCGATCCCGGCGGGCTGGCCGCCAGTGTCGAGGCGGCGCGGTCCGGCGCGGATCCGACGGGCAAACCCGCGGAGTTCGCGCGGCCGCTGGACCGGGCGCCGTACTCCCTGATCGACGTCTCGATCAAGCCGAACCTCGGCTATCCGTGCCCGATGCTGACGCTGGGCGGCCTGGTCGTGGACGAGGAGACCGGGGCGGTGCGGTCCGCCGCCGGTGCCCCGATCCGCGGGCTGTACGCGGCGGGCCGGACCGCGGTGGGAATCTGTTCTAGGTCCTACGTGAGCGGTCTGTCGTTGGCCGACTGCGTGTTTTCCGGTCGGCGTGCCGGACTGCACAGTGCCCTCGACCGGGGATCGGTCGACAAAAACGAGAACGTGTTCTAGTCTTGGATTCGGTTCACCGAGCACGAGAGAGGGAACGCATATGAGCGAGCACGCCGCGCAGGACGTGATCGCGGGGATCCGGGAGCTGCTGCCGGTCCTGCGGGAGCGGGCGCAGGAGGCGGAGGACGCCAGGCGCGTTCCCGAAGAGTCCGTCAAATCCCTGCAGGAGACCGGGTTCTTCAAGCTGCTGCAGCCGAAGACGTTCGGCGGCCTCGAAGCCGACCCGGTGAGCTTCTACACCGCCGTCAAACTCGTCGCGAGCGCGTGCGGGTCCACCGGCTGGGTCGCCTCCATCCTCGGCGTCCACCCGTGGCACCTCGGCCTGTTCGAGGCGCAGGCGCAGCAGGACGTCTGGGGTGACGACCCCGACGTCCGGATCTCCTCGTCGTACGCGCCGATGGGCAAGGCGGACGTCGTCGACGGCGGCTACCGGCTCAGCGGACGCTGGAGTTTCTCCTCCGGCTGCGACCACGCGACCTGGGTGCTGCTGGGCGGGCCGGTGTTCAAGGATCGCAAGCCGGTCGACTTCTGCACCTACCTGGTGCCGATCTCCGACTACACGATCGAGGACGTCTGGGACACCGTGGGCCTGCGCGGCACCGGGTCCAACGACATCATCGTGAACGACGTCTTCGTGCCGAAGCACCGTGCGCTCAGCTTCATCGCGACGTCGAAGTGCAAGACACCCGGACAGGAGATCAACCCCGGGCCGCTGTACAAACTTCCCTACGGTTCGGTGCATCCGAGCACGATCACCGCGCCGATCATCGGGATGGCGCAGGGCGCCTACGACGCGCACGTCGAGTACCAGGGCAAGCGGGTCCGCGCGGCGTACGCGGGTGAACAGTCCAAAGAGGACCCGTTCGCGAAGGTGCGCATCGCCGAGGCGGCGAGCGAGATCGACGCGGCCTGGCTCCAGCTGACGCACAACATCGACGAGCTGTACCAGCTGGCGTGCAAGGGGGAGAAGCTGCCGTTCCCCACCCGGCTGCGGGTCCGGCGTGATCAGGTCCGCGGCACGGAACGCGCGATCTTCGCCATCGACCGGCTCTTCGAGAACTCCGGCGGCCGCGCCTTGCAGGCCGGAACCCCGATCCAGCGGTTCTGGCGCGACGCCCACGCCGGCCGGGTGCACGCGGCGAACGACGCGGAGCGCGCCTACGTCATGTTCGGAACCGGCGCCTTCGGGCTGCCCGTCGAGAATGCGATGGTCTGATGACCGAGGGCAAGTACGTCACTGTCCAAGATGGACTCAAGCTGCACTACCACGAAGCCGGTACGGAACATCCGGAGACGGTGATCCTGCTGCACGGTGGCGGGCCCGGCGCGTCGGCGTGGAGCAACTTCGGCCGCAATCTGCCGGTGTTCGGCAAGAACTACCGGACCCTGGCCATCGACCAGCCGGGCTTCGGCCGCTCGGACAAGCCGACCGAGCATCCGCAGTACTTCCGCCACAGCGCGGACGCCGTGGTCGGGCTCATGGACGAACTCGGCATCGAGCGGGCGCATTTCGTCGGCAACTCGCTCGGCGGCGGTGCCTCCGTGCGGCTCGCGCTCAACCACCCGAAACGCGCCGGACGCCTTGTCCTGATGGGGCCGGGCGGGCTGAGCGTGAATCTGTTCGCGCCCGATCCAACCGAGGGCATCAAGAACCTCGGCCGGTTCAGCGCCCCGCCGGGCCCGAGCCGCGAGAAACTCGAAACCTTCCTGCGGATCATGGTGCACGACCAGTCGCTGATCACCGACGAACTGATCGACGAGCGGTTCGCCGCCGCGAGCGCGCCGGAGTCGCTGGCGGCGATGAAGGCGATGGGCAAGTCGTTCGCCCAGCCCGACACCTACGAAGAGGGCATGCTGTGGCGTGAGGCGCATCGCCTGCGGCAGCGCGTGCTCCTGATCTGGGGCCGGGAGGACCGCGTCAATCCGCTCGACGGTGCGCTGCTCGCGCTCAAGACGATCCCCCGTGCCCAGCTGCACGTGTTCGGCGGCTGTGGGCACTGGGCGCAGCTGGAGAAGTTCGACGAGTTCAACCGGCTGGCACTCGACTTCCTGGGAGCCTCCTGATGGGTATCCGATCGCTCGCCTACCTCCGCATCGAAGCCACCGACATGGCCGCGTGGCGTGAATACGGGCTGAAGGTCCTCGGCATGGTCGAGGGATCCGGCACGAATCCTGAGGCGCTTTACCTGCGCATGGACGACTTCCCGGCGCGGCTCGTGATCTTCCCCGGTGAGCACGACCGGCTCGCCGTGGCGGGCTGGGAGGTCGCCAACGCCGGCGAACTCGACGAGATCCGGGCTTCGCTCGACGCGCACTCGGTGCCGTACAAGGAAGGAACGCCGGATCAGCTGGCCGATCGCCGGGTCGACGGACTTGTGTCCTTTGAGGACCCATCGGGCAATACGCTCGAAGTGTTCCACGGTGTCGCGTTGCAGCACCGGCGCGTGGTGAGCCCGTACGGGCACAAGTTCGTGACCGGTGAACAAGGACTCGGGCACGTCGTCCTGTCCACCCACGACGATGACGCTTCCCTGCGGTTCTACCGTGACATCCTCGGATTCCGGCTCCGTGACTCGATGAAACTGCCGCCGCAGATGGTCGGCAGGCCCGCGGACGGCGCTCCGGCTTGGCTGCGGTTCTTCGGCTGCAACCCGCGTCACCACAGTCTCGCGTTCCTCCCGATGCCGACTCCGAGCGGCATCGTGCACCTCATGGTCGAAGTGGAGAACACCGACGACGTCGGCCTCTGCCTCGACCGGGCCATCCGCCGGAAGGTGCCGATGTCGGCGACCCTGGGGCGGCACGTCAACGATCTGATGCTCTCGTTCTACATGAAGACCCCCGGCGGCTTCGACGTCGAATACGGCTGCGAGGGGCGTCAAGTGGACGACGAGAGCTGGATCGCCCGAGAGAGTACGGCGGTTTCCTTGTGGGGACACGACTTTTCAGTCGGCGCCCGTCCGCCGGGGCAGTCGTGACCCCGGTGACGGACCTCGGCGCGGACATCGATCCGGCGCGGTTCCGGACGGTGCTCGGGCATTTCTGCACCGGCGTCGCGGTGGTGACCGGGCACGACGGCAGGACTCCGGTGGGCTTCGCGTGCCAATCGTTCGCGGCGCTTTCGCTGGATCCGCCGCTGGTGCTTTTCTGCCCTGCCAAGACTTCCCGGACCTGGGCGGTGCTCGCCGAGTCCGGCCGGTTCGCCGTCAACGTGCTCGCCGAAGACCAGCAAGAGGTCAGCGCGGTGTTCGGCGCGCGGGGCGCGGACAAGTTCGCGTCGGTCGACTGGACCCCCGCCCCGTCCGGATCCCCGTTGCTGACCGGGGCTCTGACGTGGATCGACTGCACGCTCGAAGCCGTGCACGAGGCGGGTGACCACTACGTCGTCGTCGGCAGGGTCACCGCGCTCGGGGAACCGTCCGACGATCGGCCGCTGCTGTTCCATCGCGGGCGGTACACGGTGACCGAGCCGGTGACGGACGCGCTCGCCGCGCTCATGCCCTGGCCGCGTCCCGACGATTGGCTCTGATCGGCTCGCCGGCGTCGTGCAGGCTGCGCAACGCGAGCGAGTAGGACTCGATGAGCCCGGTCTCGTGATACGGGACGCCGATCTCGTCGCAGTAGCGTTGGACGATGGGCCGGGCGCGGCGAAGATGCGGCGACGGCATGCTCGGGAACAAGTGGTGCTCGATCTGGTAGTTGAGCCCACCGAGCGCGACGTCGACGATCCGGCCGCCGCGGACGTTGCGTGACGTGAGCACCTGCTTGCGGAGGAAGTCGAGCTCGGTGTCACCGGACAGGATCGGCATGCCCTTGTGGTTGGGCGCGAAGATCGATCCCATGTAGACACCCCACAGTGCTTTGTGGACGATGAAGAAGACGAGCGCCTTGCCGGGGGAGAGGACCACGAGCAGCGCGCTGAAGTAGAGCGCGAAATGCGCCAGCAGCAAGGCCGCT
This sequence comes from Amycolatopsis sp. NPDC000009, assembly GCF_055563465.1. Taxonomy (NCBI): domain Bacteria; kingdom Bacillati; phylum Actinomycetota; class Actinomycetes; order Pseudonocardiales; family Pseudonocardiaceae; genus Amycolatopsis; species Amycolatopsis sp. NPDC000009. The sequence continues at coordinate 928,591 of NZ_JBVHDI010000001.1, forward strand.
TCGAGCCCGCGCCGCCGGAGGCCCGGCTTCGCGACCGCGCGGATCCCGGAGAAGTGCAGGTTCAGGCCTTCGAGGGTGAGCAGCGGGAAGAACAGGAACGCCTGGTAGCGGCCGATGAACCGCGGAAGTCCCTTACTGGCCCGCGCCTGGTCCTTCGACCACACGAGGATGTCCGGATCGACGTCGGGGTCGAGGTCCTCGTGGTTCGGGTTCGCGTGGTGACGGGTGTGCTTGTCCATCCACCAGCCGTAACTCATGCCGACGCCGAGGTTCCCCGCGATCCGGCCGGCGATCTCGCTCGGGCGGCGGGTGCGGAACACCTGACGGTGCGCGAGATCGTGCGACAGCAACGCGATCTGGCCGAACATCACCGCCTGGAACACGGCGATCCCCAGCTGCCACCAGGAATCCCCGATCGCGAAGAAGGCGATCCAGCCGGAGACGAAGAGGGTGGCGACCAGGCCGATGCGGAAGACGTAGTAGCCGGGACGGCGGTCGAGGAGGCCCGCTTCGCTGACGCGGCGGGACAGACGGGCGAAATCGCTGCCTGTGCGGAGGTTTGCGGTCACCGTTGTGAGTCTCGTCGGGGGTGGGGGTGGGGTGAATGCGGTGCGCCGGTGGGTTGGTGCGGGGGTTGGCCCTACCCTCGGTCCACCGGTCCGGCCACGAATTTGCTGAAGTACCTGTGGGGATCCTCGGCTAGGTCTGCGGCACATGCTTGGGAAACCCCCGTACCGTCTTTACGAAGATCGACGCGCAAAGGGGCACTGGACCGATCTCGGGTTTCGGAGCGGTTTCGACGCCTGCCGGGACGCGAAGCGTTCAGCAGAGTGCTTCGACGATTCCCCTGTGGATTCACTCTGGCAATGTGGCAGTAGTGAGAATGTCGATGGAATGCCGAACACGACTACAGCTCGGAGCGCATGCTGGGTGTGGTGCGCTCACCAGATGAAACCTTCCCGCGGCGGATTCGATAGCGATCGAACGCATGTTCGAGTATGATCTTGGTCATGACCCAGTCTCTTGTTTTTGATCCGAAAGCCTCTCGTTTTCTCGATGCCGCGTACGGCGAGGAGGTGTTGCTTCGTCGTGCGCAGGGTCGGCAGGTGCATTCGATAGCCGGGTTCGCCGCGGTGGGTGGTTCGCGAAGATCCGTGACCGAGGAGGTCGCGTTGGCCTTCTCGGTCTCTCGTAATCAGGCGTACCTGCTGGTGGAGACCTCGTGTGCCTTGGTCGGCCGCTTGCCGAACACGTTGGCGGCGCTGGAGAACGGTGACATCGATCTGTACAAGGCGTCGAAGGTCAGCCAGCTGACCCGTGAGGTGTCCGACGAGGTCGCCGCCCTGGTGGACGCGTTCATGACCAAGCGGCTCGCCGACCGCGATCCGACGGCGATCCGGAAATCGGTGGATCACGCGGTGCAGAAGTTCGACCCCGACGGTTATCGGGACCGTGCTGAGAAGAAACGCGCGCTGCGGCATGTCTCGCTGGAACACGAAGACGAGATCATGTCCAAGCTGTCGGGCTGGCTTCCGTCCGAGGTGGCGAGTTCGATTTACGCGTCGCTGAGCCGCGCCGCCCAGACGCGTCGCAGATCCGACAAGTCCCGGACGCTGGATCAGCATCGGGCGGATATCTTCGCTGAACGGCTCTTGGCGGAGGACGGTCATGGCCAATCTCGGGCGCACGTCCATGTCTATGTCGACCTGCTGACCTTGACCGGTGCCCGTGAAGATCCCGCGACCCTGGCCGGTTACGGCCCCATTCCGGGCTGGCTTGTCCGGGAGATCGCCGCCGCTCCCGGCTCGACCTGGTCGCGGCTGATCACCGACCCCACCACCGGACAACTCCTCGAAGCCGGCCCCGGCACCTACCGGCCCCCGGTCTCACTCGCCCGCCTCATCAAGGCGCGCGACCGGGAATGTACCCACCCCGGCTGCCACCGGCCCGCCGAGTTCTCCGAGATCGACCACATCACCACCTGGGCTCGCGACGGCCACACCGACCACCACAACTGCCACGCCGCCTGCAAGATCCACAACATGCTCAAAGAAGAACCCGGCTGGACCGCGCAACCGAACGGCAACGGCGGCATGACCATCACCACCCCCACGGGGCGCACCTACACGGCGGGCCCCGAACCACTCCACGACCCACGACCGGAGCCGGAAGACGACACCCCGCCCTCCTAACCGGCGCAGACACCTTGATGCCACCCGGAGACACCCGGGTGGGGACATCGGTGTGCTCAGGGGCAGGTCAGTGGGCGCCATGCGGTTAGCGCCTACTGGAGCCACCGGGGCGTGTCCTGAGCAGTTGTGCGGTGGGCAAAGGCCTGGTGGCCACCGGGAACGCGCCGGGCGGCACCGGCGCGCCAAGGACCCGGTCCGGTGGGGAGCAGATGAGCACTCTTACCCTCCACCCCGGACAGCGACACCGGTGCGCAGGTTAGTGCGGTTGGGCCTCACCGTGGGCACGCCCTGAGTCCGCCGGGCGCCCAACCGGCGGCGACACCCACGCCCCGCACAGGTTCGCCCGGTAAGGACCTCTGGCGCCGGCGCGTCCAGACCGCAGAGCCACTTCCCCGGAAACCATGCGCGTGAAGGCCCCCTTCCCGTCGCTGAGCCGAGGGAAGGAGTCCTTCACGCGCCACCAAGCACCGCCTAAGACCCCGCGGCAGCCTCCCGCGCCGCATCGAAAGGAGCGCGGTCGAACACGATCCGCAACTCCACGATCTTCCCCTCCCGCACCGTCAGCAGCTCGGCCCCGGGCGCGCTCGCCACCGGCAGGGTCGCCGTGTCGTACATCAGCAACGCGGTCGTCTCGTCCCCGAACGCCGAGAGCAGCGTCGAGCCGGTCAGGATCTCGGTGAACGGGCCCATGAACCCGCGAAACGCCGCAGCGCCGGAAAGCGGCCCGCCGGGCGTGTGGCAGACGATGTCGTCGGCGACGTGGGTCATCGCCTTCTCGAAGTCCTTGCCCGTCCACGCGTGGTGGTAGGCGAGCGCGACATCCAAGGCGGGACTGGTCATGATGGTTCCTTTCGTCGGTCTTCACCCAGTCAGACACCACTCCAGCCGCGAAAGGAACGGTCGTGAGCACCAGGGCGACAGACGAGCAGGGGTTTCGCGAGCTCGCCGACACCTATCGGCACGAGCTCCACCTGCACTGTTACCGGATCCTCGGGTCCCTCACCGACGCCGAGGACGCCGTCCAGGAGACGCTCCTGGCTGCCTGGCGCGGCCTCGACGGCTTCGAGGGGCGCTCATCGCTTCGCACCTGGCTGTACCGCATCGCCACCAACCGCTGTCTCAACGCACTGAGGGACGCCGGTCGCCGTCGCCCGCCCGAGCCGGTGCCGCCGTTCGATCCGCCGGAGCCGAGCCGCCGCGGTGAGGTGACCTGGTTGCAGCCGTATCCGGACGAACTCGCCGACAGCGAGCCCGGCCCCGAAGCGCGCTACAGCACCAGGGAGGCGGTCGAACTCGCCTTCATCACCGGACTCCAGCTCCTCCCGCCGAGACAAGCCGCCGCGCTCGTCCTGCGCGACGTCCTGTGCTTCCCCGCCGGGGAGGTCGCGAGCATGCTCGGCACCACCGAGACGGCGGTCAAAGGCATCCTTCAGCGCGCCCGCGCCTCGCTCGACAAGCATCGCGACCGGGCCGGGCATCGGCCGTCACCCGGCGAACGCGAGCTGACCAGGCGCTTCGCCGACGCGTTCACCGCGGGCGACCTCGACGGCGTCCTCAGCCTGCTCACCGACGACGCCTGGCTCGCCATGCCGCCGGCACCGCACGAGTACCACGGCCGCGAAGCGATCGCCGGTTTCCTTCGCGTCACCATGGCCGTTCCCGTGGACGGATTCACCATGACGCCGGTACGGGCGAACAACCAGCCCGCCTTCGTCTGCCGTCACGGTGAGACCCCGGCCGGACTGATGGTGCTCACCCTCGACGGCGACCGTATCCGCGCCATCACCCGGTTCCTGGATCAGAAGTAGCCCGCCAGGCGGCCGCGCAGCGCGCCGATGTCCACGGCCGGCGTGCCCGTCCACGAGGGACCGTCCATCCACGCGAGCTCCGAGGGCGTTCCCCGATAGCGCACGAACACGTGCTGATGGAAATGCGCGACACTCCGCCCCGCGATGGCCGAGAACACGTGCTCCGGAGCCAGTTCCGCGCGCAGGCCCCGAGCGGCGCACCAGGCCGCCCGCGAAACCGCCGAGACCTCGTCCGGGGTCAGCTCGTCCAGCGCCGCCACATGCCGCCGGGTCTCGACGAACAGGTAGCCGGGGAAGGTACCGGGCCGGTGCGACACGACGATCGTCTCGTCGGCCCAGACGACCGGTCCCACCAGCGGGCCTTCGCCACGGTGCTTGGCACAGATCGCGCACTCCACGAGCTCACGATAACGGCGGCCGCACCCGTCCGAGGTGGTCTCCCGGCGAGCCGAACAGGTGCGCCGCGCCATGCGCCCGCTTGAAATAGCGGTGCGCCGGATGCTCCCAGGTGATCGCGATCCCGCCGTGCAGCTGGATCATCTCGCCCGCCACCGTCGCCAGCGCCTCCGAGCAGTGCACCTTGGCCACCGCGGCCAGCCTGCTCGACTCGGGAGCCGCGTAGGCCGCCGAGCGCGCGGTTTCCACCAGGACGTGGAGATCGGCCATCCGATGCTTCAACGCCTGGAATCCGCCGATCGGCCTGCCGAACTGGTGCCGCTGCTTGCTGTACTCCACCGTCAGCTCGAACGCCCGCGCCGCGGCCCCGGCCTGTTCGGCGGCCAGGACGGCGCACGCGACGTCCCGGAGCGCCCCGAGGTCGACGGGGCCGATCAGCCGGGCAGAGGCACCGTCGAAGCGAACCCTCGCCAGTCGCCGCGTTTCGTCCATCGCCGGGGTCCGCTCTCGCCGCGCATCGGTGACTTCGTACAGCGAGCCGCCGGCCACGACGAGCAGGATCTCGGCCTCGTCGCCGTGGAGGACGTAGTGCGCCTCACCGTCCACCACGGAGTCGGCGACGCGGCAGGCAGGAGCATCCCAGCGACCTTCGGCGTCGGTCCAGGCCACCGCGCCAACGACACCTTCGGCGAGGCGGGGGAGCAGCCGCTCGCAAGCCTCGTCGTTGCCCGTGGCCAGGACGGCGTGCACGGCGAGCACGGCCGAACCGAGGAACGGGACGTCGGCGAGGACCCTGCCCAGTTCCTCCGCGACCACCTGCAGTTCCGTCGTCCCGGCGTCGAGCCCGCCGAACCGCTCGGGAACGGCCAGCGCCGCCACCCCGATCTGCTCGCACAGTTCGGGCCAGGGATCCGCTTCCCGGTCCAGCAGTTTCCGCACGCTGTCGCGCAGCGCGTCCTGCTCGGCGGTGAACGTCATGACAGCACCCGCTCCCGGTGGAACCGCGGCGTGCCCCACGCGCCGACCAGCGCGCGGACCCTGGTCAGCCGCAGGCCGAGCGCGTGTTCCGCGGTGTAGCCGATCGCGCCGTGCACCTGCAGGCCGGTCCGGGCGGCGAGATGCGCGGCGTCGCCGCAGGCCACCTTGGCCGCGGAGACGTCACGCCGGTCCAGGGTGACGGCCGCACCGAACAGCAGCGGCTCGGCCAGCGTGAGCGCGGTCGCCACGTCGGCGAGCAGGTGTTTGACCGCCTGGTACCCGCCGATCTCACGTCCGTACTGCTTGCGTTGCGCGGCATACGCGACGGACGTGTCGAGCAGCCATCGTCCCGCGCCGAGGAGTTGCGCCGCGGTGGCGAGACAGCCGAGTTCGAACGCGCGCTCCGCGTCGAGCGCCGTGCCGAGATCATCCCCGGCCACGGGCCGGAACAACCGACGCGAACCGTCCACAGAGGACAAGTGTGAACCAGGGGTGAACGCGCGAAGCCTGCCGTTCTCGACGGCGAGACGGGCGTCCGCGACGTCGGAATCCAGGGCATACGGCACATGCGGTGCGAAGACGACCGATGCCAGTGTCTCGCCGGACGCGACCGACGTCAGCAGTTCGTCGTCGAGCAGGGACGGCAGGACGGCCACGGTGTCGGTCCACGGCCCCGGAACGCAGTGATAGCCGAGCCGTTCGAAGCCGACGGCCAGATCCACCGGGGTGGCGCCGAGGCCGTCGTACTTCTCGGGAACCGTCAGTGCGGACACGCCGAGTTCCGCCAGCCGCCGCCAGATCTTGAGGCCGGGCCCGGCATCGCCCGACGCCCAGGACCGGTTCGCCGAATCGGTGTCCACACCGGACAGTAGATCGCGCAGGCTGTGGGAGAACTGCTCCTGCTCGCCGGAGAGTGCGAACCTCATCGAGCCCCCTTCGGCAGGCCGAGCAGCCGTTCGGCGACGATGGACCGCTGGATCTGGTCGGTCCCGCCGTAGATCGGCCCGGCCAGGGAGAACAGCCAGCCGTCGCTCCAGGCGCCCCGCAGTTCGGCGTCCGGGCCGAGGATGTCCAACGCGGTCTCGTGCAGGGCGACGTCGAGGTGCGACCAGAACAGCTTGTTGACACTCGATTCCGGGCCGAGCTCGGCGCCGTCCGAAAGCCGGGTGACCGTGCCCAAGGTGTACAGCTGGTAGGCCCGTGCGCCGATCCACGCGTCGGCGACCCGGTCCGCGGTGTGCGCCGGCCTCCCGGCGTCCTGCCAGAGTGAGACCAGCCGATCGGCCGCGGCGAGGAACCGGCCGGGACTGCGCAACGACAGGCCGCGTTCGTTGTTCGCGGTCGTCATCGCGACCCGCCAGCCCTCGCCCGGCGCGCCGATGACGTCCTGGTCGGGGACGAAGACGTCGTCGAAGAAGAGCTCGGCGAACCCCGGTTCGCCGTCCAGCTGGGGGATCGGCCGGACGGTGACGCCCTCGGCTCGGAGATCCACCATCAGATAGGTGAGTCCCTTGTGCCGCACCGACTCCGGGTCACTGCGGAACAGGCCGAACGCGCGGTCGGCGAACGTCGCCCGCGAACTCCACGTCTTCTGCCCGCTGACCCGCCAGCCGCCGTCGCAGCGGGTCGCGGTGCTCCGGAGGGCGGCGATGTCGCTGCCCGCCTCGGGTTCCGACCAAGCCTGAGCCCAGACCTCTTCGGAGCGCGCCATCTTCGGCAGGATGCGGCGCTGCTGTTCTTCCGTGCCGTGGGAGAACAGCGTCGGCGCGAGCATGAAGATGCCGTTCTGGTTGACCCGCAACGGTGCTCCCGCCGCGTAGTACTCCTCCTCGAACAGCACCCACTCCAGCAGGCTCGCGTCCCGCCCGCCGAACTCGCGCGGCCACGAGACGACCGACCAGCGGGCGTCGGCCAGCTTCGCTTCCCACTCGCGGTGCTGGGCGAATCCTTCGGCGGTGTCGAACGACTTCAGCGGCTCGGCGGGAACGTTCGCGGCGAGCCAGGCACGGGCTTCCTCACGGAAGGCGAGCGTCTGCTCATCCAGGTCGAGGTTCATCATGAACTCGCGTCCCGCATCGAGCGCGCGTCCTGCCCGCCCAGCGAGTCACCGCCGGAAATCTCGGCGTTGTGCGCGTGCGCGAAGTGGTGCAGCCCGAACACGGAGTCCATTCCGGACCGGAGACCCATCAGGTCCTCGGCCTGGTTCACGGCCTTCTTGGCGAGTGCGAGCCCCATCCGCGGCATCACCGCGATCTTCTCCGCCAGCGCCATCGTCTCGGTTTCGAGGTCAGCGCGCGGGACGACGCGGTTCAGCATGCCCCAGTCCTTGGCCTGCCGCGCCGTGAAGCGCTCACCGGTGAACAACACTTCCTTGGCCGCGCGCGGACCGAGCACCCAGGGGTGCGCGAAGTACTCGACACCGGGAATCCCCATGCGCACCACGGGATCCGCGAAGAAGGCGTCGTCGGAGGCGACGATCATGTCGCACACCCACGCCAGCATCAGCGCACCCGCGATGCACGCGCCCTGCACGCTCGCGATGGTCGGCTTCGGGATCTCGCGCCACCGGCGGCACATACCGAGGTAGACCTCGGATTCGCGGGCGAACCGCTGATCGCCGCCCTCGGCGCCGACATGGTCCCACCACAGGACCGCCTTGCGCTCGAACGAGACGTCCACGTCGCGCTCCGGCGTCCCGATGTCGTGCCCGGCGGAGAAGTGCTTCCCGGCGCCGGCCAGCACGATCACCTTGACCTCGGGATCGTCGACGGCTCGGGTGAACGCCGCGTCGAGCGCGTAGGTCATCGCCGAGTTCTGCGCGTTCCGGTACTCCGGCCGGTTCATCGTGACGACGGCCACCGGCCCGCGTCGCTCGTACTCGACGGTCATCCGTTTTCCTCCCGCAACACGCGTTTCAGCACCTTCCCCGACAGATTCCGCGGAAGCTCCGCCACGAACTCGATGTACCGGGGGAGCTTGTAGTTGGCCAGATTGGCTTTGCAGTGCGCCTGCACGTCCTCAGTGGACAGTTCGGCGCCGGGGCGGAGCCGGATGTAGGCCTTGCCCGCCTCGCCGTACACAGCGTCCGGAACACCGATCACCGCGGACTCCGCCACGCCGTCCAGCCAGCCGAGCGCCTGCTCGATCTCGGCCGGGTACACGTTGAATCCCTTGCAGACGTACATGTCCTTGATCCGGTCGACGATCCGCAGATAGCCGCGCTCGTTGAGCACCCCGACATCGCCGGTGTGCAACCAGCCTTCGGCGTCGATGGCTTCCGCGGTGGCGTCCGGATCGTCGAGGTAGCCGAGCATCACGTTCGGCCCGCGCAGCAGGACCTCGCCGTACTCGCCGAGTTTCACCTCGAAGCCCGCCGTCGCACGGCCGGAGAAGTGTGCCACCAGTTTCGCGTCGTCTTCGGGGCGGGACATCGTGGCCACCACGGCTTCGGTGAGCCCGTACGCGGTGAGCACGGTGTCGAAACCCAGCCCGGTCCGCATCCGCTCGACCAGCGCGACCGGCACGGTCGCCGCCCCGGTGACGGCGAGCCGGAGGCTGGACAGATCGTGGTTCCCGCGTTCGGGCGCGTCCAGCAGGACCTGGTAGATCGTCGGCGCGCCGGGGAGCACCGTGATCCGCTCGGTTTCGACGAGGCGCAGGGTTTCCCGGACGTCGAAGGTGCGTTGCGGCAGGATCGTCGCGCCGCGCAGTACCGCGGCAAGGATCCCCGCCTTGTAGCCGAAGCTGTGGAAGAACGGGTTGATGACGAGGTAGCGGTCTTCCTCGGTCAGCCCGCCGCAGCCGGCCCAGGCTTCGGCGACGCTCAGCGCCTGCCGGTGGCTGCTCATCGCGCCCTTGCTGCGCCCGGTGGTCCCGGACGTGAACAGGATGTCGCTGACGTCGTCCGGTTTCGCGGGACTGACGAAATCGCTGTCGAGACCGGAGAGGGCGTCCCATTCCGTCACGCCGTCGACCGGCTCCTCCGCGCCTTCGACGGGGATGCGCAGGACGGTGCCGGGGCGGGCGGAGCCGAGGTCCGCCAGCCGGTCCGTGCCGAGGAACGTGCCGGTGATCGCCAGCGCGGAAACGTTCGCGCGGTCGAGAACGTCGATGGTCTCGCGGGCGGTGAAGCGGGTGTTGACCGGGATCAGCGTCGCCCCGGCGTACAGCGCGCCGAGCCCGGCGACGACCCAGTGCCAGGTGTTGGGAGAACAGATAGCGACCCGTGCGTGGCCCTCGAAGAACCGCGCCGCCTGCCGCACCCGGCGGGCGAGTTCGGCGTAGGTGAGCCGGACTTCGCCGTCGACCAGCGCCTCCCGCGCGGCGAAGCGCTCCGCGGCCCTGTCGAGCGCCGCCGGGATGGTTCCTTCAGTCATCGAAGTCTCCCTAGCAAGTGCTTGGTAGGGTAGCCTACGCAGCAGGCTCTGGTTTGGCTAGAGGAGGCAGGCGTGGCCCAAGACGGTTTCCGTGACCGTGTGCGCACCTGGCTGGCGGAGAACCTGCCGCCGGAACTGCGCGGCCTGGGCGGTCCGGGGCGAGAGCACGAGGCCTTCGACGAACGCGTGGAATGGGAGCGGCGGCTCGCCGCGGCGGGCTGGACCTGCGTCGGCTGGCCGGTCGAACACGGCGGGCAGGGCGCGACCCTCGAACAGCAGGTCGTCTTCCACGAGGAGTACGCGAGAGCGGGCGCGCCGGCGAGAGTCAGCCACCTGGCGCAGGAACTCCTCGGCCCGACCCTGATCGCGTTCGGGACACCGGAACAGCAAAAGCGGTTTCTGCCGCCGATCGTGGCCGTCGACGAACTGTGGTGCCAGGGTTATTCCGAACCCGGCGCCGGATCCGACCTCGCCGCCGTGTCGGCCACGGCGACCCTCGAAGGCGACGAGTGGGTGCTGAACGGCCAGAAGGTGTGGACGTCGCTCGCGCATGTGGCCGACTGGTGTTTCGTGCTGGCCCGTACCGAGCCCGGTTCGAAACGCCACAAAGGACTGTCCTATCTGCTCGTCCCGATGAACCAGACCGGCGTCGAGGTGCGCCCGATCCGGCAGCTCACCGGGACTTCCGAGTTCAACGAAGTCTTCTTCGACGGTGCCCGCACGGCGAAGGACCTCGTGGTCGGCGAGCCCGGCGACGGCTGGCGCGTGGCGATGGGCACGCTCGCGTTCGAGCGCGGCGTCGCGACACTCGGCCAGCAGGTCGGGTTCCGCCGGGAACTCGAAGAACTCACCAGGATCGCGCCGGACGACCCGGTGATCGCCGAACGGATCGATCGCGCCTGGGTCGGCCTGGAGGTCATGCGGGCACAGGCGATCCGCACCCTCGGCGACTCGTCGCCCGGCGTGGCGGAGGTGTCCAAACTGGTCTGGGCGAACTGGCATCGTGATCTCGGGGAGCTCGCGATGCTCGTCCGCGGCGCGCGGGGAATGCTCGCGGAAGACGGGCTCGACGCCTGGCAACGACTCTTCCTGTTCACCCGGGCCGACACGATCTACGGCGGCTCCAACGAAATCCAGCGCAACGTCATCGCCGAGCGAGTGCTCGGCCTGCCGAGAGAGGTGCGACCGTGATCCCGGTGCCGAAGTACCCCGAGGGGGCGAACCTCCTGCGGGACAAGGTGGTCGTGGTGACGGCGGCGGCCGGCACCGGGATCGGTTCCGCGGTGGCGAAACGCGCGCTGGAGGAAGGCGCCCGCGTCGTGATCAGCGACTGGCACGAGCGACGCCTCGGCGAGAAGGCGGCCGAACTCGGCGACGTCCACGCGATTCCCTGCGACGTCACGCGAGAAGATCAGGTGCAGGCGCTCATCGACGGAGCCGCCGCGCACTACGGCCGGGTCGACGTGCTCATCAACAACGCCGGCCTCGGCGGTACCAAGTCCATTGTGGACATGACCGACGAGGAATGGGCCCGCGTCATCGACGTGACCCTCAACGGCACGTTCCGCGCGACGAGGGCCGCGGTGAACCGGTTCATCGCCCAAGGCGACGGCGGGGTGATCGTCAACAACGCGTCGGTGATCGGCTGGCGCGCGCAGGCCGGGCAGGCCCACTACGCGGCCGCGAAGGCGGGGGTCATGGCGCTCACGCGGTGTTCGGCCGTCGACGTCGCCGAGCACGGCATCCGGGTCAACGCGGTCGCGCCGAGCCTGGCGATGCATCCGTTCCTGGCCAAGGTGACCAGCGAGGAACTGCTCACCGAACTCACCGCGCGCGAGGTCTCGGGGAGGGCGGCGGAACCCTGGGAAGTGGCGAATGTGATGGTGTTCCTCGCCAGTGAGTACTCGTCGTACCTCACCGGTGAGGTCTTGTCCGTGAGTTCGCAGCATGCGTGAGGTAGCGATGAAAGCCAGTCCAGGGTCCCGCCGCGCCGAACTGCTCGCCCTGGCGGCGAAGCTGTTCGCCGAGCGCGGTTACGTCTCCACCACCGTGCGGGACATCGCGGACGCGGCGGGCATCCTGTCCGGCAGTCTCTATCACCATTTCGACTCGAAGGAGTCGATGGCCGACGAGATCCTCACCGGATTCCTCGACGAACTCTTCGGTGCCTACGCCGAGATCGTCGCGGAAGGGAAAGGCCCGCGGGAAACACTCGAAGCCGTCGTCGTGGCGTCGTTCGAATCCATTCACCGGCGGCCCGCCGAGGTGGCGATCTACCAGTCCGAGGCGAAACACCTCATGCAGCTGCCGCGGTTCGGCTACCTCAACGACCGCAACACCGAGTTCCGCAAACTGTGGAACGGGATCCTCACCGACGGCATCGCGGCCGGCGTGTTCCGCGAGGACCTCGACGTGGAACTCACCTACCGGTTCATCCGCGACACCGTCTGGGTGGCGGTGCGCTGGTACAACCCCGGCGGCACGCTGAGCGCGGACGACGTCGCGCAGCAGTACCTCGGGATCCTGCTGGACGGTATCGCGACCAAGAGGAGGCGCCGTGGGTGAAGCATATGTACTGGACGCGGTCCGGACCCCTGTCGGCAAACGCGGGGGAGCGCTCAGCGGTGTCCACTCCGCCGATCTCGGCGCCCACGTCGTCCAGGCCGTCGTGGAACGCGCGGGCGTCGAGGCCGACCTGGTCGACGACGTCATCCTCGGCTGTTGCGACACGCTCGGCCCGCAGTCCGGGAACATCGCACGCACGGCGTGGCTCGCGGCGGGTTTCGGGCACCATGTGCCGGGCGTGACGATCGACCGGCAGTGCGGTTCGAGCCAGCAGGCCGTGCACTTCGCCGCGCAGGCGGTGTTGTCCGGCACGATGGACCTCGTCCTCGCCGGCGGCGTGCAGAACATGAGCGCCATCCCGATCAGCGCGGCGATGCTGGCGGGCCGCGAGTACGGCTTCGAAGACCCGTTCTCCGGCTCGAAGGGCTGGCAGGAGCGGTACGGCAGTGTCGAGGTCTCACAGTTCCGTAGTGCGGACATGATCGCCGAGCACTGGGATCTGACCCGTGAGGCGATGGAGGAGTTCGCCCTCCGCAGCCATCAGCGGGCGATCGCGGCCATCGACGAAGGCCGGTTCGCCGCCGAGATCGCGCCGTTCGCCGGTGCCGCCCTGGACGAGGGGCCCAGGCGCGACACCAGCTTGGCGCGGATGGCCGGGTTGAAACCGCTGAGCGAGGGTTCGCGTATCACGGCGGCCGTGGCCAGCCAGATCTCGGACGGCGCCAGCGCGACACTTATCGCGTCGGAGAAGTTCGTCGAGGACCACGGACTCACTCCGCGCGCCAGGATCCACCACCTTTCCGTGCGGGCGGCCGATCCGGTATGGATGCTGACGGGGCCCATCCCGGCGACCGCGCACGCGCTGCGGAAGACGGGGCTGGGCATCGACGACATCGACCTGTTCGAGGTCAACGAGGCGTTCGCGAGTGTCGTCCTGGCGTGGATCGAGGAGACGGGCGCCGATCCGGACCGCGTCAACGTGAACGGCGGCGGGATCGCGCTCGGCCACCCCATCGGCGCGACCGGGACGAAGCTGTTCGCGACCCTGCTGCACGAACTCGAGCGGCGAGGCGGGCGTTACGGGTTGCAGACGATGTGCGAGGGCGGCGGGACGGCGAACGTCACGATCATCGAGCGTCTCTGACACTCCACACCGCGAGCGCGAGAGCGCTGAAGGCCGCACCGAGCAGGCAGACGCCGGTCCAGCCGGCGGCGGCGTAGACGGCGGTCGAGCCGATGGCGCCCAGGCCGCTGCCGACGGAGTAGAAGATCATGTACCCGCCGATCAGCCTGCTTCCGGCGTCCGGCCGGAGCGGGTAGATCAGGGTCTGGCTCGTGACGTGCACGGCCTGGACGGCGAGGTCCAGCAGGATCGCGCCCGCGGCCAGCGCCCACAGTGACGAGCGGGTGAAACCCAGCGGGATCCAGGAAAGGACGAGCAGGCCCAGCGCCAGGCCGGTCGTCCACCGCGCACGGCCGCGATCGGCGAGTCGTCCGGCGGGCGCCGCCGCCAGCGCGCCCGCGGCCCCGGCCAGCCCGAACGCGCCGATCGCGGTGTGCGACAAGCCGTCCTCACTGAGTGGCAGGGCGACCGAACTCCATAGAGTGCCGAAGGCGGCGAAGATCAGCAGCGCGAGTGTGCCGCGCGTCCGGAAGACGGGCTCCTCGACGAAAAGCGACCACGTGGAACGCAGCAGCCGCCCGTAGTTCATGGCCTTTCCCGGGGCTGAGGCGGGAAGTACGCGATACAGCACGATCGCGATCAGCACGGTCACGCCCGCGGACACGACGTACACGGCGCGCCAGCCGGCGAGATCGGCCAGCGTGCCGGACACGGTGCGCGCGAGCAGGATCCCGAGGACGACCCCGGTCGTCACGAGACCGACCACGCGCCCGCGTTCGCCGGGTTCCGCCAGCGACGCGGCGAACGCGACCAGGAGCTGCGTGACGACCGCCAGCACACCGATCGCCGCCATCCCCGCGAACAGCACCACGCCGTTCGCGGCCGTCGCGGCGACGAGTTCGGCGATCGCCAGCAGGGCCAGCTGACCGGTGACGAGCCGTCGCCGGTCGAGCAGGTCACCGAGCGGGACCAGCAGGAACAGGCCGAGGCCGTAGCCGAGCTGCGTGAGCGTGACGATGCCGCCGACGGTGGATGTCGCGATACCGAGGTCCGCGCCCATCGTGACGAGCAACGGCTGGGCGAAGTAGATCGTGGCGACGGCCGTCCCGGCGGCCACGGCGAGCAACAGGACGACACCGCGGTGCACGAACCCTCCAGATGGTTTCAACTTGCTACCAACGGACGGTAGAGGACTTTGGTAGTAAGATGCAACCATGGTGAAGCGGACGACGTTCGACGAAGCTTCGTGCCCGGTGGCGCGCTCGGTCGACACGATCGGCGACTGGTGGTCACTCCTGATCGTGCGCGACGCCTTCGACGGCGTCCGCCGCTTCGGGGAGTTCCAGCGCAGCCTCGGCGTCGCGAAGAACATCCTGTCCGCGCGGCTGCGGGCGCTCGTCGGACACGGGGTGCTCGACATGGTCCCGGCTTCGGACGGGAGCACGTACAGCGAGTACGTCCTGACGCCGAAGGGACGAGACCTGTTCCCGGTGATCGTCGCGCTGCGGCAATGGGGCGAGGCGCACTTCTTCTCCGAGGGGGAACCGCGGTCGGAACTGGTGGACCGCGACGGCGGGCTTCCGTTGCGAGAGCTGGAGATCCGGGCTTCGGACGGCCGTGTCGTCGGGCCGGAGGACACCGTGGTCGTGAAGCCGCCCGCCTCGTGAGTGGTAAGGACGGTTAGAACCGTCCTTACCACTCACGAGGACCGGGAGCGGCGGCCCGCTGTGGTGCCGTGAGAAAGCGGCGTTGCGAAAGCCACTTTCGCAACGTTGAAGGTTGCGAAAGTGGCTTTCGCGTCGTCAGCGGGCTGCCCAGATGGTTTGGAGGGTATGTCGCGAACGCCGCCGGTCCACGAGCGGACTGCCCCTCGAGCTGCCGCGGGAAAGCCACTCCCGCAACACCGTCCGTCGCGGAAACCGCTGACCCGAAAGCGAAAGCCGCCTTCCGACGTCATGGATCGGGGCCCTCCCAGGTGAGTCAAGCCTGGAAGGGCCCCGACCGGAAGCGGGGAGCCCGGAGGGCGGTACCCGGCGGAGCCCGAATCACCGTCGGTCCCGGTACCTCCCGGCGTCCCCAGGGGGTGGCGGTGGGTGCGGAGGCCCGGCAACCCACCGCCACCTGAGGGACCGCGGCCGCCGCGCGCGGCCCCGGTCCGTTCGCGATCCCGGGTCACCCGGCGGGAACGCGAGCCCAGGGCATCCTTCCCGGCGCGGGAACGGCCTCGGTCGGGGTCTCGGACAGGAAGTCCCGCTCGAACGGGGCCAGGACGTCCTCCCCGATCGGCGTCTCCGCCAACGAGGGAACGGCGGGCGCGGGGAACACCGGCTCGGGCACCGGCAGCCGCCGGTCGAGTTCGGCGGTCCAGTGCATCATCGCCTTCGGCCGGTCCCAGCCCGCCGCGCCGATCAGCCTGCCGTCGCGGACGAAACCGGTGACCCCGTCGGAGAGTTCGATCGTGTCCCTGCCCAGCGACGGCATCCCCACGGTCTGCAACCGCGCGTCGTACAGGGACGACCAGGCGCGGGGGAGCGGAGTGTAGGGCCGCGCGTTGCCCCGGCCCAGCATCAGGCTTTCCGCCGCCGCGCGCCCGGATTCGACGCCGTTCATCCAGTGCTCGACCCGCCGCGGGGTCTCGTCGATCCGCAGGTTCGGCCATTTCGCGACGTCACCGGCGACCACGACGTCCTCCGCCCCGGTGGCGAACAGGGTCGCTTCGCACAGCACGCCGTCGTCGATGGTCAGCTGCGACCCGCGCAGCCAGTCCACGGCCGGCACGCTGCCGATCGAGAGCACCACGCAGCTGGCCACCAGGAACTGGTTGTTGGTCAGGTGCAGCCCCACCGTCTCCTTGGTGCTGATCCAGTTCCGCACCTCGGTGTTCATCGCCAGCTTGGCGCGATGGTGCTGATGCTCCTTGGTGAGCGCCGAAGCGATCCGCTCCCCGAAGCGGTGCAACGGCGCCTTCGCGTGCCCGATGAGCGTGACGTCCCGGCCCATGTACCGCATCGACGCGGCGAACTCGTTCCCGATCAGGCCGCTGCCGATCACCACGACGGACTTGTTGCTGTTCCCCAGTGCCCGCCGGACGGCCAGTGAATCCTCCACGGTGCGCAGCACACGGACCCGGGGGTCGTGGCGCGGCGACCCGGGAAGGTGGCGGGGGTAGACGCCGGTCGCGATGATCAACCCGTCGTACCAAAGGGATTCACCGCCGGGCAGGTGGACGGTGCGCTCCTTGCTGTCGAGCCAGGTCGCGCGGGTGCCGAGCCGCCAGTGGACGTCCAGGTCGACGTACGGCTCCAGGCTCGCGGCCACCGGTTTCACCCCGCCGGTGATGAGCTCCTTCGACACCATCGGCCGGTGGTACGGCTTTCGTGGCTCGTCGCCGACCAGCACGATCTCGCCGTCGAAACCGAGTTCCCGCAACCGTTCCGCCGAGCGGAGACCGGCGACGCCCGCGCCGACGATGACGATCCGATCTCCGTCACTCATCGTCGTACGCTCCTTCTCCCTTGACTCTGATGGCTTGTTTCGGGCAGAGCCGGGCGGCAGAGATGGCCTGGTCCAGCCCGTCCCGGTCGACCATCCGGCGGATGCGGAGCTTGCCGTCCGGTCCGATCTTGAACGTGGATGGCGCCTCCATCTCGCAAAAGCCGAAGATCTCGCACCGCTCGTTGTCGACGCTGACGCGGGTGCCGCGCCGGATGCTTCCGAAGATCATTTCTCGTTCTCCAAGTCGTCAGACCAGCTCTTCGACCAGGCCGAGCCGTTCCAGGTACCGGGTCGGCGTGAACCGCAGCGCGGTCAGCAGCACCACGGGGATCAGCAGCGTGATCCCGCCGAACCACAGCAGGCCGAGATGCCCGTTGGCCATGGCGCCGAAGAACGCGTGCAGCGCGGTGATCGCGACCGCCGGATAGGCGAGCCGGTGGATCCACAGAAAGCGCCGGTAGGAGCTGAACCGGCTGATCCCGCCGGTCAGCGCGACCGCGATCATCACCTCGAGCCCGACGACACCGAGTTCGTGCCGCGCCAGCGTGCCCGGCAGGAGCGGGATGGTGACCTGCGCCAGGGTGAAACCGTCGGGCAGGAACAGGAACGACATCGCGTGCACGACGCCGAACGACAACGTGAGGATGCCGAGCACCATATGCGAGTTGCGCAGTGCCTTCCGCCCGGTCAGCGACTTGATCCAGCCGGTCGCGGTGAACACGCCCCAGCACAGGGTGAGGCACATGAAACCGTACGAGATCCGGGCGGAGGTCTGCGCCATGCCCTTGATACCGGCATCGGTGTCCGATTTCTGGGTCAGCACGATCACCACCTCGGACCACTGGTCATACATTGATCTCTCCTGGGGCACTGGGAACCGGATCCGGTTCGGGGGCGGCCGCGCGGTCGCGGGCCCGGGTGTTCTTGCCGCGCAGCGTCCGGAGGGCGTAGAACAGCCCGCCGCCGAGCACCACCGTGAGCAGCAGGCCGAGGGCGAAGTCGCCGAAGCCGACGTCCATCGCGGCGTTGGCCGAATTCGACTGCGGCACCGGGGCTTCCGGCATCAGCGACTGATCGACGACGCCGGTGCTCTCCAGCAGGGCCATATGCCGCAGCACCGCCTGGTTGGCCGTCGTGGCGTAGTCACGGACGACGTCGTTGCGGGTACCGGCCCTGACCTGCGCGATGACGGGAAACAGGATCCCGTGCGCGTACCGGAGCCGGTTCGCGAAGATCCGGTCGAACTCGCTGTCGTCGCGAGCGGCCTTCATCTCGCCGAGCCATGCGGCCTGCTGATCCGAGGGCTCGGACGGCAGGGCGATGCCGAACCGGTCGGCGATGGCGTGCGTCGCGGTGTCGAGCCTGCCGTGGTCGATCATCAGCGTCCGGCCGACTTCGCGGGTCCGCTGGCTCTTCCCGCGTTCCTGCGCCCACATCCCGGCGGGCATTTCCCACAGCCCGGCCAGTTTGACGTTGACGATCAGGTTCTTGTCCGCGGCGGAGAGTTCTTGGGCGTGCGCCTCGCCGACCGGGCCGAACAGGCTCGCGATGGCCGCCGTCAGCAGGACGAGCAGCGGGCGGACGGGTCTGGGGAGGTCAGATGCCGAGGTCATCGGCCTGCCAGGTGTCCGCGGTGAGCAGCACTTTCGTGCCGTCCGGTTTGGCGGGGAACCACGCGCCGTCGGCGCCTTGCCCGCCGGTGTTGCCGGGCATCGCGTCGTTCACATTGCGATAGAGCGGCCAGCCCGCGAGCGTGACCTGCTCGGTGCCGTCGTCCCTGGTGACGGTGCCGACCAGGGCGCGGTCGATCCCGGTGACCACGAGGTCGCCGCCCGCCTTGGCGGGAATCCAGGTCCGCGCGCAGGTCTCCGTGCAATTCGACTTCGGTGGATCCACCGAGTCCTTGTCGTAGCGGTAAAGCGTGAAACCTCCTGTGTCGGTGACGATCGGTCCGAGGTCGAACAGGATCGCCGCCGTGACACCGGGGACCGGTTCGGCCGCGGGGTCGGGCATGCCGGGGATCTGCGCCGCTCCGGCGGCCGGAGCCGCGCCCGGAGAGCCGTTCGGTCCCGCGGTACCGGTGGTGCAGGCGGCGGTCAGCGCGACCGCGGCCAAGGTGAGGGTAAGAGGTGTGACCGAGCGTGACACGGGGTTCACGGAAATCCTCCTGTCGGGGCCAGAGGAGAACGCCATCACCGCGGGGAGATGGTGTGCAGGCAGGTTCAAGTCCACTATGGACAGTCATGATCCACAGTGGATTCGGCGGTGCGGGGGACAGCGCCGGGTCGGGGTCTTCGGTAGGGGATACGGTCACGAGCGGGAAACGGTTCAAAAAACTTTCCCGCGCCCGGAGAACCGGGCGGGAACGGTTTTGGTACTGGACTTATCGCCCCCGGGCCCACAAAGATGTGCCGCGTGGGACGCCACTCTCGGATACTGCAGCCAACGGTCGATCATGAACCCGCGTCGAACGGGCATGACGACCTCGTCAGGGCGTTGTACCAGGAGTTCGGATCCAGCCTGATGGCGTTCGTGCTGAAGTTGACCGGCCACGATCGCCAGTGGGCCGAGGACGTGGTCCAGGAGACGCTCATCAAGGCGTGGCGCAACGCCGGCAAACTCGACCGGCAGCCGGAAATGCTGCGCGCGTGGCTGTTCACCGTGGCCAGGCGCATCGTCATCGACGGCTGGCGGAGCCGGAGCGCCCGCCCTCAAGAGGTGGAGGAACTGGAGTCGGATTCGATCGGAGTGCCGGACGAATCGGAGAAGACGCTCGCGGCCATGATCGTTTACGAGGCCCTGCGCAATCTTTCCCCGGAACAACGCGAGGCCGTTCAGCAGACCTATCTTCGTGACCGCACCGTGAACGAGGTCGCGGCGACGCTCGGGGTCCCGCCGGGTACGGTGAAATCGCGGATTCACCACGCTGTGCGCGCGTTGCGCAGGGCGCTGCAGGAGCGGGGGTGAGCGAGGTGTCCGGAACCGTCCACACGGACATCGCCGCCTACGTGCTCGGCGTCCTCGGCGAGGAGGACCACGCCAGGTTCGAAGCGCATCTGCTGGAGTGCCCCGAGTGTCAGGTCGAGCTGGTGGAGATGTACCACCTGCCCGACATCCTCGACATGGTCAAGAAAAGCTGGCCGGATCCGCCCGTCAAGGGCCCGGGCCCGCGGGTGCTGCGGATGCTGCTCGCGGACGCGGCGAAGGCGGGCCGCCGCCGCAAGGTCGTCCGGCTCGCGACGGCCGCCGCCGTACTCGTGCTCGTCGTCGGCGGACCGCTCGCCGTCCTGTCGCTCACCGGCCGTGAACCGGTCGTGACGCAGGCCGCGCCCACCGTCGTCACGTCGGTGGTGCCGCCTCCGTCGTCGTCGCGGGAACGCGAGAACGGGCCGGACGGCGGCGCCGCCCCGTTCGGCTGGTCCGAGGCGGGCAACGCGGTCGCCGCGGAGGTCACGGTGCAGGAGAAGGAGTGGGGCAGCGCCGTCGAGCTCGAACTGCGTGGTCTCGTCGGGCCGATGATCTGCCAGCTTTTCGCCTACTCCCACGGCGGAGAGACGTACGTCGTCAACAACTGGAGCGTGCCTGCCAAGGGGTACGGCGTGCCCGGATCCCCGGCTCCGCTCGTCATCACCGGTTCGACGGCGTTGCGGAAGGCCGACATCGAACGGTTCGAGGTGCGCAAGCGGGACGGCACCGTACTGGCCGTCGTGCGCCGGTAGTCTTATAACGGAAAGATAACGGCCGGATCGCGTTTTGAACCGATCCCCGGCTGGAGCCGTATTCCCCAGTAGCCGGATCTGGACCGGCGGGCGAACAGAAGGGTTCGTCGCGAATTCGGTGAATTCCCGTATTCGACAAATGCGTGGCTCATGCCCGGGTGCGAGTGTTCGGCGTGTCCGGAAACGAATGAGGTGAGCAGCTAATGGCACGAAATCAAGGGCGCCATCGGATCGCCCGCAGTACCAAGATCGCGACCGCGGCGCTGGGCCTGTCGATCGCGGTCGGGGCTCTGGTGGTGTCCACCACGACCGGCGACCCCGAACGCGCCGCCGCGGACGAGGTGGACAAGTCGCAGTTCGTCGACATCACCAAGGTCCGGCCGAACGTCGACGAGCCGGAGCCGGGCCGGAACGCCTCCACCGGTTCGTTCACCGTCGACTGCGGCCGGAACGAGAACGGGCATTTCAATCCCGACAACTTCATCGCCCAGCCGGGTGTGCGCAACGGTGCCCAGCACCTGCACGACTACGTCGGAAACCTTTCCACGAACGCGGATTCGGACAACGACAGCCTGCTCGGCGCCGGCACCACCTGCCGCAACGGCGACGAGTCGACGTACTTCTGGCCGGTGGTGCGGATCGACACCGGAGAGGAAGCCGCTGAGCAACAGCGGCAGGGTGGCCGGGACCGGAACCGCGACGGTGACCGGAACCGGCAGCGGAACCAGGACGAGCAGGAACAGGCTCAACTGGAAGAACCGAACGCGGACAACGAACTCGCCGGCAACGACGGGGAGATCCAGCGTCCCGCGGTCGTCGACATCACCTTCAAGGGCAATGCCCGCGAGAAGGTGAAGGAGATGCCGAAGTTCCTCCGTATCCTTTACGGTGACGCGAAAGTCAGCACCAACGGGCCCGCCAACGCGCGGGAGAGCTGGACCTGCACCGGCTTCGAGAACAGGCTCATCAAGCAGTACCCGATCTGCCCCGAGGGCAGCGACGTCAAACGGGTGCACACGTTCCCGAGCTGTCTCGACGGCGACAACATCGACAGCGAAAACCACCGGGACCACATCAAGTACCCGGACGAGAACGGCGAATGCGCGAACGGCCTGACCGCCGTTCCGGAGCTCACCATCTCGCTGACCTACGACATTCCACGGCGGATCCAGGTCAACGGTCAGTACAAAGTGGACTCGTTCCCCGAAGAGGACCACAACCCCTTCTCCGACCACGACGATTTCGCGAACGTGATGCCGGACCGGATCATGGACCGTCTCGTCGACTGCGTCAACGAAGGCCGTCAGTGCCGCGAATGACGCCCTGAAACGGAAGCAGGAACCGGCGAAGAGAAAGGATGATACTCCGGCCCGGCGGGTCCCCCCTACACCTCACCCACCCGCCGGGCCGGCCCTACCCGGAAACCGATCGACACAACTGAAGAACGCTTCGCAAGCATTCACCCGTCCTGTCGGCGGCTTCCCCGGGAGGCCCGCCGGCAGGACGCTTTTCGGTAGGTTGGCGGCATGGGTGAGCAGAAGGACCGCATGCTGCGCGGCGAGCTGTACCGGGACAACGACCCCGAGCTGGTGGCGGACCGCAGGCGCGCGCAAGCACTCGTCGACCGGTTCAACGGCACGGGCGCCGAGGAGGCCGGTGAGCGGGACACGATTCTGCGCGAACTGCTGGGAAAGCTCGGCGAGGGCTCCTGGATCATGCCGCGGTTCCAGTGCGACTACGGCAATCTGATCGAGATCGGCGCCAACAGTTTCCTCAACTACGACGCCATCCTGCTCGACTGCGCGCCGATCAGGATCGGCTCGGACTGTTCGATCGGCCCGCGCTGCCAGCTGCTGACCGCGCTGCATCCCATGGAGGATCACGAACTGCGACGGCAGCGCTGGGAGTCGGCCGCGCCGATCACCATCGGGGACAACGTCTGGTTCGGCGGTGGCGTCATCGTGTGCGCCGGCGTGACGATCGGGGACGACGTGGTGGTGGGGGCGGGCAGCGTCGTCACGCGTGACCTGCCGTCGAAGGTGTTCGCCGCGGGCAACCCGGCCCGCGTCGTCCGAGAGCTTTAGCGGTCCACCGGCGTGATCCTGGTGCGCCTGCTGTGCTCGAACACCATCGAAGTGCGCACGTCGGCCACCTCGGGGCGTTCGGTCAGCTTGTCGATCACGAAGGCGTAGAGGCTGTCGTTGTCGGGCACCGCCACATGCAGGATGAAGTCCTCGGTCCCGGTGGTCACGTAGAGCCCGACGAGGTCGGGCAGCGTGTTGACCCAGTTCCGGAAGCCTTCGATGTTGCGCCGCGAGGGCGGGCGCACCCGCACCGCGATGAGCGCCTGCACCCCGCGGCCGATCGACGGCAGATCCACGTCCAGCAGCGCCCCGCGGATCACGCCGCGTTCCCGCAGCCCGCGGGTGCGGTCCAGCGCGGTGGTCGGCGAAACGCCCACCGCGGCGGCCACTTCGCGGTTGGTCTTCCGTGCGTCCGACTGCAGTTGCGCCAGGATCGCCTTATCAAGTTCGTCCAGTCGCGCCATCTCGGCCCTCTCGCCGTATTAAGTACGAACGTGGTGGACTGTACTCGTATGTCGTCTTAGCTTGGCCTTGTTCATCCGTTGAAGTGAGCAGGAGATCAGCTGAATGTCCGAGTACGGTACGGCCATCGGATTCGCCCCCGACGAGATCGACCTCGCCGCGTCCACCCGGCAGGCCCGGTTGAAATGGGTCATCGTGGTCAACCGCGAGCTGCCGCCGGGCCGGGCGGCGAACGCGGCCGTCTGCACCGCCGTCGCCACGGCGAAGTCGGTGACCGGGCTCCTGGGGGACGAAGCGGTCGACGCGAACGGCGAGCACTACTCGGGTCTGCCGTGGACCGGTTGCTCGGTGCTGGCGGCCGACGCCGCGCAACTCCGGGCCATCCGGACCAAGGCCGCGGCCTCGCCGGGCTGCCACGTCGCCGACATGCCCGCGATCGCCCAGCAGACCCGCGTCTACGCCGATTTCCTCGCGACGATGAAGGAGATCCCGACCGAAGAGTTGGACTTCTGCGCGATCGGCATCGTCGGCCCGCGCAACCGGATCGACAAGCTCGTCGGCAAGTTGCCGCTGATGCCGTGATTGGGCGGACGACACGCGTGATTGGACGGACGACTCGGTGTGGAACCCGGCCGCGGTCGTGTCGTCCGTCCAATCACGTATGTCGTCCGCCGGATCACGCGTGTCGTCCGATCGGTCACGAGACCCGGCCCACCCGGGTCCGGCGCCGCCCCGGCGACACCACCTCCAGAACCCACGGCTGTCCCGCGGCCGGCCGAAGACTCAGCTTTCGAGCAGAGCCCGCAGCGCTTCGGTGAACTGGGCGGGGTTCCGCTGCGGCGCCAGATGCGCGCCCGGCACCTCCGTGAACGGCAGCCCCAGTTCGAGCGCGAGGATCTTCGCGGGCTGGTAGTGGTAGTGCCCTCGGCTGCCGACGCCCGCGACGGGGACGATCTCGGTCCTGCTCCGCCGTAGTGCCCGCAGATCGGGAAGGTAGTCGAGGATCTCGGCCAGCTCGCGGCCGAACAGCCGTTTCCAGTCGTCCTCGTTCGGCAGCCGGATCGCGCGCAGCTCGGGCAGCGCGGCGCCGGCGATCCCGTCGGTGAACCGTTTGAACGCCCCCATCAGGTCACCCGCCTGCGCGAGCCGGACCTGGGCGTTGGCCTCGTCGAGCCAGCCGAGCGCGTCCGGCAGCAGCTGGATGGCGGGCGGTTCGTGGGCGACCAGCACCGTCGCCGCGTCCGGGTAGCGGGCGACGAGGTCGAGGCCGATCATGGCGCCCGCGCTGGTCCCGAACACGTTCGCGGGGCCGCCTCCGACGTGCTGGAGCACCGCGTGGGCGTCGTCGGCCTGCTTCGGCACGCTGACCGGGCCGGTGCTGGTGTCCGTGCTGCGGAAGTGACCGCGCCGGTCGTAGGTGACGACGGTGTAGTCGTCCGCGAGCAGCTTCGTCATCGCCCGGAAGGTGTCCGCCGAGCCCAGCCCGCCCGCGATCAGGAGCAGAAGCGGCCCTTCACCGGCACTGCGGACGTACAGCTCACCGTCCTCGACCGGACAACGACTCTCCGAGATCATGGCCGAAGTCAAGCACAGCGGGCCCGGCCCCTCACTCCGAGGCCAGCCGCCGCAGGATGCCGGTGGCGTCGGCGACGATCGTCTCGATCAGGTCGCCGACCGCGGGCAGGTCGCCGAGCAAGCCGACGACCTGCCCGGACGCCAGCACCCCGGCGCTCCGGTCGCCCTCGACGAGCCCGGCGCGCAACAGCATCGGCGTGTTGGCGGCCATCAGGACCTGCGACCAGGTCCGGTCGCCGCCGCGTTTCATCCGCAGTCCTTCGGTGGCCAGCGAGCGCCACGACAGGCCGGTCAGCTTGCGGAACTTCGCCGCGTTGCGGGCGGAGCGGGCGAGGCCGCGCACCGGACCGGCGGACTCGAGCGCGTCGACCAGTTCCGTGCGGAGTACGCGATGCGGCATCCCGTCCACCTTCCGGGTGACGACGGTGCCGTTGAGGTCACGGGCGAGGTAGGCCTGCTTGATCTCGTCGGGGACGGTGCTTTCCCTCGTCAGGAGGAACCGGGTGCCCATGGCGACGCCGGCCGCCCCGTAGGCGAGCGCGGCCGCCAGGCCCCGGCCGTCGAAGAAGCCGCCGGCGGCGACCACCGGGATGTCGACCGCGTCCAGCACCGAAGGCAGCAGCAGGGTCGTCGCGACCCCGCCGGTGTGCCCGCCGCCCTCGCCGCCCTGCACGATGACGGCGTCGGCGCCCCAGCCCGCGACCTTCTCCGCGTGCCTGGCCGCGCCGACCGAAGGCACGACGAGGACGCCGTTGTCCTTGAGCCGCGCGATCATGTCCTTCTTCGGCGCGAGCGCGAAGGACGCGACGCGGACCTCCTCGGTGATGAGCAGCTCGACCCGGCGCGTGGCGTCGTCGGCGTCCGCGCGGAGGTTGACCCCGAACGGCTGGGACGTGCGGCTCTTGACCTCCTTGATCGCCGCCGCCAGCTCGTCGTAGGACATCGTCGCGGACGCGAGGATGCCGAGGCCGCCTGCTTCGGCCGTCGCGGACACCAGCCGCGGACCGGCGACCCAGCCCATCCCGGTCTGCACGATCGGATGCCGGATCCCGGCCAGTTCGGTCAGCGCGGTCTTCACGACGGGACTTCCTTGTCCCGCAGGGACTTCGGATCCAGGCTGGTGCGGATCAGGAGCAGTTCGGTCTCGGTCGGCAGCCGGGATTCGGTGACGCCGTCGGTGATCAGCGGGAACGACGTCGCCTCGACGACCTCGTCCACGGAAACCCCCGGATGCACGGAAAGCAGCCTCGGCGCGTGGTCTTCACCGCCGAAGTCGAGCACCCCCAGGTTGGTGACGACGCGATGGATGTCGTGATATCGCAGCCCCGCCTCGCGTGCCCTGGCGTAGCCGACACCGGACACGACGTCGACCTTGTCGACGAAGACCCGCTTGCCGTGCCTGGGGACCCAGTAACTCGTGCGGTGGTTGGCCGTGTTGCCCGGCCCGCCCCGGACGCCGAGAAGTTGTTTCCTGGGCCGGGAATGGTCGCCGATCGCCGAGATGTTCTGGTTGCCCTCGCCGTCGATCTGGTTGGCACCCATCACCACATGCCGTTTTCCGCGCGGTACCACGGTGTCGAGGACCTTGCGGAACGGTTGCCAGCCTTCGACGACGGCGTCCGGGGTCATCAGATAAGCCTCGCCGTCGGACAGCAGGATGTCCGGCTCGAACGTCAGCCTGGCGAGCCTGGCACCCAGCGACGGGATGAAACCCATGGGGCTCACCACGATCTCGCCGTCCCCGCGGAACAATTCGGCGCAGGCCACGACGGCCACTTCGGCACGGCTGATGTCACTCACGCGGACTCCCCGAATTCGGCGACGGCATTCTGGTAGTGCGCTTCGTCGCCGGACAGGAACCTGTCGACGAATTTCGGCCACGCGTCGAGATCCTTGGCCGCTTCGGCGTAATGACGCTGGAAACGCTCATCGCGCCCGTAGTCCGGGACGGCGGTGGTGAAATGCGCGCCGTTCGGCGTCTCGGCCACCCCGGTGACGAGCATCCGGCTCAGCAGCAGGCTCTGCACCGGGCCCGCTTCGGTGAGCTCGGCCGTCTCGACGATCTTTTCCGTTGATACGTAACACTTGCCGGCGGCGAGCGCGAACAGCTCGTCGAAGTACGGATCGGGTCCGAGGTACTGCGCGTTGCCCCGGGCGTCGGCGCGGTTGAGGTGGACGAAGGCGGCGTCGAGCTTGAGCGCGGGCACGGCGAGCAGCTCCTCGGCGTCGTCGTACGGCGAGCGGACGGTGCGCAGCGACGGGTTCAGGTCCAGCACACCGGAGCCGAGGCCCGCCCGGGTCGGCAGGAAGGGAAGCCGTTGCGCGGCAGCGGAAAGGCCGGTGCCGAACACGCCTTCGTCGTATTCCGTGACGGTGATCGACCCGGCTTCCCGCGCCCGTGAGAACCACGGGTCGTAGGGGATCGAGTCCAGGGTGACGAAGCCGAAGACGAGATGCTTGATCTTGTCCGCCGACGCCAGCAGCCCGACGTCC
The DNA here is from genome assembly GCF_055563465.1 of Amycolatopsis sp. NPDC000009. Classification (NCBI taxonomy): domain Bacteria; kingdom Bacillati; phylum Actinomycetota; class Actinomycetes; order Pseudonocardiales; family Pseudonocardiaceae; genus Amycolatopsis; species Amycolatopsis sp. NPDC000009. The sequence goes on from NZ_JBVHDI010000001.1 coordinate 955,857, forward strand.
GGACCGCCGTAGGAGACCACGGTGAGGTCCTTGACCGGAGAACGCAGGATCGCGCGCACGAGCGCCATCGGCTTGCGCCGCGAGCCCCAGCCGCCGATCCCGATCGTCATGCCGTCCTTCAGCTCGGCGGCGATCTCGTCCGGCGTCATCCGCTTGTCGGCCATCACTTCCCCTTACCGTCCAAGAACTCCTGGCGCGCGCCGTCCGAAACGCCTGCCAGGTTCAGTTCGAAGGTGAATCCCTGCTCGAAGCGGTAACTGCGGTGCACGGGCTGGACGTCGATACCGTTGATGGCCTGTTTCGCGGCGCGGATCACGCGGGTGTCCTTCGCCGCGATCTGCCGCGCGACGCCGAGCGCGGTCTCGTCGAGTTCCTCTCGCGGGACGACGGCGTAGACCGAACCGTGGTGGTGCAACTGGGCCGCGGTGATCGTCGAAGCCGTGTAGTACAGGGCCCGCATCAGATGCTGGGGGACCAGCCGCGCGAGATGCGTCGCCGCGCCCAAGGCGCCGCGATCGACCTCCGGGAGCCCGAAGGTGGCGTCTTCACTGGCGACCACGACGTCCGCGTTGCCGACGAGGCCGACCCCGCCGCCGAGGCAGAAGCCCTGCACCGCGGCGATCACCGGGACCGCGCAGTCGTACACCGCGGAGAACGCAGCCGCGCAACCCTCGTTCGCGCCGATCAGCGCGCCATACCCCGGGTCACGCTGGATCTCCTTGATGTCGACCCCGGCGTTGAACCCGCGGCCCTCCGCGCGCAGCACCACCACGTGGGTCGCCGGATCGCGTCCGGCGTCGGTGACGGCGGACGCGAGGGCGAACCATCCCTTCACGCTCAGCGCGTTCACCGGGGGCGCGTCGACCGTGACCACGGCGACGCCGGGCTCCGGTGAGTGGGTGGAAACGGTCATCGGGCACCCTTCTCCGCTACCAAACCTAGCACTTGCTTGGTACGTTAGCAGGACGTCCGGTCCGGGTACAGCGACGTGAAGGAGGCCCGGCATGGCACTCGAACTCCGGCTCGACGGCGCCGTGGTGCTGGTGACCGGTGGGGTCCGCGGCGTCGGCGCCGGTGTCACCAGGACCTTCCTGCGCGCCGGGGCCGAGGTCGTCACCTGCGCGCGCACCGAACCCGAGCGGCCCGTCTGCGCCGGGGACGGCGCGTCGACGTTCATCTCCTGCGACGTCCGCGACCCGAAAGAGGTCGACGCGCTCGTCGAAGAGGTCGTCCGGCGGCACGGCAGGCTCGACGTCGTGGTCAACAACGCGGGCGGCGCGCCGTACGCCGAGGCGGCGAACGCGTCGCCGCGGTTCCACGAGAAGATCGTCGCGCTGAACCTGCTGGCGCCCTTGACCGTCGCCCGCGCGGCGAACGCGATCATGCAGCGCCAGGAAAGCGGCGGCGTGATCGTGAACATCAGCAGCGTCAGCGCGACGAGACCGTCGCCGGGCACGGCGTCCTACGGCGCGGCGAAAGCGGGTCTCGACAACCTGACCGCGTCACTCGCCGTCGAGTGGGCGCCGAAGGTACGGGTCAACGGGCTCGACGTCGGCATGGTGCGGACGGAGCACTCGCATCTGCACTACGGCGACGAGGCAGGCATCGAGGCGGTGGGCGCGACCGTCCCGTTAGGACGGTTGGCCGATCCGGACGAGATCGGTTCCTGCGCGGTGTTCCTGGCCTCCCCGCTGGCTTCCTACGTCAGCGGCGCCTGCCTGACCGTGCACGGCGGAGGAGAGGTTCCTGCCTTCCTCGCCGCTTCCAATTCCCTGGTGAAAGAACGAAAGGAGCCGGTGTGAGCGGGATCGCCGACGGCCGGATCGTGGTGGTGACCGGAGCCGGTCGCGGTATCGGGCGGGCGCACGCGCTCGCGTTCGCCGCCGAGGGCGCGCGGGTGGTGGTGAACGACCTCGGCGCCGGGATCGACGGCAGCGGCGGGTCGGCGGGGCCCGCGCAGGACGTCGTCGACGAGATCGAGGCGCTCGGCGGCAAGGCGGTCGCGAACACCGACGACGTCGCCTCGTGGGACGGCGCCGCGGCACTGGTGCGGACGGCCGTCGAAACCTTCGGTGGCTTGGACGTCCTGGTCAACAACGCGGGTTTCCTGCGCGACCGGATGCTGGTCAACCTCGGCGAGGACGAGTGGGACGCGGTCATCCGTGTCCACCTGAAGGGGCATTTCGCGCCGACGCGGCATGCCGCCGAATACTGGCGAGCCGAGGCGAAAGCGGGCCGGACGCGGGCCGCGCGGGTGATCAACACCAGCTCGGGTGCGGGTCTGCTCGGCAGCGTCGGGCAGGGGAACTACGCGGCCGCGAAATCCGGGATCCTGGGGCTCACGCTGGTCGCCGCCACCGAATTCGCGCGCTACGGCGTCACCGTGAACGCGATCGCCCCGGCCGCCCGCACCCGGATGACCGAAGTGGCCTTCGCCGACGACATGGCCGCGCCGGAGGACGGATTCGATGCCATGGCCCCGGAAAACGTGTCGCCGCTGGTGGTGTGGCTCGGCAGCGAGGAGTCGTCCGGCGTGACCGGCAGGGTGTTCGAGGTCGACGGCGGCCGCGTCTCGATCGCGCAGGGCTGGCGGCACGGTGCGGTGCGGGACAAGGGTTCCCGGTGGTCACCCGCCGAACTCGGGCCGGTGGTGGCGGAGTTGCTGGCGGAGGCTCCCGTGCCTGAACCCGTATACGGGGCTTAGTCTTCTCGGTCCTGTCTAGTCACAGGGGCGGCACCGGCTGTTTCACGTGGTCGGGTCGCGCGGCGTGTCGTCCGCCTGATCACGCGTGTCGTCCATCCAAGCACGCGTGTCGTCCACCGGATCACCGGAAGAACGTGCCCGAGGCGTCCCTGCACCCTCACGAGGCATCCCGCGTCAGATCCCACACCTCGGGAAGCCGCCGGAAGCCGCCCGATTCGTAGGTCGCGACGGCGGCGACATTGGAACTCGGTGTGTTCACGCCCGCGCTGGACGAGCCGAGTTCCCGGAGCGCGGCCGCCGCGGCGAAGGTGATCGCCTTGCCATGTCCGTGCCCGCGATGGTCCCGATGCACGCCCATCGGTTCCAGCACACCGGGTTTACCCCGTCCGGCCGACCACACGGCGACCGCCGCGACGGCGTCGCCCCGTTCGTCGTACCCGACCAGGTACCGGGAGTCGGCGTACGGCGCACCGGTCGCCATCGTGCGCCACTTGGCGGGGGTGAACGTCGAGCCGTCGAACGCTCCTCGCATCACGTCGGCCCATACGTGGCAGTTGTCCGGTCCGATCGTCTCTATCCGCAGGTCCGGGGCCTGCACCGGTTCGGTGAGGTCGCGGCGCAGCGGGGTCCACGGTTCGCCGGTGCGCCAGCCGTGTGAGGGCAACAGACCCTGGAGCAACGCGTCCATCGGTGCCTCGACGGACACCTCTCCCGCCGGCAGCACACCGCGTTCCGGCGCGATGATGTCTTCGGTCAGCTGTCGCGCCAGGTCTTCGTCCCGGCGGACGTCGGGCGCGGTCGTCAGTCGCAGCAGATCGGCTCCGTCCAGGAGCCCGACGGCGAGAATCCGCCCGCCCCGGCGCCAGATCCGGACCGCCGCGGCCGTCGCCTCCGCCCCCGAGCGCCAGAACCAGCCGAGGTCACCCGGATGCACTTGCCAAGCCATTCCTTCGGATTGCCACTCTCGCAGCGCTTCCACGGCCTCGTTCAGTCCGCCGGGTCCGGGCTTCTCCACGGTGATCACCATTCCGCGATCACACACCACACCGCGATCGGCCGCATCCGGTTTTCGGCGAGGCAAGATGGAGGCGTGAAGTCACTTCAGCGCCGTCTCTGGGAAGCGGTCGAGCCGCTGCACGCCGTCGTCTACTTCGCCCCGGAAACGGCGGCCGCGGCCAAGGCGGTGGGCCTGCCAGGCTGGTGGATGGGCTATTTCGCCGGCCGGGTCGCGCCGCTCGGACCGCTGCCGGAACCGCCCGCGACCGCGATGCTCTTCGGGTTCGCCCCGAGGATGGTCGCGCGATCTCTGCCCGACGCGTGGAAATTCGCCGAACCGGCGGCCGTCCTGAAGAGCCGGATGGACGCCGTCGAGGAAGCCCTGAACCGGATCCTGCCCACCGGCGCGCCTCTTGCGGAACTCGCCGATCTGCTGGAACGAGCCGTCACCGGCTGTGACTACGCGGCCAGACCGCTCGCCGCCGCCTGGTCCTCGGTGACCAGGCCCGCCACGCCTGCCGGCCGGGTCTGGCTCGCGGCGACGGTGTTGCGCGAGCATCGCGGGGACGGTCACGTGCTCTCGGCCGTCGCCGCGGGGCTGCGCGGGCTCGACACCACGCTGACCCACATCGGCAGCGGAGCGGTGACCCGCGAGGTCGTCCAGGTCAACCGCGGCTGGTCCGACGACGAGTGGGACGAGAGCGTCACGCGGTTGTCCGACCGGGGCGTCCTCGATCGTGATCTGACGCTGACCGGTCCGGGAATCGCGCTGCGCCAACGGATCGAGGACGAGACCGACCGGCTCGCCACCGGTCCGCTCGAAGCACTAGGTGAGGACGGGGCCGCCGAGGCCGTGCGGATCGCCGTCCCGCTGAGCCGCCGCATCTTCGACACCGGAGCGATCCCGCTGCCGAACCCGATGGGGGCGCCGCGGCCCTGAGGTCTCGAAACTGTCGGACCCCGGTGGGACGCTCTTCCGCATGGCGACGTGGCAGCAGTTCAGTGAAGAGGCACCCGCGCTGGCGGAGAAGATCAAAGAGCGGTTCACCGCGGCGAAGTCGCATGTACTGGCGACGGTCCGGCGGGACGGCTCACCCAGGGTCAGTGGCAGTGAGGTCGATTTCCGTGAGCGGGACCTGCTGATCGGTTCGATGATCGGCGCGATGAAGGCGAAGGATCTGCAGCGCGACGGCAGGTTCGCGATCCACGCCGCCTCGGCGATCGACGAGGGCGGCGCGGACGCGAAGGTGTCGGGAAAGGCCGTCGAGATCACCGATCCGGCGGAGGTCGCCCGCCTGCAGGGCGACGACGGGGAGGCGCACGTCTTCCGGCTCGACCTCACCGAGGCGGTGCTGACCTGGGTCGAGGGCGACACCATCTATTTCGACTTCTGGAAGGAGGGGCAAGGAAGCAAACGGCTCGCGAGGCCGGACAACGGTCCGGTGGTCGAGGTCGGCTTGGGTTAGATCCGCGAGGCAAGACAAGGCAGGTGGCGTGTCGAGTGACTGGTCCGGTCACGAGCACCGTGTGGAAATAGAGACAGTGAACGTCCCTATTTCCACACACCCCTCACCCTCAGTGAAGTAGTCGCATAGGCTCGGTGCCTAGTGTCGCGTGACCCTGCTCGCCTCGCACCGCTGCTGCCGACGCGGCCACTGGCCGCGTCGGAGAAAAGCCCGGGTACTCCAAGCACAAGCGACTCTTCTCCGTCTTGCCAAGACCACGTGGAACCACCGCGGACGCAAGGCAGTGGATCGCGCGACGCTAGATCCGTTCGATGATCGTGCCGGTGGAAAGCGCGCCGCCGGCGCACATCGTCACCAGCGCGGTGCTCGCGTCGCGGCGTTCCAGTTCGTGCAACGCCGTGGTCAGCAGGCGGGCGCCGGTGCTGCCGACAGGATGCCCGAGCGCGATCGCGCCACCGTTCACGTTGACCTTGTCCTCGTCGGGCCGGTGCACCCGCAGCCACGACAACACGACCGAAGCGAACGCTTCGTTGACTTCGAAGAGGTCGAGGTCGCCGATCGACATCCCCGCCTTGGCCAGGACGCGTTCGGTCGCCTGCACGGGACCGTCGAGGTGATAGTACGGCTCCGCGCCGACCAGCGCCTGCGAGACGATCCGCGCCCGCGGCGTGAGGCCCAGTGCCTTGGCCCGGTCCGAGTCCATCAGCAGGAGCGCGGCCGCGCCGTCGGAGATCTGCGACGAGGTCCCGGCCGTGTGCACGCCGCCTTCGAGGACGGGCTTGAGCTTGGCGAGGCCTTCGACGGTCGTCTCACGGAGTCCTTGGTCGCGGGCCACCAGCCGTGTCTCGCCGGTGGGCGCGCCGTCCTCGCCGAGCACGGGGGCCTTCACCGCGACGACCTCGCGGTCGAAGTGTCCCGCGGCCCACGCGGCGGCGGCCTTGGCCTGGGACTCGGTGCCGAACCGGTCGACGTCCTGGCGGGTGATCCCGCGACGTTCGGCGATCCGCTCGGCCGCGCCGTACTGGTTGGGCATGTCGATCGACCATGATTCCGGCCGGGGCGTGCCGATGCCCTCGCCGCGGTTCGCGCCCAGCGGGACCCGGCTCATCGCCTCGACCCCGCAGGAGACGCCGGCGTCGATCGCTCCGGCCGCGATGAGCCCGGCGATCAGGTGCGTCGCCTGCTGCGCCGAGCCGCACTGGGCGTCGATCGTGGTCGCGCCCGTGGTCTCGGGGAGCCCGGCGTGCAGCCACGCGGTGCGCGTGACGTTGCCCGCCTGCTCGCCTGCCTGGGTCACGGCCCCGCCGATCGCCTGCTCGACCAGCGCGGGATCCAGTCCCGCGCGTTCGAGCAGAGCGCGCTGCGCCGCGCCGAGGATCTCGGCGGCGTGCAGCCCCGCCAGATGACCCCTGCGCTTGCCGATAGGGGTGCGGACCGCCTCGACGATCACCGGACTACCCACGTTCGCCTCCCGGGAAACACTGTTCACTCACTGGAAAAGTAGAACACGTTCTTGATTTGGGCAAGTCGCCGCAGGGCTGGCTCGATTTTGATCACTGGTCGCCGTTCCCTCTCGTTGCCTGGGTCGCATGATCCGTGTCGGTCGAGTTAACGGGTTTCACTGAAACTCTTCACTTGGTAAACACCGTATGCTTCAATCGGGTCTAGAACGTGTTTCATTGGCGAACCGCGTAGGAGGTAGCCCGTGGCCGCTCCCCTGATCCCCGCCGGTTTCGATTTCACCGATCCGGATCTTTACGCCACCAGACTGCCTCTGGAGGAGTTCGCCGAACTCCGCCGTACGGCACCGGTCTGGTGGAACCCCCAGCCCCACAACACCGCGGGCTTCCGCGATGACGGCTACTGGGTGGTCAGCCGGCTCGATGACGTCAAGGCGGTGTCGAGGGACAGCGAGCTGTTCTCCTCCCGGGAGAAGACCGCGATCATCCGGTTCGACGAGAACATGACGGACGACAGTCTCGAAGCCAACCGTCTGGTCCTGCTCAACATGGACGCCCCGCAGCACACCAAGCTGCGGCGGATCGTGTCGAAGGGCTTCACGCCGAGGTCGATCGCGAAGCTCGAGGACACCCTGCGCGACCGCGCGGAGCGGATCGTCAGCGAGGCCAAGAAGAAGGGTTCCGGCGATTTCGTCGTCGACGTCGCGTGCGAACTTCCCTTGCAGGCCATCGCCGAACTGATCGGCATCCCGCAGGAAGACCGGCTCAAGGTCTTCGACTGGTCCAACCAGATGGTCGCCTACGACGATCCCGAGTACGAGGTCGAACCGCTGGCCGCGTCCGCGGAGATCGTCGGCTACGCCTGGAACATGGCCGAAGAACGGCGCAAATGCCCGATGGACGACATCGTCACGAAGCTGGTGCAGGCCGATGTCGACGGCGAGTCGCTGGCGTCGGACGAGTTCGGGTTCTTCGTCATCCTGCTCGCCGTCGCGGGCAACGAGACCACGCGCAACGCGATCACCCACGGGATGAAGGCGTTCCTCGATCACCCCGATCAATGGGAGCTGTACAAGAAGGAGCGGCCGAAGACCGCCCCGGACGAGATCGTCCGCTGGGCCACCCCGGTGGTCGCCTTCCAGCGCACCGCGACCAGGGACACCGAACTCGGCGGGCAGCACATCCGCAAGGGCGACCGGGTCGGGATGTTCTACAGTTCCGCGAACTTCGACCCGGACCACTTCGACGAGCCGGAGAAGTTCGACATCCTCCGCGAGGACAATCCGCACGTCGGCTTCGGCGGCACGGGTTCGCACTACTGCATCGGCGCCAACCTCGCGCGGCTGGAGATCGACCTGATCTTCAACGCCATCGCCGACGTCATGCCGGATATCGCGGAAGTGGCCCCGCCGGACCGGCTCCGGTCGAGCTGGCTCAACGGGATCAAGCACTACCAGGTCCGCTACGCCTGACCTGATCGGCCGGACGCGGCCCCGTGGGGCACCATGGGGCCATGGGTCCCCACGTTCAGGTCGACGTCGAAATGTCCTTCCGGGTCACGAAACCCGGCCCCGCCGCGTTCGTGATCGCGCTCGCCGGCGGGGCCTCCCAGGAGGAGTTCGCCTATCCCGCGCCGCCGCGCCAGGTGGCGTTCGAACACGGGACCAGGGCCCAGGTCGTCGACCTGCCGTCCGGGGAACACGTCGTGCGGTACCGGGCCGAACGCGCGCTCGACCCGGCCGATGCCGAGCCTGTCACCCAGGACGACGTCATCCGCTACACCAGGCCCAGCCGGTACTGCCCCTCGGACCGGATGGGCGGGCTCGCGCTGTCCCGCTTCGGCGGCATGCCCGATACGCGCGCCCAGGTGGAGGCGATCGTCCGGCACGTGGGCGGGCACCTGTCCTATGTGGTCGGTTCCGGTTCGCCGACCGACGACGCCGTCGATACCTACCTCGCCGGGGAGGGGGTGTGCCGTGACTACGCGCACGTCTGCATCTCGCTGTGCCGTGTGCTCGACATCCCCGCCCGGTTCGCCGCGGTCTACGCGCCCGGACTGTCCCCAATGGACTTCCACGCCGTCTTCGAGGCGGCGATCGACGGCCGCTGGTACGTGTTCGACGCCACCGGCCTCGCGCCGAGGCAGAGCCTCTGCCGGATCGCGACCGGACGGGACGCCGCCGACACCGCGTTCCTCTCCACGCTCGGCTGTGAGCTGGACTTTCTCGGCAACACCGTGCTGGCGACCGCGGGCCCGTCACTGCCGGAGGACGACGGCTCGGAGCTGATCGCGCTCGCTTGATCGCGTGTTGACCACGAGCCGTGACCTCGCTGAGGTAGACATTGGCGTGTGAGGGAGAAGCAAGCACCGACGAAATGGCAGCGGCTGCGTGCCCGCTACCGCTGGCTGGACCACGTGGCGCGGGCCGTGAACCGCTACATCGAGTACGGCGGTTACCACTACGTCGCGTCGATCACCTATTTCAGCCTGTTCTCGCTGGTGCCCATCCTCATGGTCGCGGTTTCGGTGGCGGGCTTCGTGCTGGCCAGCCAGCCGCAGCTGATCGAGTCGATGCTGAGCGCGATCACCGGCACCCTGCCCGGCGGCCTCGGCGACAAGGCGGCGGAACTGCTCACCGGGTTCGTCGAGCAGCGCACCAGCGTCGGGATCATCGGTCTGATCATCGGGTTGTACTCCGGCTGGAACTGGATGAACGCGCTTCGCGACGCGCTCACCGCGCTGTGGGGCCAGAACCGGTCGGATCTCCCGCTCCTGCGCACGATCGCCGCGGATCTGCTCGCGCTGCTCGGTCTCGCGAGCGCGCTCCTGGTGTCCTTCGCCATCACCATTTCCGGGTCCGCGCTCGGCCGGTACCTGCTGGGACTGGCCGGGGTGGACGACACCGCCTGGGGGCACAACGTGCTGTCGGCGATCTCGATTCCCTTGGCGTTGCTGGCCAACTGGCTCGTGTTCCTCTGGGTGCTCACCCGGCTGCCGAGGAAACCGGTCGGGGTCCGCAGCGCGATGCGCGGCGCGGTCGCGCTGGCGCTGGGCTTCGAACTCCTGAAGCTGGCCGGTGGGATCTATCTGCGCCTGATCGGGAACTCGCCGACCGGGGTCGCGTTCGGCTCCATCATCGGCCTGATCTTCTTCATCTCGCTGGTCGCCCGGATGCTGGTGTTCGTGACAGCATGGACGGCGACCGCTCGCGACGCCCCGCCGGACCCGGTGCGGCCGCCGCCGCCCGTGGTGGTCCGGCCGGTGGTGGCGGCGCCTGACCGGCACGGGCTCAAGCCGGTGCTGGTGGGCGCGGTGACCGGGGTGGTCGCGACCCTGGCCGCGCAACGCCTCCGGCCGCGCCGCCGCCCCTGACCGAAGGGAGAGCCCGATGTTCGGTGATCGAGCACCGTCGTTCGCCTTGTCCGAGCTCGTGGGTTCGCGGGTGGACGAGGCACGGGCGAAATGCGAGGCCGACGGCTTCCAGGTCGAGGTCGTCGACCTCGAAGGGCACGGAGCGGTGACACTGGACCACCGGCCGAACAGAATCCGCCTGTATGCCAGGCGCGGGAAGGTCGAGGAAGCCAAAGTCGGCTGAAAGATCAGCTCGGTTTGGCCGATCCCACCACCCACATCGAGAAGAACTGCGAACCGCCGCCGTACGCGTGCCCGAGCGCGATCCGCGCGCCGTCGACCTGGTAGTCCCCGGCCCGGCCCATCACCTGCTTGGCCGCTTCGGAGAACCGCAGCATCCCGGACGCCCCGATCGGGTTCGACGACAGCACGCCGCCCGACGGGTTGACCGGTAGCCGCCCGCCGAGCGCGGTCTCGCCGGCTTCGGTGAGCTTCCAGCCCTGACCTTCGTCGGTGAACCCCAGGTTCTCCAGCCACATCGGCTCGAACCACGAGAACGGCACGTAGATCTCGGCGGCGTCCACTTCGGACAGTGGGTCGGTGATCCCGGCGTCCCGCCACAACGCGGCGGCGGCATCCCTGCCCGCTTGGGGGTTCACCTGGTCGCGGCCGGCGAACGTGGTCGGTTCGGTGCGCATCGCGGTCGCGTGGATCCACGCCGCGCCACCGGGAACGGCGTCGCCCGACGCTTCGTCACCGATCACCATCGCGCACGCTCCGTCCGATGACGGGCACGTCTCGTCGTAGCGGATCGGATCCCACAGCATCTGTGACGCCTGCACCGACTCCACCGTGATGTCGGACTGCCGCAGATGCGCGTACGGATTCAACGCGCCGTTGCGGCGGTCCTTGGCCGCGACGATCGCACCGACGTGGTCGGGCGCGCCGGACCGCCGGATGTACGAGCGCACGTGCGGCGCGAAATAGCCGCCCGCCCCGGCGCCCACCGGCATCTGGAACGGTGGCAAGATCGACAGGCCCCACATCGCGTTCGACTCGGACTGCTTCTCGAAGGCCACGGTCAGCACCCGCTTGTGCACGCCGGCCTGCACGAGCGACGCCGCCACGAGCGCGGTCGACCCGCCGACCGAACCGGCGGTGTGCACGCGCAGCAACGGTTTCCCGGTCGCGCCGAGCGCGTCGGCGAGGAACAGTTCGGGCATCATCACGCCCTCGAACAGATCCGGTGCCTTGCCGAGGACGACGGCGTCGATGTCGTCCCACCCGGTCTGCGCGTCGAGCATCGCCCGGTCGATGGCCTCCCGGAGCAGCCCGGGCATGGACACGTCGGTGCGTTTGGCCTTGTGGTGGGTCTGGCCGGTTCCCAGTACGGCCGCGAGGTGCTTCACGAGAGGACCTCCAAGGTCGCGACCAGGTTCTGCTGGAGGACGGGGCCGCTGGTCGCGTGGGCGAGGGTCTTGCGCGCGCTGCCGTCGAGGACGCGGTTCGCCGCCTCGCCGATCCTCGCCAGCCCCGCGGAGAACATCGGATTGCCGGTCAGGACGCCGCCGGAGGGGTTGATCCGCACCTGGTCGCCGAGGCCCAGCGCGTCGCGCAGGATCAGTTCCTGATGCGTGAACGGGGCGTGCAGTTCCGCGACCTCGACGCCGTCCAGGTCGAGCGCCCGCCCGGCGGCCGCCGTCGAAGGCGACTTGGTGAGGTCCCGGACGCCGAGCGCGGGGGAGTCGACGCGGTGCTCGATCCCGGTGATCACCGCCGGGCTGTCGACGAGGTCCGCCGCCCGCTCGGCCGACGCGAGCACGAGCACGGCGGCGCCGTCGGTGATGGGGGCGATGTCGTGGGCTCGCAAGGGATCCGCGAAGTAAGGGGCGTCCAGGAGGTCGGCGACTTCGACCGTTCCGGAAAGCTGTGCGGCGGGATTCCCGGCGGCGTCCGCGCGGCTGCGCGCGGCGACCTCGGCGAGATCCTTTTCCGACCAGAGCCCGGATTCCAGCCCCAGCCGCGCCTGGATCCCGGCGACGCTCACCGAGTCCGGCCACAGCGGCGCGACGACGTACGGGTCCATTTGCAAGGCCAGCACCCGTCGTAGCTGTCCGGCGGACGACTTGCCGAAGCCGTAGACGAGCGCCGTGTCGACCTCGCCCATCCGGATCTTCAGCCAGGCCTCGTACAACGCCCAGGCGGCGTCCATCTCGACATGCGACTCGTGGATCGGCGGGAAGGCACCGATGGCGTCGACGGCGGCGATGAACGAGAACGCGCGACCGGCGAGGTAGTCCGAAGAACCCGAGCACCAGAATCCGATGTCCTCTTTGGACAGACCGGTTCGCTCGAAGACCTCGGCGAAGATCGGCACCAGCATTTCCACGCCGTTGGTGGTGCCCGGGGTACTGCGGACGTTGGGGGCCTGCGCGAAGCCCACGACTGCTACATCTGGCACGGTGGTCCTCACAGATGGTGGGCGAAGGATTCGTACGGTGCGTCGGGCTCGCCGGTCGGCTCGAAATGGCCGATGTTCTCCAGCGAAGTCCACCATTCGTCCCGTGGCTTCCACGCGGCCCGGACCCGCATGCCCATCCGGACGTCGGCGGCGTCGCAGCCGAGGACCAGGTGCAGGAACGCGATGTCCGCGCCGTCGAGCAGGATGTACGCGGCCACGTAGGGCGGTTTGATCTTCTGGCCGAGGAACGGCACGTTCACGATGCAGAACGTCGTGACGATGCCGGTGTCGGGCAGTTCGACCTCGTCGGTGGTCGGGACGCCGTCGGTCGGGCAGGCACCGCGCGGCGGGATGTAGACCTTCTCGCAGGACGGGCAGCGCTGGCCGATCAGCTTTCCCTCGGCGAGCCCGCGCAGGTACCGGCTTTCCTCCGGCGACGCGGAATGCTGGTAGCGCAGGTGGATCGGCGTGATCACGACGCTGACCGGCGCGCCCTCTTCGCGTTTCGCGACCGGGGGAGGCGCCTCGGTGGCTTCGGTGTCGGGCCCGTCGGCGGGGACGAAGTAGGCGATGTCGCGGATGTGGCCGACGGTCTCGTCCGCCCAGCGGATCCGGACCCGTTGTCCGGTGTGGACGCTCGCGGGGGAGCCGGCGTCGACCGCGTGCAGGATCGGGGTGTCGGCGCCGTCGAGCCGGATCAGCGCCCACGCGAACGGCCGCGACAACGGCTGGCCGTCGACGGGCTCGGCGATCCAGGACCACGAGACGATCTCGCCCTCGGACGCCACCGGCACGAATTCGGACAGCGCCTCGGCGGTCACGGGATCGTATTCCAGCGGTGGCACGTGGACACGGCCGTCGCTGCCCCGGACGCCTTCGACGCGGCGCTCGCGCAGGGCGTCGACGAACCGGCCGAGCACCGGGCCGACCGAACGCGTGTAGTCGAAGCCCACGTTGAGCGGGGCCGACAGCGGGAGTTCAGGTGCGCTCACATTCTGAGTGAAACACGTTCTCGATTTTCGAGCAAGACTGCTCATCTGGGCCTTGCTGACGGTTGCTCTTGAGTGGAACGCGTTCTAGATTTGCGGGTATGCCGACTGCTACCGGGACACTTGGGGTCTGGAACATCGCCGCACAGGAGCCGGAGCGGGTCGCACTCGTCGACCCGGACGGCCGCTCCATCGGATACGGAGAGCTCGCCGCGAAAGCGAACGCGTACGCGCGTGGGCTGCAAGCACTGGGGCTCGAGGCGGGAGACGTGGTCGTCGTCCTGCAGCCCAACGGTGACGAACTCGTCGCGGCCTATTTCGCCGCCATCCAGTCCGGTCTGTACATCGTGGTGGTCAACTGGCATCTGGTCGGGCCGGAGGTCGCCTACATCCTGTCCGACAGCGGCGCCAAGGCCTTCCTCGCGCACGAACGCTTCGCCGACGTCGCGATCGCGGCCGCGGACGAGGCCGGGATCCCGGAACGCGGCCGGTTCGCCGTCGGCGACGTCGAGGGCTTCCGCCGGATCGAAGAGCTCGGCTCCGGTGAGGGCGACGGGCGTCCGGAGCGGCGCACGGCGGGTTCGCCGATGCTCTACACGTCCGGCACCACGGGGCGGCCCAAGGGGGTCCGGCGGCCGCTGACCGGCGCCGACCCCGACTCCGTTCCCGGCGCGTCGACGTGGTTCTTCGGCATCTTCGGGCTCGCGCCGCACGACGACCACGTGCACCTGTGCGGGTCGCCGCTCTATCACACGGCGGTGCTGAACTTCGTCGCGATCTCCCTGCAGCTGGGGCATACCGCGGTGCTGATGGACCGCTGGGACGCGGAGGACATGCTGCGGCTGATCGAGCGGCACCGCGTCACGCACAGCCACATGGTCCCGACGCAGTTCCGCCGTCTGCTCGCGCTGCCGGACGACGTCCGCGCGGCCTACGACCTGAGTTCGCTGCGCGTGATGATCCACGGCGCCGCGCCGTGTCCGCTGGAGGTCAAACGCCGGATGCTCGACTGGTGGGGGCCGGTCGTCACCGAGTACTACGCGGCCACCGAGGGCGGCGGGACGGCGATCTCGGGGGAGGAGTGGCTGAAGAAACCGGGTTCGGTCGGGCTGCCGTGGCCGGGTTCGACGATCAAGATCCTCGACGACGAGGGCACGGAACTGCCCGCCGGCGAGACCGGCACGGTGTACATGAAGATGGGCGACTCGAAGTTCGAGTACCACAAGGACCGGGCGAAGACGGACAAGGCGCGGGTCGGGGACCTGTTCACCCTCGGCGACGTCGGGCATCTCGACGAGGATGGATACCTCTTCCTGCACGACCGCAAGGCGGATCTGATCATCTCGGGCGGGGTCAACATCTACCCGGCGGAGATCGAGGGTGAGCTGGTGATGCACCCGAAGATCGCCGACGTCGCGGTGTTCGGCGTCCCGCACGAGGACTGGGGCGAGGCGATCAAGGCCGTCGTCGAGCCCGCGGACGGCGTCGAGCCCTCCGAGGAGCTGACCGCGGAGATCCTGGAGTACGCGGCGTCGCGGCTGGCGAAGTTCAAACTCCCGCGTTCCGTCGACTACTTGCCCGAACTCCCGCGCGACCCGAACGGGAAGCTCTACAAGCGCAAGCTCCGCGACCCCTACTGGGAGGGTCACCGCGTCCCCTGACGCATTTCGTCCTCTGGATGCGGTAGTTCACTCCACGAACTACCGCATCCAGAGGACTAAATGCGGGGGTCAGCGGCCCCGGAAGACGGGCTTGCGCTTCTCGGCGAAGGCGCGGGGGCCTTCCTTCGCGTCTTCGCTCGCGAAGACCCCGATGCCGTACTGGGCGTCGAGCTTGAACGCCTCTTCCTCGTGCATGCCCTCGGTGTCCCGCATGGTCTTGAGGATGGCGCGGACCGCCAGCGGACCGTTCGCCGCGATCAGGCCGGCCAGCTCCATGGCCTTGTCCAGGGCCTTCCCGTCCGGGACGACGTGGCCGATCAGACCGATCTCCAGCGCCTCGCTCGCCTTGATATGCCGTCCGGTCAGCAGCAGGTCGGCGGCGACGGTGTACGGGATCTGGCGGGGGAGCCGCACGGCCGAACCGCCCATGGGGAACAGGCTCCACCGGGCCTCGGACACGCCGAACTTCGCGCTCTCACCCGCGACGCGGATGTCCGTACCTTGCAGGATCTCCGTGCCGCCGGCGATCGCGGCGCCTTCGACGGCGGCGATCAGCGGCTTCGTGAGCCGGCGGCCCTTGAGCAGGCCCTCGATCCGGCTGGGATCGAACGTGCCCTTCTCGAACGAGTCCGACGGCGAGTTCTTCGACATCGACTTCAGATCCGCGCCCGCGCAGAACGCGCCGCCCGCGCCGGTGAGCACGCAGCACCGGATGTCGTCGTCCTCGTCGACCCGGTTCCACGCCTCGACCATGATCCCGAGCATCTCGCCGCTGAGCGCGTTGCGGGCCTCCGGCCGGTTCATCGTGACCACGAGGGTGTGTTCGATCTTTTCCACCAGCGCGTGCGGTTCGCCCACCAAAACCTCCCAAGGACCGGCCATTGCCCAGAACGATAACATGTTCTACTTTGAGGAAGTGGCACTCAACATCGCGGATCTACTCGAGCACGCCGTCGACGCCGTGCCGGAGCGCATCGCGGTCGTCTGCGGCGATCGGCGGGTCACCTTCGCCGAACTGGAAGAGCGCGCCAACCGGCTGGCGCACCATCTCGCCGCACACGGCGTGGGACCCGGATCCCACATCGGTGTCTATTCCCGGAACTCGATCGAGGCCCTGGAATCGATGATCGCCGCGTACAAGCTGCGCGCGATCGCGGTCAACGTCAACTACCGCTACGTCCACGGCGAACTGCGGTACCTGTTCGACAACGCCGACCTCGTGGCGCTCGTCCACGAGCGCCAGTATTCGGACAAGGTGGCAGCCGTCCTGCCGGAAACCCCGAAACTGAAACACGTTGTCGTTGTCGAAGACGGAAGCGACGGCGACTACTCGTCCTACGGTGGTGTGGACTACGAAGCCGCGCTGGCCGAAGGCTCCCCCGAACGGGATTTCGCCGAGCGCAGCGCCGACGACATCTACATCCTCTACACCGGCGGCACCACCGGGTATCCCAAGGGCGTCCTGTGGCGCCACGAAGACATCTGGCGGGCGCTCGGTGGCGGCATCAACTTCGTCACCGGCGAGTACGTCCCGGACGAATGGACGCTCGCCGAACAGGGCAAGTCGGGCAGCCTGGTCCGGCTCCCGGCCGCGCCGCTGATCCACGGCGCCGCGCAGTGGGCCGCGTTCGGCGCGCTGTTCACCGGCAGCCCGGTCGTGTTCGTCCCGCGGTTCGACGCGCACGAAGTCTGGAAAGCCGTGCAGGACAACAAGGTCCAGGTGCTCACCATCGTCGGCGACGCGATGGCGCGGCCGCTGATCGACGCGTATCGCGAGGGCGACTACGACGCTTCGTCGATCGTGGCGGTGTCGAGTCACGCCGCCCTGTTCTCCCAATCGGTGAAGCAGGAATTCCTGTCCCTGCTCCCGCACGTGGTGATCACCGACGCGATCGGGTCGTCCGAAAGCGGGTTCACCGGTATCGGCATGGTCAGCAAGGACAGCGATCACTCCGCCGGTCCCCGGGTCAACTTCGGCAAGGACGCGATCCTGGTGGACGACGACGGCGCGCTCGTCGAGCCGAAACCGGGCGCGATCGGCCTGATCGCCCGGCGCGGGCACGTCCCGCTCGGGTACTACAAGGATCCCGCGAAGACCGAGAAGATCTTCGTCGAGGTCGACGGCAAGCGGTACGTCGTCCCGGGTGATTACGCGCGTTACGAGGAAGACCTCACGGTGACCCTGCTCGGCCGGGGGTCGCAATGCGTGAACACCGGCGGCGAGAAGGTGTACCCGGAGGAGGTCGAGGGCGCGCTCAAATCGCATCCGGACGTCTTCGACGCGCTCGTCATCGGCATCCCCGACGACCGGCTCGGCCAGCGGGTGGCCGCGGTGATCCAGCCGCGCGCCGGCAAGGAGCTCGATTTCGCCGCCCTCGAAGCACACGTGCGGACCGAGATCGCCGGATACAAGGTGCCGCGCAGTCTCTGGCTCGCCGAGGAGATCGGGCGGTCGCCCAGCGGGAAACCGGACTACCCGTGGGCGCAGCGCTACGCCGCCGAGCACGAGCCCATCAGCATTCAACCGGCGTAGCACCCGTCGGCGGCGGAGCTGAAGAATTCAGGAAAGGCGACCAGACGCGTGAACCCACCCGGCCGAAGCCACCGCTATCGCGGTGGCAGGACGCCCTCTCCGCAGCGGTGAGGCTGATGGCGATCGGCGTCCTGCCGACGTCGATCGCGGACGCGGGTTCACCAACCGGCATCGAAGGAGTTTCATGCGGACGTCTCTGTGCGACCGGCTCGGGATCGATCTGCCGATCGTCGGGTTCACCCCGTCCGAGCACGTCGCCGCGGCGATCAGCCGGGCGGGTGGTCTCGGCGTGCTGGGCTGCGTGCGGTTCAACGACGCCGCCGAGCTCGACGCCGTCCTGTCCTGGATGGACGAGAACACCGGCGGGAAGCCCTACGGCGTCGACATCGTGATGCCGGCCAAGATTCCGGCCGAAGGGACGTCGATCGACCTCGCGAAGCACATCCCACAGGAGCATCGCGACTTCGTGGAGCGGACCCTGCGCGACCTCGCGGTGCCGCCGCTGCCGGACGACACCGACGAACGCGCGGGAGTGCTGGGGTGGCTGCATTCGGTCGCCCGGTCCCATGTCGAGGTCGCGCTGAAACACCCCATCCGGTTGATCGCCAACGCGCTGGGGTCACCGCCGGTGGACGTCATCGAGCAGTGTCACGCGAAGGGTGTGCCGGTCGCGGCCTTGGCGGGCAAGGCCGAACACGCCGTGCGGCATGTCGACAACGGCGTCGACATCGTTGTGGCGCAAGGCTACGAGGCGGGCGGGCACACCGGCGAGATCGCGTCGATGGTGCTGCTGCCCGAGGTGGTGGACGCCGTCGGCGACCGCGTCCCGGTGCTCGCCGCCGGCGGGATCGGCTCGGGCAGGCAGGTCGCGGCGGCGCTCGCGCTGGGCGCGTCCGGGGTGTGGATGGGTTCCTTCTGGCTCGCCACCGAGGAATACCTCCAGACCATGGGGGAGTCCGAAGCGATGCAGCGCGCGCTCGTCGCGGCGGGTTCGTCCGACACCGTCCGGACGCGGATCTACACCGGCAAACCGGCGCGGCTGCTCAAGACGCGGTGGACCGAGGCCTGGGCCGCGCCCGACGCGCCCGAACCGCTGCCGATGCCGCTGCAGAACCTGTTGGTCTCCCACGCGCACAACCGGATCCACCACGCGGCGGATCCGAGCGTGGTGTCGATGCCGGTGGGGCAGATCGTCGGGCGGATGGACCGGGTGCGTCCGGTCGCCGACGTGATCGCGGAGCTGGTGTCGGGATACGAAGAGACACTGTCGCGTTTGGACAAGACCCGCTGAAAGACTCGTGAGTGGTAAGGACGGTTAGAACCGTCCTTACCACTCACGAGGCAGGCATGCCGTGCGGGTGGGAACTAGAGGCCGGCGGCCGCGTTCTTGATCGCGGTCGCGAAGGTGCTCACCTCGGTGTAGACGCCGGGAGCGTGCGCCCGCGCGCACCCCTCGCCCCAGCTGGTGATGCCGACCTGGATCCAGCCCCCGGCGCTGTCGCGACGGAACATCGGGCCGCCCGAGTCGCCCTGGCAGGTGTCGACGCCACCGGAGTTGACGTTGCCCGCGCAGATCTCGGCGCTGTCGATCAGGTCGGCGTAGCTGCCGCCCTGAGCCTTGCAGGTCGAGTCGGAGACGAAGGGCACGTTGGCCTTGAGCAGGTAGCGCTGCTGCGCCCCGCCTTCGGTCGCGGCGCCCCAGCCGGCGACGGTGAACGTGCCGCTGTTGTAGGCGGTGCTGGTGGCGATCGGCAGCGTCGGGATGCCGCTGACCGGGCTGGCGAGCTTGATCAGCGCCCAGTCACCGCCGGTGGAGGTGGGGTAGGTCGGCGACCGGTACACGTAGGTCGACTTGACCTTCTTGGCCGCCGTGCTCTGCAGGTCCACGACGCCGAGGGTGGCCGTGATACCCGTGTTGGCCCCGGTCCGCGACACGCAGTGCGCGGCCGTCAGCACGATCTGCGGGGTGTAGAGCGCACCGCCGCAGCCCATGGAAAGCCTTACCATCCAAGGGAATTCACCCTGAGCGGCCCGGGTCCCGCCGACCACGTCGGTGGACGGCGGCTGGGCGGCCGCGGCTTGTGGAGCGGTGGCGAGACCCGCCAGGGTTCCGGCCGCCGCGACGGCGATCAGGGTCTTTTTGAGCAGGCTGAACCGACGCTTGATGTCCAAGGGTTCATTCCTTCCGGCTGTCCACAGTGGAGGCAGGGAGACTGACTGCGGCCAACTGACTACAGCAGGTGGGCATACGCCGGGACAACCAACTTTCTTCGGATCTTTCGGCCGATGGTGGTGATTAACGGACGCCCGCGCCCGTTCGCCGACGAATGGCGTGGCCCGGGGCACCCATCGCCACTACTCCTGGACGGGTGGGCGCCGGAACCGCCGGAAGGCTGATCGCCCGGTCACCCTGCCCGATCCGCCGAACGAGGTGCCCGTTTCGGCCACGAGTGTGAGCGTGGCGTGAACACTTCGTTCGGGTCAGTACAGGCATGGGGAAACGGGCCTAGGATCTGGATCGTGAAAGCGCGTTCGCCAAGACTTCATCCACCCGCCGACGGCCCGGTTCGCGACGGAATTCCCGAACACGGCCGCATTCCCCGCTATTACGCGGTCAAAGTCGATCTACTCGACGTGATCTCGGAATTAGGGCAAGGAGCGGTACTTCCCACCGAAAGAGAACTGTCCGAACGATTCGAGGTTTCCCGCGCGACGGTGCGCCAGGCCGTCGGTGAACTCGTGCTCGAAGGGCGGCTGAGCAGGCGGCAGGGGAGCGGCACGTACGTCGCGGGCCCCAAGCTCGTCCAGCCGCTCGCCTTGGTGAGTTACACCGAAGGACTCAGGAGGCAGGGCATTCAGCCGGGCCGGAATCTGATCTCTTTGGAACGCCGGGAAGCGGGTCCGTCGCTCGCTTCGGAACTGGAAATCGATCCCGAAGACGACGTCATCCACATCGAACGGGTGCTGCTCGCCGACGACGAGCGGGTCGGGCTGGAATCGACCTATCTCACCGCCGCGCGATTCCCGACACTGATGGATGTGTTCGATCCCACACAGTCGCTCTACGCCTGTCTGCGGGAACGGCTCGGGGTCGTCTTCGACGGAGCCGAGGAGCGGGTCGAGACCGTGCTCGCCACGCCCCGCGAGGCCCTGCTGATCGGGACCAATCCGGCGCTGCCGATGCTGCTGATGCACCGGACCTCGTGGGGGCCGGACGGCATCCCGTTCGAGCGCGTCCGGTCGCTGTTCCGCGGCGACCGGCTCTCCTTCGAGACCCGACTGGGCCGCGTGGAGTAGCCGACTGCCGCAGTTAGTCCTCTGAACGCGATATTTGCGGATTCAACGACCGCATCCAGAGGACGAAACGCGGGGTAGTGTAACGCAAAGATAACAGGTCTGGTCCACATTTCGGTGGCACTTCACCTGCGGTTAGGGCGGGGGTCACGGAGCGTTGGTGCGCGCAGGCGAGCGTCTGCGGTGTGCGAATCCTCATCATCGGCGGCGGAGTGCTCGGCACTCAGCACGCCTGGCAGGCCGTCGAACGCGGCCACGACGTCGTCCAGATCGAACGGGAACCCGAGGCCAGGGGCGCGTCGGTGCGCAACTTCGGCCTGGTCTGGGTCGGCGGCCGCGCCAGTGGCCCCGAACTGGAGACGGCCGCCAGGGCGCGAGTGCTGTGGGAGCGCATCGGGGAACGGGTCGAGGGGATCGGCTTCCGGCCGAACGGCTCACTCACCGTCGTCCGCACGGAGGCCGAACTCGCCGTCGCCGCGGCCGCGGCCGCGAGCACGGAGGACCGCGGCTTCAAGCTGCTCGACGCCGCCGAGGCCCGCGAGCTGAACCCGGCCCTGCGCGGCGACTTCCTCGGCGCGCTCTGGTGTGACCGCGACGCCGCCGTCGAACCGCGCGTCGCCCAGCCCGTCCTGCGCGCCGAACTGGCGAAATCCGGCCGCTACACCTGGGTGCCCGGCCGCGAGATCCGCGACCTGACCGAGCGCGGCGTCGTCGACGACACAGGGGAGACCCACGAAGGCGACGTCGTGGTGCTGTGCACCGGCGCCTGGACCGGCGGCCTGGTCAAGGAGCTCGCCGGAGCGACCCCGGTCCGCCGGGTGCGGCTGCAGATGGCCCAGACCGAGCCACTCGGTGAAACCCTCACCACCACGGTCGCCGACGCGGACAGCTTCCGGTACTACCCGGCCTACCGCGGCGAGGCGCTCGACGGGCTCAACGCGGGCCAGCCGCAGGGCGAGATCGCCGCGGCCCACAAGATGCAGTTGCTCATGGTCCAGCGCCTCGACGGCTCGCTGACCATCGGCGACACCCACGAATACGACGAGCCGTTCTCGTTCGACACCACCGAAGACCCGTACGACCATCTGGCCGAGGTCGCCGGCGCGCTGCTCGGACGGCCGCTCCCGCGGATCGCCCGCCGCTGGGCCGGGGTCTACGCCCAGACCACCGACACCACCCGGATCGTGCATCGCGCCCGCGTCGCGGACAACGCGTGGCTCGTCACCGGACCGGGTGGGCGGGGGATGACCTGTTCCCCCGCCATCGCCGAAGACACCGCAGAGGAGCTCTCCTGGTGAACACCGAACTCGTCGTCCTGGACATGGCCGGGACCACCGTCGCCGACGACGGCCTGGTGATCCGCGCCTTCACCGCGGCGATCGCCGCCGCCGGAGTGTCCGAAGAGGACAGCCGTTTCCCCGGAATGCTCGACTACGTGGTCGAAACGATGGGACAGTCCAAGATCGTCGTCTTCCGCGCGCTGCTCGACGGAGACGAGGAACGCGCCCAGCGCGCGAACAACGCCTTCCAGGAGGCATACGAGAAACTCGTCGCCGACGGCCACTGCGAGCCGATCCCCGGTGCCGAGCAGACGATCCAGGAACTGCGCGCCCAAGGGGTGAAGGTCGCGCTCACCACCGGCTTCGCGCCTGCCACGCAGAACGCGATCCTGGACGCGCTGGGCTGGCACGGCCTCGCCGACGCGGTGCTGGCGCCGGGCGAGGGAGTGCGCGGCCGCCCGTTCCCCGACCTCGTCCTCACCGCCGCGCTGCGGCTCGAAATCACCGACGTCCGCCGCATCGCCGTCGCCGGTGACACCGCTTCGGACGTCCTGACCGGGCTGCGGTCCGGTGCCTCGATCGTCGCCGGCGTGCTCACCGGATCCGCGAAGAGGCCGGAGTTCGAAGCCGCCGGCGCCACCCACGTCCTCGAATCCGTCCGCGACCTTCCCGCCCTGCTGTTCCCCAAGGAGCTTTGACGACATGAAGAAACTCGCGGCCACCGCCCTCGCCGGGCTGCTTGCCCTCACCCTGGCCGCCTGCGGCGGAACCGCAGGCGGCGCGTCCGGGGACCAGACCGTCACGCTGTACACAGTGGACGGTCTCGAAGACTGGTACGCCCAGCGCTTCGAGGAATTCAAGGCCAAGACCGGGATCACCGTCCAGGCGGTGACCGCCGGATCGGGTGAAGTCGCCTCCCGGGTGGAGAAGGAGAAGGCCAACACCCAGGCCGACATCCTGGTCACGCTGCCGCCGTTCATCCAGCGGGCCGCGTCGCAGGGGCTGCTCGCCGCCTCGGCGCCCGCCGGGATCGACCAGGTCCCCGCCGGGCAGAAGGACGGCCAGGGCCGCTACTTCGCGATCATGAACAACTACCTCAGCTTCATCCGCAATCCGCAGGTCGCGCCCAAGACCTGGGACGACCTCCTGTCCCCGTCGCTCAAGGGCAAGCTCCAGTACTCGACCCCCGGTGAGGCGGGCGACGGCACCGCGGTCCTGCTGCAACTCCAGCACGTCCTCGGTGACCAGGGCGCGCTCGACTACCTCGCGAGGCTCGAAGCCAACAACGTCGGCCCGTCGTCCTCCACCGGCAAGCTGCAGCCGAAGGTGGCCAAGGCCGAGATCCTGGTGGCCAACGGCGACGTCCAGATGAACCTCGCCGCGATCGAGAAGAGCGGCGGTTTCGAGGTCTTCTTCCCGGCCGACGCGCAAGGCAAGCGCTCCACCTTCGCCCTCCCGTACTACGCGGGCCTGGTGAACAACGCGCCGCACGCCGAGAACGCCAAGAAGTTCCTGGACTTCCTGCTCTCGTCCGAGGTGCAGGGCAAGGTCGTCGACGCCTTCGGTGCCCCGTCGCGGACCGACGTCACGCCGTCCGGCCCGCGGGCGGACAAGGTGAAGGCCGCCCTCGACGGCGTCGAGATCTGGCAGCCGGATTGGGACGCCGTCCTCGCGAAGCTCGACGCCGACCTCGCCGCGTACAAGAAGGCCGTGGGCCGATGACCCCGGCGGTCGAATTCCGCGGGGTCTCCGTCCGCTTCGGCCGGACGACCGCCCTCTCGCCACTGGATCTCACCGTGGCGAGAGGGGAGACGCTGGCGATGCTCGGGCCGTCCGGCTCCGGCAAGTCCACGGCCTTGAAGGCGCTCGCGGGTTTCGTCGTGCCGAGCACCGGCCGGGTCCTGCTCGACGGTGAGGACGTCACCGAGCTGCCGCCGCACCGGCGCGGCCTCGGCGTCGTCGTGCAGAGCTACGCGCTGTTCCCGCACATGCGCGTCGAAGCCAACGTCGCTTTCGGCCTCAAGGCGCGGAAAACGCCTCGCGCCGAGACGGCGAGCAGGGTCGCCGAGGCGCTGGAGCTGGTCGGGATGGGCCAGTACGCCCGCCGCTACCCGCGTGAGCTTTCGGGCGGGCAGCAACAGCGCGTCGCGCTCGCGCGGGCACTGGCGATCCGGCCGCGGGTGCTGCTGCTCGACGAACCACTGTCCGCTTTGGACGCCGCCCTGCGGGAGGACATGGTCGCGGAACTGCTGCGGCTGCGTGCCGAACTCCCCGACACCACGCTGATCTACGTCACCCACGACCAGGGCGAGGCGCTGGCGCTGGCCGACCGGATCGCCGTCATGCGCGACTCGAAGCTGGTCGAACTCGGCCCGAGCCGCGAGCTCTACCAGCGTCCCTCGACGGAGTTCACCGCGAGCTTCCTCGGCGCGTCCAACCTCATCCCGGTCGAGCTGATCCACCCCGACGGGACCAGGGTCCGGCTCGGCGACCGCGAGCTGGCCGCCGACCCGTCGGGGACGTTCCGGGCGGGACAAGCCGTCGCGCTCGGCGTCCGGCCCCACCGGGTCGGGATCACCGCGGTGGACACCCCCGGCGCGCTGCCCGCGGTCCTGCGCGGGGTTCAGTGGCGGGGCACGGGCTTCCGGCTCGATCTGGAACTCGATGGGAACGAGGTCCGCGCCGAAGTGCCGGACATCGCGGGACTGCCGAGTGTGGGGGAGCGGGTCGGAGTGTCCATTCCGGACGGTTGCCCGCTGGTGGGCGTCGGATGACCGGCCTCGCGCTCGCCACCACGGCGGCGGCACCGGCGCGGCGGCGGGAGAAACAGCCCGGACGCGGCTGGTTCCTGCTGCCGCCGGTGCTCGTCCTGCTCGGCTTCTTCGGCTATCCGCTCGTACTGGTCGTTCTCCAGTCCCTGGAATCGAAGACCGGCGAGTTCGGCTTGTCGGTCTGGCTGGACGTCCTGGGCTCGGCGGAATTCCGGGACGCCGCCTGGAAGACCGTCGCGCTCGCGCTCGGCGCCACCGCGGGCTGCGTGGTGCTGGGGACGTTCCTCGCGCTGGTGATCGCGTTCGTGCCGTTCCCCGGCGCGCGGACGCTTTCGCGGCTGGTGGACACCGTGCTCGCGTTCCCGTCGTTCCTCATCGCGCTGGCGTTCACCTTCATCTACGGCAGCGCCGGGATCCTGGGCGCGGGCGGGTTCCTGTACTCGCCGTTCGGGATCCTGCTGGCCGAGATCACCTTCTACACGCCGTTCGTGATGCGGCCGGCGCTCGCCGCGTTCGGGCAGGTCTCGTCGGCGCAGATGGAGGTCGCGGCCAGCCTCGGCGCGAAACCCGGCCGCGTCCTGCGTCGGGTCATCCTGCCGGAAGCCTTGCCGTCACTGGCTTCCGGTGCCTGCCTGACCATGCTGCTGGCGATGAACGAGTTCGGCATCGTGCTGTTCCTCGGCGCCAAGGACGTCACGACGCTGCCGATGCTGGTCTACGGCAAGGGAATCGTCACCTTCGACTTCCCGCAGGCCTGTGTCATCGCGGTGGTCAACGTCGTGTTCTCCCTCGCCCTGTACGGAACCTACCGGCGCCTGACGAAGGGAGGCAGTCGTGCTGCTGTGGACCAGGCGTAGCCGCGTCCTGCTGTGGGCGGTGTTCGCGGTGCTGTTCACCGCGATCGTGCTGGCGCCGCTGCTGATGATCGCGCTGGCGTCGGTCGCCGGGAACTGGACGGGACTGCTGCCGGGCGCGCTCACCGGTTCGCATTTCGCGCAGGCGCTGTCCGGGGAGACGTTCGCGAGTCTCTCGGTGAGCATCCAGACCGGTGTCATCACGTCGCTGGTGTCGGTACTGCTGGGGACGTGGGCCGCGCTCGCCGCGCAGTCCGCGCCGTCCAAGCTGCGGAAAGCCGTCGACACCCTGTTCCACCTGCCGATCGCCGTGCCGTCGGTGGTGCTGGGGCTCGCGCTGCTGGTCGCGTTCAGCCGTCCGCCGCTCGCCTTCAACGGCACGCGCTGGATCGTGCTACTGGGTCACGTGATGATCCTGCTGCCGTTCTCTTACAGCACGGTCTCCGCCGCCATCGCGCGGATGGACCCGCTGCTGGCGCAGGCGGCGGCGAGTCTCGGCGCTTCGCCGGTCCGGGTCCTGCTGCGGGTGCGCCTGCCGGTCCTGCTGCCGTCGATCTCGGCGTCGGCGAGTCTCGCGCTGGCGATGTCGATGGGCGAACTGGGCGCGACGATGATGCTGTACCCACCGGACTGGCGCACGTTGCCCGCGAGCATTTTCGCGCTCACGGACCGGGGACAGGTGTTCCTGGCGTCGGCGAGCACCGTGCTGCTGCTGGCCGTCACCCTCGCCGGGGTGGTGATCCTCGGCCTGGTCCGCGGCCGCGCGGCCCAGCGCTGATGCAACCCTCGGTGCGGTGCATTCCGTCCTGAAACCATGATGAACGCAGCGAAGACGCTGGGCGCGGGGCTCGTGCTCGCCGCGACGGCGGCCTGCGGCGCGGGCGGCCCCGGAGCACCGGCGAACACGAGTACCCCTCCGGTCGTCACCACACCCTCGGATCTGCCCACCTCGCTCCCGGCGAGCCCGCCGGGAGCGAAACCGCCGATGTCGCGGCCGACCGTCGGGCCGCCGCCCTCGGACAAGATGCTGCCGCCGTCCCAGGTCGACGCCAAGGTGCCCGCACAGGTCAGCGCCGAGAACGGCGGCCTGAACGTGCACGTCGAACTGAGCGGCTGCGACGAGGCGACCGCGAACCTGGCCGAGGAGAACGCGCAGCGGGTCGTGGTCAAGCTGAAGATCGACCACGGCGATCCGGGGCAGATGTGCCCGCAGGTCATCCGCTACGCCGTCCTGCCGGTGAAACTGGCCGAGCCGCTCGGGACGCGGACCGTGGTCCTGGAAGCGGGTTGAGATCATGTGCAACCCCCGAGCGGCCTCGTCCCGTCCTAGCCACATGAGGTACTTAACGAATGTCATCGGCCTTGGCCTGATCGTCGTTGCGGTATCCGCTTGCGGGGCGCAGAACCAGGCAGCGGAGCCCGCGGCCGGACCCGGGAGCGGCACCCTGAGTACCGTTCCGCCGTCCTCGACCGCGCCTCCGTCTTCCTCGCCGGCCCCCGCGCCGGGCAGCCAGCCGGGTGTGCCGGGCGCGCCTCGCCAGGAGGTTCCGGAAGGCAGCACCAGGCTGCCGGACAAGCAGCTCGACGCTTCGGCGCTGCCCGCGGACTACCCGCGTGAGGTGTATACCAGCAACGGCGGGACGATCCTGAACATCCGCGGCCAGGAAGGCGGCTGCGGGCACGCGACGGCGGAGGCCGCGCAGCAGGACGGGACCAGGGTCACCGTCAACCTGACCGAACTGAAGGGCCAGACCGGCCAGATGTGCACGATGGACATCCGGCATCCGGTGCTCTCGGTGACGCTGTCGGCGCCACT
Source organism: Amycolatopsis sp. NPDC000009 (assembly GCF_055563465.1). NCBI lineage: Bacteria > Bacillati > Actinomycetota > Actinomycetes > Pseudonocardiales > Pseudonocardiaceae > Amycolatopsis > Amycolatopsis sp. NPDC000009. The sequence continues at coordinate 983,494 of NZ_JBVHDI010000001.1, forward strand.
GGGGGAGCGGACCGTGGTCCTGAAGCAAATGCGCTGACGGACCCGGAACGCCGTGAAGGCCTCCTTCCCTACCCTGAAGGTAGTGAAGGAGGCCTTCACGGATCTCAGCGGAAGCTGATCTGCAGCACCGGTTCCGAGGTGGCCTCGAAGAAGTCGTTGCCCTTGTCGTCGATGACGATGAACGCGGGGAAGTCCTCGACCTCGATCTTCCAGACCGCTTCCATCCCCAGTTCGGCGTACTCGAGGACGTCGACCTTCTTGATGCAGTCCTGCGCGAGCCGCGCGGCCGGGCCGCCGATCGAGCCGAGGTAGAACCCGCCGTGCTCGTTGCACGCGGCGGTCACCTTCTTGGACCGGTTGCCCTTCGCCAGCATCACCAGCGAACCGCCCGCGGCCTGGAACTGCTCGACGTAGGAGTCCATGCGGCCCGCGGTGGTCGGCCCGAAGGAGCCCGACGCGTAACCCTCGGGCGTCTTCGCCGGGCCCGCGTAGTACACGGGGTGGTCGCGAAGGTACTGAGGCATCTCTTCACCCGCGTCGAGCCGCTCGGCGATCTTCGCGTGCGCGATGTCGCGGGCGACGACGAGCGGACCGGTCAGCGAGAGGCGGGTCTTCACCGGCAGTTGCGAGAGCTGCGCGCGGATCTCGGCCATCGGCCGGTTGAGGTCGACGGTCACCACCTCGTCGGACAGGTCGTCCTCGGTGACGTCCGGCAGGAACCGCGCCGGGTCGCGTTCGAGCTGCTCGAGAAACACGCCGTCGGCGGTGATCTTCGCCTTCGCCTGGCGGTCGGCCGAGCACGAGACGGCGACACCGACCGGGCAGGACGCGCCGTGGCGCGGCAGGCGGATCACCCGGACGTCGTGGCAGAAGTACTTGCCGCCGAACTGCGCGCCGATGCCGAACTGGCGCGTCATCTCCAGCACCTGCTGTTCGAGGTCGACGTCACGGAACCCGTGGCCCAGCTCGGAACCCTCGGTGGGCAGGTCGTCGAGGTAACGCGCGGAAGCGAGCTTCGCGACCTTCAGGTTGAACTCCGCCGAGGTGCCGCCGACGACGATCGCGAGGTGGTACGGCGGGCAGGCCGCGGTGCCGAGGCTGCGCAGCTTCTCGTCGAGGAACTTCGCGAGCCGCTTCGGGTTCAGGACGGCTTTCGTTTCCTGATAGAGGAACGTCTTGTTCGCGCTGCCGCCGCCCTTGGCCATGAACAGGAATTCATAGCTCGGGTCGCCCTCGCCATCTTTGTGATAGAGCTCGATCTGCGCGGGCAAGTTGGTGCCCGTATTGCGCTCATCCCAGAAATTCACCGGCGCCATCTGCGAATAGCGCAGATTCAACTCCTGATAGGCGTCGAAAATACCGCGGGACAGCGCACGCTCGTCGTCGGCGCCGGTGAGCACGCCCTCGCCGCGTTTGCCGATCACGATCGCGGTGCCGGTGTCCTGGCACATCGGGAGGACGCCGCCGGCGGAGATCGCCGCGTTGCGCAGCAGGTCCATCGCGACGAACCGGTCGTTGCCGCTGGCCTCGGGGTCGTCGACGATCGCCCGCAGCTGCGCCAGGTGTGACGAGCGCAACAGGTGCTGGATGTCGGTGATCGCGGTCTTGGCGAGCCTGGTCAGCGCCTCGGGCTCGACCTTGAGGAACTTCCGGCCCGCGGCTTCGACGACCTCGACGCCTTCGGTGCCGATCAGCCGGTACTCGGTGCGGGTGTCCTTCGCGAGGGGGAGGACTTCGGTGTGCTGGAACGTGGTGGGCGCCACTGCGCGGGCTCCTTTGCCGGCATCGGGAACCCGCCCACGGTACTAGGCGGGCCCCGAGTGACCGGCGGCACGTCCGGCGCGAAGGCAAGCGGAATGCAATTCCCGCCTTGCACTCTGCATTTGCCGCCGCACCGGACAAAGAGTTCGGGAGGCCGGGCCCACCCCGACGGACCCGACCTCCCAGGGAAAGCGATCCGGGCGCGAACACCCGACCGCGAAGACTTATTACCTGCTCGACGGTCTCGTGACGCAGGTCATAAGTCAACGCTGCCGAACGGGTGTTGCTTTTCCGAGCCGAAACGGCTCAACGACCATTACGAAGCGTAGGCGCGCAGGCGGTCCGCCCGCTCACCCTGACGCAGCTTCGACATGACCTCTCGCTCGATCTGCCGAACGCGCTCACGGGAAAGCCCGAAGTGCTTGCCGATCTGGTCGAGCGTGCGCGGCTGGCCGTCGTCGAGGCCGTAGCGCAGGCGGATCACCTGGGACTCGCGGTCGTCCAGCGTCGCGAGCACGCGGCGCAGGTCGTCCTGGAGCAGACCGGAGATCACGGCGCTCTCGGCGTCGGTCGCCTCGGAGTCCTCGATGAAGTCACCGAGCGGGGCGTCCTCCTCGGTGCCGACCGGCATGTCGAGGCTCACCGGGTCACGCGAGTGGTCGAGCAGGTCGGAGATCTTGTGCGCCGGGATACCCGATTCGGCGGCCAGCTCCTCGTGGGTGGCGTCCCGGCCGAGCTGCTGGTGCAGGTCGCGTTTGATGCGGGCCAGCTTGTTCACCTGTTCCACCAGGTGGACCGGCAGCCGGATGGTGCGCCCCTGGTCGGCCATCCCCCTGGTGATGGCCTGGCGGATCCACCAGGTGGCGTAGGTCGAGAACTTGAACCCCTTGGAGTAGTCGAACTTCTCCACCGCGCGGATGAGACCCAGGTTCCCCTCCTGGATCAGGTCGAGCAGCGGCATCCCCCGGCCGGTGTACCGCTTCGCGAGCGAGACCACGAGACGGAGGTTGGCCTCCAGCAGGTGGTTCTTCGCGACGTGGCCGTCACGCACGAGGGCGGACATCTCCGAACGCCGCTTCGGCGTGAGGCCCTCGGCCGTGTCGAGCATGTGCTGGGCGAACACGCCCGCTTCGATGCGCTTGGCCAGCTCGACCTCGTCGGCGGCGGACAGCAGCGCCGTCTTGCCGATTCCGTTGAGGTACACGCGAACGAGGTCCGCGGCCGGGCTCTGGGCGTCGAGGTCGGCGTCGGTGAGCGCCCCCGTGCTCACCGGCTCCTGGGTGGATTGCGCCGGGATACGGCGCTCGCGAATCCCGCGCGCTTCGCGTTCGAGAGTCTGGACTGACATTCTGCCTCCCCGGTCACGGGCTGAACGTGCTGCGGTCGTCCGCCGGGTCCGTCTCGGCGTAGCAGGCCCTGTGGAAAACCCGCTACTCCTCCTCGGCCCAGCTTGGCTGGACACTTGGCTCAACGCCGGGAGGTCCGAAAACGTTCCCGGCCGCTACAGAGGAGACGGGCGGCTGACCTGGGGCGTTGCTCCACCAACCCTGAGCTTTTCCTGAGAATGCCCGTGCCGGGGAGAAGGAAACGTGGTCTAGACCTCTATGAGGAGGGTGAACGGACCGTCGTTCACGCTCCGGACCGCCATCATGGCCCCGAAGCGGCCGGTTTCGACCCGTGCGCCGCGTTCGCGCAGCGCGTCGACGACGGCCGTCACGAGGGGTTCGGCGACCTCGGGCCGGGCGGCCGCCGTCCAGGACGGACGGCGGCCTTTGCGGGTGTCGCCATAAAGAGTGAACTGGCTTACGACGAGCAGGGGTGCGCCGGTGGTGGCGCAGGACTCCTCGTCGCGAAGTATGCGAGCTTCGTGCAGTTTGCGTGCCATCGTCGGCACTTTCGACGCGTCGTCGTCGACATGGATTCCCAGCAGCACCAGCAAACCCGGCTCGTCGAGGGCGCCGGTCACCTCGTCGCCGACGGTCACGCTCGCTTCCGTGACCCGCGCCACCACCGCCCGCATCAGACGGCCGGGAGGAGCATGCCGTGCCGGACCAGTTCCCGGACAACGGGCAGCGCGGCCTCGGCCAGTTCCTCCGGTTCGAGTCCCTGAGCGGCCGCCAGGAGCACGATCAGATCCTCCAGGGGAAGCGCGCCCTGGCAACCGGCGAGCAGCCGTGTCGCGAGCTCGTCCACTTCGTGCGACCAACCGGGACCGTCGGTGCGGTGCAGCCGCTGGACGGTCGTGGCCCAGCCCTCCTCGCCCGGCTCGGCGACGCTCTCCAGAAGCACGGTTCCGGGCACCCGGAAACGGACATCGAGGAGCGAATCACCGTTGGTGCGAAGCCATTCCACCCGGTCCAGCCAGTTCGCGGCCTCGGCGCCCAGCGGATCGTCGTAGGCCTGGCGCAGGTCCTCGCACACGATCGCCGGGGTCGCGCCGTCCGCCCGCCGGAGGGTGACGAAGCCGAAACCGATGCCCTGGACGTCGTTTTCGGCGAACCAGTCGAGCCACGCCCCGGATTTCGCGCGGCCTTCGGGGGAACGGGGGTCGATGCCCGCGTCACGCAACCAGGTGCCGACGTAGAGCCCCGGGTCCGCGATGTCCCGCTGGACGAACCACGCGTCGGTCTCGGCGGGCAGCCAGCGGGTCACCCGATCGCCCCAGTCCTCGCCCTTCACGTGCAACCAGGACGCCAGCAGCTGACCGGTGCCGCCGTCGTTGAGGAACCCGGGCAGCTGCCGCACCACGAGCGCGCTGGCGTCGTCGCCCGCGAGACCGGAGTCACGGTAGGTGTAGTCGACGCGCGGCGGGCCGACCACGAACGGCGGATTGCACACGATCTGGTCGAACCGGCGCCGCGCGACCGGCGCGAACCATTCACCCCGGACGAGTTCGACGTCCAGTTCGTTGAGCCGGAACGTCGCCGCGGCCAGCGCCAGCGCGCGGGCCGAGACGTCGGTCGCGGTGACCTTCTTCGCGTGCCGGGTGGCGTGCAGCGCCTGGACGCCGTTGCCGGTGCCCACATCGAGCAGGCTGCCGACCTCGCGACGGCTGGTGGCCCGGATCAGGCTGAGCGAGGCGTGCCCGACGCCGAGCACGTGGTCTTCGGGCACGGTCTGGCCGAGGACGTCGGCGTCGAGATCCGAAACGACCCACCACGAGCCCTCGTCGTCGCCGTGCGGGCGGACGTCGAGACCGGCCCGGTAGCCGTCGGCGGCGGGCACGAGCAGCGTGGCGGCGACCGCGTCATCGAGAGACAGTGGCGCGAAAGCGGCCTCGACGTCCTTCTCCGGTTCGGTCGAGCCCAGCAGGAACAGCCGGATCAGCGTGCCGAGTTCCCCCGCGTCGCGGGTCGCGCGGTAGGCGAGCTCCGGTTCGCCGCGGCCGAGGGCGGCGTGCGCGGAGCCGAGGGCGCCGACCACGCCGTCGGTGTCGTAACCCGTCCGGCGGAAGGCGTCCCGGAGCCTCGCGCAGACGTCGTCGGACAGGTCGGGGAGGGCCGCTCGTGTGCTCACGGTGGGTAATTGCGACGGATCGGGTTCGACGGGGCATCTGCTCACGATGAGTAATACTGCCAGGATGACGTCGTGAGCCTCGAGAGTGTCCTGGCACCGCTGCAGGCGGCGCTGCCCGGATTGGAAGACCTGTACACCGACCTCCACCGGCATCCGGAGCTGTCGTTCGCCGAAACCCGCACCGCCGCCGAACTGGCCAAGCGCCTGGAGGCCGACGGCTACGAGGTGCACACCGGCATCGGGCGCACCGGCGTCCTGGGCGTGCTGCGCAACGGGCCGGGCCTGAAGGTGATGCTGCGCGCCGACATCGACGCGCTGCCGGTCGAGGAGAAGACCGGGCTGCCGTACGCGAGCACCGCGCGCGGGGTCGACGCCGAGGGCCGCGAAGTCCCGGTCATGCACGCTTGCGGCCACGACATGCACGCCACCTGGCTCTCCGGTGCCGCCTCGCTGCTCGCGTCCGGTCGCGAGCACTGGTCCGGCACGCTCATGGTCGTGTTCCAGCCGGGGGAGGAGGCGGGCGACGGCGCCATCGGCATGGTCCGCGACGGGGTCTTCGGACCCGCCGGCGAACCCGACGTCGTGCTCGGCCAGCACGTCGTGCCCGGTCCGGCGGGCTGGGTGCTGACCAGGCCGGGCGTGATCATGGCCGCCACCGACGCCCTCCGCGTCACCCTGCACGGCCGCGGCGGGCACGGCTCGCGCCCCGAGACCACGGTGGATCCCGCCGTGCTCGCCGCGTCCGTGGTGCTCAAGCTCCAGACCATCGTGTCGCGGGAGATCTCGGCGACCGAGTCGGCGGTGGTGACCGTCGGGTCGCTGCACGTCGGCACCGCGCACAACATCATCGCCGACCACGCCGTCCTCGAGGTCAACATCCGGTCGTTCGACCAGGCCGTGCGGGAGAAGGTCGTCGCGGCGGTCGAGCGGATCGTCCAGGGCGAGGCGGCCACCGCGGGCGCGCCGAAACCGCCGGAGATCGAGCGGATCGGATCGTTCCCGGTCACCGAGAACGACGACGCGGCCACCGAGGGGCTCACCGCCGCCTTCCGCGACCACTTCGGCGAGAGCCGGGTGATGCCCGCGCCGCTGGTCACCGGCAGTGAGGACTTCAGCGAGTTCGGCCGCGCGGCCGGTGTCCCCTCGGTGTTCTGGCTGGTCGGCGGGATGGACGAGGGCAAGGTGATCGCCGCGATGACCGCCGGGCGCTTCGAACAGGACATCCCGTCGAACCATTCGCCGCTCTTCGCGCCGATCCCGCATCCGACGCTTTCGGCCGGCGTCGAGACGCTCGTGGTCGCGGCTCTGCACCGGCTCACCCACCCGGGTGTCGGATGAGCCCGGCGAGTGGGAACATGGAAGCCGGAGGTGGTGCTGTGAACGCGCCCGCCCACGGTCCCGAACCGAGGGAACCCGCTCCGGTGCTGATCACCGAAGCCGCCCCGTCCTACGAAGACCAGCTGGCCAAACGGAAGCGGAAGTACATCATCATGATGTCGTTCCGCATCCCGTGTCTCATCCTCGCCGGGATCTTCTACGAGACCTGGTGGCTGGCGCTGGCACTGATCGCGATCTCGATCCCGCTGCCCTGGGTCGCCGTCCTGATCGCCAACGACCGGCCGCCGCGCAAGAGCGAGAAGGTCAACCGGTACCAGGCCGAACCGACCCGCATCGAAAGCTCCGGTCACCGCGTCATCGACGGCGGCTGACCCGTTTCGCGCCTCGTGAGTGGTGAGGACGTTAGCGCCAAGGGTGGCTTTAGGTACCTACCGCCGGTGCGCGAGCGGGGTTTCGCGTGACTGACCGGACGACACACGTGACGGGAGGGACGACACGCGTGATCAGACGGACGACACGCGTGACTGGATGGACGACACGACCGCCCGGCCGGGGTTCCGCCGCGAGTCGTCCGCCGGATCACGCGTGTCGTCCATCCAGTCACGTGACATCGCCGGTGAAGTCTCGTGAGTGGTAAGGACGGTTAGAACCGTCCTTACCACTCACGAGGCGCGTGACTACGGCTGCGGCCCGACCTTCGAAACCGCGCGGGCACCCAGCCGCGTCCCGGCCCGGAGCACCTCCACGGTGGACTCGCCGCGCAGCCAAGCCGCCAGCACACCGGCGTCGAACGCGTCACCGGCACCGGTGGAGTCGACGCACTCCGCGGGCTGCGACGGCACCGAGGTGATGGTGCCGCTCGCGTCGATCCAGCTGGCGCCGTCGAGACCGGCGGTGACCACGACCTCGCCGACGTAGTCCAGCAGTTCCTTCGCCGCCTCGGGTTCGCTCGACCCGGTCAGCGCGACCAGTTCGCTGGTGTTCGGCATCAGCAGGTCGACGCCGCGCACGTCGTCGAGGAAGGCCGCGGGATCGGTGATCAGCGTCGCCGCCTGTGGGTCGACCGACGTCGTCAGCCCGGCCTTCTTCGCCGCCGCCAGCGCCGCGAGCGCGGCCGGCCGTGACGACGGGTACAGCAGGACGTAGCCCGAGAGATGCAGATGGCTCGCCCCGCTCAGCGCCGCCTCGGTGACGTCCTCGGGACTGAACTTCGCGTTGGCTGCCCGGTCGGCGAGCATGCTTCGCTCACCGGCGCCGTCGACGAGCACCACGACACAGAACGTCGGTTCGCCAGGGTCCACCGCGAACTCGCAGCGGACGCCCGCCGCCTCCAGTTCGCTCTTCACCATGCGGCCGCCGGAGTCGTCGCCGATCCGCGCGACCAGCGTGGTCTCCGTGCCCTCGGCCCGCAGCCACAGCGCGGTGTTCGCACCCGCGCCGCCGCTGGTGAAGTGGACCTTCGCGCGGATGTCGCCACCGTGCGGGATGGGGCCTTCGTGCCGCGCGACCACGTCGAGGCCGACGTCGCCCACGACGACGATGCCGCTCACGCCGCGATCCCGGCGAGCGCGACGGCCACTTCGGCGGCCAGCTCGGCGTTGGACAGCACCAGCGCCTCGTTCGCGTCCAGGCTCACGCCTTCGCTGGCGGTGTGGAAGTACTCCAGCAGCACGGGCGTGACGTCCTTCCCGTGCACGCCACGCGACTTGAGGAGTCCCAGTCCTTCGGCAAGCAACCGGTCGTGCAGCTCTTTGTCCATTTCGGACGCTTCCGGGATCGGATTCGCCAGCAGGACACCGGAATCCGCGTGCGCCCGGTGGGCGGCGATGACCGAGGCGGCCTGCGCGGCGTCGTCGACCCGCCACGGTACCTCGAAGCCGGACGAGCGGAGGTAGAACGCGGGGAACTCACCGGTGCGGTAACCCAGCACCGGTACGGAGTTGGTCTCCAGTACTTCGAGCGTCGCGGCGATGTCGAGCACCGACTTCACGCCGGAGCAGACGACCGTGGTCGGCACCTTCGCGAGCACGCCGAGATCCGCCGAGACGTCCCAGCTCTGCGCCGCGCCCTGGTGCACGCCGCCCATCCCGCCGGTGGCGAACATGCCGATCCCGGCCGCGGCGGCCAGCGCCGCGGTGCTGGCGACCGTCGTCGCGCCGGAGCGGCCGAGGCCGACGGCCGCGCCGATGTCGCGCAGGGAGAGCTTGTCCAGATCCGCGCCGGGCGCGCAGACCCGCTCCAGCTGCTCGCCGGTGAGGCCGATCAGCGGGACGCCGTCGAGGACGGCGATGGTCGCGGGGACGGCGCCGCCGTCGCGCACGACCTTCTCCAGCCGCCGGGCGACGTCGAGGTTGCGGCCGGGCGGGAGACCGTGGGAGAGGATGGTGCTCTCCAGCGCGACGACGGGGTCACCGCCGGCGAGGGCGGAGGCGACCTCTTCGTGAAGGGACAGTTGCGGAGTCACGAACGAACATCATCGGTGATGTGGGTCCGCGTCACGCCATCGGGTCAGTTCGTTCGCGAGGTTGCCGCGTGCCTTGCTCTCCCAGCGTGCCCGCGCGATGTCACTGCGGTACAGCCGCGGCCTGGCCAGCAGGCTCTCCAGCACCGCCGCGCGGCCCGCCCGCCAGTCCTCGTCGGAGTAGATCGAGTACTCCTCTCGGACACCGTTCGCGTACTCCTCGTAGCGCGCCGGCGGGGCACCGAGGATGGCGAGGTCGGCGTCGAGCAGCGCCGTGGCGAGGAGGTCGTCGTCCGGGGCGGCGTGGTGGATCGTGCTCAGGACCAGCTGTTCGGCACGCTCGACATCCGCCTCGGGGACGCCGGCGTTGGTGAGTTCGTCGCGTGTCCAGGCGGCGCTCGCCTGTTCGTCCTCGCCGGGACGGGCGTCGTAGACGACATCGTGGGTCCACGCCGCGACGGCGACGAGGGCCCGTTCGCGGGCGCCGAGACCGAAGGCGACGGCGAGGTCGCCGCTGTCGTGGGCGACGGCCGTGACATGCCGGAGATCGTGGTAGCGCCGATGTGGTTCGGCGTAGCGGGCCTGGAGGTCGTTCCACGCGACGGCGGCGATCTGGTGGTCGCCGCCGAGCCGGGTGATCGCGGTGGGCCACTCCATCAGTCGAAGATCCCGCGCGATTTGGCCACCTCGTGCAGCCAGCCTTCGAGCTGCGGCTCCCATTTCACCCGGTCCAACGCGGCGTGGTCGACCTTGAATAGGCCGAGGAACTCCTGCCCGCGTCCGCCGAATCCGCCACTCTTGGACACCCGGACCCGTTTGGTCACCTCCAGCACGACCTGAGTTTCCGACGGCGAGGACAGGAAGGTCACCGCCACCGAGGTGAAGGCGGGCGCGAACCGCGGCGAAGGGGTGAAGCGGATCTCCTGGAAGAACGGGAGCTGCTGGTTCGCGCCGTCGATCCGGCCGCGTTCGAGCACGGCCTCGCGGAAGACGAAGCCGATCCGGCTGAAGGCGTCCAGGATCCGTTTCTGCGCGGGCAGCGGCTCGATCGCGGCGCCGTCGACGTCGGCCGGGTCGGTCACGGAGTTCGCGATGTCGAGGCAGGTCTGCAGGCCGACGGCCATCCCGTTCAGCGGTTTGCCGAAGACGCTGGAGATCGGCGTCTCCCAGGGCAGGGCCACCTCGAACGGGATGCGGACCTGCTGTCCCGGCCCGATCCGCTCGCTGCCCGCCAGCTGCTGGGTGCCGAACTCGAGGTCCTCGACGCCGGGGCGGCGTTCGCCCGGGAGGGTGACCCTGGCGAGCAGTTTCACCGAGAGGCCGTTGATCTCTTGATCGACTTCGCCGCCGAGCAGCAGGACCTCGCCGCGCAACGGGCGGCCAGGGGAGACCGTGCGGTCGAGCAGCCGGGCGTCGATCTTCGCCCCGCCCGACCCGAATGTCGCGAGCACCTTCTGGAACATGGGCGAGATCCTGCCAGGTCGTCGGTGTGCGCAGGAGGATTTGGGGCATTATGGAGGGGTGAGTACACAGACCCTTCCGAAGCCGGATACCCGTCCCGAGGGCACCGACGGCACCGACGACGATTCGCCGAAGATGTTCCACTACGTGCGCAAGAACAAGATCGCCGAAAGCGCGGTCATGGGCACGCACGTGGTGGCGCTGTGCGGTGAGGTCTTCCCGGTGACGAAGTCGGCCAAGCCCGGTTCGCCGGTCTGCCCGGACTGCAAGAAGATCTACGACGGCCTCAAGCCGGGCGACTGAGTGTCCGTCCGGTGTCCGAAACCGGACAAAATCTGAAAATCCTTCACATGGCGGCTGCCCGTCCCGGTCTTCGCTGGTAATCAGAACGCGCCAGCGAAAACCCGCCGGGACGGAGCCTTCATGCGTAGAACCGGGATCGTGCTCGCCATCGCCGCGTTGGTCGCGGTGTTCTCACCCGCCGCCGCCCAAGCCGTCACAGGCTGGACCACCCTCGGCTCGGACAACGCCCGCCCGCTCGACGAGGGCCAGGGCCTGGCCACCATCGAACGGCCGTCCGGGACGATCTACCGCTACACCGGGATCGCGACCGTTCCCGTGAGCCTGTCGACCCAGGGCTGGAACCACGTCGGCGACCCTGGCTCCGCCCAAGGCTGGTACGTCGAGCCGTACCAGCGCGACGACAGGGGAGCGAAGCTCTTCCGCGTCGAGTCGCCCAACGGCACCTGGGCGAACTACACGCACACGCTGGAGTCGTGGGAGGCGAACAACAACTCGTTCGCCGCCGTGACGCCCGACGCGCGCTGGATGGTGGCGGGTGAGTGGGGCACGATGGACCGGCTCCTCGTGCACCCGATGCCCGGCGTCGCGCACACGAACCCGTCCGCGAACCTGCCGTACGCGTCCGCGATCCGGCTCGATAAGCCGGTGCGGGACATCCAGGGCTGCGACTTCGTCACCGCGACCAGGCTGCTGTGCGCGTCCGACGACCCCGAGGGCTCCCTGTTCGGGACCACGAAGCCGCTGTTGCAGGTCGACCTCTCCGGCGCGCTGTCCGGGTCGGACGTGACCGGGCGGGTCACGTCGCTGGGGCAGCTGCCGCTGAAGAGCATCTGCGGCGGGAACTTCGAGACCGAGGGCATCGACGTCGCCGCCGACGGGACGCTGCGGGTCGTCATGCTGTCGCCGTCGTGGTGCGTGGCCTTCGACAGCAAGACTTGGCGGTTCCGGAAGGCGTGAGCGGCTCGCGAGCGCGCCACCTCTGCCTCGCCGACGTTGCGAAAGCCACTTTCGCAACCTTCAACGTTGCGAAAGTGGCTTTCGCAACAGCTACGTCTTCGGCGAGATTCCTCCACTGTGGGCAGTGACCGATGTTGCTCGAGTGACTGCTGCGACTGGAGAGGCGCCGACTTCGCGCTCACAAGTACGTGAAGGCCCCCTTCACGTACTTGGTCCCGAGTGTGTCGCAGTTAGTCGGCTAAATGCGAAGTGCTGGAAGGCACGCCGGGCGGCCCCACCCGGCCCCGGCGCGCCTTCCTCCCCCACCCCCAGGTCTACGCGGCCGGCTCCGGCGTCAGCGTCTCGGTGGCCGGGGCCGAGGACCGGCGGGCGTCCTTCTTCGCGCGGCGACGCTCTTTCCGTGTCTCGACCATCGTGTACAGCGTCGGCACCAGGATCAGCGTCAGCAGGGTCGAGCTGACCAGCCCGCCGATCACCACGATCGCCAGCGGCTGCCCGATGAACCCGCCCTGGCCGGTCAGCCCGAGCGCCATCGGGACCAGCGCGAAGATGGTCGCCGCCGCGGTCATCAGGATCGGCCGCAGCCGTCGCCTGCCGCCTTCGACGACGGCGTCGGCGACGCTCATCCCCGAAGCCCGGTACTGGTTGATCAGGTCGATCAGCACGATCGCGTTGGTCACCACGATGCCGACGAGCATCAGCATCCCGATCAGCGCGGGCAGGCCCAGCGCGGTCCCGGTGGCCAGCAGCAGCCCGATCGCGCCGGTCGCCGCGAACGGGATCGACACCAGCAGGATCAGTGGCTGGATCAGGCTGCGGAACGTCGCCACCATGATCAGGTACACGATCGCGATCGCGGCCAGGAGCGCGAGGAACAGGTTCCCGAAGGCCTCCTGCTGGTCCTCGCTGACGCCGCCGAGCTTGTACGCCGCGCCGCCGGTGAAGGTCAGGCCGTCCAACTTGGACTGAATGGCCTTCGTGGTGGCGGCCAGGTCGGCGCCGGTGTTCTTGGCGGTGACCGTGGTACTCAGCTCGCCCGAGGTGCGGTGCACCGCGGCCGGTCCATCCACTGTGGACACGGTGGCGACGGAGTCCAGCCGCACCACGCCGGTCGCGCTCGGGATGGGCAGCGCCTTGACCGCGTCGACCGACACCGGGGCCGTGCCCGCGCGCAGCACGATGTCCGTGCGCCTGCCGTCGACCGGCAGCTGGGTCACCGTGCGGCCGGCGATGGCCTGGTTCGCGATCTGGCCGATCGTGGTCGCCGAAAGCCCGCTCGCGGCGGCCTTCGCGGCGTCGACCTCGACCTGCACGCGCGGCGAACCCTGCGCGAGGTCACTGGTCACCTCGGTGAGATCCGGAACGCCGGAGAGCGCCTGGCGGACCTGCTCGGCGGCGGGCTTCAGGGCCCCCTCGTCCGGTGCGGTGACGGTGACCGAGATCTGGTCCGAGTTGAACCCGCTCGCCTCCGCGCCGATCTTGACCTCGCCGAGTTCCGGCTTGTCGAGCTTGCCCCGCAACCGCTCCGACAGCGCGTCGAGGTCGGTGTCCTTGGCGACGGTGACCTGGATGCTGGTGGCCGTCCCGCCGCCGCCGAAGAAGTTGCCCCCGCCGATGCTCACCTGGTAGGTCTCGACGGCGGGTTCGGCGGCGAGCGCCTGCTCGACCGCGCCGGCGGCCTTCTCCTTGGCCTCGGAACTGGTGCCGGGCGGCAGCTTCTGCGAAAGGCTCAGCGTCGTCGAGCCGGACTGGTCGAGGAAGTTCGTGTTCAGCTGCGAGGCCAGCCCGACCGTGCCGCCGAAGATGATCAGCGCCAGCAGCACGACGGTGACGCGGCGCCGGGTGGCGAACCGGATCACCGGGACGTACCCGCGCTGCAGCAGCCCGCGGCGTTCCTTGTCCTCGGCGGCCTGGCGCGTGAGCTCGGCCTCGCGTTCGTCCGCCGGTGCCTTGGGCGGCTTGAGGAACCAGTACGCCAGCACCGGCACGATCGTCAGCGACACCAGGAGCGACGCCAGCAGCGCCACGGTGACCGTGATCGCGAACGGCGAGAACAGCTCGCCGACGAATCCGCCCACGAAGGCGATCGGCAGGAACACCGCGACCGTGGTGAGGGTGGACGACGTCACGGCGCCCGCGACCTCGCGCACGCCGTCGAGGACCGCGCGCTGCTTCTCCTCGCCGTACGCCAGATGTCGTTTGATGTTCTCCAGCACCACGATCGAGTCGTCGACCACCCGCCCGATGGCGATGGTGAGCGCGCCGAGGGTGAGCAGGTTCAGCGAGAGATCGCCGGTCCACAACGCCAGCAGCGCCACGACCACCGAAAGCGGGATCGACACCGCCGTCACCAGCGTCGAGCGCACCGACATCAGGAACAGCAGGATCACCAGGACCGCGAACGCCAGCCCCAGCAGGCCTTCGGTGGTCAGGCCGCTGATCGCGTCCTTGACCGGGGTGCCCTGGTCGAACACGACGCTCATCTCGGCGCCGATCTTCTTCGACAGCTCGGGCAGCCTGTCCCGCACCGATTCCGAGATCGCGACCGCGTTCCCGTTCTCCACCATGGTGATCGACAGGCCGAGGCTCGGCTTGCCGTTGGTGCGCGTGATCGACGTCGGCGGCGCGAAGCCGGCCTGGACGTCCGCGACATCACCGAGCTTCACCGGCTTGGCCGCCTGCGCGCCCGGCCGGGAAGCGGGTGTCAGGTAAAGGTTCTCGATCGTGTCCACTGTGGTCGGTCCGCCGCCGACCTGGACGGTGAGCGTCTTGCCGCCTTCGGTCAGCGTCCCGGCCGGGACGGCGGCACCGGCGGTCTGCAGCGTGGTGGCGATCGACGACGGGTCGACCCCCGCGGCCGCCAGCTTCGCGTAGTCCAGCGCGATGGTCACCCGCGGCTGCCGCGCACCGGTCACCTCGACCTCACGGACACCGTCGATCTTCCGCAGTTCCGGCGCGACCTCCCCGGTCAGCGCGGGCGCCAGCGCCTGCGGGTCACCGGTGGTCCCGGCGGCGAGCAGCACGACCGGGAGATCGTCGGTGGAGCCCGCCGAAACCGTCGGCTCGCTGTTCTGCGGCAGCCGCGTCTTCAGCCCGTCGACGACGCGCTGGATCTGCCCGACCGCCGCGTCGATGTCCGTGCCGAACTCGAACTGCGCGGTGACCCGCGACAGTCCTTCCGACGACGTCGAGCTCAGCTCTTCGAGCCCCTTCAGACCCTGCAGCCCGCCTTCGAGCGGCTCGGTGACCTGCCGGTCGACCGCGTCCGGCGACGCGCCCGCGTACGGCGTGATGATCTGCGCCTGCGGGAACTGCAGTGACGGGAACAGCTGCTGCTTCAGCTGCGGCAGGGCGAAGGCGCCGAAGCCGATCACCACCAGGGCGAGCAGCCCGATGAGACTTCGGTTGCGCAGGCTCAGTCTGGCCAGCGTGGACATGGCGGTATCCCCCAGGAAACGGCTCGGGACGGGCGGGTCACCGCGAGCTTTTCACGGGAGGGGGTGGAGTGGATTCACACCACGGGTGGAATCGGAGTACGACTTCGGGATGAGGTGCGGCTCAATTTCGCCGTTCGGTCACCGAATCGGCTTCGCTCTGCGTTTCTTCGTTCACCGATTGTTCCCGCACGTGTTCGGCGTCACCATCGGGAGAATCGCCGTTCTGGCGAGGGCGGCGAAGCGGCACGGTCGTCCGTTCCCACAGTTTGCGGCCCTCTTCGGCGCGGATCCGTTCGTTCGCGCGTTCCATTTCCAGCCGCCGCCATTTCCGGCGCTGCCGTTTCGTCGCCTTGGCCGGCCACAGTTCCTGGATCGCGCTGTTGAAGTACGCGCCGCCGACCACCGCGAGCCCGATGAAGAACATCAGCAACAGGAACGCGATCGGCGCGGCGAGCGCGCCGTAGGTGTAGCCGGTCTTGGTGATCCAGTTCAGGTAGATCCGCAGCCCGATACTGGAGAGCAGGAACACGACCATGGCGAGCACCGCGCCCGGCAGCCCCCGGTGCCACGGCAGCCTGCGCGGCAGGGCGAGCTTGTACAGCGTCGTCAGCGCGAGCACGATCATCACGGCCAGCACCGGGTAGTACAGCGTGCCGACCCAGTAGGAGACCGTGCCGCGCCAGTCGGTGGGGAAGAACTGGGGGAGCAGGTCCGGCCCGATCGCCAGCAGCGGCAGCCCGACCACCAGGATGACCAGCCCGGCCAGGTACAGCAGCAGGGCGAAGATCCGCTGCCACACGTCGTTGCGGACGCCGTACTGGTCGTGCGCCACCGTGATCGCGTCGACGAACGACGACATCGCCGACGAACCCGCCCACAGGGAGATCAGGAAGCCGACGGAGACGATCTCGCCCTTGCCGACGAACAGGATGCTGTTGACCGTCGGCTCGATGATGTCGTGGACGGCGTTGTCGCTGAAGATCGTCTTGCTGAAGGTGATGATCCGGTCGTGGACCGCGGTCACGACCTCCTGGCCGAACCAGTCGCCGACGAACCCGAGGCAACCGAGGAGCCCCAGCAGCAGCGGCGGCAGGGAGAGCGTCTGCCAGAACGCGGCTTCGGCGGCCTCGGAGAAGATGTTGCCGTCCCACGCCTTGCTGAGCGTGCGGCTGAGCAGGCGCAACGGACCCCTGCGGCCCTTCGCGACCTCGGCGGCCGTATCCGGACGGCCGTTCTCCTCGCTCATGCAGCTCCTCCGCCGGCGCCGAGCGCCCTTGACGGTGTCCAGCATGGTCCATGCCGCGCCATTCGGCTCGCCACCCCTGGGTTTTCGGGTGAGTAACCCGACAACGGGGGTGGCGCTTCCGGCGTTCCATGAGCGCGGGAGGTAGGCTCTTCTCCAGTGCCCTCACCGCAGGCGCCGGCGTCGCCGCCGGATACCCAAGTGAGGGTTTTCGCTTGTGTCAGGGTGGATGACCAGGCGTTTCGGGTGAGGGAGGAGGGGACCTGCATGTCGGAAACCGTCGAACGCGATCGAGGCGAGCTGGGCGCGCCTCCCGCGGCGAAGGACAGCACGGCCCGCCCGCTGCGTGCCTGGCAGCGGCGAGCGCTGACGAAGTACCTCACGAAGAAACCGCAGGACTTCCTGGCCGTGGCGACGCCGGGCGCGGGCAAGACGGTGTTCGGTCTCCGGATCGCCGCCGAGCTGCTGAGCGACCGGACCGTCGAGCGGATCACCATCGTCGCGCCGACCGAGCACCTGAAGCACCAGTGGGCCGCCTCGGCCGCGGCCGCCGGTATCGCGATCGACTCGAACTTCCGCAACGGCACCGGGGTCACCTCGCGTGACTACCAAGGGGTCGCGGTCACCTACGCGCAGGTCGCCGCGCATCCGACGCTGCACCGCGTGCGCACCGAGAACCGCAAGACCCTGGTGATCCTGGACGAGATCCACCACGGCGGTGACGCGAAATCGTGGGGCGACGCGATCCGCGAGGCGTTCACCCCCGCCGTCCGCCGTCTAGCGCTGACCGGGACGCCGTTCCGCAGCGACGACTCGCCGATCCCGTTCGTCAGCTACGAGGCCGACGGCTCGGGTTTCCAGCGCAGCAGGGCCGACCATTCCTACGGTTACGCCGACGCGCTCGCCGACGGCGTGGTCCGGCCGGTCGTCTTCCTCGCCTACTCCGGTGAGGCCTCCTGGCGCACGAGCGCGGGGGAGGAGTTCACCGCGCGGCTCGGCGAGCCGTTGACGGCCGAGCAGAACGCGCGCGCCTGGCGTACGGCGCTCGACCCGGCGGGCGAGTGGATCCCGTCGGTGCTGCAGGCCGCGGACACGCGTCTCGCGCAGCTGCGCGCCAACGGCATCCCGGACGCGGGCGGTCTGGTGATCGCCACCGACCAGGACTCCGCGCGCGCCTACGCCAAGATCCTGCAGCGCATCTCCGGCCAGAACCCGACGGTCGTCCTCTCCGACGACCCCAAGGCGTCCGGGCGGATCAAGGAGTTCTCCGATTCGACCGACCGCTGGCTGGTCGCGGTCCGGATGGTGTCCGAAGGCGTCGACGTGCCGCGGCTGGCGGTCGGCGTCTACGCCACGAGCGCGTCGACCCCGCTGTTCTTCGCGCAGGCCATCGGCCGGTACGTGCGTTCGCGCAAACCCGGCGAGACGGCTTCGGTCTTCCTGCCGAGCGTGCCGGTGCTGCTGGAGCTGGCCAGCGAGCTGGAGGCTCAGCGCGATCACGTCCTCGGCAAGCCGCACCGCGAGAAGGAGGGCTGGGACGACGAGCTCCTGGCCCAGGCCAACCGCACCGAGGACGAGCCGGGCGAGGAGGAGAAGGCGTTCACCTCGCTGGGCGCCTCCGCCGAGCTCGACCAGGTCATCTACGACGGCAACTCCTTCGGCACCGCGGTGTTCTCCGGCTCCGACGAGGAGCAGGAGTATCTCGGCCTGCCGGGGCTGCTCGAACCGGACCAGGTCCGCGCCCTGCTGCGGAAGCGGCAGGAGGAGCAGCTCTCCGACGAGAAGCGGCGCAAGCCCAAGGCCGAGGAGGCGGCGCCGGTCGCGCGGCCGCAGTCGGTCAGCGAGCGGCTCGGCAGCCTGCGCAAGGAGCTGAACGCCCTGGTCGGCGTGCACCACCACCGGACGAAGAAGCCGCACGGCGCGATCCACAACGAGCTGCGCCGGGTCTGCGGCGGACCGCCGACCGCGATGGCTTCGGTGGAGCAACTCGAAGAGCGGATCGTCACCCTGCGTTCCTGGTGATCGCCCCGCGCCTTCACGCGGATAGGGGTGGGGGCGAGCGTTGTCGATGAAGGATTTGGGACGTTCACTGTCCCAAATCCTTCATCAACGATTCCCAGCGTTGAGGAGCCAGGAGGTTCAACGCCCCGGACCCCTCAGGCTCGACCCGCAGGAGTGGGCAAGCAGAACAAGTCCCTCAAGTGGGCCTCCCAGCCCAGGACACGGACTGTGTGGATTTCGGGGCGTCAGATGTCCCAAAATCCACACGGTTCTGGTGCGAGCGTTCCGGAAGGGGCGGACTGTGTGGATATAGGGACGTTCAACGTCTCTATATCCACACACCTCTCACTCAGGGTGAACTCGCTTCCTCGTCGGACATGTCGGCCCTCGCCTGCCGATGATCTCCACCGAATCCCCGGTCCCCACACCGCGACCAACTGCGCCGATCACGCTGAGTGAGTGGTGGCGGTCACACCGTCAGCGCACCTAGACTTCGTACGCCTTGCTACGGCCACGTTGCCAAACCGTGTCCATCCGGCGAGGCTTAATCGATTCAGCCGTCTTCCGTGAGACCCGTTCGGCGGCATATGTTGTCGCCCACAACATATGCGCGATGGTGCGACCGGTCCTCGAGGATCGCCGCCCGCGAGCAAGATCCGGAAGGAACGAGGATGCGCAGCAGAACCCTTACCCTCCTCGCCGCGACGGTGGGCGCCGGCCTGGTGCTCTCCGCCTGTGGCGCCAACACCGCCGATTCGGGCAGCGGCAACTCCTCGCAGTCCGCCCCCGCCCCCGGCGGTGCCGCCGCCGGTGGCAAGGTCGGCGTCATCCTGCCGGAGACCGCCACCTCGGCGCGCTGGGAGTCCTTCGACAAGCCGTTCCTGACCAAGGCGCTCAAGGACGCGGGCTTCGACGCCGACGTCCAGAACGCCCAGGGCGACGTCCAGAAGTTCACCACGCTGGCCGACGGCATGATCGCGCAGAACGTCAAGGTCCTGATCATCGCCGCCATCAACGGCGAGGTCGGCGCGGCGGTCGCCCGCAAGGCGCAGGCCGCGGGCATCCCGACGATCGACTACGACCGCCTGAACCTCGGCGGCAGCTCCGACTACTACGTCTCGTTCGACAACGAGAAGGTCGGCCAGCTGCAGGGCCAGGGTCTCGCCGACGCGCTGAAGGACAAGAAGGGCGCCGAGGTCGTCATGATCGAGGGTGCCCCGACCGACAACAACGCGACGCTGTTCGCCAACGGCCAGAAGTCCGTCCTGCAGCCGAAGTTCGCCAGCGGCGACCTGAAGCTCGTGCAGGAACAGGCCATCGACAACTGGGACAACCAGAAGGGCGGTCAGATGTTCGAGCAGATCCTGACCGGCAACGGTGGCAGGGTCGACGGTGTCGTCGCCGCGAACGACGGTCTCGCCGGCGCGGTCATCACCGTGCTGAAGAAGAACGGCCTCAACGGCAAGGTCCCGGTCACCGGCCAGGACGCCACCGCGGACGGCCTCATGGCCATCCTGCGCGGCGACCAGTACATGACGGTTTTCAAGCCGATCAAGGAAGAAGCCGAAGCCGCGGCGAAGCTCGCCGTCCTGCTGGCCAAGGGCGACAAGGCGGGCGCCGACGCGCTGGCCACCGGCAAGGCACAGGACCCGAAGGGCAACCGCGAGGTCAAGTCCGTGCTCCTCGAGCCGAAGATGACCACCAAGGACGGTGTCAAGGAGGTCGTGACGCAGGGCTACGTCAAGGCCGCCGAGATCTGCGGCGGCGACCTGGCCGCCGTGTGCACGCAGCTCGGTATCTCCTGACCCGTTAATCCAGACGACCGGGCCGGTGCGTTCCCCCGACGGAGCGCGCCGGCCCGGTACCCAGCCGGGAGAACCCCCATGAGTGAACCCATCCTCGAACTGAAGCAGCTGAACAAGAGCTTCGGGCCGGTCCACGTCCTCCACGACGTGGACTTCAACGTGCGCGCCGGCGAGGTCACCGCGCTGGTCGGCGACAACGGTGCCGGCAAGTCCACTTTGGTCAAGTCGATCGCCGGGATCCACGGCTACGACTCGGGAACGGTGACGTTCCAGGGCAAGCAGGTGAACATCCACGGCCCGCGCGACGCCGCGGATCTGGGGATCGAGGTCGTCTACCAGGACCTCGCGCTGGCCGAGAACCTCGACATCGTGCAGAACATGTTCCTCGGCCGGGAACGCGGCAGCAAATGGCTGCTCGACGAGGCCAGCATGGAGAAGGCCGCCCGCGAGACGCTCGCGTCGCTGTCGGTCCGCACCGTGAAATCGGTCCGTACGCCCGTTTCGGCCCTGTCGGGCGGGCAGCGGCAGACCGTCGCGATCGCCAAATCCGTGCTGTGGGACTCGAAGGTCGTCCTCCTCGACGAGCCGACCGCCGCGCTCGGTGTCGCGCAGACCCGTCAGGTGCTCGACCTGGTCCGCCGCCTCGCCGAACAGGGCCTCGGCGTGGTGCTGATCAGCCACAACATGGCCGACGTCTTCGAGGTCGCCGACCGTATCGCGGTGCTCTACCTCGGCCGTCTCGTCGCCGAGGTGCACACCAAGGACGTCACCCACGGCCAGGTCGTGGAACTGATCACCGCCGGTCGCTCCGGCGACCTCGGCCTTGCCCGCCCCGAAGCCGCCGTCCTCTGATCCGAGGCGAGAAAGAACCGGAAATGACTGAGACACCTGCAAAGCCCGCCTCGCCGGAGGGGGGCAAGTCGGCGGCCGCCGCGCTCAACCCGTCGGCGGCCATCACGGACTTCGGCATCGACACGACATCGATGTCGACGCGCGAGGCCGTCGGCGACTACTTCTCCCGGCTCAAGGCGGGACAGCTGGGTTCGCTCCCGGCGCTGCTCGGCCTGCTCGTGCTGGTGATCGTGTTCGCCTCGCTGTCGGACACCTTCCTGACGATGAACAACATCGCGAACCTGATGGCACAGGGCGCCGGCAAGGCGATCATCGCGATGGGCATCGTGTTCGTGCTTCTCCTCGGCGAGATCGACCTGTCCGCGGGCACCGCGTCCGGGGTCACCGCCGCGGTGCTGGCGATGCACTACGTGCGCAACGGAAACCTGCTGGGCGGCATGGGGAACGGCGTGTTCATCGCGTTCCTCGTGGTGCTCGCGATCGCCGCGCTGCTCGGTGTGGTCCTGCGGATCTGGGCGGGCGTCGGGTTCGCCGTGCTCGCCATCGCGCTCGTGCTCTCGGGAACCGCGGCCAACCCGTGGATCGAGATGCTGCTCGCGATCAGCGTCGGCGGCGCGATCGGTGTCCTCACCGGATTCCTCGTCTCCAAGATCGGGATGCCCTCGTTCGTGGTGACGCTGGCGCTCTTCCTCGCCTGGCAAGGGGTCATCCTCCAGTTCATCGGTGAGGGCGGCACGCTCGGCATCAGCACGTCGGACGTGCTGTTCAAGGTCGCCAACGGCAATCTGTCCACTGTGGGCAGCTGGGTCCTCTTCCTGATCGCCGCCGGCGGCTTCGCCGCGGTGACCCTCGGCCAGCACTTCTCGCGGCTCAAACGCGGTCTGGTCACCCAGCCGACGCCGATGGTGCTGTTCAAGGTCGGCGCCATCGCCGTGGTCGCCGCGATCGCGACCTATCTGCTGACGCTGAACCGCGCGCCGAACCCGAACATCGTCATCTCCGGTGTCCCGTACGTCGTGCCGATCGTGCTCGGCCTGCTGGTGCTCGGCACCTACGTGCTCAACCGCACCCAGTACGGCCGCCACATCTACGCCGTCGGCGGCAACCGCGAGGCGGCCCGCCGCGCCGGTATCAACGTCGAGAAGATCCGGGCCTCGGTGTTCGTCATCTGCTCGGCGGTGGCGGCGGTCGGCGCGATCGTCTACTCGTCGAAGGTCGGTTCGGTCGACCCGCAGGCCGGTGGCCTCAACACGCTGCTGTTCGCGGTCGGCGCCGCCGTCATCGGTGGTACGTCGCTGTTCGGCGGCAAGGGCCGGGTCGTCGACGCGGTGATCGGTGGCCTCGTGCTCGCGGTCGTCGAGAACGCGCTGGGCCTGCTGAAGCAGTCGGCGGCGGTGGTCAACATCGTCACCGGTCTGGTGCTGCTTCTCGCCGCGACGGTGGACGCGTTGTCCCGTCGCCGCGCGGCTGCGTCGCCGCGCTGAGTCCGCATGGAATGATGAAGTCCGTGACCAGCACACCCGTTGCACGACCAGACGAGGTGCGCAGGCACAACCGCACGACCTTGCTCCGGTTGCTGCACGTCAGCGGCCCGAGCACCAGGGCGACCCTCGCCACCGAGCTGGGGCTCAACCGCAGCACCATCAAGACCCTCGTCGACGGCCTCGCGGAAGCGGGGGTCGTCGAGGAGCGGGTCCCGAGGCCGGGACGAGGGGCGGGCCGCCCCTCGCTCCTGGTCCTGCCGCAGCCGCACGCGGCGGTGGTGCTCGCGGTAGACCTCCAGGTCGAACACGTGGCGATCGCGCTGGTCGGGTTCGGTGGCCAGATCCTCGGGCGCAACAGCTGGAACCTCCACGGCCGGACGCGGGAGGCCGACGAGGTGATCACGCACGTGATCGAGTCGACCACCGTGCTGGCAGGCGACCTCGGTGTGCAGCCGATCGCCGCGGGGGTGTCCGTGCCCGGCGTCGTCCGCCGGGCAGACGGGTACGTCCACGAGGCGCCCAACCTGCGCTGGACCGATGTGGCGCTGGGGGAACGGCTCGGCGGTGTGCTGCGTATTCCCATCCTGGTCGGCAACGACGCCGAACTCGGGGCCATCGCCGAACACCTGCGCGGTGCCGCGCGGGGCTCTTCCGACGCCGTGTACGTCTCCGCCGACGTCGGGGTCGGGGGAGGGATCATCGCGGACGGTTCGGCGCTGCGCGGCGGCTCCGGGTACGTCGGCGAGATCGGGCACATGGCGATCCGGCCCGGCGGCCGTCCCTGCTACTGCGGGTCCAGCGGCTGCTGGGAGACCGAGGTCGGCGAGGCGGCGCTGTGCCGCGCGCTCGACCTGCCCGAGGACACCCCGCGCGGGGCGATCCTGTTCGAACTGCGCGAACTGGGCCGGGATCCGCACGCGGCCGAGGAGCGGCTGTCGGAGTTCGCGGAATGGCTGACGCTCGGCCTGGTGAACGTGGTCAACCTGCTCGGCCCGCAGCTGGTCGTGCTGGGCGACCTGCTCACCGTGCTGCCCGATTCGGTCGTGAAGTCGGTGGCGGCCGAGGTCCGGCGGCGGAGCCTGGTCAGCCGGGCCGTGGGCGGGACGCAGATCGTGAGCTCCGCGCTCGGGGCGGACGTGAAGCTGCTGGGTGCGGCCGAGGCGGCGTTTGAAATGATATTGGACACCGTCTAGTTCGCGTTTAGTCCTCTGGATGCGGTCCTTGCGTGTGCAACTACCGCATCCAGAGGACTTAAGTGCGTTCTTTCACGAGGCCGGACAGCAGGGCTACCAGGGCGGCGAGGGACCTCTCCTTCGCCGCGGCGGGGTCTTCGGCGTGGGCGATCATGAGCGCGGCCTCAGCACAGGAGCTCAGCGCCAGTTGCGCCAGCTCCGGGATGGGCGCCTCGATCAGCAGCCCGTCCGCCGCCGCGTTCTCCAGGATCTCCGTGATCAGGCCCAGTCCGTACCGGGCCTCCAGCTCGCGCCATTCCTGCCAGCCGAGCACGGCGACGGCGTCGGTGAGCGCGATCCGCACCACCTCGGGCCGCAGGCACAGGTCCAGGAACCTGTTCAGCACGCCGAGCGCCCCGGCCCACGGATCGTCCGTGGCGCGCAGGACGGTCTTCAGTTCCTCGGTGATCTCCGTTTCGATCTGCTCGATCACGGCACGGAACAGGCCCTGTTTGTCCCCGAAGTGGTGGTACAGCGCGCCACGGGTGACGCCCGCCGCCCGGACGATCTCGTCGGCGGGCACGGCGGCGTAACCCTGTTCGGCGAACAGGGTCCGCGCCGCCGTGATCAACGCGGCCTGCGTCGAATGCGATCGTTCGGTCTGGCTACGTCGTGGCGTGGGCACGCAGGAATTCCACCATCATGCCGCTCAGCCGCTCCGGCTGGTCCTCCGGCACGAAGGCGTAGGAGTCCTCGATCGTCTTCAGTTCGGCGTTCGGCAGGACCCCGGCGAGTTTGCGGCCCAGCCACAGCGGGAAGTGCCGGTCTTCGGTCGCCCAGGCCAGCAGCACGGGTTCGGTGAACGCGGGCAGCCGCTCGGCGGCGGTCAGCGTGTACCGGTTGTCGACGCTCGCCGTGAACCGGCGCAGATCGTCGCGGATCTCCGCGCTCCGGCGGCTGGGCAGCAGATACGCGTCGAGGATGTGGTCCGGGACCGGATGTTTGGTCAGCCAGAGGAAGTCCGTCTTCTCCAGGAGCCACCGCCAGCGCAGCGCCTGGACCATCAGCCGGACGCCGCCGGGGATCCGGGCCAGCGTGCTCAGCCCCGCGAACATCGGCGGCAGGAAGCGCTCGTAGGAGTCCGACGGGGTCAGCACGACCCGGCCCACCCGCTCCGGGTTCGTGGTCATGAGCAGTTGCGTGAGCGCGCCGCCGGTGTCGTTCGCGACCACGGTGACGTCGGTCAGGTCGAGCACTTCGAGGAACCGCGCGATGAGCGCGGCGACCCCGGGCGGGCTCAGGTCGGCGTTCGGGACCGGGATCTCGTGCGAGCCCAGCGGCCAGTCCGGGGTGAGGCAGCGGTAGCCGGCGTCGGCGACCGCGGGAGCCACCTTGCGCCAGAGCAGGCCGTTGGTCAGCAGCCCGTGGACGAAGACCACGGGAGGGCCCTCGCCGCGGTCGCGGTAGCGGATACGGGCGCCGCCGAGGTCCGCCTCGTGCACCTCGCCGAGCAGGTCGCTGGTCGTCATGGAAGTAACATACATGCTGTCTGTATGTTTTTGGAAGACGGGAACTGGCCTCAGGTGAGGTTCCAGGCCTGCCGCGGTGCCCTCAAGGGGCCTTCGGGCTCGACACTGGGGGCCGAGTGTTCCCAATGTGGCGTTGGAGACGCTCAGTGTTCCCAATGCCACATTGGGGACACGGGTCGAACCTGGGCGGCCGCGGGCGCGAAAAACAGGGCGGCCGGCGCGCTCCCAGAAGGAGCGGCCGGCCGCCGGGTGGTCGTGGACTGGTGGGCTACCGCTGAATGTCCGCGGACATTTCCTTGAGCTTCGTCTCGTGTGCGCGGGCGTGGTGACCACAGAAGAGCAACTCGCCACCGGTGCTGAGAATGGCTCGAACCTGGGCTGCAGCTCCACACCGGTCGCATCGGTCGGCAGCGGTCAGTTCGGGGCGGGTGAGCGTCGGTGAAGTCATTGGAGTCTCCCTCCGTCCCGGCACCGGTGGCCCGGTGCCATCGATCCAGCTACGACCACTTCGGCACTGATGCCGGCAACGTTCGTTCCCGGCCCCGCCGTGTTCGTGCTTCCACTCTTCCAGACGTTTGGCGACCCGCAAGTGTTCCCGTGCGGGTGTCTCATTTGTCACTGGTAATTACCTCGGATGCCGTAGCGTAATCACGCAACGTGGGAGAAGACTCCCCGCCGAACCGTCTTTTCCCACGTCAGGCACCATGCGGGGGTGGGAATCGCAGTCGTCCGGAACCGTCTTCCGAGCGTGCCGTCGCCGGTCTTGTTCGTTCTCAGCGGAATTTCGATGTACGCCGGTGCGGCCATCGCCGTAGGTCTCTTTTCGGTCGCCTCCCCCGCGGGGGTGGCCTGGCTCCGCTGCCTCGGGGCGGCGGTGGTCCTCCTCGCGTGGCGCAGGCCACCCCGCGCGGCGTGGACCGGGCGGGCGTTCCTGCTCGCGGGCACCTTCGGCATCGTCACCGCCGGGATGAACGTGCTCTTCTACGAGGCGATCGCGCGGCTGCCGCTGGGCACCGCGGTCGCCCTCGAGTTCGCCGGGCCCGTGGTGGTGGCCGCGTTCGGTTCGCGCACGCGCCGGGACGTCTTCGCGCTGCTGCTGGTGGCCGCCGGGGTGGTCGCCATCGCCGACGTCCGGCTCGAAGGAAGCCTGCTCGGCGTGCTGTTCGCGCTCGGCGCGGCGGCCGCCTGGGCCGGGTACATCCTGCTCGGGAAGCGGGTCGCGGACGGCGGCAACGGGATCGACGGGCTGGCCGTCGGGTTCGCCGTGGGCACGGTGGTGCTGTCGCCGCTGGCGCTCGGCACCGGCGCGGTGTGGGGTTCGCCACGTTTGCTCCTGCTCGGCATCGGGGTGGGGGTGCTCTCGACCGTCGTGCCGTACGCGCTCGACCAAGTGGTCCTCCGCAAGGCCGGCCGAGCGCGGTTCGCGCTGCTGCTCGCGTTGCTGCCGGTCACGGCGGGGCTGATCGGCTTTCTGTGGCTGCGGCAGATCCCGACCCTGCCCGAGGCGATCGGCACCGTCGCCGTCGTCGCCGGGGTGGCGCTGCGCTCTCCGGGGAAACGTGATGACTCGGCGCCCCTCTGAGCGGGATACTGACCAGTCTGTGGCGCTGCGAGCACCGGGAGGACACGTGGCCGAGATCCGGCGGGCAGTCACCGTCGAGGAGGTCGTCGCCGCTCAGCACCTGTTCGACGGACCCGCGCAGCGGGAGGCGTCCGAAAAGTTCCTGGCGGGCCGGGAGAACCATCTCCTGATCGCCTACGAGGACGGCGAACCGGCGGGGATGATCACCGGCACCGAGGTGACGCATCCGGACAAGGGCACCGAGATGTTCCTCAACGAACTCGACGTCAGCCCGGACTACCAGCGACGCGGGATCGGCCGCGACCTGGTCGACGCTTTGGCCGGGATCGCTCGGGAGCGTGGTTGCCGGGGGATGTGGGTCGGGGTCGAAACGGACAACGAGGCCGCGCTGGCGACCTACACGTCGGCCGGCGCCTCGAACGACGGGCCGTTCATCATGCGATCGTGGACGTTCGAAGACTGATGTCCTCCGGAATCGACGGCGACCGGACGGGCCTTTCGGGGCGGCGCTGGCTGCCCGGTGGCGAGCACCTCGTCGCCGTCGCGCGCGCCGAGCTCCCGCAGAAGGACGGGCTCGCCGGGCCGTTCACGGCGCTGGCCGCCCTGCGCGCGGCGGGGTTCGACGTCGCGGGCCAGGACGAGGTCGCGGCGCTGTCCGGTACCACGACCGAAGGACTGGCCAGGGCGATCGGGGCGCTGTCGGGCGGACGGCTCGCCGCCGTGTCCGCCAGCGGGAACTGGGCACCGCACTCGTTGTTCATGCTCCTGGCCGCGCTGTGGCAGCTGCCGCGGGTCGCGTTGATCGCGGAGGTCGACGCGGGCGAATTCGGCGCGCACGACACCCCGGCGCGGGCGCTGCTCGACTACCTCGACACGGGGATCCCGCCGCTGTGGTCGTCCCGCTGGCGCCCGGCCACCGCGCACCACGTGCTGGCGGCCGGGATGCGGATCGGTGCCGAAGGAACCCTGGTGTCCATCATGGACGGTTATCCCTCCTTGGGGGACAACGGATTGCACGACCAGCCGGTGGAATGGGTGGCCGCGGCGCTCAAGCGGATGCTGGTCGTGGTGGACGACGGCGACGCCGAGGCCGCCGTCGCCGCGATCACGACGGCCGGTCTGTGGAGCTGAGCCCGTCCTTCGCGAACCGGGAATGCTTGCGCCCGTAGAAGAGATAGATCAGCAGGCCGAGCAGCAGCCACGCGGCGAAGCGCAGCCAGGTCATCAGGTCCAGGTTCAGCATCAGGTAGAGACACGCCAGCGCCGCGACGATCGGCAGGTAGGGCGAGAACGGCACGGTGAACGGGCGTTCCAGGTCCGGACGGCGTTTCCGCAGCACCGGGACCGCCACCGCGACGATGATCATCGCCGACAGCGCGCCGATGCTGACCATGTCGGCGAGTTCGGAGATCGGCACGAACGCGGCCAGCGCCGCGATCAGCACCGCGCCGGCGATGGTCATCCGGTGCGGGGTGCCCCAGCGCGGGTGTGCCGTGCCGAACTTCTTCGGCAGCAGGCCGTCGCGGCCCATCGCGAACCCGATCCGGCCGATCGTCACCAGTTCCACCATCATCACCGACGTCAGCCCGGTGACCGCGCCGAGCGAGATGAGCGCGCCCACCCAGTGCTGCCCGACGCGGTCGAAGGCGTCGGCGAGCGGGGCGCCCGCGTCGATCTCGGTGAACGGCACCATCCCGGTCAGCACCAGGGACACCCCGATGTAGAGCAGCGCGCACACGCCGAGCGCGCCGAGGATGCCGACGCGCAGATCGCGTTTCGGGTTCACGGTCTCCTCGCCGAGGTTGGCGAGCGCCTCGAAACCGGTGTAGGCGAAGAAAACGACGGCGGCGGCCGTCACCATCCCGGCGATCCCGTAGACGGACTGTTCGAGCCCGAGCGCGGCTTGCACGATCGGCTGGTGCAGGGTCCCGGCTGTTTCCGTCGGCGGCTGGGCGGGCGGGATGAACGGGGTGAGGTTCTCCCCGCGGACGTAGAACACGCCGACCGCGAGGATCAGCACGCAGACCGCGACCTTGACCAGTACGAGCAGATTCGTCACCCGCGCCGACTCCTTGATCCCGAGGACGGCGATCACGGTCAGCACGGCGATGATCGCGACCGCGCCGATGTTCACCTTCGCGTCTTCGCCGAACCACTCGGGCGAGAGCCCCATCAGATTCGCGAGATAGCCGGACCAGCCGCGGGACACGACGGCGGCGCCGAGGGCGAACTCGAGCAGCAGATCCCAGCCGATGATCCAGGCGAAGGTCTCGCCGAGGGTGGCGAAGGCGTAGGTGTAGGCGCTTCCCGCCGTCGGCACGCTGGAGGCGAGTTCGGCGTAGCAGAGGGCGGCCATCCCGGCCACGACGGCGCCGAGCACGAACGACAACGTGACCGACGGGCCCGCGTGGGTCTTCGCCTCGACCCCGGCGAGGGTGAAGATCCCGGTGCCGATGATGATGCCGACCCCGAACCCGATGAGATCGCGCCCGTGCAGGCGGCGTTTGAGCTCACCCGAATCCTGCCGTTTCAGGACCTCGTCCACGTCCAGAGTTCGCCGCATGAAGGGTCACGCTAGAAGATCGCCGTCCGCCTCGCAGATCGGTGGGAACTCATCCCTCCAGCACGACGCCGTTCTCCTGCGCGAGGATCGCCGCCTGCACCCGCGACCGCAACTCCAGCTTCGTCAGCACCCGGGAGACATGTGTCTTCACCGTGGTCTCGCCGATGTGCAGCCGGGTCCCGATCTGCGCGTTGGACAGGCCGCCGCCCAGGCACGCCAGCACTTCGCGCTCGCGTTCGGTCAGGTCGTCGAGCCCGTCGGGAGCCGGCGAAGGCTCGCGGGTCCCGGCGGCGAAGGCGGCGATCAGCTTCCGCGTGACCTGCGGGGCGAGCACTCCTTCGCCCGCCGCGACCAGCTTCACCGCCTCGATCAGCCTCGGCGCCTCGACCGACTTCAGCAGGAACCCGGCCGCGCCCGCCCGCAGCGCGGCGTGGACGTACTCGTCGAGATCGAAGGTCGTCAGCACGAGGACCTCGCACAGCCCCTCCGCGGTCAGCTCCCGCGTGGCCGCGATGCCGTCGACGCCGGGCATGCGGACGTCCATCAGCACGACGTCCGGTTTCAGCGCCTTCGCCTGGCGGACGGCGGTGGCGCCGTCCGCCGCCTCGCCGACCACCTCGATGCCCTCGGCGTTGCCGAGGATCATCATCAACCCGGCACGGATGGCGCCGTGATCGTCGGCGACCAGCACCTTGATGTTCCCGTCGCTCAAGACCCCTCCAGAGGCAGTTCGGCGCGGACCAGCCAGCCGCCGCCGGAGGGCCCGGCGGCGAAGGTGCCGCCCACCGCGGCGGCGCGTTCCCGCATGTTCAGCAGGCCGAGGCCGGTCCCGCCGTCGCCGGGGCGCCCCGGCTGAAGATCGTTACGCACCTCGACGGTGAGTATGCCGCCGCCCGAACGGATGTCGAGGACGGCCCGCCCGCCGGGTGCGTGTTTCATCGCGTTGGTCAGCGCCTCCTGCGCGATCCGGTACGCGGTCAGGTCGACCGCGGCGGGCAGCGGGGACGCCGGGTCCGGTACGGAACCGAGCTCGACCGCCAGCCCGCTCGCCCGCGCCGATTCGACCAGTTTGGACAGTTCGGCCAGCCGGGCAGGCGCGGTCGGCTCGATCTCGGTGTCCGCGCGCAGCAGCCCGATCATCGCGCGCATCTCCTCCAGCGCGCTGACACTGTTCTCCCGCACCGATTCCAGGACCTTCCTGGACAGCTTCGGGTCGGCGGTGGCCATCGACAACGCGGCTTCGGACTGGATCGCGATCGCCGAGAGATGCCCGGCGATGACGTCGTGCAGATCCCGCGCCATCTTCGACCGTTCCCCCGCCACGGCGGCCTTCCGGTCCAGTTCGCCGATCGTGGCCAGCTGGACCGCGTTCGCCCGCTCGTTGTCGGCGATGTCCCGCTGCTGGCGGACGTTGGCCGCCCACCACACCGGGGTGACCAGGAACGGCAGGAAGGCGAACGCGATGAGGATCGCCGTCCGCCACTGCGCGGCGAAGAGGAGCGCGAGGCAGACCGCGGCGAGCGTGCCGATCGCGGCGCCGCCGATCATCACCCTGCTGACGCGCCTCGAGCCGTACAGCGTCGTCGCGTAGAGGAAGTCGGTGAAGATGACGAAGATCGGCAGCGAAGGACCGGACGCGATGTCCACACCGAGGACGACGAGCCCGCACAGCAGTCCCCAAGGGACTTTGCGGCGCAGCAACTGCAGGAGGCACAACACGGTCAGTTCGGTCAGGCGGATCCACAGCGGTGTGTCGTCCTTGCCGCCGAGCAGCACGTGCATCCCGCTGAGGTAGACCAGCACGCCGAGGACCCAGGTGCCGAAGGCGATGACGAGGTCCTGTTTCCATTCGGCGAGATGGTTCAGGCGGGGGACGAACGTGGGCACCGTTCCATCCCAGCACACCGCCCTGCGCCGCGGGGTCCTACGAACTGATGACGATGATCTCGTGCCGTTCGCCGACGCGCCCGCTCCGGCTCGCGAGCCAGACTCGGATCGTGGACAAGATCTGGGACTTCATCGCGGAAAACCCGATGGCGGCCGTGATCGCCGGCGGGGAGATCGGTTTCTGGGTCGCCATCGTCGCCGGTCTCGTGGCCCGCTATCCGCTGAAACTGAAGCGGACCAGTGCCGTGCTGCTGCTCCTGACCCCGGTGATCGACCTCGTCGTGCTGGTCGCGACCGTCGTCGACCTGCGCAACGGCGCCACGGCGAACTTCGTGCACGGACTCGCCGCGGTGTACCTGGGCTTCAGCGTCGTGTTCGGGCATTCGATGATCAAGTGGGCCGACGTCCGGTTCGCCCACCGGTTCGCGGGCGGGCCGCCACCGCCGCCCAAGCCGAGGGGCCGGGAGAAAGTGCGCGCCGAATGGCGTGACTGGTTCAAATGCGTGCTGGCCTGCGGGCTGGCCGCCGGGGTGCTGCTCCTGTTGATCCTCATGGTCGGCGACACCGAGCAGGTCGACCCGTTGTGGGGGTGGCTGCCGCGGCTGGGGGTCGTGACCGCCATCTGGTTCGCCACCGGGCCGCTGTGGCAGGAGCTCTCACCCAAGGACGAGAAGGTCGAGGAAGGGGCACGACGGTGATCGAACTACTGGGAATCCTCCTGCTGGTGCAGGGCGGGGGCGGGCTGATCAACCGGTTGCTGGGGAGTACGAACCCGAGCTGGTTCGTGCAGCTCCACCTGCTCCCGCCGGGGATGCACGTGGTGGTGAGCGCGCTGATGGTGGCCGCGGGCGTTGGGGTGCTGTTCGCCGAACGCGCCCGCAAACAGCGCCGCCGGTCAGAGTGAGACCACCACCTGCAGGACGCCGAGGACGATGGTGACGACCGTCAGGACGACGGTGACCACGGTGAGCCGCGTGACCCGCGCGCTCACCGTGTTCTCGTAGGCGTACCGGGTCTCCTCGTCCATCGCCTCGGCCTGACGGTCGAGCTGGGCGATGATCCGCTCCACGCCCATGCTGGTGACCAGGCGGCGCTCCAGCGAATCCACCTCGGGCGGCAGCACCGAATGCAGCATCTCGAGAATGTCGTCGAGCGAGCCGCGCAGCAGCCGGGTGCGGCTGCCGGACTTCTTCATCGACCCCAGCCACTGGTCGGCGAGCGCCATCCGGATCAGGACGCGTTCGAGGATGAAGAGCATCCCGTGGTCGAGCCCGCCGATCTCGCTGTCGATGCCGAAGTACGGTTCGGCGGCGCCGAACGGGCCGCGCATCAGCTCGTCCTGGTGCTCGACGTAGTCGGAGTCCTTGCTGTTGAGGCAGACGATCCCGCCCGCCATCGGGTAGGCGGCGACGAACGAGCGCGTGCCCCACGCCGGGCCGAGCGCGTCCCGCGCGACCTCGCGGGGTACGAACCGCCAGCCCTCGTCGCTGGTCGCCAGCCCGTAGTACGGCCGGGGATCGGCGGCGACCCGCTGGGCGGGCGGATGCCCGTCGTGGGACCGCAGTTCGACGCACCAGCCCTTGCGGCTGAGCCCCTCGGTGAGGCCGCAGCCTTTGGTCAGGTCCTCGAAGACGTGGGTGACGGCCTTGAGGAGCGAGGGGAACGTCTTTTCGCCGTAGCCGCCGTGCAGCCCGTTCTCCCCGTTCGCCGTCTCACGGCCCTGAAGGCTCTGCAGGACGGCGATGGCGAGGTCGAACTCGGCGGCGGGACCCTCCGCCGCACCGGTGATCGTGGTGGCGAGGACCAGCGTCATCGCGTGATAGCCGGGATGCCAGGTGACCACGAGTTCGCACGGCAGGCCGACCGCGCCGGCGCGGATGGAAAGCCTGCGTTTGCGCAGCACCCGCCTCCGCGGCGGTTGCGTGTAACTGGCCAGGAAATTCTCCGCCGCCGTCCACTCCTCGCCGAGTTTCCCGTCGAGGTGGGCCAGCAGCCCGCGGTCCCGGCCGCCGTCCAGCACCTTCCCGGCCTCCCGCTCCGGCAGCGGGACCGCCCACGCGAAGGTGAGGAGCAGCGCGGTCATCCGCGGCGCAGCAGGGTGATCAGGTCCCGGCCGAGATGGCGGCGCAGGGGGCCGGAGGCGTTGACCAGTTCGTCGCGGTCGATGTGCTCGTCGGCCGGGCCGAGATCGTCGAGCACGTGGTACGTCCACTCCCACTCGGTGCGCCAGCCCGCTTCGGCCGCGTCGGCGGCGACCTCCTCGGGATCGAGATAGCGCACCGGGAGCGCCGGGCCGCCCTCGTGCAGGGCCTGGTCGAACTCCGCACGCGAAACACGGCGAGAGCGGACTTCGGCGCCCTCTTCGACACTGTCGAGGCTGAACGCGCCCCGCCCGATCGGTGACCGGCTGTAGGCCAGCACCAGGGCACCGCCGGGCGCGGTGATCCCGGCCAGCCGGCGCAGGATCGGCCCGACGTCCGGCGTCGGCACGTGCTGGAGGACGTGACTGCACAGCACGAGGTCGTACGGGCCGCCGTCCAGTTCGGTGATCGGCGAGACGGCGAAGGAGAAATCGGTGTCCTCGACGGTGGTTTCCCGCGCCTTGGCCAGCCTGTCCGGGTCGGGGTCCGCGGCGGTGACGTCGGCGGAGAACCGCGCGAGCCAGGGGAGAAGGCGCCCTTCTCCGCACCCGGCGTCGAGCGCCTTGACCTCTTCGCGCGGGCTGAGGATCGCGGTGAGCTCTTCGGCGACCTTGGTGAGCGCGCGGTCCTCGCTGGCCGTCCAGTAGCCGTCGTAGGGTTCGTGCCGTCGGATGAACGCGCCGGTGACGTGGTCGCCGGTGTCCGGGTAGCGGTAGCTCTCGGTCAGCACAGTCGCGAATATAGCCCGGATTCGCGGGTTCTCCGGTGCTCCGCGGGGGATTACCATGAGTCATGGCCATCGGGCCTGTCACGCTGTACGCCGTTGTCGCCGTGGCGCCTTCGGTGCTTTTCTGGTGCGCGCTGAAGGTCCCCGCGGTGGTGCGCCGGTGGCGCCGTCGCCGTGAACCCGAGATCCCGGCGGGCCCGCCCATCGAGAAACTCGCCGCCGATCTGCGCCGGGTGCACCGCCTGCTGGCGGAACTCCCGCCCGGAGCCTCCGCCGTCCGCCGGTACGGCACCAGGCAGGCGTACGACGCGCTGCTCGTCCAAGCCTGCCGGGAGGTCGAGGTCGGCCACCGGCTGGACACCCTGCCGGAGGGTTTCGACCGGGAGATCGAACGGCTGCGAATCGCGGAATCCCTGGCCGAGCGCGGACTTTCGGTGACCTGAAGCGATTTGTATCGAAAGTATGCGCGCGACCGGGAGGCTCGCGGGTATGAAGAGGCTGGGACTTCTCGCCGCGCTGCTGCTGGTGTTCGGGCTCATCCCCGGGGTCGCTTCGGCCGCGGCCGCCTTCCCGAAGATGGACGCGGCCACGGTGGACGGCTTCCGCTGGACGTCCGGTTCGACCTTCGGCACCTACGGCGCCCGGATCGCCGCGCTGGAGAAGCACCTCCCGGCTCGCGGGTTGCCGGAGATCCTGTCGTCGGCGAACCGGAAGGCGCGGCCGTTGTGCCACGCCACGTATCTCGCGACGGCGCTGAAACCGGCCGGATTCTGCTGGGAGGACGCGAACGACGACCGGACCAACGACTGGATCCCGCAGGGACTGACCGGTTCCGGCGACGCGGACGCGGCGACCGGGAAGGTCGGCGGCAAGCGGGTGGTGGCGACGTCCTGGCACACCCGCGGTGACACCATGGTCCGTCTGTCCTTTGTGGACGTCACCGGGCTGGGGTACCGGCACGTGCTGCTCGTCGAGCCGACGTCGGACGACAACTTCGCCGTCGTGCAGGGACACGGGCACGGCATGACCTGGATCGGGAACCGGCTGTTCGTCGCGACCACCGGGGGAGTGGTGCGGGTCTTCGACACCACGCACTTCTGGAAGGTCGACGACAGCTCCGGCGTCGTCGGCAAGGGCCCGGACGGCAAGTACCACGCGGCTTTCTACGACTACGCGATGCCGCAGGTCGGCGCGTACTGGTACCCGGGCGGCGGCGCCTGCACCAACGCGCCCGGGACGCGGCCGTGTCTCGCGACGATGTCGTTCGACCACAGTGACGGCTCGATCGTGACCGCGGAGCACATCCCGAACGCGGCGGGCGGGCGGGTGCTGCGGTGGCCGTTCGACCGCGCGACCGGGCTGCCGAAGGTGTCGGCCGACGGGACCGTGCACGCGAAGGAAGGCTTCGTGTCACCGGTGTGGGGCATGCAGGGAGCGGTGGCGCGCAACGGGTATTTCGTGCTGACCGGTGTGTGCCCCGAGTACGCCGGGGTCGCGGGCGACCATCCGTCGTGCCTGCACGGCGGTGTCGGCGGCACCTCGACGTCGCGGCTGAGTGGCCGGGCGCCGGTGAACTCGCAGAACCTGTCGTACTGGCCGGCGACAGGGGAACTGTGGCTGATGAACGAGCAGCTGCGGGAACGGGTGACCGTGCACGTCCCGTGGACCACCCTGACCGGCCGCGCCTGAAGCCCCGCGTTTCGTCCTCTCGATGCGGTAGTTGCACACGCAAGGAACCGCATCGCTGGAGGCGATGTCCCCAATGCCACATTGGGGACATCGACCTCGAGGACAGCCGTGCTGAAGGAGCGGGCGGGCCGGCGAGGTCAGGGGGTGAAGTCCCAGCGGGTGGCGCCATGAGGTTCGGCGCTCGCCACGCCGATCGCGCGGCGCAGGGTGAGGCGGTACAGATACCAGGGCGGCGGTCCCGCGCTGGGCGCGCTGAAGGGCGCCGTGAGCGCGTCGCCCTCCACCGACGCGGGCCAGCCACCCGTCCGGTAGACCGAGGCCACGCGTTCCAGCGTCGCCGGGTCGGTGACCCGGTGCGCCTCGCCCTCCAGCGTGAGGTCGATTCCCCGCAGCCGCACCGAAACGGCGCACGCCGGGTTCGCGGCCAGGTTGCGGGACCGGCGGGTGTCCGGCCCGCCTTTGAAGTACAGGACGTCGTCCACCCAGACGGCGCCGACGCCCGCCGAATGCGGGCGCCCGTCGGGACGCGCGGTCGTCACGAAGAAGGTCAGGTCGGCGGTCGGGGTGTCCTCGGCGAGGACGTCCCGCGCGCGGCTCCAGGGGAGTTCCGCGGATCCGTAGCGGTCGAGGTTCTTGGTGGCGTGAGGTTTCGTCATACCCACGCGTCGAACGGGCGGGCCGCGATTCGACACCGGACGCGAAAAACCCCGCCACCGGAACGGTGACGGGGTCTTCCGTGAACCCTGGGCTCAGTCCAGGTAGTCGCGCAGGACCTGCGAACGCGACGGGTGACGCAGCTTCGACATCGTTTTCGACTCGATCTGCCGGATGCGCTCACGGGTCACCCCGTACACCTGGCCGATCTCGTCGAGCGTGCGCGGCTGGCCGTCGGTGAGGCCGAACCGCAGCCGCACCACACCCGCTTCGCGTTCGGACAACGTCTGCAGCACCGACTGGAGCTGGTCCTGCAGCAGCGTGAACGACACCGCGTCGACCGCGACGACGGCCTCGGAGTCCTCGATGAAGTCACCGAGCTGCGAGTCGCCCTCGTCGCCGATGGTCTGGTCGAGCGAGATCGGCTCGCGGGCGTACTGCTGGATCTCGAGGACCTTCTCCGGGGAGATGTCCATTTCCTTCGCGAGCTCTTCGGGGGTGGGCTCGCGGCCGAGGTCCTGCAGCAGTTCACGCTGTATACGGCCGAGCTTGTTGATGACCTCGACCATGTGCACCGGGATACGGATGGTGCGGGCCTGGTCGGCCATCGCGCGGGTGATTGCCTGACGGATCCACCAGGTGGCGTACGTGGAGAACTTGTAGCCCTTGGTGTAGTCGAACTTCTCCACCGCGCGGATCAGGCCGAGGTTGCCCTCCTGGATCAGGTCCAGGAACGCCATGCCACGGCCGGTGTAGCGCTTGGCCAGCGAGACCACGAGCCGGAGGTTCGCCTCCAGGAGGTGGTTCTTCGCCCGCTCACCGTCGCGCACGATCCACTTGAGGTCGCGCCGCATCTGGGTGACGAGCTTCTCGCCCTCCTCCTCGGCGTTGCGGACGCGCTCGGCGGCGTAGAGCCCGGCCTCGATGCGCTTGGCGAGCTCCACCTCCTCCTCGGCGTTCAGCAGGGCGACCTTGCCGATCTGCTTGAGGTACGCGCGGACCGAGTCGGCCGAAGCGGTGAGCTCGGCGTCCTTGCGGGCCTGGCGCAGCGCCTCGGACTCTTCCTCGTCCCAGACGAAGTCCGGGTTGTCGGAGGTCTTTCCGGCGTTCTTGTCGGTCGACGTGCGGCGCC
Source organism: Amycolatopsis sp. NPDC000009 (assembly GCF_055563465.1). Taxonomy (NCBI): domain Bacteria; kingdom Bacillati; phylum Actinomycetota; class Actinomycetes; order Pseudonocardiales; family Pseudonocardiaceae; genus Amycolatopsis; species Amycolatopsis sp. NPDC000009. The sequence goes on from NZ_JBVHDI010000001.1 coordinate 1,021,189, forward strand.
CGCGGGCGGGCGTCTCTTCGACGTCCTCCTCGGATTCCGCGTCCTCTTCCGTCTCCTCGGTGACGGAAGCGTCGACGACGTCCACCTCGACCTCTTCGAGGTCCGACAGGTCCGGGGTTTCGAGGTCGGCTTCGTCGAGCTCTACCGGACCGTCTTCCGGATCGCCGTCTTCGGTCTTGGCGCCCTTGGTGGTGGGTTTCTTGGCCGGAGCCTTCTTCGCCGGGGCCTTCTTCGCGCCGGCCGCCTTGGCGGCGGTCTTGCGCGCCGCGGGCTTCGCCGCGTCGGTGGCTGCCTCGTCGGCCGGCTCGCCGGCTGCGGTCGCTGTCTTCGTCCCGCTTCGGGTTGCGGTTCTTGCGGCTGCCACTTACGCCCTTTCGCAGCGGTCGATCATGACGAGCCGAGGCGTGATGGTCTCGGCTGCCTCAAACTTCGGGGAACATCCCTCGGCCTGCGGTTTCCCTCGTTCTCCTTGGCACCGCCGCCGTGGGCCGTGTTCCATTGTAACGACGATACGTGACAGCGTCGCGGCGCGGACCACCACCCGGCGGGCGCGACACGCCGTGCGACCCGCCGAAGTGACATCCGCGGCGCGGATGTCAGCGTGCGCGCGTCAGTGTTCGATGCCCTCCGCGGCGGCGGCCGCCGCGCCGGCGATGCCCGCGTTGTTCTGCAACGACGCGACGATGACCGGTGTGCGGATGTCGAGCAGCGGGACCCATTTGTGCGACTTCTTGCTGACCCCGCCGCCGACGATGAACAGATCCGGCCAGATCAGGTTTTCCAGCACGGAGAGATACCTGTTCACCCGTTCCGCCCATTCGGGATACGAGAGCTCCTCGTTGTCCTTCACCGACGCCGCGGCCTTCTTCTCCGCGTCGAAGCCGTCGACCTCGATGTGGCCGAACTCGGTGTTGGGCACGAGCTTCCCGTCCTGGAAGACCGCGCTGCCGATGCCGGTGCCGAAGGTCAGCAGCGCCGTCACGCCGCGCCGCGCGGCCGGGTCGCCCCAGCGGATCTCGGCCATGCCGGCGGCGTCCGCGTCGTTGAGCATCGCGACGTCGTCCACGCCGCGCCCGAGGCGCTTGGCGAACAGGGCGTCGGCGTCGGTGCCGATCCACTTGCGGTCGATGTTGGCCGCGGTGTGCGCGACGCCCTTCTTCACCACCGCGGGCAGCGTGACACCCACGGGGCCGTCCCAGCCCGCCTGGCCGGTGATCTCGGCGACGACGTCCGCCACCGCCTCCGGGGTCGACGGCTTCGGCGTGTCGATGCGGATCCGGTCGCCGATCAGCTGTCCTTGCGCCAAGTCCACCAGCGCGCCCTTGATCCCGCTGCCGCCGATGTCGATACCGAACCCTCGGGTCGCCTCCACCACGGACGTGGTCCCTTCTCGCACGATTCAGAAGCCTGCCTCGGAGACTTTAACCGGATGTGGTGACATGGCGGACGTGGGAGTTGACGAGACGTTGCTGAAGGGTGTCGCCGAGCGTGTCGCGGGCGAGGCCGCCGAACTGGTCCACGAGGCCTGGACCGGGATGAACGCGGGCCGTGCGGTGCGCGTGGACACCAAATCCGCCGACACCGACGTGGTGACCGCGGTGGACCACGAGTCGGAACGGCTGGTGCGCGCCCGGCTCGCCGAACTGCGCCCGGACGACGCCGTGCTCGGCGAGGAGGGCGGCGGGATCGCCGGGGACGGGGTGACCTGGGTGGTCGACCCGATCGACGGGACGGTGAACTTCCTCTACGGGCTGCCGTGGTTCGCCGTGTCGGTGGCCGCGCAGGTCGGCGGGGTGTCGGTGGCGGGCGCCGTCGTCGAACCGGTCAGCGGGCGCCGCTGGACGGCCGCGCGCGGGCAGGGCGCGTTCCTCGACGGGCGGCCGCTGTCGGTCAACGCCCCGTCCCGGCTGGATCTGACGCTCGTCGGCACCGGATTCGCGTACAAGGTCGAACGGCGGACGAAGCAGGCCCGGTTCGTCGCGGAACTGGCGACCCGGGTGCGGGACGTCCGGCGCAACGGTGCGGCCTCGCTCGATCTGTGCGCGGTCGCGGCGGGCTGGCTGGACGCCTACGTCGAGCACGGGCTCGGACAGTGGGACTGGGCCGCCGGCGCGCTCATCGCGGCCGAGGCGGGCGCTCAGGTGTCGCTGCCAGGCGAGGACGCGGAGCTGGGACCGGACGCGACGTTCGCGGTGGCTCCGTCGATCTCGGCGCCGTTGCGTCAGGCGCTGATCGAGTCGGGCGTGGGCGTCATCTGAGGGTCAGCAGGGAGCTTCGCGGGCGGCCTTCAGCAGCGCCTGGTCGATGACCGGGGCACCGCCGCCCGCGGACTGCTCGCCGCCGCCGTTGCCCTGCTGCGCCTTCGACCACCGCGTGAGCTGGTCGAGCACCTGGCGTGCCTCCGCCTTCGGGCGGACGTCGCCGAGCAGGGTGCCGGTGGTGAGCGTGACCGAAGCGTCCTTGCGGTTGTCCTTGACCAGTTCGGCGCACGGGACCACCAGGCTCAGCGTGCGGGCCGCGGCGGCGCCGTTCTCACCGAAGCGGATCTGACCGCGGCACTTGGCTTCGGCGTTCTTGTAGGCAGGGTCGACGTCCGGCTCGACGATCTGGGAGAAGCCGAGTTCCGTGAGCGTGCTGGTGACGATTCCGCCCTGGCCACGGACCTGGGAGCCGTTGAGGACCTGGACGGCGACCTTGTCCGGCGGCACCGGCGCGCGGTCGTCGAGCGCGTCGTGCGCCAGCGGCGTGTAGGTGACACCCTGCTGCGGGGCGGGCGGGGGATCGCAGCGGACCTTGGCGTCGATGTCGGCGTTGCTCGCGACGACGTTCACCCAGACGATCACCGCGCCGAGCGCCATCACCCCGATGACGATGAGCGCGGGCAGCGGCTTGCGCTTGCGATACGGCCTCGCCCCGCGGTCCCCGATGCCGTTCCCCGACGCCACCTGCCAGTCCCTTCCCCAAAGCCCGGATCCCCGGACGGTGCTTCATCTCACCATCGTGTCCGATCAGCCTATGCGTTGCGGCGAAGGTGATCGGCGCGGGCCTCCGGATAGCACCACGCCATGGCCACTCCGGGCAAGCAGCCGAGCCCAAGGGGTGAGGTACCCGACGCGGGGGCAACCCATTCGGACGACAGGCGTCCTGAGACCAGGGTTCCCCCTGTTGGGTGACGTGATCGCGGCAATGTCTGACTCGTTGCAGAGCCGGTATCAGCGTGAGCTACCCTTCGCGGGCTCAGGCGGCAGTAAGAGGCGCAAAAGAGAGACCTCGCTCACTGCCCAGCCGGGCACAAACAGGGGCGCTGGGACGTTAACCAGCGGCACGAAGGACTCACGAGCCGCGCGCTCGCGGGTCCGGGCCAATCGACATCGAAAGCATCGCAGGGGTGAGGGACCAATGGCGACCGACTACGACGCTCCGCGCCGCAGCGAAGCCGACGAGCTGGCCGAAGACTCGTTGGAAGAGCTGAAGGCAAGGCGTAACGAAAACCAGTCCGGCGTCGTGGACGTCGACGAGGACGCGACCGCCGAGAACTTCGAGCTGCCGGGCGCGGACCTCTCCGGACTTTCCGGTGAGGACCTGACCGTGAAGGTCGTGCCCAAGCAGGCCGACGAGTTCACCTGCTCCGTCTGCTTCCTGGTGCACCACCGCAGCAGGCTGGCCGAGGAGAGTGGCGGACGGCTCATCTGCCGCGACTGCGCCTGAGCCTACGGGCACAGGGGACGGCGCGACAGGGGTTTCGGGGACTGAACAGGAATAAGGGGGCCGGCCGGTTGGCCGGCCCCCTTTCCTATGCCTGGGGCTTCGAGGCGGGGTGGCGCAGCAGCTCGGCCACCTTCTCCGGATGCCTGGTGCTGAACAGCCAGTACGGCGTCGGGTCGCCGGGGTCGGTGAGCCAGACGCGCACGACCGGGCCGACCCAGCCCCGGTGCAGCACGAAGGCCGCCGGATCGGCGTCGCGGCCGAGCGCCTTGCGCTTCGCTTCCTTGTCGATGACGTCCACGTCGCCGACGAACTTCAGCGGCAGGTGCGCGTCGCGCAGCCACAGCTCCGGCTCGGCGCCGCCGGTCACCTTCACGCGGGACCGGCCGAGCGAGACCATCAGCGCGATCACCGCGGGGATCAGCACCACGTACGGCAGCCACCCGCGCAGCCCCGGGTAGCCCATGTCGATCTCCGCCGCCAGCAGCCCGCCGCCCAGCAGCGGCAACGGCCAGCCCCACCACGGGACGTAGAGCCGCTCTGAATGCTTGACGGCGCCGCCTTCGGCCGTGTTCACGCTTTCACCCACGCGTTCAGGGTAGTCTCGCCGCCCGTGTCCACCGTTCAGGTACTGCTTTCCCGGATCGATCCTTCGGTCCCCCTTCCCGCCTACGCGCGCCCCGGCGACGCGGGCGCGGACCTCGTCACCACCTCGGATCTCGTGCTCGCGCCCGGTGAACGCGGCGTGGTCGGCACGGGCGTCGCGATCGCGCTGCCGCCCGGGTACGCGGGCTTCGTCCACCCGCGTTCGGGCCTGGCCGCCCGCGTCGGCCTCTCGGTCGTCAACACCCCGGGCACGATCGACTCCGGGTACCGCGGTGAGATCCGCGTCTGCCTGATCAACCATGATCTCTCCGAGAAGGTCGTGCTCACCCGCGGCGACCGGATCGCGCAGCTGATCGTGCAGCGGGTCGAACAGGCCGAGTTCGTCGAGGTCGCCGAACTCGAGCCGTCCGAGCGCGGCGAGGGCGGGTATGGCTCCACGGGCGGACACGCCACACTGGGAGCCGGAGCCAGGGAAGGAACGGAGAACTAGTGGGGATTTTCGGACGCAAGCGCGCGAAGCCGACCGGACGGCACGCCGCGCCCGAGGTCGATGAGCGTCCAGCCGCGGAAGACGCCGACGAGGAGATCGAGGCGCAGCTGTCGGAGACCTCCGACGGCCCCTTCGACCTCGCCGACGCGCCCGAGGACGGCATCCCGCGGATCGACCTCGGTTCGGTGAAGGTGCCGGTGCCCGACGGTTCCCAGGTCCAGGTCGAGATGGACCCGGAGAGCGGCGGTGTCCGCGCGGTGCACGTCGTCACCGAGCAGGGCCAGATCACCGTCAGCGGCTACGCGGCGCCGCGATCCGGTGGCCTGTGGAAGGACGTCAGCACCGAGCTCACCGAGCAGCTGCGCGCCGACGGCGCCAAGGTCTCGGTCGGCATGGGGGAGTGGGGCCTGGAGCTGTCCGCGATCGTCGGCGACGTCGCGCTGCGGTTCGTCGGGGTCGACGGTCCGCGCTGGATGCTCCGCGGCGTCATCGCCGGGCCGCAGTCGCAGGCGTCGCAGGCGCCCGCCGTGCTGCGGGAGATCGTGCGGCACACCATCGTCGACCGCGGTGACGCGCCGATGCCGGTCCGCACCCCGCTGACCATCACGCTGCCCGACGCCGTCGCGCAGCACATCGCCGAGCAGCAGGGTTAAAGCACCCTCAGCCAGGCCAGCACGGTCGCCCGGCCCAGGGATTCCCGGTCCGCGCCGAGGGCGGTGAGCGTCGACTCGCCGACCTCGGCGCGGGGCAGGGCCTCCGCCCAGGCACGGGCGACCTCCACCGGATGGATCGGGTCGTCCACACACGCGCCGATCCCCGCGGGCACGTCGAGGCCCTTGAGGTCTTCGAGCGACGGCGCGGGATGGGCCGCCGCCGTCCGCAAGCTCGCCACGAGCCCGTCCCCATGCCGCCGCCACGCGCGGCTCAGTTCCGCCGAAAGCCATTCCGGGACGCCGTCCGACGATTTCACCAGCGCGCCGTCCACCCCGTTTTCGGCCACCAGATCCGCTGACAGCCGCGCGGCGAGTGATGCGGGCGCTCGGTCCCCGGCCGGGCCGTTCCAGGCCGGGAGCGCGGCCAGCAGACCGGTGCAGTGGCCCGGATTCCGCGCCGCCCACTCCGCCGAGAGATGCGCGCCGAACGAGATGCCGCCGACGAGCAACGGACCGTGCTCTTCGGCCAGCCTGTCGAGCTGGGCGAGGTAGCCGTCCGCGAGCCGGTCGCCGGGAGGCGGCGGGGCGATCAACCGGATGCCGAGCGCCCGCAGCGGACCGGCGAACACGGCGCGCACGAACACTTCGTCGGACCCGGTGCCGGGGAGTACTACTGCCGTCGTAGGCGGAATAGCGGAGGTCACGTTGCAATCTTCTCCTGAACCGGTTTCCCTGGTCTGAACGCAGTTACGCTGGATTACGCACGGGCCGTTCAAGTCGGGGGCCCCGGAGCACAGGAGCACCGTTATGTCCGCCAAAGACGGCGGCTACTTCAGCCGGCTGGTCCGCAAGCTGACCAGCGACGTCGAGGATCTCGACGCCGACGATCTGTCCGAAAAATCCGAGGCCGGCGGAGCGCAGCGAGCCTGCGACTGCCGGTCGGGTCAAGAGGTGACGGTGCTCGGGCGAATCCGCAGCGTGGAGCTCTGCCCGACCAACGAGGCGGCGACGCTGCAGGCCGAGCTGTTCGACGGCACACAGGGTGTGACGCTAATCTGGCTCGGACGCCGCCGGATCCCCGGGATCGAACCCGGGCGAACCATCAAGGTGCGCGGCCGGATGGCCGAACGTGATGGTCAGAAGGTGCTGTACAACCCCTATTACGAACTTCAGAGCCCTGTGAGTTGATCCCGCATCGTGACTGAACCCGTCGGCGGCGAAGAGAAGACCGAAGACAAGAAGCCCCAGCCCACCCTGCTGGAACAGATGGGCGGGCTGTCCGGACTGTTCTATTCCTCGCTGCCGGTCATCGTGTTCGTGATCGCGAACGCGGTCTTCGGGCTCACGGTGGGGATCTGGGCCGCAGTGGGCAGCGCGGTGGCGATCACCGTGCTGCGGATCGTGCGCAAGGAGCCGTTGCAGCCCGCGATCTCCGGGTTCTTCGGGGTGGCGATCGCGGCGTTCATCGCCTACCGGACCGGTTCGGCCAAGGGCTTCTTCCTGTTCGGCATCTGGACGAGCCTGGTCTACTGCGGTGTCTTCGTGCTCTCGATCGTCGTCCGCTGGCCGCTCGCCGGCGTGGTGTGGAACGCGCTCAACGGCAGCGGCCACGCCTGGCGCAAGGACAAGAAGTCGCTGATCTCGTACTCGATCGCGACCGCCGCGATGGCGCTGATCTTCGGCGCCCGGTTCGTCGTGCAGCGCTGGCTGTACGACGGGGACTACACCGGCTGGCTGGCCTTCGCGAAGATCGCGATGGGTTACCCGCTGTACGCGCTCGGCCTGCTCACGGTCGTCTGGGCGGTGCGGCGCTCGGACAAGCACCTCAAGGCGCTGGCCGAAGAGGCTCCGCGCGAAGAGACCGACGAAGAGGTCGAGGCGCGCCTGCGCGCGAAGTACGCGCAGGCGCCCGCCGTCGAGAACTAGTAACCCAACGCGGTCCGGATCTCCGGTTCCACGTCCGAAGTCGCCACGAACAGCAGCTCGTCACCCGGCTCCAGCGGGTCTTCGGGCTGCGGCACGATCACGCGGTCCCCGCGCAGGATCGTCACCAGCGCGGCGTCACGCGGCAGGTTGAGCTCGCTGACCGCCTTGCCCGCCAGCGGCGTCTCCTCCGGCAGGGTGAGTTCGACGAGGTTCGCCTGGCTCTGCCGGAACGTCATCAGCCGCACCAGGTCGCCGACGCTCACCGCCTCCTCGACCATCGCCGCGAGCATCCGCGGGGTCGACACGGCGACGTCGACCCCCCACGCGTCGTTGAACAGCCACTCGTTGGCCGGGTTGTTCACCCGAGCCACCACCCGGCGCACCGCGAACTCGGTCTTCGCCAGCAGCGACACCACGAGGTTCGCCTTGTCGTCACCGGTGGCGGCGATCACGACGTCGCACTCCTCGATCCCGGACTCCTCCAGGATCGACACCTCGCACGCGTCGCCCAGCACCCAATCGGCCTGCTCCACGGTGTGCGGCTCGAACTGGTCGGCCTCCCGTTCGATGAGCATCACCTGGTGGCGCCCGTCGATCAGCTCCGCGGCGATCGACCGGCCCACCGCGCCGGCCCCGGCAATCGCGACCCGCATCAGTTCTCCTCTTCCGGTTCGCGAGCGGCGACGGTGGTCACGTCGCTGACGGTGCCCGATTTCGCGGCGACGTACACGACGTCGTCGGCCTGGATCACGGCCTTGGTGCCGGGCAGCACCGCGGTGCCGAACCGCATCATGAACGCCACCCGCGCGCCGGTGGTGTCCTGCAGTTCGCGCACGCTGCGCCCGATCCAGCCTTCGTGCAGCGGGAGCTGCAGGAGCGCCACGCTGCCGGACGGGTCCCGCCACTCGGAGGCGACGCCGTCGGGGAGGAGGGTCCGCAGGAACCGGTCGGTCGTCCACGGCACGGTCGCCACGGTCGGGATGCCGAGCCGTTCGTAGACCGCCGCGCGCTTGTGGTCGTAGATCCTGGCGACGACCTTGTCGATGCCGAAGTTCTCCCTGGCCACCCGCGCCGAGATGATGTTGGAGTTGTCGCCGCTGGACACCGCCGCGAAGGCCCCCGCGCGTTCGATCCCGGCCTCGATCAGCACCTGCCGGTCGAAGCCGACGCCGACCACCTGCTGACCGTGGAAATCACTGCCGAGCCGCCGGAACGCCTGCCTGCTCTTGTCGATGACGGCGACGTCGTGCCCCAGCCGCTCCAGCGCCGCGGCAAGGGATGCGCCGACCCGGCCGCATCCCATGATCACCACGTGCACGCACTGCCTCCTTAGTCAGCGGACGTTTCACCCGTCCGCAGGTACCCAGACACACCAGCGCCGAACTTACCGTGAGCACCGTTGGCCACTCCACCTTCCTCCCCGCCGCCACCCTCGACGGAGACGCCGCGCGCCGCCGTTACTCTTCCCAGGTGTCGAAGTTCCCGACCGTATTGAAGCGGCTCGTCCTCGGACGTCCATTCCGGAGTGACCGCCTCTCGCATACGCTGCTGCCGAAGCGCATCGCGCTACCCGTTTTCGCATCCGACCCGATGTCGAGCGTTGCGTACGCGCCCGAGGAGATCCTCCTGACACTGTCGGTGGCAGGTCTCACGGCGTACGCGTTCAGCCTGTGGATCGCGCTCATCGTCGTGGTCGTCATGCTGGCGGTGGTGGCGTCCTATCGGCAGAACGTGCACGCCTACCCGTCCGGCGGTGGCGACTACGAGGTGGCGACCGTCAACCACGGCAGGCAGTTCGGCCTCATCGTGGCCAGCGCGCTGCTGGTCGATTACATCCTCACGGTCGCGGTGTCCATTTCGTCCGCCGCGGCCAATATCGGTGCGGCCGTCCCCTTTGTCGACACCCACAAAGTGGCCTTCGCGGTATCCGCCATCGTCGTGCTCGCCGCCATCAACCTGCGGGGCATCCGCGAATCGGGCTCGGCCTTCGCCATCCCGACGTACGCCTTCGTTTTCGGCATCTTGGTGATGGTCGGCTACGGCCTTTTCCGGGTGTTCGTGCTCGGCGAAGAGATCAAGGCGGAGAGCGCGGACTTCACCCTGATCGAGGACCAGGCCCATCTGGCCGGGTTCGGCTTCGCCTTCCTGCTGCTGCGCGCTTTCTCCTCCGGCAGCGCGGCCTTGACCGGGGTGGAGGCGATCAGCAACGGCGTTCCCGCGTTCCGCAAGCCGAAATCCAAGAACGCCGCGACCACCCTCCTGCTCATGGGTGTGCTGGCGATCGTGATGTTCGTCGGCCTGCTCGTCCTCGCCAAGGCCTCCGGCGCGGTGGTGGCCGAGCACCCGGAGACCCAGCTCGTCGGTGCTCCCGACGGCTATCAGCAGAAGACGCTGGTGGCGCAGCTGGCCAACGCCGTGTTCGCCGGATTCCCGCCCGCGGTCTGGTTTGTCATCTTCTTCACCGGCCTGATCCTGGTGCTGGCGGCCAACACGGCGTTCAACGGCTTCCCCGTGCTCGGTTCGATCCTCGCCCAGGACCGGTACCTGCCGCGTCAGCTGCACACCCGAGGCGACCGGCTGGCGTTCTCCAACGGCATCATCTTCCTGGCCGCGTTCGCGGTCGTGCTGGTGGTCGCGTTCGACGCCGAGGTCACCAAGCTGATCCAGCTCTACATCGTGGGCGTGTTCGTCTCCTTCGTGCTCAGCCAGAGCGGCATGCTCCGGCACTGGAACCGGTTGCTGAAGACCGAAACCGATCCGGTGGCCCGACGCAGGATGCGCCGTTCACAGTCCATCAACGCGTTCGGTCTGTTCATGACCTCCGCCGTGCTGATCATCGTGCTGGTGACGAAGTTCCTGCACGGAGCGTGGATCGCCATCGCGGCCATGGCGGGGATCTTCGTCCTGATGACCGCGATCCGGAAGCATTACGACCGGGTCGCGGAGGAATTGCGCGAGATGGACCGCAAGCCGATCGTATTGCCTTCGCGCAACCACGCGATCGTGCTGATTTCGAAACTGCACCTGCCGACCCTGCGCGCGCTCTCCTACGCCAAGGCCGTGCGGCCGGACGTCCTCGAAGCCGTCACGGTGAACGTCGACGACGCCGAGACCCGCAAACTCGTCCAGGAATGGGACGACCACAATTTCAAGGTGCCGCTGAAGGTGATCGAATCGCCGTATCGCGAGATCACGAAGCCGGTGCTGGACTATGTGAAGCGCGTCCGCGGCGACAACCCGCGCAACGTGGTGACCGTGTTCATCCCCGAGTACGTGGTCGGGCACTGGTGGGAGCAGGTCCTGCACAACCAGAGCGCGCTGCGGCTCAAGGGACGGCTGCTGTTCCAGTCCGGCGTCATGGTGACCAGCGTGCCGTGGCAGCTCGAATCGTCGGAAAAGGCGATCAAACGCGACCGGAAGGCGCGTCCGGCGGCAGGCGACGTGCGGCGCGGGTTCTCCCCGGTCGTCAAGCAACCCGAAACGAAGAAGGACAAAGCAGAATGACTGTGGACGCGTCGACCGGCACCTGGCTCGGACGAACGATCGAGCTGGAGGTCGGCGCGGTCGCGCACGGCGGCCACTGCGTCGCGCGGGCGGAGGGCCGGGTCGTGTTCGTGCGGCACGCGTTGCCCGGCGAGCGGGTCCTGGCCTCGGTCACCGAGGACAAGGGCGGCTCGTTCTGCCGCGCCGACGCGATCGAGATCCTCGAAGCATCCCCTGAACGCGTGGAGCCGCCGTGCCCGCTCGCGGCGCCGGGGGAGTGCGGCGGCTGCGACTGGCAGCACGCCACTCCCGGCCATCAGCGTGAACTCAAGGCCGCGGTGGTCATGGAACAGCTGAAGAGGCTGGCCGGGATCGACCGCGAGGTCGTCGTCGAAGCGCTCGACGGCGGACCGCTGGACTGGCGCAGCCGCGTCCGGCTCGTCGCGGGCAAGGACGGCAAGGCAGGCTTTCGCGCGCACCACAGTCACCGCGTCATCGCGATCGACGACTGCCCGATCACCGTCCCCGGCGCGCTGGACGACGTCGTGTCGCGCAACTGGCGCCCCGGCAGCGAAATCGAGGTCACCAAGGACGGCGAGGGACAGGTGCACCTTCGCGACCTGTCGACCGTCCACGGGAAGACCCGCCCGCGGCAGTTGACCGGCGGTATCGCCGTGCAGCACGCCGCCGGCCGTGACTGGCGCCTGGACGCCCACGGCTTTTGGCAGGTCCACCCGGCCGCCGCGGACGCGCTCGCCGCCGTCGTCGCGGAATGGGCGGAGGCGCCGCGTGACGGCGTGGCTTGGGACCTGTACGCCGGTGTCGGCCTCTTCGCGTCGGTGCTCGCTTCGCAGGTCGGCCCGCGCGGACGGGTCCTGGCCATCGAATCCGGGCGGCGTGCCGTCGCCGACGGCGAGGAGAACCTGGCCGACCTCCCGCAGGTCCGCTGGCGCTCCGGCCGGGTCGAGCACCTGCTGGCCGACGCCCCGAAACCGGTCGACGTCGTCGTCCTCGACCCGCCGCGCAAGGGCGCGGGCAAGGCCGTCGTCGATTCCATCGTGGAGGGTTCGCCGGACCGGATCGTCTACGTGGCGTGCGACCCCGCCGCGCTGGCGCGGGACATCGCGCTGTTCGCCGGGCACGGATACGGGCTGGTGGATCTGCGTGCCTTCGATGCTTTCCCGATGACGCACCACGTCGAATGCGTTGCGTTGTTGCAATAATTCGGGATTTGTAATCCGTCGGAATGGAGTGGCTTCGTTCGGCTTGTCCGGATGTCGCCGTGCTCGTTAACTTGATCCTCGTGTTCACGGGGTAATTCGGGTACTTCGGGCACTTCGACGCGAACGGATTTCCCAATCATGGATTATCTTACTTCGGTATGTGGTGATTGCGGCGGGAAAGGCTGTGTCGGCTGCGACGGACACGGCACGATCACCATTGTGGAGGACTGACCGAGTGGAACCGTTGATGCTTCCTCCGGGGGTCACCGCCCAGGAGATCAGCTACCGCAACGGCCGGAAGCAAGTCATCTACACGGCGCCGTACCAGTCCGAAGGACCGATGCTCGTGCGGGACGTGATGGGCAGGCAGGCGTGGATATTCATGTACGCCCACTTCGTCTTCACCTGGGTGGAAGGCGCGGTTCGCGTCCAGGTCAGTCATGGAACCCTGAGCGGGCCGAAAATGCCGCTGTGGTCCGGAATCAGGATCCCCGCCTACTGGTCGGGTCCGGCATTGGCCGAGTTCGGCAAGGCGTGGGCGCTGGAGCAGATCAGCGGTAATCGGGGTACTCCGGCGGTCGTTTCCATTTGAGGTTTCGGCGCTGGGCATGCCGAGGAGCCCGTCGCCGGTGCGGTCGGCGGGCTCCTCGGGCGGGACGAAGGTCAAGTCACGACGCGGTGGAGGGTGTTGCGCCGTGGCACCTGTAGCGGGTCGAGGTATTGGGGCGGCACGAACTCCGGTATCCCGTCGGGCGCCATCCGGACCTGCCAGTCACCGTGATGGATGAGCCGGTGATGGAAGGAACAGAGCAGGACCAGGTTCCGCAGATCGGTCGGGCCGCCGTCTGCCCAGTGCCGAATATGGTGGGCATGACAGTGCTTCGGCGCTCGATGGCAGCCAGGGAACGCGCAGCCGCCGTCACGGATGTTCAGGGCCCGGCGCTGGCCGGGGGTGACGAAGCGTTTCATCCGTCCGACGTCGAGCGGCTCGCCGGCGGCGCCGAGCACCACCGGGATCATCAGGCAGTCGCAGGCGGCCAAGCGGGCCTCGCGGGCGGTGATCCGGCCGGCGAAGTCGAGGCAGGCGGTCCCGAGCCCGGTCTTCAGGGCATCGAGCCCGACGGTCACGTGCACCAGCGTGCGGTAGCCGGAGGTGCCCGGTTGGTCTGGGCAGGCGATGGCGAGGTCGAGGAGTTCGGCCCACGCGTCACCGCGGCGCTGGGGCATGGTGCGGTGGTCGGCCTGGCCGAACTCGTCGACCGGCCGTTTGGCGCCATGGGCGTCCAGTGCGGCAGCGGTGCGGGCGCCGGTCTCGGGGTCCAGGAGCCCGGAGAGTTTCCAGAAGCCGTCCTTGCGGCGCTCGACGAACACCTCGCGGCGCGGCGGAGCGGGCTCGGGGTCTTTCGGCTCGTTCCCGTCGGGGTCGAGGTGTGCGAGCAGATCGGCTCCGGCCTCGGCGATCTGTTTCGGCCCCGCGCCGCGGGCGAGATCGGCGAGGATCCGCTCCGCCCCCGCCCGGTCCTCCACGGGCACGTCGGAGGGGATCTTGCGCAGGATCTCCAGGATCAGGTCGATGTGCTGTTCCCCGAGCGCGCCGTCCTCGGCCGCGGCGGCGGTCGCGGGCGCGAACACGGCACCCTCGTCACCGACTCCCGGCGTGGAGTTCAGGGCCAGGGCCCGGTTCACCATGTCTTGGGCGTCGCCCCGGGAGATCCGGGCGACATCGGCGAGCCACGATGCGGCGCTCCCGTAGCCGAACAGGTCTTCCGCGCCCCGCGACTCGACCTCGGCCAGATACTTCCCCATCGCGGCGGAGGCCACTCTCATGACCTGCAGCAGGTGCGTCACGCCGTGGGCAAGCTCCAGCTTGCCGGCGCGCCACAGCTCCTGCGGCAGTTCGGGAATGGTCGTCTCGGGCACGTCTCCATATTACCGGAAAGCACCACGGGAATCATTCGTAATTTTAAGCGACAACGGTAATTGCACATTTACCACTGACGGGTGATTCGGGTGCTGTGCGTCGTGACTCTCGCGATTGGTGAAAGAGGCTTCGTAACGCGTAGCAGTTGGCGCAACAGGTCGGGTCTCGTGAGTGGTAAGGACGGTTAGAACCGTCCTTACCACTCACGAGAACCCAAGGTCAGCGTTTCAGCGTAAAGGTGAAGTCCCCGGACACTTTCCCGCGCAACCGCACCACCGAAACCACCTTCCCCTCCTCGATCAGCCTCTCGACCTCGCCCCGCGAAAGGCCGCATCCTTCGGCGATCAGCCGCACGGGCCGAAGCGGGATCCGGACCTCGAAGCGAACCGAGACATCGCGAAAGTCCCCGTCACACGCAGAGCCGGTATCGAGCCGCCAGGCGCCCTCCCAATCGAGAGAGACGTGGTTACAGCGAAGCACGGCCGGATCCTGGAGTAGTTCGGCGGCGAGGCCGAGGTCGTTCGCATGCAGCCGGTCCAGCAACTCGGGCCGGACGGAGCGCACGTGCACCCGCTCCAGGATCGTGAGCTTCGCGGTGTCCCCGCACGCGACACAGCGCACGAGGAGCCAGACGTCGAGGAGTTTGTGGTTGGCGTTGACCCGGAATCTGCCGTTCGCCCGGAACCGTCCGGACGGGCATGAGTGACAACGGCGGAGGACGACAGGCAGGCAGGTGGGTACGACGACCCAGTTTTCGAGCACAGGAATACACCCGTTCCAGTGAGAAATCCGCAGCAAAAGGAAGCGCGACGCGAAAAGCGCGACGCGCGACGAAATCAGCGCTCGGCAGATCTCACAGGGTGTACAACGGCAGGTCCCCGGCTCGGCGACATGGTCCGGCAGCACGGTAATGGCCCGGCCCCGCCCGCTCCACCGGTTTTTCAGGGCAAAGCGAAGGCCCCCTCCAGCACGGAGGGGGCCTTCGGCGCGAAGCTAGGAGCGCGCGTCCTCCTTCAGCATGTCCGCGCACCGTTCACCGATCGCCATCGTCGTGATGCACGGGTTCACCGCGACCAGGAACGGCATCGCCGAACCGTCGGCGACCCGCAGGCCTTCGACGCCCCGCACGCGCAGCCGGGCGTCCAGGACGGCCATCGGGTCGCCGTCGCCGCCCATTTTCGCGGTGCACGACGGGTGATACACCGTGTTGTGGGTCTTGCGCAGGTAGTCCGCGATCTCGTCGTCGGTCTTGACGTCCTTGCCGGGCGCCAGTTCCGTGCCCGCCCACTCGTCCAGCGCGGGCTGTTCGGCGATCTTGCGCGCCAGCTTGATGCCGTAGGTCATCACGCGCATGTCGTGCTCGTCGGTGAAATACCGGGGATCCACCTTCGGCTTGTCACGGTAGTCGCGGCTGCGCAGCCGCACCGTCCCGGTCGACCGTGACCGGGTGACGTTCGGGGTCAGGCAGAAGCCGTTCTCCGTGGTGGGATATCCCTGCCGGAGGGTATTCATGTCGAACGGCACCGAGCCGTAGTGGAACATCAGGTCCGGCCGGTCGAGACCTTCCTCGGTGGTGGTGAAGATGCCGATCTCCCACCATTGCGTGGACTCGGTCGTCATCGGCTGCAGCGCGTCCCACTGGATGACGCCTTCGGGGTGATCCTGCAGGTTCTCGCCGACGCCGGGGGAGTCCACCAGGACGTCCACGCCGACCTCGCGAAGATGCCCGGCCGGGCCGATTCCGGACAGCATCAGGAGTTTCGGCGTGTCGATCGCGCCGGACGAGAGAATCACCTCGCGCCGCGCCCGCAACGGAACACCGTGGATCAGGTCGTCGGCCAGGTATTCCGCGCCGGTGCAGCGTTTGCCGTCGAACAGCAGCCGCCGGACGCGGGCGCCGGTGATGATCTCCAGGTTCGGCCGTTTGCCGATGATCGGGTGCAGGTACGACACCGACGCCGAAGACCGCGTGCCGTCCTCGCGCGCGTTGATCTGGAACCAGTTCGCCCCGTGCGTCACGGTCTTGCCCGAGTTGAACTCCGTCCTCGGGATACCCGCCTGCTCGCACGCCTGCAGCAGCGCGACGCCGGTCGGGTCGTTCGGCGGCACCGAGCGGATCGTCACCGGACCGGAACGGCCGTGGTGGTCGCCGGGGCCGTCGTTGGTCTCGAGACGTTTGTACAGCGGGAAAATATCCTTCGCCGCCCAACCGGGCAGGCCGAGCGACGACCATTCGTCGAGGTCTTCCGCCGGGGCCCAGAACGCGATACACGAGTTGTGCGACGAGCAGCCGCCGAGCACACGCGCGCGGGCGTGGCGCAGGAACGAGTTGCCGGACTCCTGCGGCTCGACCAGATAGTCCCAGTCGTAGCCGGATTCCAGCAGCGCCATCCACTTCGTCAGTTCCAGCACCGCCGGATCGTCCACATCGGACGGTCCGGCTTCGAGGAGGGCCACGGTGACTTCCGGGTCTTCCGAGAGTCTCGCCGCGACCACCGAACCCGCCGTCCCGCCGCCGACGACGATGTAGTCGAACTCTCCGGTCACTGTGCTGCCTCCTCGGGAAGTGCTTCCGCGGCGTGATCGGCCAGGACGCCGCTCTTGTGCCGCAGGACGAACCAGTAATACGCGAAACCGACGACCGCCACCGCGCCGACGAACAGCACGGCACCCCATTCGAGGTACCAGTGATACGGCTCGGTCGCGTTGTAGACCTCACGCCGCGGCCAGGCGAGGTTCACCACGATCGCGCCGCCCCACAGCACGCCGAGGATGTTGACCGGCAGCCCCAGTTTGCCGAGCGAGAAGTACTTGGTGCCCTCCGCCTTCGGCGGCGGCCACTGCCCGCGCAGCCGCTTGACCAGCATCGGAATGGTGACCAGCAGGTACGCCAGGTAGATCATGATGATGCCGATACTGGTGATCACCGTGAAGATCTGCGGCTGGCCGACGTTGACCACCAGGATCAGCACCGCGATCACGCCGGACACGATCGCGGGGATCACGGGCGTCTTCGTCTTCGGCGAGACCCTCGCCAGATGCTTCCCGGCGGGCAGGTTGTTGTCGCGGCCCATCGCGAACATCATCCGGATCGACGCCGACTGCACGGCCAGGTTGCACACCGTGATGGCCACGACGACCGCGAGCAGGAAGATCGTGCCGATCGTGCTGCCGAGGACGTCCAGAACGATGAACTGGAGCCCGCCGGTGGCGATCTCCGGGTTGTTGATGTCGCCGACGGCCATCAGCGCGAGGATCAGGATGAGCCCGCCGATGACGAACGACGCGATCAGCGCGCGCAGGATCGCCTTGGGCGCGTTCTTGCGCGGGTCGTGGGACTCCTCGCCGAGCGAGCTGGCGGTGTCGAAGCCGTACATGACGTAGGTCGACGCGAGCGAGGCGACCAGGAACGCCCCGAAGTAGCCCCACGGCTGGTCGGCGCCGGTGTTGTTCGTCTGCATGACGACCTCGGGACCACGGGTGACGTTCACCGCGAGCGCGACGATCAGCAGGACCGCGGCGATCAGTTCGATGAACACCCCGGCGCTGTTGATCCGCGCCATCAGTTTGACGCCCCAGGCGTTCACCAGCGTGGTGAACACGATCAGGACGGTACCCAGGATGACCGCGTTCACCGCGCTGTCGCCGGAGAAGGAGAAGAACGACGAGATCTGGGGCAGCGTGATCTGGTAGGCGAGCGCGACGGCGGCGATGGTGACGATCGAGGCGGTGAGCATCATCCACCCGGCCAACCAGGCGACGTGCGGGCTGCCGAGCCGTTTCGACCAGTTGTAGATCGAACCGGCCACCGGATAGTGCGCGGCCAGTTCGGCGAACGACAGCGCCACCATCAGCTGGCCGACGAACACCATCGGCCACGACCACCAGTACGCCGGCCCGCCGAAGCTGAAACCGAAGTAGAACAGCTGGAAGGTGCCCGTGAGGATCGAGATGTAGCTGATCCCGGCGGCGAAGGTGTGGAAATTGCCGAGCGTTCTTTCGAGTTCCTGTTTGTAGCCGAAACCGGCGAGGCCGTCATCGGAAGGATTGCTCATCGGCAACTTTCCCCTCTTTAGTTGGACGCGGGCTCCCCGGAGAACCAGCGCTGTGGAGCGGGCCGGAGGTTCTGGTAGATGTGCTTCGCCTCCGTGTACTCGGCGAGCCCGGTCGGGCCGAGTTCGCGCCCGAAGCCGGACTGCTTGTAGCCGCCCCATTCCGCCTGCGGCAGATACGGGTGGAAGTCGTTGATCCAGATCGTGCCGTGCCGCAGCCGGTTCGCGACCCGCTGCGCGCGGGAGGCGTCCGAGGTGAACACCGCGCCGGCGAGGCCGTAGTGGGTGTCGTTGGCGATGCGGACGGCGTCGTCCTCGTCGGTGAAGGTCTCGACGGTGAGCACCGGGCCGAACGACTCGTCGACGACGGCGCTGCTGCCCTGCTTCACGTTGTCGAGGATGGTCGGCAGGTAGTAGTGCCCCTTCGCGAGCTCGCGATCATCAGGGCGTTTGCCGCCGGTGCGCAGGACGGCGCCCTCTTCGAGCGCCGCGGCGACGTAGCGTTCGATCTTTTCCAAATGGGCGGCCGAGATCAGCGGACCGGTTTCAGCCTTCGGGTCGAAAGGTCCACCCAGTCGGATCAGCTCGGCGCGGCGGACGAGTTCGTCGACGAACCTCCCGTGCCACTCCTCTTGGACGATCAGCCGCGCGCCCGCCGAGCAGACCTGCCCGGAGTGCAGGAACACCGCGGTCAGCGCGTAGTCGACGGCGGTGTCGAAGTCCGAGTCCGCGAACACCACGTTCGGGTTCTTGCCGCCCAGTTCCAGCGCGACCTTCTTGACGGTGGCCGCGGCGGAGGCGGCGATGATCTTGCCGGTCGCGAGGCCGCCGGTGAACGACACGAGGTCGACGTCCGGATGCTCCGACAGCGGTGCCCCGGCCTGCGCGCCGGCGCCGAGCACGAGGTTCGCGACTCCGCCGGGGAGCCCGGCCTCGGTCAGCAGCTTCATCAGCATGATCGAGGTGTGCGGGGTCAGTTCGCTGGGCTTGAGGACGAAGGTATTGCCCGCCGCGAGCGCCGGGGCGACCTTCCAGATGGTCTGCAGGAGCGGGTAGTTCCACGGCGTGATCAGCCCGCAGACGCCGACCGGCTCGTGCACGATCCGGCTGAACGCGTCCGGGTTGCCGGTGTCGACCACGCGGCCGGCGTCGTTCGCGGCGAGCTTGCCGAAGTAGCGCAGGCACGCGGCGATGTCGGCCATGTCGTATTCGCTCTCGACCAGCCGTTTCCCGGTGTCGAGCGATTCGGCGCGGGCGAAGGCCGCGGCGTCCCGGTCGAGCAGGTCGGCGGCCTTCAGCAGCAGGTCACCGCGCTGCGGAGCGGGCGTCCGCGGCCACGGGCCGGTGTCGAACGCCGTCCGCGCGGCGGCGATGGCCGCTTCGGTGTCTTCACGGGTGCCTTCGGCGACTTCCGCGACCAGCGACCCGTCCGCGGGGCAGCGGATTTCCCGGCGACCACCGCCGACCGCGTCGACCCACTCGCCACCGATGAAAAAATCCGCCATCAAGCCCCTCCGAACCGGTTTCCGGTCAACCGTCGATCAGCGATTATCGCGGCCACCCGGCGTGACCGCTACTTGGCAAAAGAGACCATGTTCACACCCTTGGGTGTCGAGTGGTGATTTTCTGACATGTGACCCGTGACGCGGCGGACGGAAGACTCTCAGGCGACCTCCGTAGACTGGCCGGAACGGCGGAAGAGGAACCAGGCGAGGTGGGAGAGTGACGTTGCTCGAGTCCGTGCACGGACCGGCCGACTTGAAGCGGATGAACCCGGAGCAGCTCGGCGAGCTGGCCGCGGAGATCCGGGACTTCCTCGTCGAAAAGGTGCGGCTCGCCGGTGGTCACCTCGGCCCGAATCTGGGTGTGGTCGAGCTGACGATGGCGCTGCACCGGGTCTTCGACTCCCCGGACGACGCCATCGTGTGGGACGTGGGTCATCAGGCGTACGTGCACAAGATCGTCACCGGCCGTCACGACGGCTTCGGCAAGCTGCGCCAGCTCGGTGGCCTCACCGGCTACCCGGCGCGCTGCGAGAGCGAGCACGACCTCGTCGAGAACAGCCACGCCTCGACGGCACTGTCCTATGTGGATGGTCTGGCGAAGGCGTTCGAGCTCGGCGGGGGTGGCAGGCACGCGATCGCCGTCGTCGGCGACGGCGCGCTGACCGGCGGCATGTGCTGGGAAGCCCTCAACAACATCGCCGCGAACCCGCGCCGTCCGGTCGTCATCGTCATCAACGACAACGGCCGCTCGTACTCGCCGACCATCGGCGGTGTCGCGGACCACCTCGCGTCGCTGCGGCTCAAGCCGGGCTACGAGCGCGTGCTGGACCGCGGCAAGGAACTGCTGCGGCACACGCCCGTCGTCGGCAAGCCGATCTACGCGGCGCTGCACGCGGCGAAGGCGGGTCTCAAGGACGCGCTGAGCCCGCAGATGATGTTCTCCGACCTCGGCCTCAAGTACCTCGGGCCGGTCGACGGGCACGATCTCGCCGCGATGGAGAAGGCGTTCCAGAGCGCCCGTGACTTCGGCGGCGCGGTCATCGTCCACGTGGTCACCGAGAAGGGGCACGGCTACGAGCCCGCGGTGACCAACCAGGCCGACCAGATGCACCAGACCGACCCGATCGACCCCGAAACCGGTCTCCCGCCGGTCAAGGGGCCGAGCTGGACCGGCGTCTTCGCCGACGAACTGGTCAAGATCGGTGCCGACCGCGAGGACGTCGTCGCGATCACCGCGGCGATGCTGCGTTCGACCGGGCTGCACAAGTTCGCCGAGGCGTATCCGGACCGCTGGTACGACGTCGGGATCGCCGAGCAGCACGCGGTGACCTCGGCCGCCGGGCTCGCGATGGGCGGCAAGCACCCCGTCGTCGCCGTCTACTCGACCTTCCTGAACCGCGCGTTCGACCAGGTCCTGATGGACGTCGCGCTGCACCGTCAGCCGGTGACGCTGGTGCTGGACCGCGCGGGTATCACCGGGCCGGACGGGCCGAGTCACCACGGCATGTGGGACCTCTCGCTGCTCGGCATGGTGCCGGGTATGCGGGTCGCCGCTCCGCGTGACGCCGGAACCCTGCGCGAGGAACTGCGGGAGGCCGTCGCGGTCGAGGACGGGCCCACGGCGCTGCGGTTCTCCAAGGGCGGCGTGATCGACTCCGTTCCCGCCGTGGAGCGCGTCGGCTCGGTGGACGTGCTGCGCAAGCCCGCCGGTGAAGCCGACGTCCTGCTGGTCGCCGTGGGCGCGTTCGCGATGCTCGGGCTCGCCGCCGCCGACCGGCTGGCCGACCAGGGCATCGGCGTGACCGTGGTGGACCCGCGCTGGGTCGTCCCGGCGCCCGCCGAGCTGGTGGCGCTGGCCGAGCAGCACAAGCTCGTCGTGACCGTCGAGGACAGCGGGCGGCACGGTGGCTTCGGCTCCGCGCTGGCCGCGCTGTTCCGTGACGCCGAATGCGATGTGCCGCTGCGCGATCTCGCGGTGCCGCAGGTGTTCCACGACCACGGTTCGCGCGAGGAGGTGCTGGCCCGCGTCGGGCTCACCGCGCAGGACGTGGCGCGGCGGGTGACCGAATGGTCGGCGAAGCTGGCGAGCCGGACTCCGGCGCCGGAGGACACGCGCCGCTGACAGGCGCTATGAAAGGCCCTTTCCTTGCGAAATTTGCGAGGAAAGGGCCTTTCATAGCACGCACGTGGTGGTCGCTGAAGCTACGAATTCGGAGCCTCGCTCGGACAAGGGACCAGGAGTCCTGCGGGTAGCGGCTGATGCAGGATGCTGCACCTGATGCAATCTGTAGCATTTCGCCATGAGTGGAGTGCTGGCCTTGGCCGACCGTGAACGCGCCGACCTGTTGCGGCAGATCCAGTTGATGGCTGACCAGATCGCGACGGCTACGCGATCGCGGAATGACCTGATATGCAAGGCTTTTTCGATAGGTGTGCCACAGCGCCGGATCGCGCTGTACGCCCAGGTCAATCAGGCCACCGTGAGCCGGATCATCGCCCAAGCACGGGTTGCGGAGGACAGTGTGGTCGTCGGGCGCTGAGTTCTGCGACCTCGCGTCAGGTGTGCCTCGTCACTGCGGGAGAGATCGTTGACTGTGTGGATTTCTGGTCGTTGGATGACCAAAAATCCACACAGTCCGGCGAGACAGTCACTCTCATGACCAGGTGTGTGGAATCAGGGACACTCAACGTCCCTATTTCCACACAGCTCCAGGCCCGCCAGACGGTGCCCCGCCGCTCGTGCTCCAGCACCACTTCGGTCCGCTGAGCCGCCTTCGCGCCCAAGAAACGCTCCACGAGCCACAGCGAGACCTCGAGACCCGCGGTGATCCCGCCACCGGTGATCAGATCCCCGTCGTCGACGACGCGCGCGTCGATCACCTTCGCGCCCTGCGCGGCCAGATCCGCCTTCGCGCCGTGGTGCGTCGTCGCGTTGCGGCCCTTCGTGAGGCCGGCGGCGGACAGCACCATGCTGCCGGTGCAGATCCCGACGGGCAGCGCCCGCGACGCGGCGAGGCGCCGCAGAAAGCCCTGATCGGCGTTGAGCCGGTGTACGCCAGGCCCGTTGCGGTCGGTGTAGCCGCCGGGCACGACGAGGACGTCGGCCTCGCCGGGCGACCAGGGACGCGGGACCTCGACGACGGTGCCGTAGGTGCATTTCACGGATCCGGGCCGCCCCGCGGAAACCAGCGAGGTGACCAATTTCCCGGCCAGGCCCAGAACTCGACGGGCGCGACGAAATCCTGTTCCTCCACGCCGTCGAACATCAGGATCTGCACCCGTAGCGGGGCGGCGGCGGAAGCGGCGGGCGCGGTGACGCCCACCAGGCCGGCGGACAAGGCTGAAGCACGGAGGAACGTACGACGCTGCATACCCAGTGGTCGCGCGAGAAGCGGCTCAGCTTCCCACGATCCGGCTGACCGCGCGGACGACGAGATCGCGGGTCGCGGTGGGGGAGGAGAACCCGAGGATCGACAGGTGCACGACGAGGCTCAGCAGTTCCTCGGCGTCGAAGTGGTCCGGCACGGTGCCCGAACGTTGCGCTTCCCGGATCGCGGCGACCTTGTCCGCGTGCGCCCGGACCTCGGCCTCCGGCGTCGCGTCGAAGCCGTTCTCCAGCCGAAGCCAGCCCATGAGTCGCAGAAGGTGAGGGTGTTCGAGGTAGCGGTCGAACAGCTTCCCCGCGTAGCCGGGCAGGTCCTCAGGGGTGATCGTGAGGGTCCGGATGGCGAGGTCCACCTGCTCCTGGACGACCTTCTCGAAAAGCTCTTCCTTGCTGCAGAAATAGGCGTAGATCAGCGCCTTGTTCGCGCCCGCGTTCTTCGCGATGCGATCCACCCTGGCGCCGGCGATGCCGTACGTCGCGAACTCGGTCGTCGCCGCGTCCAGCAGTTTCCGCTTGGTCGCTTCCTTGTCCCTGACCATGTGACCCACCCTAACTAACTGGTTGGTTGACATCCAGTCCGGCCGCGTGGCAGCCTGGGTTGGCAACCAACTGGTTAGTTAGGAGATGGACATGAAGGTCGCACTGGTCACGGGCGCTTCCGCGGGCATCGGCGAAGCCACGGCGCTCGCGCTGCACGAAGCGGGCTACACGGTCTACGGCGCCGCGAGGCGCGTCGAGCGGATGTCGGGGCTGGCCGAACGCGGCATCAAGATCCTCGAGATGGACGTCACCGACGACGCGTCGATGGTCGCGGGGGTCGAGCGGATCATCGAGGAGTCCGGGCGCATCGACGTCCTGGTCAACAACGCGGGCTACGGCTCGTACGGCGCTTTCGAGGACGTGCCGCTCTCGGAAGGGAAATACCAGTTCGAGGTCAACCTGTTCGGGCTCGCGCGGCTCGTCCAGCTGATCACGCCGCGGATGCGCGCCCAGGGGGCGGGCAAGATCGTGAACATCTCGTCGATCGGCGGAAAGATCTACGAACCGCTCGGCGGCTGGTACCACTCGACCAAGTTCGCGGTCGAAGGTCTCAGCGACTCGCTGCGGCTGGAACTCAAACCGTTCGGCATCGACGTCGTGGTGGTCGAACCCGGTGCCATCGAGACCGAATGGGGCGGCATCGCCATCGAGAACCTGATGAAGACCTCGGGCGACACCGCCTACGCGCCGCAGGCCAAAGCGCTGGCGAAGCTCTTCGGCCAGACCGCGCGCGCCTCACACCCGAAGGTGATCGCCGACGTGATCCTGAAGGCCGTCCGGGCCCGGCGCCCGAAGACCCGCTACGCCGCCGGGTTCGGGGCGAAGCCGATCCTGTTCGTGCGCCGGGTGCTCCCGGATCGCGCCTTCGACGCGCTGTTCCTCGGGGCGCTGCGCCGCTTCGCCTAGCCGCCTCATAAGGTAGCCCCCGGTTCGGTGTGCCGTCGCCATCGGCCGAGAAGGGGACTACCTGTGTCGACTATGGGGCTGCTCAAGGGGGAAACCGGCGAATCCGGTGAGACCCAGGTCTGGTATCGCAGGCCACGAGTGTGGACGTGGATTCTGTTCGGCTTGGCCGTCCTGGTCTTCGCCGAGCTCGCCTGGCGCCGCCGGTGGATGAGCGACGACGGCCTCATCGTGCTCCGGACGGTCCGGAACCTCCTCGAAGGCAACGGCCCGGTGTTCAACGCGGGTGAGCGGGTCGAGGCGAACACCAGCACCCTGTGGACGTTCATCGTCGGCGGGCTCGGGGCGCTCGGGATCAAGCTGGAGTGGGCCGCCGTGGGCTCCGGCCTGGTACTGGCGGTCGCGGGTCTGTGGTTCGCCATGGACGGCGCCCGGCGCTTCTACCGGCCCAGCGGGTCGGGCCTGGTGGTCCCGGCGGGCGCGCTGCTGGTCTGCGTGCTGCCGCCGTTCCGGGATTTCGCCACCTCCGGCCTGGAAACCGGGCTCATCACGTTCTGGCTGGGCGTCACCTGGTGGCTCGTCGTCCGGCTCGCCTTGGCCGAGGACGCGGTGCGTGCCTGGCCTGTCGCGCTGGTGATCGGGCTCGGGCCGCTGGTGCGCCCGGATCTCGCCGTCTTCAGCGCGATCGCCTTCGTCGCGCTGATGCTCGTCGTGTGGCGCGGCTGGTGGCGTCTGCTCGGCCTCCTCGCCGTCGCCGGTGCGCTGCCCGTGGCATACCAGATCTTCCGGATGGGCTACTACGGGCTGATCACGCCGAACACCGCGCTGGCCAAGGAAGCGTCGTTCGCGCACTGGGGCCGTGGCTGGCGATACCTGGCGGACCTCGTCGGGCCGTATCACCTCTGGATCCCGCTTCTCCTTCTGGTGGCCGGATTCGTACTGCTGCTTCGGCGGATCCGGCGAGACCGGGCGCTCTGGGTGCTCACGGCCTTCCCGCTGCTTTCCGCGCTGGTGCTAGCGCTGTACGTCATCCGCCTCGGTGGTGACTTCATGCACGGCCGGATGCTGCTGCCGGCGCTGTTCGCCGCGCTGCTCCCCGTCATGGCCGTGCCGTTCACGCGGTGGACCGCCGTCTCGCTGGCCGGGGTCGGTGTCTGGGCGTTAGTCACCCTGGGCTGGCTGCGTGTGCCGTACGAGGAAGCTCCCAAGGCGTACAACCAGGCCACCGGGATCGCCGACGAGCGTGGCTACTGGTCCACGGTCACCCGGCACGAGCACCCCGTGACCATCGAGGACTACTTGCCCTCGCCCGACCTCGGCCTTCCGACGGCGATCACGGCCGTCCGGGACCTGCCCGGGCCCTCCGTGCTGGTATACCGGGGCGGGGCTTGGCACCAGTACGCCTCCGGCAAGCCGTACAGCACGGTCTTCTCCGGCAGCATCGGCGCCTTCGGGCTGGTCATGCCGCTCGATGTCCGTGTCCACGACGGATACGGCCTGGTGAACTCGATCGCGTCCCACACCACGCTCGTCTCCGCCAGCCGCAGCGGGCACGAGAAGGACATCAGTCCGGTGTGGGCGATCGGTGAGGCAGGCACGGCGGAGGTGGACGTGGACGGTGACGCCAACGGATTCGCCCCCGAAGACATTCTCGCGGCGCGGAAGGCCGTCCAGTGCCCCGAAGTGCGCGAAATGCTGGACTCGGTCCGTGCGCCGCTCACTCCGGGACGTTTCTGGGACAACCTGACCGGCGCGTTCGGCCGTAGCTCCCTGCGGTACCCGGCGGATCCGCGTCAGGCCACCGGCTGCGGCTGAGATTCCAGGGCCGGTCCGGGCGCTGGGCCGTAGACCTCCCGCGGCTCGGGGAACATCTTCACCAGCACGGGGTACGCGATCGCCGCCGTGCACAGCGTCACCACCATGCTGACGTCGACGCCGCCCGCGATGTCCCTGAACGGCCCGGCGATCATCGGGGTGTTGGCGGTCAGCAGGCCCAGCGTCGTCGCCGGGATCCACGCCGCCATCGCGCGCCAGTTCACCCCGCGGGTGAACCAGTAGCGCCCGCCCTTGCGGCCCTGGTTGAACACCTGGAGGTCGTCCGGATCGTAGAACCCGCGCCGCAGCACGAAACCGATCATCATGATCACCATCCACGGCGAGGTGCACAGCACGATCAGCGTGGCGAAGGCGTTGATGCTGGACACCATGTCCAGCACGAAATTGCCGACGAAGATGAACACGACGCTGAGCGAGCCGATCAGCAGCGTCGCCTGCACCCGGCTCAGCTTCACGAAGATCGAGCTGAAGTCCAGCCCGGTCCCGTAGAGCGACGTCGTGCCGGTGGACAGGCCGCCGATCAGCGCGACCACGATCAGCGGGATCGCGTACCAGAGCGGGGAGATCGCGGTCAGGCCGGTGATGTAGTCGGCCGGATCCGCGACCAGCGTCGCGGTGGCGATGCCGAACCCGAACGGCAGCAGTGTCGCCACCTGCGCCAGGAACGGCGCGGCGAGCAGCGAACGACGGCTGTGCCGGGCGGGGATGTAGCGCGTCCAGTCGCCGAGGAAGGCGCCGAACGAGATCGGGTTCGCCATCGTGGTGAGCGCGGCGAGGATCCAGGTCGGCCAGAAGTCCCCGAGCGCGTAGGCGCCGGTGCCGGCGAACCCGGGGTCGAAAGTGCCGCCGTAGGCCACGATCCCGAGCAGCATGATCGCCGTGCCCAGCACCACGGCGACCCGGTTCACCAGCAGCATGAACCGGTAGCCGTAGATGCACACCACGAGCGTGGCGATCGCGATGACGCCGTACGCGACACCGCGCAGCACCTCACCGCCGTCGAAGCCGAAAAGCCGTTGTGCCGCACCGGCGACGGCGTCACCGCTCACCCAGACCGAGATGGCGAAGAACGTGATCGCCGTCAGCAGGGAGAGGAAGGAACCGACACAACGGCCGACGACGCCGAAGTGCGCGCCGGAGGAGACCGCGTTGTTGGTCCTCGTGAGCGGGCCGAACAACGACATCGGCGAGAGCACCAGCGCGCCGACGACCACGCCCGCGACGGTGGCCGCGACCGCCGCCCAGAAGCTCAGGCCGAAGGCGATCGGGAGCGTCCCGAGGATGATGGTGGCGAAGGTGTTCGCGCCGCCGAACGCCATCCGGAACAGGTCGCGCGGGCGCGACGTCTGTTCCTCCGGCGGGATCGGCGCGATGCCGTGCTGCTCGACTTCGGTGACCTTGTCACCCATGGGGACCTCCAGCTATGCGTTTCGTCCTCTGAATGCGGTCGTTGCACGCGCAAGTACCGCATCCAGAGGACGAAATGCGGTCAGGCGAAGCGGGTCATGACGTGCTTCACGCGGGTGTACTCGGCGAAGGAGTAGGACGAGAGGTCCTTCCCGTGGCCCGAGTGCCCGAAGCCGCCATGGGGCATTTCCGAGACCAGCGGCCCGTGGGTGTTGACCCAGACGCAGCCGAAGTCGAGTTCGCCCGAAACGCGGGTCGCGCGTGACAGGTCGTTGGTCCAGATCGACGACGCCAGCCCGTAGGGGACGCCGTTGGCCAGGCGCACCGCCTCGTCTTCGTCCACAAAGGACTGAACGGTGATCACCGGGCCGAAGATCTCCTCTCGCACGATCTCGTCGTCCTGCTCGAGGCCCGAGATCACGGTGGGGGAGAAGTGGAAACCGCGGTCACCGGCGGGCGCGCCACCGGTCTCCACACGGGCGTGCGACGGCAGCCGCTCGACGAGCCCGCGGACCCGGTCGAACTGCGCTTCGCTGTTGAGCGGGCCGAAGTCCGTGCCGGGCTTCCGCGCGGCGGCGGCCTTGGTCAGCTCCGCGACGAACTCGTCGTGGATCGCCGCGTCCACCAGTACCCGGCTGCCCGCCGTGCAGTCCTGCCCGGCGTTGTAGAACGCCGCGCCGACGATGCCCTCGGCCGTTTCGGCGAGGTTCACGTCGCCGAAGACCAGCAGCGGCGCGTTGCCGCCGAGTTCGAGGTGCGTGCGCTTGAGGTCGGCCGCTGCGACGGTGGCGACGTCGATCCCGGCGCGGGTCGAGCCGGTGATCGACACCAGTTCGGTGATCGGGTGCTTCACCAGCGCGCGGCCGGTGTCGCGGTCGCCGCACAGCACGTTGAAGGCGCCTCGCGGCAGGAACTCCGCCGCGACCTTCGCCAGCAGCACGGCCGTCGACGGCGTGGTCTCCGCGGGCTTCAGGACGACGGTGTTCCCCGCGGCCAGCGCCGGGGCGATCTTCCAGACCCCCATCATCAGCGGGTAGTTCCACGGCGCGATCTGCGCGCAGACGCCGACCGGCTCGCGGCGGATCGCGGAGGTGTGGCCCGGCAGGTACTCCCCGGACGCGGTGCCTTCGAGCTGCCGCGCCGCACCGGCGAAGAACCGCAGCGCGCTGACGCACTCCGGGATCTCCTCGTCCAGCACGACGGCGCGGATCTTGCCGGTCTCGCGGATTTCGAGCTCGGCGAACTCCTCCGCGCGGGATTCCACCGCGTCGGCGATCTTCAGCAGCGCGAGCTGACGCTGGGCGGGAGTGCTCTTGCGCCACACCCTGAACGCCCGTCCGGCGGCGGCCAGCGCGGCGTCCACATCGGACTGTTCGGAGAGCACGCTGGTGCCGAAGACCGCGCCGGTGGCGGGATCCACCAGGTCGAGCGTCCGCGAGCCCGACGCGGCCGCCTCGGCGCCGTCGACGAAATTCAGGACCTGAGTCATTTCTTCTCCAGGTGGGTCGGCTCGAACATCTTCAGCAGGGCGGGGAGGACGACCACCGACGGGCCGGGGGTGCCCAGCGCGTCGGCAAGGTCCTTCCCGATGGTGTCCAAAGAGGACACGGTGGCCGGGACGCCGAAGGACTGCGCCAGCGCGGCGAAATCGGGCCGCGCGAGTTCGGTCGCCGTGGACTGGCCGAACGCACCGGTCAAGTACTCGCGCAGGATGCCGTAGCCGCCGTCGTCGATGACGAGCCACGTGACGTCCAGTCCGTGCTGGACCGCCGTGGCCAGCTCCGCGATGCCGTACATCGCGCCGCCGTCACCGGACACCGCGAGCGCCGGGCCGCCGGTCGCCGCCGCGCCGCCGAGCGCGCCGGGCAGGCCGTAGCCGAGCCCGCCCGCGCCCTGCGCGGTGTGGATCGGCGCGCCCTCGGGGTTCCACGCCGACCAGGCCCAATAGGCCGCGATCGTCATGTCCCAGAACGTCTGGGTGCCTTCGGGGATCGCGGCGCGGATGTCGTCGATCAGCTTGCGCTCGGTTTCGAGTGCCTGGCCGTCGAGGCGTTCGCGCACCTTGGCCAGCAGATCCGCGACGGCGTTCTCCGCGCGGCCGTCGCTCTGACGGAACGGAACCTGCTCCAGAAGCCCTTGCAGCGCGAGGCGGACGTCCGCGTGGATGCCCAGGGCCGGATAGTTCGACTCCAGCTTCCCGAGGTCGGCCTCGATCTGGATCATCCGGCCTCGCGGGGCGAATTCACGATAGTTGCTCGACAGCTCGCCGAGCCCGGAACCCAGCACCAGCAGCACGTCGGCGTCCGCCAGGAACTCGGTGCTGTGCCAGTCTTCGAGCCACGACCGGCCGGACAGTTCGTGGTCCCAGCCGAAAGCGCCCTTGCCGCCGAAAGTCGAGAGCACCGGCGCGCGCAGCGCCTCCGCGAGCGCCTTCAGCTCCGCCTGCGCGCCCGAGCGCAGTGCGCCGCCGCCGGCGAGGATCACCGGATTCTTCGCCGCGCCAAGGAGGTTCGCGGCTTCGGTGACGAGTTCCGGCAACGGTTCGAGCGGCGCGGGCCGTGCCGTCACCGACGTGATCCGCGGCAGATCGGCCTGCGCCAGCAGGATGTCCTGGGGGATCTCGACCCACACCGGGCCGTACGGGGCGGTCGCCGCCGACTCCCAGGCCTCGCGCAACGCCGTCGGGATCTGGCTGACGGTGCGCACCACGTGCACCGACTTCACCACATCGCGGAAACTGGCCTGCTGGTCGGGCAGTTCGTGCAGGTACCCGTGCCGTCCGCCGCCGAGCCCGGCCACCGGGATCTGGCTGGAGATCCCGAGCACCGGCACCGAGGCCGCCCGGGATTCCTGCAAGGAAGCCAAAGTCAGCAACGCGCCGGGGCCGGTCGACACGATCATCGGCGTCACCGGGACCGGGCCTTCGGGATCCGCCGCGAGCCGGGCGCGGGCGTGCCCGTCGGCCGCGAACGCCAGATTGTTCTCCACCCGCGAGCCGATGACGCGCAGGTCCTCGGTGCGCCGCAACGCTTCGAACAGGCCGAGCGCGTGCTGGCCCGGCAGGCCGAACACGGTGTCCGCGCCGAGCGCGTGGAGGGTTTCGACGACGATGTCGCCGCCGATGCGTCGTGTCATGCGCTCTTCCCCAAACTGAGCAGGCTCACCAGGTCGTAGGCGACGTGGGAAGCCGCGATGGCGGTGATCTCGGCATGATCGTAAGCCGGGGCCAGCTCCACCACATCGGCTCCGACGAGGTTGCAGTCCCGCAGCCCGCGCAGGATCTCCAGCAGTTCACGGCTGGTCATGCCGCCCGCTTCGGGGGTCCCGGTGCCCGGTGCGTGCGCCGGGTCGAGCACGTCGATGTCGACCGAGATGTAGAGCGGGCGGCCGCCGATGCGCTGGCGCAGCGCGTCGACGGTCTCGGCGACCCCGCGGCGCATGACGTCGCCGGAGGTGACGATGCCGAATCCGAGACGGCGGTCCTCTTCCAGATCCCGCTTGCCGTACAGCGGGCCGCGCGTGCCGACGTGGGACAGCGCTTCGGTGTCGAGGAGGCCTTCCTCGGACGCCCGCCGGAACGGGGTGCCGTGGGTGTAGGGCTCGCCGAAGTAGGTGTCCCAGGTGTCCAGATGCGCGTCGAAGTGCAGCAGCGCCACCGGTCCGTGCTTCTTCGCCGCGGCCCGCAGCAGCGGCAGCGCGATCGTGTGGTCGCCGCCGACGGTCACCAGCCTCGTCCCGTTCGCGGTCAGCGCCTCGGCCTCGCTCTGCAGCGTCTCGATCGCCTCGCCGATGTTGAACGGGTTGAGCGCGATGTCACCGGCGTCCACCACCTGCGTTTCCGCGAACGGGGAAACGTCGAGTTCCGGGTGGTACGGGCGAAGGAGCCGGCTGGCTTCACGCAGCGCCGCGGGGCCGAACCGCGCGCCGGGGCGGTAGGACACCCCGGCGTCGAACGGCACCCCGACGACGGCGACGTCGGCATGCTCGACCTGATCGATCCGCGGCAGCCTCGCGAAGGTCGCGAAACCGGCGAACCGGGGCACCCTCGAAGAGTCGACGGGTCCGATCGGGGTCTGCTCAGGCACTGTGTCTCCTTCGAATGGTTGTCAGGACTGCGAAGCGGCGAGTTTCGCCTCTTCTTCGGCGGCCGCGCCGCCGTTCAGGCGGCGGGTCCACACGGTGAGGATCTCGTCCGAGGTCCGCGGGGTGAGGAAGCTGACCAGCAGGTACACCGCGAGGCTGGACCCGAGGCCCCAGTAGATCGGGCTGTTGGCCTCGACGCCGTCGACGAACATGAACGTGATGACCACGACGGTGCCGACGACCATCGACGCGAGCGCGCCCTGGCGGGTGCCGCGTTTCCAGGCCAGCCCGCCGATGATCGCGACCAGCAGGCCGCCGACGAGGATGTCGTAGGCGATGGTCAGCGCGTTGACGACGTCGTCCACGACCATCGCGATGCCGATCGCGACGATGCCGAGGACCAGCGTGGTGACCCGGTTCCTCGCGACCTCGTCGGCGGCCTTCTTGAGGCCCAGCTTGGAAAGCAGGTCCGAGGTGCTGACCGTCGAGCACGCGATGAGCGCGCCGCTCGCGGTCGACATCATCGCCGAGAGCGCCGCCGCGAGCACCAGGCCGCGGACCCCGGCGGGCAGCTGGTCCTCGACGATGGTCGCGAACGCGTCCTGCGCGCTGGCGAGGTTCGGGTACAGCGTCTTGGCCGCGGTGCCGATCAGCGCGCCGGCGAGACCGTAGACCAGGCAGTAGACGCCGGAGACGACGCCGCCGCCGGTCGCGATGCCCGGCGTCCGCGCGGTGAACACCCGCTGCCAGATGTCCTGGCCGATCAGCAGGCCGAAGCTGTAGACGAGGAAGTAGGTGAAGATCGTGTCGCCGCCGATGGCGGTCAGCTCGAAGTAGCTCTCGTCCAGCCGCGCGGCCATCCCGTCGAAACCGCCGGCCGAGACGATCGAGACCGGCAGCAGGATCAGCAGGATGCCGATGGTCTTGATGACGAACTGGACGATGTCGGTCAGCGTGATCGACCACATGCCGCCCAGCACCGAGTAGAGCACCACGATGGAGCCGCCGATGGCGATCCCCGCCCAGCTGGGCACGTTGAAGAGGACCTTGAAGATGGTGGCGAACGCCAGCGTCGAGGTGACGGTCAGCATCAGCGTGTAGCCCCACATGACCACGCCGGAGATGGTGCTGGTGGAACCGCCGTAGCGCAGGTCGAGCATCTCGCCGACGGTGTAGACGCGCAGCTTCACCAGCCGCCGCGCGAACAGCGTGTGGAGGACCAGGATGCCGACGCCGATCGCGATCACGAGCCAGGCGCCGGAGATGCCGTAGGTGTAGCCGAGCTTCACCCCGCCGACCGTCGAAGCGCCGCCGAGAACGACCGCGGCCATCGTGCCCGAGTACATGAACCAGCCGAGGCGGCGGCCCGCGACGAGATAGTCGGATTTGGTCTTGGCGAGCCGCAACCCGAACCAGCCGACCCCGATCATGCCCGCTATGTAGAGCGCGATCACCGCGTAGTCACCGGCCACGGTGTCCTCCTTGACTTGGGGCTGTTCGCTTCGTCCGGGTCACCGTAGGTTCGTTCGCGGCTTGAACGACATGGGATGATCCATCCGAACTCCAGTGTGAGTGAGGATGAAATGACCCAAATCCACGATCCGTTCGACTCGGATGTGAATGTCCCGTTACGGGCCGTGGTCGGCAACCCGGAACTGGCGGTCGACCCGGTCGGGGAGACCCTGCGGCCGGGCGCGCTCGACGCCCCGGTGCGCTGGGCCCACGTCAGCGAGCTGCTGGATCCCGCGCCGTACCTGCTCGGGGCGGAACTCCTGCTCACCGCCGGGGTGAACCTGCCGGTGGACGCGGCCGAGATCGATCGCTACGTCCGGCGGCTGGCCGAAAGCGGGATCTCCGCGCTGGGGTTCGGACTCACGCCGGGCACGCACGAGACGCTGCCGCCGCGGCTGCGGACGGCGTGTGCCCGGCACGGGCTTCCGCTGCTCGTGGTCCAGCCGCGGACGCCGTTCCTGGCGATCAGCCGCGCGGTGTCGGTCGCCCTCGCCGAGGCGGGGCAGCGGGAACAACGGCGGATCGCGGTCGCGCGCGAGGCGCTGACCAGGGCGGCCGGGGACGGACTCGGTGAACTCGCGAGCGCGCTGGCCGGGCGGCTCGGGGCCTGGGTGGCGCTGGTCGGCGTCGACGACGTCCTGGCCGCGGACCACGGTGCGCCGTCGCCACTGCCCGCGGAAATCCGGGAACTCCTCGCCACACTTCGGACGGGCCGGGGGATCCGCAGCGCGACCACGGAACTGGCCGACGGCACCCACGTCGTCGCGCAGCCGGTGTACCCGCAGGCGACGGCGTCCCATCTCGTCGTGGTCGGCCGCGTCGCGCGGTTCGACGGCGCGGACCGCTCGATCCTGTCGGTCGGGGCGGCGCTGCTCGGGCTGGTGGGCCGCGCGGGTTCCGACGCGGCCGGACTGGGCGCGACCGCCACCGCCCTGCTGCTGGGGGAGACCGACGTGCTCGGCGGGGACGAACGCCGCCTGGTCGCGGGGATCGCCTACCGCCGCGGCCCGAACGAGGTCGCCGCCCGCTACGACTGGCTGCGTGCCCGGCTCGACACCCCGC
This sequence comes from Amycolatopsis sp. NPDC000009, assembly GCF_055563465.1. Taxonomy (NCBI): domain Bacteria; kingdom Bacillati; phylum Actinomycetota; class Actinomycetes; order Pseudonocardiales; family Pseudonocardiaceae; genus Amycolatopsis; species Amycolatopsis sp. NPDC000009. The sequence continues at coordinate 1,055,481 of NZ_JBVHDI010000001.1, forward strand.
TCGTGCGGTTGCGGCCGGGGCCGCGGTTCACCGCGATCGTCAGCGAGGCGCCGGAGATCGGCGACCTCGACCGGCTCCGCGCCGACGGCTGGCTCGCGGTCGTGGGTTCCCCCGTTCCTCCCGGACGGCTTCCCGAAGCGGCGGGCGAAGTCGAGCTGCTGCTGACGCGGGCGACCGCGCTGGAACGGCCGATCGTGGCGGAAGACACCGCGGGGCTGGACGCGCTGATCGATCCGGGCGCCGCCGCCGGATTCGCCTCCCGGACGCTGGCGCCCCTGCGCGAACTCGACCGGAAGGGGGACCGCGAACTGGTCGGGACGCTGCGGATCTGGCTCGCGCACCACGGCGGATGGGACCGGACGGCGGCCGAACTCGGCGTGCACCGCAACAGCGTCCGGCACCGGATCGGGCAGATCGAGCGGGCGCTGGGGGTGGACCTGGCGGATCCGGAGACCCGGATGCGGCTGTGGTTCGCGTTGCGCTGGGCCTCGTGAGTGGTAAGGACGGTTAGAACCGTCCTTACCACTCACGAGTCCAATAAGGTCACTCTCAGGAATGTGTGGCAACGTAGGGTCGTGCGAATTCTGGTAGTCGAAGACGAAGAACCCCTCGCCGACGCGATCGCACGCGGCCTGCGACGCGAGGGCATGGCGGTGGACATCGCGCTCACCGGGGACGACGGGCACGAAAAGGCCGCCGTCACCCGGTACGACGTCGTGCTGCTCGACCGCGACCTGCCCGGCATGTCCGGTGACGACCTGTGCCGCGAGATCGTCGCGTCCGGCGAGCTGACCCGTGTCCTGATGCTCACCGCGAGCGGTTCCGTCTCGGACCGCGTCGACGGGCTTTCCCTCGGCGCCGACGACTATCTCGCCAAACCGTTCGCCTTCCCCGAACTCGTCGCGCGCGTGCGGGCACTCGGCCGCCGCGCGACCCCGGCCGCGCCGCCGCTGCTGACTTCGGGCGACGTCGAACTGGATCCGGCGAGGCGGACCGTCCGCCGCGCGAGCGGCCCGGTCGAGCTGACCCGCAAGGAGTTCGGTGTCCTGGAGGTGCTGCTGTCGGCCGCCGGTTCGGTGGTCAGCAGCGAGGAACTGCTCGAACGCGTGTGGGACGAGAACGCCGACCCGTTCACCACCACCGTCCGGGTCACCGTGATGACCCTGCGCAAGAAGCTCGGCGAGCCGGGCATCATCGAGACCGTCGTCGGCTCCGGCTACCGGGTGCCGGAGCAGGGGACCGCGCGCGGGTGAACCTGTCCGGTGCCCGCAGCCTGCGCGCGCGGGTCACGCTGCTCGCGACCGGGCTGGTGGCACTGGTCAGCCTCCTGTTGCTCTGGCTGACCTGGAATCTGGTCGGCGACGCGGTTTCCGCCGTCCCGCAGCTGCCGCCGGGCACCACGGTGCGGGTCGACGGCGTCGACGTCGACGCTTCCGCCGTCACCGAGCATCTGCGGGTGTACGCCAGGAACCGGGTGCTGTTGTTCGGCGCGGTCGCGTTCTGTTTCGTCGTGCTGGCGGCGGGGATCCTCGCGTGGACGTTCACCGCGCGGGTCCTGCAACCGCTGCGCGAGATCACCGGTACCGCGCGGCGCCTGTCGATCGAATCGATGGGCGAGCGGATCGGCGAGGTCCGCACGAAGGACGAACTCGCCGAACTCGCCGAGACCTTCGACGACATGCTCGACCGGCTTCAGGCCGCGTTCGACGCGCAACGGCACTTCGTCGCGAACGCCAGCCACGAACTGCGGACACCGCTCGCGGTCATCCGCACCGAACTCGACGTCACCCTGGCCGACGAGCACGCGGACGAAGCCGAATTACGCCGGATGGCGGGTGTGGTCCGCGACGCGACCGAGCGGGCCGAGCGGCTGGTCGGTTCCTTGCTGCTGCTCGCGCGCACCGACGGCGCGGGACTGGTGGCCAGGGAACCGGTGGATCTCGCGGTGATCGTCGCGACCGCGTGGCGCGCGGCGCGGCCGGACGCGGAGAAACGCGGACTCCGCGTCGAATTCGCGACGCAGGGCGCGCCGACGTTCGGCGATCCGGCGCTGCTGGAACGGATCGCGGGAAACCTGCTGGAGAACGCGGTGCGGCACAACGTCGACGGCGGCTGGCTGGACGTCGTCACGCAGGCGGGTCCACAGTGGTCGGTGCTGCGGGTGCGGTCGTCCGGCGGGCTGCTCGACCCGGCCGCGGTCCCCGAACTGTTCGAACCGTTCCGCCGCGCCGGCGTCGCCAGGACCGCCCGCACCGGCGCCGGGCTGGGGCTTTCGATCGTGCGGGCCGCGGTCCAGGCGCACGGTGGCACGGTGTCCGCGGAACCCGTTGTGGGCGGCGGTCTTTCGGTGACCGTGCACCTGCCCGCGCTGCCTTGACCCCCGGCTGGGGTTACGGTTCGAGCATGGTTCCCAGTATTCGGCTGAACAACGGCACGTCCCTCCCGCAACTCGGGTTCGGGGTGTACAAGATCGGCGACGACGAGGTCGTGGACGCGGTCCGCACCGCCATCGAGGCGGGCTACCGGGCCATCGACACGGCGACCCTGTACGCCAATGAGCGCGGAGTCGGCGAGGCCGTCCGCACCAGCGGGCTGTCCCGTGAGGAACTGTTCGTCACCACGAAGCTGTGGAACACCGAGCACGGCTACGACTCGGCGTTGCGCGCCTTCGACGCCAGCCTGAGCGAGCTCGGGCTCGAGTATGTCGACCTGTACCTGATCCACTGGCCGCTGCCCGCGCAGGACAAGTACGTGGAAACGTGGCGGGCACTGGAAAAGATCGCCTCCGACGGCCGGGCGAAGGCGATCGGCGTCTCGAACTTCCAGATCCCGCATCTGGAGCGGCTGATCGAGGAGACCGGGATCGTCCCGGCGGTGAACCAGATCGAATGCCACCCGTGGCTGCAGCAGCCGTTGCTGCGGAATTTCCACGAGAAGCACGAGATCGTCACCGAGGCATGGGGGCCGCTGGCGCGTGGCGGGGATCTGCTCGCCGACGAGAAGATCACCACCATCGCGGAAAAGCACGGCAAGACGCCGGCGCAGGTCGTGCTGCGCTGGCATGTGGAGATGAACCATCTGGTGATCCCGAAATCCGTCACGCCGGAACGGATCAAGGAGAACATCGATGTCTTCGATTTCGCACTCGACGCGCACGACGGCGCCGCGATCGCGACCCTGGAGCAGGGGAAGCGGCTGGGTCCGGACCCGGACACCCTCGGCTCGTGAGTGGCGCCCTCACCGCATTTAGTCCTCTGAATGCGGCGAGGGTGCCGGGCGGGCTACCGCAGTGAGCCGATCACGACGCCGAGTGTCCATAAAGGACGGCAGAGCCCGGCCGGTTGCCTGATTCGGGCGCTTTGCGCGCGGGGTCGTGAATGGTAATGATCGTTCTAACCGTCTTTACCACTCACGACCCCGGCGCGAGAACACGCAAAGTGCATTTAGTCCTCTAAATGCGGCATGGACTAACGCACGTCCACGAAGATCGGGTTCCCGTACAGCCACAGGTCTTCGAACGGGTTCGACTGCCCGACCACGTCGGCGCTCGGTTCGATCCCGCCGGGCACGTGCTTCTTGCCGTCCGTGCCGCGCGTCCGCACGAAGAACGGCTCGCGCACGTCGCGGAAGGTGTGCCGGAAGGCGACCCGCCGTCCCGGCGCCCACCTCGGTTCGAAGGACCGCACGATCCGCGTGCCCGGGGCGGTCTGCGTGTCCCGGTCGGCGGCCGGGCCCGTCACCGGGCCGGAAACGAGGTCGAGCCGCGCCAGGCGGGGGATCGTGCCGCCGCCGTTCGGCCGGGCGGCCAGCTTCGCCGAGACGACGACCGTGACGTCGGATCCGCGCCGGACCCGCAGCCTGCCGCCCATCGTCGCCGAGCTCCACCCGCTGTACGCGCCGAACTCCAGTTCCTGCGCGAGACCGCCGTGCACCACCCAGACGCGTCCCGCGCGCAGGCCTTCCAGCACGCCTTCGTGGCTTCGCCGCGACACGCCGACGACGGTCCGGCTGAACTCGGCGGGCGCGAAGTCCGCGTACGGGGGCAGAGTCTGCGGGACGCCGGTGTCGATCGGGTCCGGGTAGGCGCCGTGCTCGTCGTAGTACCCGTCCGGGACACCGGGCCGGACATGAGTGTCGCCGCGGTTGTAGTGCGAGTCGGAGTTGCTGGTGACCCACCACGGCTTTCCTTCGGCCAGCAGCGAATCCCAGAGCCCGCCGACGGTCGCGGTGCTCCAGTCGAAGCCGCCGTAGGTGCGGTAGGCGGCCTCCGGGAAACCCGGCCACGAGTTCGAACCGGGGGAGTTGCCGTACCCGCCACGCGCGCCGCCACCACTCCCGAGTGGTTTCGGGAAGCCGTCGGCCTGGGCACCCGGCGCGCCTTCCATCCCGATGACGATCCCGGGCGCGGCGTCGCGCAGCGCGCGGATCTCGTGCGGGGCGATCCGGCCGTTGCGCAGCGGATGGTTGACGACCACGACCGGCGCGTGGATCCGGCGTGCCCGCTCTTCGGCGGCGAGCCAGCGGATCGCCGCGACGGCCAGCGCCTCGTTGTCCGGGGTGCCCGGTTCGGTCCCGGTCAGCCGCCAGTCGAAGGCACGCTCGAACTCACGCAGTTTCGCGGCCTGGTTCGCCCCCGCCTGGAAGAACAGCGTGGCGTGCTCGGCGCCCGGCACGTTCCACTCCATGCCCTGCCACAGCAGGAGATCGGGATGTTCGCGCCGCGCCGCCCGGATCGCGGCGTCCGTGCGCTCCACCGACGACTTCTCGTGCGCGGCGTGGCCGTGATCGGTGATCACCGCCCAGTCCGCCCCGTGACGGCGGGCGTCGCCGGCGATTCCGTCCACTGTGTACATCGCGTCGTAGGAGTACTGCGTGTGGATGTGGTGATCGCCCACCAGCCACCGGTAGCGGTCCCGGCCGAAGAGCAGGTCGACATCGATGTCGAGATCGAGGTTCAGGTCGAGGGCTTCCGCCGGGGCGGTGGCCGCGAGCGGGGCGCCCGCGGCCGCCGCGGACACGAGGCCCGCGCGCTTGAGGAAGCCGCGGCGGTCGACGCCGGGTTTTTCGCTGTTCACCGGCGGCACGGTAAAGAGCCCGGCTGAACGGGTGATGTCCGGACGGCGAATGAACCGCGCCGTGTGATGATCGTCCCTGTGGAAGAACCGGAACGGCCACCCAAGGCGCCGCGGCGGTTGCTGTGGGTGGCCGGAGTCGTCGCGGTCCTGGTCTTCGCCGCCGTCGTGACGACGGCCGTCGTCGTCCTGAACCGGGTCGCCGAGCCGCCCGCCCCGGCGGCGTTGCCCCGGGACACCGTGCCCGTCCCGCTGGGGGAGCGGGAACTCTGCGGGCTCCGGTTGCTCATGACCATCGGTGCCGACGCGGACATGGCCGTCGCCGCTCAGGTGCTCCAGGACGACCCGAAGGCCCGCCGGGTGTTCACCGAAACCAAGGCGCAGGCGTACGAGCGCTTCAAGAAGCTCTTCGCGGACCGGCCGGAAATGTTGAAGGCGACGACGCCGGACGTGCTTCCCGCGGCCGTCCATCTCGTGCCCGTGGCCGGAACCGACGTCGAAGTGTGGGCGAACGAGCTGCGCCGGCGATTTCCCAGTGCGGAGAAGGTCGACGTGCTCGATCCCGCGCGGATCGCCGCCCAGATGACGACCACTCCGCCGCCCTGCCCGCCTTCAGGAGAACGTTGACAGCCCGTCTCCCCGGGGGATGGCCGGGGAGACGAACCTTCCGGCCCGGGGACAAGGTTTCACGAAAACGCAGTAGATCGCCACAGAATCCACGAAAAACGTGAAAGGCCACCGCCTGCGATCAAGGGATCGCCGACGGTGGCCTTTCGCCGAGGCCTAGGAGAGCGGCACGCTAGCCACGCCCGGGGCCAGGAACGGCTTGCCGTTGACCTTCTCGGACACGCCAGCCCGGTCCAGGTACGGCGTGATGCCGCCGAGCCAGAACGGCCAGCCCGCGCCGAGGATCAGGCACAGGTCGATGTCCTGCGCCTCCGCGACCACGCCCTCGTCGAGCATGATCCGGATCTCTTCGGCGATCGCGGCCAGCGCGCGGTCACGCACCTGCTCGGACGTCGACGGCGAGTCGCCCCGCTGCCAGAGTTCGGCCACCTCGGGGTCGACGGTGGCGTTGCCCTTGTCGTCCCACTGCCAGACGCCCTTCTTTCCCGCCTTGACGAAGCGGTCGAGGTTCTCGCTGACGGTGAACCGGTCCGGGAACGCCCCGTGCAGGGTCTCCCCGACGTGCAGGGCGATCGCCGGGCCGACGAGCTGCATCAGCGTCAGCGGCGTCATCGGCAGGCCGAGCGGCTCGAGCGCCTTGTCGGCGACGTCGAACGGGGTGCCCTCGTCCACGGTCACCAGCACCTCGCCGAGGAAACGCAGCAGCAGCCGGTTGACCACGAACGCGGACGCGTCCTTGACCAGCACGCTCGACTTCTTGAGCTGCTTGCCGAGCGCGAACGCCGTCGCCAGCGCGGCGTCGTCGGTCTTCTCCGCGCGGACGATCTCCAGCAGCGGCATCACCGCGACCGGGTTGAAGAAATGGAACCCGACCACGCGCTCCGGGTGCTTCAGCTGCGACGCCATCGCGGTGATCGACAGCGACGAGGTGTTCGTCGCCAGGATCGCCTCGGGGGAGACGTACTGCTCAAGGTCGGCGAAGACCTTCTGCTTGACGCCCAGCTCCTCGAACACCGCCTCGATCACGAAGTCGGCGTCGGCGAACGCGGACTTGTCGAGCGAGCCGGTGACGAGCGCCTTCAGCCGGTTCGCGCCGTCCGGCGAAACCCGCTTCTTGGCCAGCAGCTTGTCGATCTCACCGTGCACATAGGACACACCCTTGTCGACGCGTTCCTGGTCGACGTCGGTGAGCACCACGGGCACCTTGAGACGGCGGACGAACAGGAGCGCCATCTGGCTGGCCATCAGGCCCGCGCCGACGATGCCGACCTTGTTCACCTTGCGCGCCAGCGACTTGTCCGGCGCGCCCGCCGGCCGCTTGGCGCGCTTGTTGACCAGGTTGAACGAGTACAGCCCGGCGCGCAGGGTGTCGTCCATCAGCAGTTCGGCGAGCCCGTCGGTCTCGGCCGCGTAGCCGCGGTCCAGATCGTTCTCGCGGGCCAGCTCCAGCAGCTCGACGGCCTTGGTCGCGCCGGGGGAGGCGCCCTTCGTCCGTCCGTCCACAATGGCCTTGGCGCGGGCGATCGCGGCGTCCCAGCCCGCGCCGCGGTCGATCTCGCGGCGGGCGGGGGTGATCTCGCCGTTGACGACCTTCGCCAGCCACAGCAGGGACTGTTCGAGGTAGTCGGCCGAACCGAAGACCTCGTCGACGATGCCGAGCTCCGCCGCCTGCGCGACCTTGAGCATCTTGTTCTGCGCCAGCGCGTTCTCGATGATCACGGTGACCGCGGCGTCCGGCCCGATCAGGTTCGGCAGCAGCTGCGTGCCACCCCAGCCCGGGAACAGCCCGAGGAAGACCTCGGGGAACGCGATCGCGGCGGTGTTCTCCGAAAGCGTCCGGTAGTGGCAGGAGAGCGCGAGTTCGAGCCCGCCGCCCATCACCGCGCCGTTGATGAACCCGAACGTCGGGATCTCGGTTTCGGTGAGACGACGGAACACGTCGTGCCCGGTCTGCGCGATCTCCCGCGCCAGCGCCGGATCCGCGACCGCTTCGACGCCGGAAAGGTCGGCGCCGACGGCGAAGATGAACGGCTTGCCGGTGACCGCGATCGCGGCGGGCTCGGCCGCGAAGGCGGCGTCGATGGCGGCGTTCAGGCTCACCAGGCCCTGCGGGCCGAAGGTGTTCGGCCGGGTGTGGTCGTGGCCGTTGTCGAGGGTGATCAGCGCGACGGGCTTGTCGAGCCCGGGCACCTTCACCAGCCGCGTGACCGCGTTCGTGACGACCTCGTCGGGGAAGGCGGCTTTCGCCTGCTCAGCGGTGAAAGTCATGGCTACTTGGCCCCCTCGAACGCCGGGTTCTCCCAAATGACGGTGCCGCCCATGCCGATACCGATGCACATGGTGGTCAGGCCGTAGCGCACGTCGGGGCGCTCGGCGAACTGACGCGAAAGCTGCGTCATCAGCCGGACGCCGGAGGACGCGAGCGGGTGACCGCAGGCGATCGCGCCACCCCACTGGTTGACGCGGGGGTCGTCGTCGGCGATGCCGAAGTGGTCGAGGAACGCGAGCACCTGGACGGCGAACGCCTCGTTGATCTCGAACAGGCCGATGTCGTCGATCGACAGGCCGGTGCGCTTGAACAGTTTCTCGGTGGCCGGGACCGGGCCGATGCCCATGACCTCCGGCTCGACGCCGGCGAAGGAGTAGCCCACCAGGCGCATGCCGATGGGCAGGCCGAGCTCGCGGGCGGTGTCCTCGTCGGCGAGCAGCGCCGCGGTGGCGCCGTCGTTGAGACCGGCCGCGTTGCCCGCGGTGATCCGGCCGTGCGGGCGGAACGGCGTCTTCAGCCCGGCGAGCTGCTCGACGGTGGTGCCGGGGCGCGGCGGCTCGTCCTCGGTCGCGAGACCCCAGCCGAGCTCCTTCGAGCGGGTGGCGACCGGGACCAGCTCGGGGCCGATCTTGCCGGTCTTGACGGCCTCGGCGTACTTCTCCTGGCTGCGCGCGGCGAAGGCGTCGGTGCGCTGCTTGGTGATCGCCGGGAACCGGTCGTGCAGGTTCTCCGCGGTCTGGCCCATCACGAGCGCCGTCGGGTCGACGAGCTTGTCGGCGATGATGCGCGGGTTCGGGTCGACGCCCTCGCCCATCGGGTGACGGCCCATGTGCTCGACGCCGCCGGCGATGGCGATGTCGTACGCGCCGAAGCCGATCCCGCTCGCGGTCGTGGTGACCGCGGTCATCGCGCCCGCGCACATGCGGTCCAGCGCGAAGCCGGGCACCGACTTCGGCAGGCCGGCCAGCAGCGCGGCGGTGCGGCCGATGGTCAGGCCCTGGTCCCCGATCTGGGTGGTGGCGGCGATCGCCACCTCGTCGACGCGCTCGGGCGGCAGCTCGGGATGCCGCCGCAACAGTTCACGGATGGCGTTGACGACGAGATCGTCGGCACGGGTGCCGGCGTACATACCCTTTTCGCCTGCCTTGCCGAAGGGCGTTCGCACCCCTTCGACGAAGGCGACATTGCGTACCGACCGCGCGTTCGGCGCGAGCGGTGTTGCTCCTGCGGCCACGAATGCTCCTGAAGTTGAGGTAGTCCTGACCGCACCCTAGCCCCGGTTACCCGTCGGTAACCAGGTTGGTGGCCCGGTCGAGTGGGGGAAGGCACACTCCCGGGGTCACCCGCCTCGGCCGCTTGGCCGATCCGTGGGCGGTGGGGAAGTTGCTATGTTCGAAGTGATCAGGGGGAGGGATCACGATGAACTCGCCGGGGCCGGCCGTCACCCGTCGTGCGCTAATGGGGATGGCGGTCCTCGCCTCGCTGGCCGCCTGCACTCGCGGGTCTCCGCCTCCGAGCCCTTCGTCCCCGCCACCGGCCCCGCCGTCCACCACCCGCCAGTTCCACGACCGGTTGATGGAGCTGGAGAAGAAGTTCGACGCCAGGCTCGGCGTGTACGCGGTCGACACCGGAAGCGGCGCCGCGATCGAGCACCGCGCCGACGAGCGTTTCGCGTTCTGCTCGACGTTCAAGGGGGTGGCGGCGGCCGCGGTCCTTCAGCGCAATCCGTTGTCACATCTGGAAACCCGGGTCGAATACGCGCGGGAAGACCTGATGAAACACGCCCCGGTGACCGGGCGGCACGTGGCCACCGGCATGACGATCCGCCAGCTGTGCGACGCCGCCATCCGGTTCAGCGACGGCACCGCGGGCAACCTGCTGCTGCGGGACCTCGGCGGCCCCGCCGAACTGACGGCGTTCACGCGCAGCCTCGGCGACACCGTCACGCGGATGGACCGGGTCGAACCGGCCATCACCGAAGCGACGCCTGGCGACCTTCGCGACACCACGACACCGCGGGCCTTCGCCGCCGACTACCGGGAGATCGTGCTGGGCGACACGTTGACGGCCGGCAAACGGGACTTCCTGCGCGACCTCTTCCAGCGCAACACCACCGGCGGCCGGCGGATCCGCGCGGGCCTGCCGTCCGGCTGGGCCGTCGCCGACAAGACCGGGACCGGCGAGTACGGCACGCTGAACGACATCGCCGTCGTCTGGCCGCCGGACAAGGCACCGCTCGTCGTCGCGATCATGTCCAGCAAGGCGACCAAGGACGCTCCCTACGACGAAGCGCTGCTCGCCGAGGCCGCGAAATACGTCGCCGAAACCCTCACCTAGCCCGAACTCGCGTGATTGAAGGCGTAACTTGCGTGATTGAAGGCGTAACTCATGAGTTACGTCTCTGATCACGCGAGTTACGCGTCCAAGCACGTGAGTTACGCGTCAGTTGCCGGTGGCGCTGGGAAGCAGGGCCGGGCAACCGCCCGTCTTGTACGCGGGGTCGTACTCGAAGTGCCATTTCTCGTTGTCGTAGCGGCGGCACCAGCCGAGCGCCCCGCCGTTCCTGTCCACCCACGCGGCTGAGTTCAGCGGCTGGATGTCGACGGCGATTCCCTTGACGTGCATGGACGTCTCCGGTTGCAGCGCCCATTTCTTGGCCTGCTCCACCGAGCCGAACCGCTCGACGGCCTTGTCGAACTCGCGCTGCTGCTGGGCCCGGCTTCGTTTGCCGTCGTTCACACAGAGCGTGACATTCTGCGCTTTGGCTTTGGCGCGCATGGCGTTCCACGCTTCGATCACGTCCGGGCGCATGCCGAAGGTCTCTTCGTCGACATAACGCTTGTCGACGGCGCAGGTCGGGCCGGACTCGGGCCCGGGGACCTCTTCGAGGACCGCGAGCGCCTGCCCGTTCACCGGTTTGACGGCCAGGCCGGTGGCGCCCAGCGTCACCATCGCGGCCACGACGAGGCCGAGCGCCACGAACACGCTGGTCACGGTCCGGCGGCTGGAGGTGGGTGTGGTCGGCACCACTCCGAAGCTACCCAGCGTTCGGCGGGGCGCCACGGTTTGTGAGGTTGTTCCCAGAATGGCGGGTACAGACAACCTCGTGAGTGGTAAGGACGGTTCTAACCGTCCTTACCACTCACGAGACCTGACCGGCGATGTCACGTGACCGACCGGACGACACGCGTGATCCGACGGACGACACGCGTGACTGGATGGACGACACGACCGCGCGGATGGGGTTCCGCCGCGAGTCGTCCGTCTGATCACGTGTGTCGTCCGTCTGATCACGTGTGTCGTCCGGTCAGTCACACGAAACCGCCGCCCGCGCACCGACGGTAGGTACCTGAGCCACCTTCGGCTCTAACCGTCCTTACCACTCACGAGACGCGAGTCAACGGCTCAGGTACCCGAGCCACCCGCCGTACCCCGTGATGTCCTCGGCGCCCTCCACCGCGCCGGGCTCGCAGACGAACCCGGACACCTCGCTCCCGTCGGCCAGCCGCACCTTCCCGATCGCCAGCGGCGCCGGGACACCCGCGACGAACTCCCCGAAGCCCGCGAGCGGCAGGTCCCACACCTCGGCCTCGATCGCCGAGCCGCCCGAGGCGACCCGGACGAGACCGGGCTTCGGCGGCACGGTGTCCAGCGCGAACAACCGGTACTCCGCCGCGGTCGGTCCGGCGGAAACGAACCGGCCGCCCCGCGAGGTCAGTTCGTGGTTCAGCGGCTGCCCGCGCAGATGGGCGCCGACGACGGCGATCCGCGTCCGCCGCGGTACCGAGCGGGCGACGTCGGCGAGGATCCGGTCGGCGTACGCGGCACCGACCAGCATCACTCCGAACGGCAGCCCGCCCACGGTCCCGGCGGGCACGGCCAGTGACGACAGGCCCAGCAGGTTCGTCGAGTTCGTGAACCGGCCCAGCCGGGCGTTCACGCCCAGCGGATCGGCCTCGACGTCGGCGATCGTCGGGTGCTCCGTCGTCGTGGGCAGCAGGAGACAGTCCACAGTGGACAAAACGGCCGACGCTTCCTGCGAAAGCTCACCGAGCGTGGCGAGGTCGGAGAACAACCGGTGCGCCGGGATGTCCTTGGCCGCGCCGATGATCCGCCGCACGGCCGGATCCACGGCGTCCGGGTTCGCGTCGATGAACTCGCCCACCGCCGAGTACCGCTCCGCCACGAACGCGCCCTCGTACAGCAGGCGCGCCGCGGCCAGGAACGCCGATATGTCGACAGTGACCAGTTCGGCGCCCGCGTCGCGGAACGCGTGAGCCGCCGCGGAGAACGCTTCCGCCCACCCGTCCTGGAGAGGTCCTGCCTCGGACGGCACGCCGATCCGGAAAGGGCGGTTCGGCACCGCAAGATCCCGGGGCTCGCTCAGGCAGGCGAACGCCGCCGAAGCCTCGTCGACCGTCCGCGCGAACACCGTCACGCAGTCGATGCTCGCGCACGCGGGCACGACGCCGGTCGTCGGCAACAGCCCCCGCGTCGGCTTCAGCCCGACGATCCCGTTGAACGCCGCCGGGACGCGGCCGGAGCCGGCGGTGTCGGTGCCCAGCGCGAGATCCACGATCCCGAGCGCCACCGCGACCGCCGACCCCGAACTCGAACCACCCGAGACGTACGCGGGGTCGATCGCGTTCCGGACCGCGCCGTGCGGACTGCGCGTGCCGACCAGTCCGGTCGCGAACTGGTCCAGATTGGTCGTGCCCAGGATCAGCGCCCCGGCCGCGCGCAGCCGCGCCACCACCGGTGCGTCCTCGTCCGGCAGGTAGGCGAACTCGGGGCACGCCGCCGTCGTCGGCAGCCCGGCGACGTCGATGTTGCCCTTGACCGCGGCGAGTTTCCCGTACAGCGGCAAGGATTCCCCCACCGCGCGACGGGCGTCCAGCTTCTCCGCGTCGGCGAGGACGTCTTCCTCCGGACGCAGGCCGATCCAGATCTCGGGCCGGTCGACCCGCGCGATCCGGTGGTACGCCGCGCGCACCCGCTCCAGCACGCTCATCCCGCGCTCCTTCCCAGAACCACCAGCGGCGTGCCGGGGGCGACCTGATCGCCGGGGGAGACGAGCACCTCGACGACCTCCCCGGCGGCGGGCGCGGGGATTCGCGCCTCGGTCTTCATCGCTTCGAGGATCACCAGCGTCTCCGCCGGGTCGACCTTCTTGCCGGGCTCGACGTCCACTCGCCAGACGGTCGCGGCGAACGGCGCCTCGACGACGTGTCCGCCGGGCGGGGCCTCGACCTTCGTGGTCGGGACCTTGGCACCGACGGGTTCCGGCCGCGGGTCGAATTCGCCCGCCGCCGCCCACGCCTGCCGCTCGGCCTCGAACGCCGCGCTCTGCTTCTCGCGGAACGCGGCGATGTCCGCCGCGTTGTCGGCCAGAAAGCGTTCGTGGTCGGCCAGCGCGAACTCGCCGTCGGTGATGTCGAGTTCCAGTTCCCCCGCCGAACTCTGTGCCCGCAGCTCCAGCAGTTCCTCGGCGGTCACCGGGTACCACGAGATCCGGTCGAAGAACCGCAGCAGCCACGGCGAACCCGGTTCGAACGATCCGCGCTGCCGCCAGCCGCTCCACACCTGCACGGTCCGCCCGACGAATTGGTACCCGCCGGGCCCCTCCATCCCGTAGATGCACAGGTACGAGCCGCCGATGCCGACCGAGTTCTCCGCGGTCCAGGTGCGCGCCGGGTTGTACTTCGTCGTCACCAGCCGGTGCCGCGGGTCCAGGGGAGTGGCCACCGGCGCGCCGAGGTAGACGTCGCCGAGGCCGAGCACCAGGTACTCCGCGTCGAACACCGTGCGGTAGACATCGTCCACACTGGACAGACCGTTCACCCGGCGGATGAACTCGATGTTCCACGGGCACCACGGCGCGTCGTCGCGCACGCCCGCCATGTACCGCTCGATCGCCTCGCGCGTCGCCGGATCGTCCCAGGACAACGGCATCCGTACGGTCCGGCTCGGCACCACGAGATCGGCGGTGCGCGGCAGGTCGTGCTCCACCTCCTGCACGAGGCCGAGCAGTTTCGGTACCGGGAGCACGTCCGGATCGACGTGGACCTGGAGCGAGCGGATGCCCGGGGTCAGGTCGACGACGCCGTCGAGCCCTTCCGTGGCCAGCCGATCGGCCAGGGCGTGGACCCGCATCCGCAGGGCCAGGTCGAGTTTCATCGGCCCGTACTCGATCAGCAGGTTGTCGTCCCCGCTGCGCCGGTAGGTGACCTCGGGGTTCTCGTCCGATGTGGACAGACGGCCGAGGATGCCGCCGTCGTCGATCGGCTTCCGGCTCGCCTTGACCGCCGTCGACGGCTCGTCTCGCAGCGCGTCCGCGTGCTCGGTGGTGATCGGCACGAACCGCACGGTGTCGCCCGGCCGCAGCTGGCCGAGTTTCCACCGCTGCCCGGTCACCACGGTCGCCGGGCAGACGAACCCGCCGAGGCTCGGCCCGTCCGGGCCCAGCAGGATCGGCAGGTCGCCGGTGTAGTCGACGGCGCCGATCGCGTACGGCGTGTCGTGGATGTTCGACGGGTGCAGCCCCGCCTCGCCGCCGTCCTCCCGAGCCCAGCGCGGCCGGGGCCCGACGAGCCGGACACCCGTCCGCGCGGAGTTGAAGTGCACTTCCCAGTCGGTGGCGTAGAACGTCTCGACGTCGTCCGGGGTGAAGAACTCCGGCGCCGCGTGCGGTCCCTCCGAGGCGCCGATCTCCCAGTGCGTGGCGAAGACCGGGCGTTCGGATTCGGGGACGGGACCGGCGACATCCTGCTCCGGAAGAGGACCGGGGTAGAGGACGTCACCGGTCGCCAGCGCGCGACCGCCATGCCCGCCGAAACTGCCGAGGGTGAACGTCGCCGTGCTGCCCAGGAAGTCCGGCACGTCGATCCCGCCGCGGACGAGGACATAGGCGCGGAGCCCGGAGGTCCCGGTGCCGACGTCGAGCACGCCGCCCGCGGGGACCTTGACGGGCGTCCACTGTGGAACGGCCGCGCCGTCGAGGGTCACCGGCGACGGCGATCCGGTGACGCAAACGCTTGCGCCCTCGGTGAACCGCAGCGAGACGCCGTCCACAGTGCACTCCAGGCCGGCCGCGCCTTCGGGATTGCCCAGCGCGCGGTTGCCCAGGCGTAGCGACAGGTCGTCCATCGGCCCGTTCGGCGGGACACCCACGTGCCAGAAGCCCAGCCGTCCCGGCCAGTCCTGGACGGTGGTCATCGTGCCGCCCCGGAGGACCTCGATCCGCGGTTCGGGGTCGCTGATCGTGTCGAGCGTCGCGGTGTCGTGCGCGACCTCGTGCAGCCGCCGATCCGCGGCGGCCGCACGCAGCTGACCGAGGTTCGTCCGGACGCCGTCCACCCGGCTTTCGCCGAGTGCCTCGCCCAGCGAGGACAGCGCCTCGGCCCGGTCGGCACCGACAGTGATCACCTTGGCGAGCAACGGGTCGTAATGCGTCGTCACGGTCGACCCGGCCTCGACCCAGCTGTCCACCCGGACGCCTTCGGGGAAGTCGGCGCGGGTCAGCAGGCCCGCGCTCGGCCGGTGCCCGGCGGCCGGATCTTCCGCGTAGACCCGTGCTTCGACGGCGTGCCCGCGCGGCGACGGCGTGGTGGCGAACATCCCGGTGTCGCCGTCGGCGAGCCGGAGCATCCACGCGACCAGGTCGATCCCGTACACCGCCTCGGTGACCGGATGCTCGACCTGCAGCCTCGTGTTGACCTCGAGGAACGCGGCCTCTTCGCGGTCCGGGTCGTAGATGAACTCCACCGTCCCGGCCGACCGGTAGCGCACGGAGGCGCAGAGGCCGGCGGCCGTCGAGACCAGGTTCTCCCGCACCGCTTCGGGCAGGCCCGGCGCGGGGCACTCTTCGAGCACCTTTTGGTTGCGCCGCTGCAGCGTGCAGTCCCTCGTGCCCAGCGCCAGCATCTCGCCCGTACCGTCGCCGAACACCTGGACCTCGACGTGCCGCGCGCGCGTCACGAGCCGTTCGAGGAACACGCCCGGGGTCGAGAAGCTCTTGGCCGCGATGCTCCGCACCACCTCCCAGGCATCGCGCAGTTCGGTGGCGGACGCGCAGGCACGCATGCCGATCCCGCCACCGCCGCCGGTGGCCTTGAGCATCACCGGATAGCCGATCTCCGCTGCCGCCGACTCGGCGTCTTCCAGGCTGTCCAGCAGACCGGTGCCCGGCAGCAGCGGAACGCCAGCCTCCAGGGCCTTTTCCCGCGCGGTGTGCTTGCTGCCGAAGACCTCCAGCTGCTCCGCGGTGGGGCCGGCGAACCGGATCCCGGCCACTTCCACCGACCTGGCGAAAGCGGCGTCTTCGGACAGGAAACCGTAACCCGGGTGGAGGGTGTCCGCCCCGGTCTTCAGCGCGGCTTCGATGACGGCGTCGCCGAGGAGATAACTCTCCCTCGCCGGCGCCGGGCCGAGCCGGACGGCTTCGTCGGCGAGCCGTACGTGCGCGGCCGTCCGGTCGGCGTCGGAATGGACGGCGACCGTCGGAATGCCCATCTCCCTTGCGGTGCGGATGATCCGGACCGCGATTTCCCCCCGGTTGGCGACGAGCAGCTTCACACGCCACCGCCGGTGACGATCATCCGGACCGGCGTCGGGTCGAAGCCGTTGCACGGGTTGTTGATCTGCGGGCAGTTCGACACCAGCACCAGGACGTCGGTTTCGGCGCGCAATTTGACCTCCAGGCCGGGCGCGGAGATGCCGTCGACGATGCCGAGCGTGCCGTCCTGTTCCACCGGCACGTTCATGTACCAGTTGACGTTGCCGACCAGGTCCCGTTTGCCGAGACCCCATTTGGCGCCCTCGGTCAGGAAGTTCTCGACGCAGGCGTGCTGGTACCGCGTGTGCTGGCCGTAGCGGAGGCTGTTCGACTCCTTGCTGCAGGCGCCGCCGATCGTGTCGTGCCGTCCGCACGTGTCCTCGACGACGGTCAGCAGCGGCGTGCCCTCGCCGGTGCGCAGCACGCTGCCGGTGGTCAGGAAGATGTTGCGCTGCGCGGCGATCGTGGCGGCCGCACTGTATCTCTTCACCGTGTCGGCGGCGTCGTAACAGAGGAAGTCCACGGCCTGGTTGCCGCCGAGGTCGATGATCGCGAGCGTCTCGCCCTTCCGCAGCACGGTGGAGTACGGCGCCCGCGCGGCGACCTCGGTGTCGGAGATGATCGTCATGCCAGGCCCCTAGCGGTGAGGTAGTCGGCGGTGTTCTCGAAGGCGCGCCGCGCTTCGGGTGACGCTGTCCATTCGGGACTGTCCGGTGTGGACGGTGTGTTCCGCTGAGCGAGGACGCGCAGCGGGGTGACCGTGTAGTCCGGGCGCGGGTCGAGCGGATGCGCGACGTTGGCGATCAGGACGATCACCGGGAGTTCCGTGCGCAGGACCACGGATTTGCCTGGGCCCGCCGAACCGGTGAACGTCAGCCCGCCGTCGGCCTCCACGTGCACGCCCTGGAAGAAGGACAGGCTCGGCGGGAGATCGCGCGGGGTGAGGCCGTGTTTGGCGGCGGCGAGGGTGAACAGCGCGTTCCCCGACGGCGAATCGCCCTGCGGGCTCCCGTCCCCGTAGCGCTCGGCGTTACCGTCCACAGTGGACGTGCCGCAGAGGGCGTCGTGGTTGCCGCTCTCGTCGGTGACGACGGTCGCGAGCACCCGCGCCTGATCCGAAAGCAGGGTGATCGCTTCGCCGAGATAGGCGTTCCACTGGACCTTCACCGTGTCCGCGACGTTCAACCGTTCCCAGGGCTGGTCCGCGTTGAACAGCAGCAGATGCGCGCAGGCGTCGCCCTCGACGTCGGTCAGCCGCAACTCGGTGCCGCGGGCGAGGACCTTGTGGGTGTAGCCGCCGGCGGCGACGGTCTCGGCCCAGACCAGCTTCGCCGGGTCGATCCCGGGCGGCGGATCCGGCCAGGTGGAGGCGGGGATGGCGGGCATCGCCTCGGTCACCGTGCCCGCTTGTGCACGGGCGTGGTCGCGAGCGCCGTACGTGGTCGATGTCGTGCTCATGGAACCTTCCTTCAGGTCGCGGGGACGGGAACCGTGGTGAGCGCGGAGCGGCGGCGCCAGCAGAGGTAGCCGGTGAGCAGCGCGGCGCCGACGAACTCGATCGGGAACAACCGGACCCAGACGGAACCGGTGCCCGCCAGGTCGTAGATCTCGGCTCGTGGCCAAGCGATGTTGACGATCATCATCGCGCCGTACCCTACTGCCGCGATGTTGACCGGAATAGCCCATCGCCCCAGGGAGAAATGGCCGGGTTCGGCGGTGAAACGGCCTTGACGGCGCCGGATCAGCAGCGGCCCGGTCACCAGGAGATAGGCGAGGTAGACCACGACCACCGAGGTGCCGGTGATCGTGCTGAAGATGGTCGGGTTGCCCAGATTCAGCAGGAGCAGTCCGATGGCGAGCGCCCCGGAAAGCATCGCGGGCGCGATCGGTGTGCCGGTGCGGGGATGCACCGCGGCGAGCCGCCTGGCGCCGGGGAGCGCGCCGTCGCGGGCCATCGAGTAGACGAGCCGGATCGTGCCGGTCTGGATGGTCAGGGTGCACACGACGACCGCGATCGCGACGTCGGCGAGGAAGACGCGACCGAGAGTGTCACCGAAGACGGCCGTGATCACGTACGGCAGCCCCTTCCCGGCCAGTTGACCGTCGGTCAGGCTCGGTGCCGCCATCAGGGCGGTGATGACGACGGCGAGGCCGCCGACGCCCGAGATCACCAGCGCGCGGAGCACGGCCCGCGGGGCGATTCGGCGGGCGTCCTTGGTCTCCTCGGCGACGGAGGCGGCGGTGTCGAAGCCGTACAGAACGTACGCGGCCATCAGTGCCGAAGCGAGAACGCCACCGGCTCCCGGGCTTTCGCCCGCGGGCTGGAGCACGACCTGGGGGCCGCGGACGGCGAACAGCGCGAGACCGGCGATCAGCACCAGGACCCCGACGAGCTCGGCCCCGACCCCGATGTCGTTGATCCGCGCCATGAGCCGCACGCCGCCCGCGTTGATCGCGGTGGTGAGGACGATCAGCAGGGTGCCGAGCAGGACCGCGTTGCTGGCGCCGGTCGGGGAGGTGATCGCCGGATCGCCGCCGACGAGCTGGAACCCGCTCCAGACCGACGGGAGGACGACCTGCAGCGCGATCGCGGCGCCGGCGAGGGCCACGACGCAGCCCACCAGCATCATCCAGCCGGCGAGCCACCCCGCGAATCCGGGGGAGAGGTGTTTCGCCCACTGGTAAACCGATCCGGCCAGCGGAAATCGGGCGGCGAGTTCGGCGAAGTTGAGCGCGACGAGCAATTGCCCGGCGATCACCAGCGGCCATGTCCAGAAGAAGAGCGTGTCGCCGAAGGAATAGCCGAAGGCGAACAGCTGGAACACCGTCGTAAGGATGGAAACGAAGGAGAAACCGGCGGCGAAGGCGGAGAAACCGCCCAGTGTACGGCGAAGTTCTTGGCGGTACCCGAAGGCGGAAAGGTCCTCGGAAGGCATTGCGGAGGCTCCTGTCTCAAGGGCCGGATTTCGATCGGCTGACCGAAATTAAGCGCGTGCGGGATCCTTCCGATCTCCGCCGGGTAAGCGCGGTGTTAACAGATACCGGATTCGGTAACCTGGGCCGACCGCCGGACGTAACAAAGATCTTCGCGGAGAAATGGCAGGATCGGATAGATGACGAAAACGACCGGGGTGGGCAGGCCGAGAGCCAGCGGCGCCGCCGCGAGCAAACAGGAGGCACGGTTCGCCGTCTTGGACGCGGCGGGGGAGCTGTTCACCGGCGCCGGGTACGCGGCGACGACCACGCGGGCCATCGCCGAACGCGCCGGACTGCGCCAGGCGTCGCTCTACTACCACTTTCCGTCCAAAGAGGACATTCTCGCGGCGCTGCTGGAGGACACCGTCCGGCCGTCACTGGACGTCGCGGGCGGGCTTTCGGCCCAGCTCGCGCCGGTCGGCACGCGGCTGTGGGCGCTGGCCTACGCGGACATCCACCTGCTCGGCAGCGCGCGGCACAACCTCGGCGCCCTGTACCTGCTTCCGGAGATCTCGTCCCCGCGGCTGGCGCGCTTCCGGGCCGAGCGGGCGGAGCTCAAACACGTCTACGGCTCGCTCGTCGCGGCCGCGGGCGTCCCCGGAGAGTTGCGCGGTATCCGGACCGATCTCGTGTTCGGGCTCGTCGAGAGCATCGCGATCGTCCGGCGCGACCAGCCGGACCTGGACGTCGAGGCGCACGCCGTCGAAGGGGCCGACGGCGTGCTGAGGCTCGCCGGACTCGGGGAACCGGACGCCGAGCTACGCGAGGCGGCGCGAGCGCTGCTGGAGGGCTGAAGCCGGTCAGGCGGCGGTGGCGTGCAGTGCCTTGCTCAGCACCGCCACCGTCAGCTCGACCTGCCACGGCCGCGCGCCCCCGTCACGGAGGACCTGGGCGACCGAGTCCTCGCTCAGGTCCGCGGGCGGCCGCCAGCAGGTGCGGCGCACCAGCTCGGGCAGCAGCAGATTCTCCACCGGGAGCCGCCGGTCCTCCGCGATCGCGGACAGCGCCGCGCGGGCGGCCGAAAGCCGGGCGGCGGCGTCGGGATCCTTGTCCGACCACCGGTTCACCGGCGGCGGTCCGTCGGTCTGCTGCGCGGGGGTCGGCAGTTCGTCGGCGGGAAGCGCGCGAGCGGCCTGCAGATGCCGCAGCCAGCTCGCGGTGTACTTGCGCTGGACCCGGCCGCTGAACACCGGCAGCGCCTGCAACTGTTCGACGGTCTTCGGGTCCGCGGTGACGGCGTTGATGATCGCGCTGTCGGGCAGGATCCGGCTCGGCGCACGGTCGCGTTTGCGGGCGAGCTCGTCGCGCGCCTGCCACAGTTCGCGCACGGCGGCGAGGCCGCGGGCGCTGCGGATCTTGTGCACGCCGGACGTCCGGCGCCACGGCTCGGCCCGGGGGGCGGGCGGCGGCGCGGTGCGGACGGCCTCGAATTCCTGCTGGGCCCATTCGAGCTTGCCCTGGGCGGCCAAGTCCGCTTCGAGCTTCTCACGCAGCTCGACGAGCAGCTCGACGTCGAGGGCGGCGTAGTTCAGCCAGTCGACGGGAAGCGGGCGCTTCGACCAGTCGGCGGCGCTGTGGCCCTTCTCCAGCTGGTAGCCGAGGAGGAGTTCGACGAGGGTGCCGAGGGCGACCCGTTCGTACCCGGCGAGGCGTCCGGCGAGTTCGGTGTCGAAGAGGCTCTTCGGACGCAGGTCGAGTTCGGCGAGGCACGGCAGGTCCTGAGAGGCCGCGTGCAGCACCCACTCGGCGTCGTTGAGCACTTCCGCGAGGGGTTCGAGCTGCCCTTCGAGCGGAATGGGGTCGATGAGGAAGGAGCCGGCACCTTCGCGGCGCAGCTGCACGAGATAGGCCTTCGGCCAGTATCGGTAGCCGGACGCGCGTTCGGTGTCCACGGCGATGGCCCCGCTGCCGCCCGCGATCTTCGCGCAGGCTTCGGCGAGGGCGGTCGCGTCGGCGATCACCGGCGGAGTGCCCTCGGCGGGCTCACGCAGCAGGACCGGTCCACCGGTGTCGTCGGTGCCGGTCTTCGGGTCCGTCTGCGGTTCTCCGGGGCGGTCGCCTTCCATAGGTGAAGACCCTACGGGACGAGCGGGCCGCGCCTGGTCCGCCCGCCCCGCAGGGCTGTTCGCCTTTGTCAGCGGATCACGCCGGCACGCATGGCCAGCGCCACCATCTGAGCCCGGTCACCCGTGCCGAGCTTGCGCCCGATGCGGGAGAGGTGGGACTTCACGGTGAGAGCGGAGAGGCTGAGTTCCTCGCCGATCTCCTTGTTGCTCTGGCCGTCGGCCACGAGCTGCAGGACCTCGACCTCGCGCGCCGAAAGCTCGCGCGGGGTGTTGTCGGTGCCCGCGACCCGGGTGCCGGTGGCCAGGACCGGTGCGACGCTCGGGTCCGCGTAGACGCCGCCCTCGAGCACCCTGCGGACGCCGTCGGTCACTACGACCGGCGATGCCGACTTGAGCAGGTATGCCTGGGCGCCGGCCTGGAACGCCGACCTGACCGCGTACGGGTCGTCCGATGAAGCGAGCACCACTACCCGAGGCCAGCCATGGCTACGGAGTTCCGTAACCAGCTCGATGCCGCTGCCATCCGGCAGTCCGAGATCGAGGATCGCCAGGTCACAAGGCCCGGTGGCCTGTGCTCGCGCCCTCGCCTCGGCCACCGTGGCGGCCTCGTGGACGGTGCCCGCACCCATCTGTGCGAGTCTTGCTGAGATTGCCTCCCTCAACAGCGGGTGGTCATCGACCACCAACACGGAAAAAAGCTCTTCCCGCGGGTGCGGAACCATGCTCGCCGGCAATGAACCGGCTGGCGTGGATCGGACGGCCTGAGAAATGCCGACGGTAGCCACGTCACTACCTCCCTGGAGTCGGTCGTGCCCCCCGACCGGCACCGGGACTTTCGGCCGTTTAGCCGCGCCAGCTTTAGACCGAAAGTGGTGTCGTCGATGGCACTGTAGCCGCCCTGAGGCCTTCGCGGGGGGATCGAATGGGTATCTATCTCAAACCAGTGGTCACTCAGGGAGTTCGTAGTAACACGATCGGGCTAGTACACAGCCGGTGGCTAACACATCGCCGAAAGAACACGATGGACTTGAGTTACCGGGGCGCGACCGACTGTGCAGATGGGCCGTGCACCTGCCGGTGCCTCTGCCCGGGAGCCTCGGCGATCGGTGCGGCGGGAGCCCGAAACCGGCTCCGGCATGGGGCTTGATCAACTTCGCGGAGCGTCATGATCGCTCCGCTCGGTGACGGCGACGGTAACGCTCCGGAAACGTCTTGGCGCGCTCGTGGCCGGGTTCGATCTTGTTGCGGACGGTGACAGCCGGGTTAGCACGAACGGGGTGGTCCAGACCTCCGAGCGACCGGCTCCGCGCAGGTAGGAGCTGGTCTAGTCCAGATGGCCGCGAAGCGACCTTCGGCGGCGTACGGGCGCTCTGAGGGGCTCGCGAATGGCTCAAGCGAAGCCTCCTTCGGCCGCTTCGCGGCTCGCGGCTGTCCGTGAAGGCCTCCTTGCCTACCTTGAGGGTAGTGAAGGAGGCCTTCACGGACTCGCGAGGGGGAGCAAGGGACCTTTGCTACCGCGCTAGTTTTCCTAGCGGCGCTAGATGGCCAGCGTTCGCAATATAACCCGAATGCTATGTCTCGATTGCTGGGATCCGGCGTGTCGGGACCCTGGGGAGAAGTCCGTGAAGGCGTCCTTGAGGGACCCAGAGTCCCTCAAGGAGGCCTTCACGGACTCGACAGATTTCAGCAGCCCCACCTGTCACAGCGCATCCTGTGGGGCCAGAAGCGGCTCAGGAGGACTGGCGCTGCTCGAAGAGGGTCACGCCGACCGGCGGCAGCCCCACGACGCTCGCCATCACCTGGCAGAACGCCTGCCCGTGCGGCCGTAGCGCGGCACTGGTCGGCGTCCAGGAGGCCCGGAGTTCCAGATCGTCGGTGCGCGCGGGCCCGGAGATGTCGCCGAAGCGGGCTGAGGACGTTTCGGTGACCGTGCCGCCCAGCGCCGTCCACTCCGCGCCGGAGCTCTCCAGCGCGTCGGTCAGCCAGGACCAGCCCACGGCGGGCAGGAAGGGATCGGTCGCCAGTTCCCGGTCGAGTTCCGCGCGGACGTACATGACCAGCCGCAGGACCCCGTCCCAGCCTTCCTGGCCCTCCGGATCGTGCAGCAGAACCAGCCGTCCCGACGCCAGCACGTCCGCCGGCCCTTCGACCTCGCAGCTCACCGCGTAGGACCACGGGGCCAGGCGCTGCGGCGGGCGCATCGTCTCCAGCCGCACCTCCGGACGGGGCCGGACCGATTGCAACGCCGCGACGGCTTCACGGAAGAGATCGGGTACTGACGTCATCGCGGTCACCAACCGACTGTAAGACGCGATCGTCCGGTTCGGGGCGCAGGCGCGCCGAGAGTAAGGCCTCCGAGCGCACATGGCACCATGAACCGTGATGTCTCCTTCAGTTGCTTCTCCCGCGCAGACCGTCCCGGCGGCTCGTCGCGCCCTGCCCGGTGCGCCGTTCCTGGCCGCCGCGCGCGGCGAACGCCCGGCTCACACCCCCGTGTGGTTCATGCGCCAGGCGGGCCGGTCGCTGCCCGAGTACCGGGCGCTGCGCGAGGGCACCTCGATGTTCGAGGCCTGCTTCGACCCCGGGATGCTCGCCGAGATCACGCTCCAGCCGATCCGCCGTCACGGCGTCGACGCGGCCATCCTCTTCAGTGACATCGTCGTCCCGCTCAAGGCGGCGGGCCTCGACATCGACATCGTCGCGGGCACCGGACCGGTCGTCGCCGAGCCGATCCGCGACGCCGCGGGCGTGCGCGCCCTGCCGGTGCTGGAGCCGGAGCAGGTGGAGCGGGTCGCCGAGGGGGTCCGGCTGCTGGTCGGCTCGCTGGGCGAGACGCCGCTGATCGGCTTCGCGGGCGCGCCGTTCACCCTGGCCTCGTACCTCATCGAGGGCGGGCCGAGCCGCAACCACGAGCACACCAAGGCGCTCATGCACTCCGAGCCCCAGCTGTGGCACGACCTGGCCGGGCGTCTCGCCGACATGGCGATCACCTTCCTGTCCGCGCAGCTCGACGCCGGGGCCGACGCGATCCAGCTGTTCGACTCGTGGGCGGGTGCGCTCTCGGAGCGGGACTACCGCGAGTTCGTCCTGCCGCATTCGGCGAAGGTGCTGTCCGCGGTCGCGGGCTACGGCGTGCCCCGGATCCACTTCGGCGTCGGCACCGGTGAGCTGCTCGTGGCCATGCGCGACGCGGGCGCCGACGTGGTCGGCGTCGACTGGCGCATCCCGCTCGACGAAGCCGTCCGGCGGCTCGGCGGCGGCGTCGTCCAGGGGAACCTCGACCCGGCGCTGCTGCACGCGTCCTGGCCGGTCATCGAGGCCGAGGTCCGGCGCATCCACGCCGAGGGCCGCGCGGCCGACGGCCACATCTTCAACCTCGGCCACGGCGTGCTGCCCGGCGTCGACCCGGACGTGCTGACGCGCGTGGTCGGGCTGGTGCACGAACTCGCATGAGCACGATCGCCGTCGTCGGTGGCGGTATCTCGGGACTGACCGCGGCGTACCGGCTGCGGACGCTGCTCGGCGAAGACGCCCGGATCGTCGTCTTCGAGGCGACAGGGTCGCTCGGCGGGAAGCTCCGCACGGTGGAACTCGCCGGTGAACGCTACGACGTCGGCGCGGAGGCCTTCCTCGCCCGCCGTCCCGAGGCGCTCGCCCTGGTCCGCGAGGTCGGACTGGGCGAAAGCCTCGTCCACCCCACCAAGGCCCGCGCCAAGATCCACGCCGGCGGCTCCGTGCTCGGCCTGCCGCCGGGCACGGTCATGGGCGTTCCCGCCTCGGCCGACGCGGTCGCGGGGGTGCTGTCGGAGAAGGGCCGCGCGCTGGTCGAGGCCGAGTCGTCGCTGCCTCCGCTGGATCTGCTCGCCGGTGACTTGCCGCTCGGCCCGTTGCTGCGTGAGCGGTTTGGCGACGAACTCGTGGACCGGCTCGTCGATCCACTGCTCGGCGGGGTCTACGCCGGGGGAGCGGACGGGCTCGGACTGCGCGCGACCATGCCCGGTCTCGCGTCCGCGATCGATCGCGGCGCACGCTCGCTCACCGAAGGCGCCGCCTCGCTCATACCCGCCTCGCCGAGTACGGCGCCGGTCTTCGGCACCCTGCTGGGTGGCCTCGGAACACTTATCGCCCGGCTCGCGGAGCTGTCCCGCGCCGAGATCCGGACCGGGACCACGGTGACGACGCTCGAGCGCACCGCCACCGGCTGGAAGGTCGACGACCTCGACGCCGACTCCGTACTTCTCGCCGTCCCGGCTCCTGCGGCACGACGGCTGCTCGACGGTGTCGCGGGCGTGGCCTCGTCGGTGTTCGCCAAGATCGAACTCGCGTCGATGGCGGTGGTCGCGCTCGCGCTTCCGCCGGGGACCGCGTTGCCGGAGTCGTCCGGAGTGCTGATCGGCGCGGGGGAGCGGGACGCGGCCGGGAAGCCGTTCGCCGCCAAGGCGTTCACCTTCTCCTCCCGCAAGTGGGCGCACCACGGCGAAGGCCCGGTGCTGGTGCGTGGCTCGGTCGGCCGCTTCGGCGAACCGGGGGCGCTGCACGCCGACGACGACGGACTCGTGCGCGTGGTCCGCGACGACCTGGCCCGGCTGACCGGGGTCACCGCCGAGCCGATCGACACCCTGGTGACCCGATGGGGCGGTGGGCTCCCGCAGTACGGCATCGGGCACCTCGTCCGCGTCGAGCGGATCGAGCGTGCCGTCGCCGCCGTCCCCGGCCTCGCCGTGGCGGGCGCGACGCTGCACGGCGTCGGGCTCCCGGCCTGTATCGCCACCGCCGACGCGGCCGCCCGCCGCATCGCCGGGATCACACCGACCCACGAGGGCTCCTGAGCACCGGCAGTGCCAAGATGGCGGTATGGCGCGGCTGAACTACAACGAGCTCAATGACACCATCCGCTACACCGCCTGGTCGGTCTTCCGGGCCGAGCAGGGCAAGCTCGGCGAAGACCGCGCGAAGGCGACCGCGGAGACCACCGAGTACCTCGACGCGCTGGAGGCCAAGGGCGTCGTCGTCCGCGGTGTCTACGACCTCTCCGGGCTGCGCGCCGACGCCGACTACATGATCTGGTGGCACGCCGAGGAGATCGAGCAGGTCCAGGCGGCGTACAGCGGCTTCCGGCACACCCCGCTCGGCCGCGCGTCGGCGCCGGTGTGGAGCCAGGTCGCGCTGCACCGCCCGGCGGAGTTCAACAAGAGCCACATCCCGGCGTTCCTCGCCGGGGAAGAGGCCCGCAAGTTCATCTGCGTCTACCCGTTCGTCCGCTCCTACGAGTGGTACCTGCTGCCGGACGACGAGCGCCGCAAGATGCTCGCCGACCACGGCAAGGAAGCCCGCGACTACCCGGACGTCCGCGCCAACACGGTCGCGTCGTTCGCGCTGGGCGACTACGAGTGGATCCTGGCCTTCGAGGCGGACGAACTGCACCGCATCGTCGACCTGATGCGGCATCTGCGCGGCACCGAGGCCCGCCTCCACGTGCGCGAGGAGATCCCGTTCTACACCGGGACCAAGGTGGAACCGGCCGAGCTGATCGCGCTCCTGCCCTAGTGAAGGCCTCCGTGGACGCACGCGTCTGGACCACGCTCACCGGCGACACCCTCGCCGAAGACGCCGTCGAGATCACCGGCCCCGAGTCGGTGCTGCCCGGGACCTTCCGGGTCGAGGAAGCGGCGACGACGAGTATCGCCGCGGCGACGCTGGCCGCCGGGGAACTGTTGCGGCTGCGGGGAATCGAGCCGGGCCAGGTCTCGGTCGACACCCGGCACGCCGCCGCGTCGTTCCACAGCGAGCAGTACGTCCGCGTCGATGGGGAACCGGTGCCGTTCAGCGCGCCGCTGTCCGGCGACTACCGCGCGAACGACGGCTGGGTGCGGCTGCACTGCAACTACCCGCGCCACGTCTCCGCCGTGTGCTGGGGCCTCGGCGTGCCCGCGACCAGGGCGGCGTTCGAGAAGATCGTGGCGGCCAAATCGAAGTACGAGGTCGAGTCGGCGGTCATCGGCGCCGGTGGTGCGGCCGCCGTGATGCGGAGCCGTGACGAGTGGCTGGCGCACAAGCAAGGGCAGGCGTCGTCCGCGTTGCCGGTCGCCGAGATCCGGTCGCTCGGGCCGTCGGAACCCGTGCGGCTGTTCGAGTCGGACCGGCCACTGGGCGGGGTGCGGATCCTGGACCTGACCCACGTCATCGCCGGACCGGTCGCGGGCCGCGTGCTCGCCGCGCACGGGGCGACCGTCATGCACATCGGGTCGGCCCAGCTGCCGACCGTGCCGCCGCTGGCCGTCGACACCGGGATGGGCAAGCTCTCGGCGTACGTCGACCTGGAGACCGAAGCCGGACGCTCGCGGCTGCGCAAGCTGATCGCGCGCGCCGACGTCGTCCTGCAGGGTTTCCGGCCGGGATCGCTGGTGGCCAAGGGTTTCTCGCCGGAAGCGATCGCCGAACTCCGGCCGGGAATCGTCGTAGCGGACCTGTCCGCATACGGCTGGGAAGGGCCGTGGGCGCGCAGGCGGGGATTCGACAGCCTGGTGCAGATGGTGTCGGGGATCGCCGACGAGGGCGGCAGGACGGCCGGGCTCGACGGCCCGGGACCGCTTCCGGTGCAGGCACTCGACCACGCGACCGGCTGGCTCACCGCGGCGGCGATCATGACCGCCGTCCGCCGGGCGGCCACCGAGGGCGGCAGCCAGCATGTCCGTACCTCGCTCGCCGGGACCGGGGAGTGGCTGAACTCCTTGGGGCGCAAGGAAGCCGGGCCCACCGGCTTCGACGGCGGCGAATGGCTCGAAGACGTCGACGGCCAGCTCGGCCGGGTCACCCGGGTCAAGATGGCGGGCACGCTGCCGGGCTCGAATCCACAGTGGACGGAAGCGACACACGTGCCCGGAAGCGACCGCCCGGTCTGGTGACCGACCCGCATTTAGTCCTCTGAATGCGGGAGGGTGCCGAAGCCCGCCCGCATTCAGAGGACTAAATGCGGCGTTGGCGTAGCCAGCGCGCGAATCGGCCCCGGGGCTTCGGGATTTCGCCGCGCTCCACGAGCCACGCGCCGAAAGCGTCCGCGTAGGCCCGCGCGCGGATCGTGTCGGTCTTCGGACGGCTCGTCGCGAACTCGCGGAACAGCGCGGCGAACCGGTCACCGAGGGCCTCGGCGAGATCCGGGCGCAGGTAGGCGACCAGCCTGCTTTGCTTGTTCCGCAGGACGTTCGCCTCGATACGGAGCCTGTCCGCGTCGAAGCCCGCCGGGGCGTCGCCTCCCGCGAGGAGCGCCTTGAGCAGCTCGGCCTGCTGGGCGGCGAGCCGCTCCCGGGACGACGTCACGGCGAGACCGCTTCCCGTAACGCGGCGAGCTCGGCCGCCAGTTCCGTGTCGGACGGGTAGTCGTCGTCGCGTTCCAGCAGGACACCCGGCGGGTCGGTGCGGCGCCGCAGTTCGCGCAGCAGGTCCAGCACCCCCGGGACCACCGGGTGGGCGTGCGTGTCGTGGTAGACGCCGTCGCGTTCGACACCGCCGGCCATATGCGTGTACGCGAGCCGCTCCCACGGGATCTCGTCGAGGAACCGTTCGGGATCGGTGCCGAGGTTGCGGGCGTTGGCGTACAGATTGGCGACGTCGATGATCAGCAGGCAGCCGGTCCGGTCGGTGAGCTCCCGCAGGAACTCCGACTCGGTGAACTCCGCGTCCGGCCAGTCCAGCACCGCCGCGATGTTCTCCAGCGCGAACGGGACGTCCACGATGGACTGCGCCAGCTTGACGTTGTCCACCAGGACGTCGAGCGCTTCCCGGGTGCGGGGGAGCGGCATCAGATGGCCTGAGTCGAGCCCTCCCGCGCGCACGAAGCACACGTGGTCGCTGGCCATCGGCGCGCCGAGCTCGCGGGTGAGGACCGCGAGATGCTCGACGCGCTTGGTGTCCAGCGGCTCCGCCCCGCCCAGCGACAGCGACACCGCGTGCGGCAGGACCGGCATTCCCTTGTCGCGCAACGCGACCAGGGTTTCGGGAAGATGCCCGGCGTGCAGGTTCTCGGCGACGACCTCGACCCAGTCGACGCCGGGCAGCCGCGCGATCGACAGGTCCAGCTCGTGCCGCCAGCCGATGCCGATCCCGAGCGTGCCCGGTCCGTCAGCCGCCACAGCCGCCGCCTCCGCAACCACCGCCGCCGCCGCTGCTGCCGCCGCTGCACGAGCTTCCGCCGCTACTGCACGAGGAGCCGCCACCGGACGAACCGCCACCGAAACCACCGGAGACCGGAGGCGGGATCAGGGCCGCGCTCAGTTCGTCGTCCGGGTAGGAGGCGAGGCCGCCGAACGCGACCGCCGCGGCGGCTCCGCCCAGCAACCCGAGACCGGCCGCGCCGGCGTACCCCGGAGCGTTGGGGATACCGCGTTTGCGCTCCCGTCCGTGGGCGGACCTGGCCCGGTGGAGGATCCGGCCGCCCTCGCTGGTCGGGCGGGGGCCCGGCCGCTTGTTCCTGAGCGCGCGGGCGATCACCGTCGCGAACACGGCCGAGATCAGCAGGGGGACGAGGAAACCGACGGGACGGTCACCGGCGATCCCGGCGATCAGGCGTACGACACCGAGCACGAGCACGGCGAGGTACAGGAAGTACACGAACTGCCGGATCTGGCGCGACCGGTCCGTGGCGACGAGTCCCCGCGTCTCCAGCCCCTTGGCGAGCGCCTGCATCGGGCCCGACATCCGCAACCGGTTGCGGATGTCGCGAGTCGTGGCGTTGTGCCCCGGCCGCGCGGCCTTGGCGACGGCCTTTTCGATGGGGTCGGCGGGCTCGGGGCCGGTGAGCTGGAGTTGTTTCGAGCTGCTGACCCGCAACGTCCCGCGGTCGACCAGCGCCGCGATGGCCGTGTCGACCACCCGGTCCGGGCCGCCGGCGAGATAGGCGAGCTCGTACACCGTCGGCTCCGGCCCGCTCACGGTGGCGCGCGGTGCTTTGGCACTCAGCTTGACCGCGATCGTCCACACGAGACCGACGACCACCGGGAACACGATCAGGGCGCCATAGATCGCCAGGAAAGTGGGTCCGGGGATACCCCAGGTGTCTTTCATCGAACGGGCCTTTCGCGAGCAGGTGCGCTTACCGTAGCCGGACGCCGATCCGCCCGGTCGTGGTTCCGTGATTCGCCGGGCGTCAGACGCCGCCGTCGGCGCTCCAAGAGGAGTCCGAGCTTGTCCCGTCGCCCCAGGCGAAGGTGCGGGTGTCCTTGCCGGGGCGTCCGCCGTAGCGGCTCAGGATGGCGGCGACTTCGCGATCGGGATATGCCGCGAAGCCGCCGATGGCCACCGCGCCCGCCGCACCCGAGACGAGGCTTCGATCCGTCTCCGCCTCGGCCAGCACCGCCCGGCCCGCGGTGGTCGTCCTGCCCGCGTAGTCGGTCCGGCCGAGCCACAGGCTGACGATCAGCAGGGCCAGCGCGACGACGGGAAACACGATCAGGACCACGCCGGCGCCGGTGACGATCCAGCGGACCGTCCCGGCCCCCAGCAGGACGGCATAGACGACGGCGGTGATCCTCCACGTGAGCCGGCGTCGTCCTTCCGCGACGACCAGGCCGCGGCGGCCCAGATCGGCCCACAGCGCCCGCATCGCCGGACCGCGGCTCATCGTCGTCCGCAGTGCGTGGCCGGGGAACGACGACAGCCGGCCGGCGAGCTCCTGCCCCAGCGGGTCGACCGGGACCAGCGGCGTGCGGTAGAGCCTGCCGGAACCACCGAGCCGGGCCTGCTCGCGTTCGAGCATCGAGGCGACCACCGTTTCGGTGACCCGCGCGGTACCGCCCGCCAAGGCCGCCACGTGCCGCACGCTCGGCAACCTGCCGCCATCGTGGAAACCGCGCCGGAGCCAACGGACGTGAAGCGCCGCGACCAGGACGGGGAGCGCGATCGCGGTAAGGGACAGCCAGCCGAAGTCATCCACCGCAACCACCTCCGCCACCGCCACCACAGGAAGAACCCCCGCCGCAGGAGGAGGAAGCCCCACCACCGCACGAGGAACCGACGGCGTACGACGCGCCTCCGCCGCAGGTGCTCGCCGTGCGGGCGAACACGCCGGTCTTGCTCAGCGCGCCCACGACGACCGGATCGGGGAAGGCCCCCAACCCGTGGAGCGCCACCCGCCCTGCGGTCGTGCGCCCCAGGCCGCGGTCCCAGTCGCCGTAGTGGAGTGCCAGGCCGCCCGCGGCCGTCGCCCGGCCCGAGCGCTCCGGCCGTTGCCGCCATACGGCCAGGCCGCTCGCGCCTGCCGCGACGATCAGCAGGACGACGAGGGCGCCGACAGGCCGCTTCAGCGGTACGGCGTTCGCGAGCCTCGCGATCCCCAGGGCGAAGACGGCCACGTACGCAGCGATCGCGTACTGCCAGCCCCTCCGGCGGCGACGCTCGCGCACGAACAGGCCCCGCTGCTCCAGGTCGGCGCGCAGCTCCCGGACGACGTCGTGCCGGGCCGTCTTGGCGCGCAGGTCGCGCAGGCCGATTCCGTTGCCGGGCACCAGCGAGACGACCGCGCGCTCGAACTGGTCGGCGGGGACCGGTCTGATCGGGTGCAGGAGGCCCCGGCCGTCGGGCCGCAGGAGATTCCGTTCGAGCAGACCGGCGACGACGGTGTCGGTGACCCGCTCCACGCCGCCCGCCAGCGCGGCCAGGTGGTGGAGGCCCGGCACCGTCCTGGCCCCGGTGTCACGACGCAGCCACAGTTCGTGCACCACGGCGAGCACGATCGGCGCCACGGCACAGATTCCGTAGAGCCAGGCGAAAGCCGGCCCGGAGATTCCCCAGGGTTCGTTCATGAAAACACCGCCCTCCCCGACGCTGTCCTGTGCACCGTGAACGCGTCGAGGAGGGCGGTGGTTCGCTTCGTTCGGTTACGACTCGGGAACGAGCTTCAGCGAGATCGAGTTGATGCAGTACCGCTGATCCGTCGGCGTGGCGTAGCCCTCGCCTTCGAAGACGTGCCCGAGGTGGCTGTGGCACGACTTGCACAGCACCTCGATCCGGCGCATCCCCATGGTGGTGTCCTCGCGGAGGAGGACGGCGTCGGTGTCGGCCGGGTCGTAGAACGACGGCCAGCCGCAATGGCTCTCGAATTTCGTGTCGCTGCGGAACAACTCGGCGCCACAGGCTCGGCACTGGTAGACACCGGTGGTCTTCTCATCGGTGTACTCACCGGTGAAGGGGCGCTCGGTGCCCGCCTGGCGAAGGACGGCGTACTCGTCGGGGCTGAGCTGCTCCCGCCATTCCTGCTCGGACTTGACCACGCGCGGCGTGGCTCCGACAACGGGTTTCATGCCTTTCACCGGTTCCACGTTACCCCGCGAGCCAGGCGATGGCCCGGCCGATGATGTCCCATGCGGTGACCATCACGCCGAGCACGATGAGGACCACGACCAGTGCCGAAACCCACCAGCGCAGACCGCCGAGGCGGTTGCTGGAGTCGGCGAAATCGGAGACACCGTCGAGGCAGGCCTCCACGGTGAAGTTCGGGCCGCAGCGTTCGATGCGGTCCAGATGCTCGGCGAAGGCCCGGGCTTCGGGATCGTACGGGTCGAGGCCTACCAGGTCCTCCTGGAAGCGAGGATTCTGGCCAGGTCCGAAAGGTCCGCTATCGGCCATACCGGCAACA
The DNA here is from genome assembly GCF_055563465.1 of Amycolatopsis sp. NPDC000009. NCBI lineage: Bacteria > Bacillati > Actinomycetota > Actinomycetes > Pseudonocardiales > Pseudonocardiaceae > Amycolatopsis > Amycolatopsis sp. NPDC000009. The sequence goes on from NZ_JBVHDI010000001.1 coordinate 1,088,674, forward strand.
GTAAGCCAAGAGCGGCGATTGGCCTACCACCAGCGAGGCGGGTCTCACCACCGCCACGCTGCGTCAGTTGCCGAGTACTCGCGTGTCGGCGTCGATGTAGTACTGCCCGCCGACCTGGACCACGCGCAGCGCCGGCCGCGGTCCCTTGTTGAGCGTGATGTTCATGTCGATCGAGCCGTCGGGGTTTCCGCCGCCGCTGTCCGCCCGCGCGGTGTCGGCACCGGTGACCTTGTGAGTGCTCCAGTACTCGGCGAAAGCCTGCTCCGAGCCGTAGACCTCTTTCGCGGCGTCCGTGAGCTTGTTCCAGCTCGCGGAGGTCCCGATCTTGTCGGTGTCGAAGAAGTCCAGCAGGAACTGCCCCACGCTGGAGTAGCTCGTGACCTTCTCGCTCGGGGTCTTTCCCAGGCCCGCGGGCGCGGGACGCGACGAAGACGAGCCGCTCTTCGGCGGCGCCGAGGTGCCGGGCTGAGGGTTCGCCCCGGCGTTGTTGCCGCCCTGGGTGTTGCCGCCGTTGCTCGAATTCAGCACCAGGAACACGATCACGGCGATCACCACGACCGCGGCACCGGCGCCCGCGAACAGGACGGCCTTGCGTTTGGCATCGGCGGGCTTGGCCGGGGACGGCCGCATCGGGGCGGCCGCGGACGGCGGCGGGCTCATCGCGGCGACCGGGCGTGGCGGCGTGTTCGGCGCGGCGGACGGCGAGCGCATCGGGATGAAGGCGGCCGTCGGCGGGTGGGTCTTGGCGGGCTGCGGCGGAGCCGCCGCGGCGGGCTGGGCCGGCTTGTCGGTCCGCTGCCACGGTGGCCGGTCTCCGCCGGGAAGGCCGTGTCCCGGGGTGTCGGGCACGGCCGGTTGTCTGCCGCCGCCCGCCCCGAAGAGCCGGGGCGACGCCGCCGTGCCCGCGGCGGATTCGTTCGCCGCCAGCGCGGCGAGGCGTTCCCTGGCCTCGGACATGCTGGGGCGCTCGGTCGGCTCGGTGCGCAGGAGGCTCATCAGCAGCGCGGTCGCGGGGCCCGCCTGCTGCGGCGGGTTGATCTGGCCGTTCGCGGCGGCGTACAGCAGCGCCAGCTGGTTCGAGCTGTTCCCGTACGGGGTCTGGCCCTCGATCGCTTGGTAGAGCGTCGCGCCGAGCGCGAAGACGTCGGAGCTGGGCACCGGGTCCGAGCCGCGCGCCAGCTCGGGCGCGAGGTACGCCGGGGTGCCGCCGATCAGGCCGGTCTGGGTGAGCGTCATGTCGCCGGCGGCGCGGGAAATACCGAAGTCGGTGATCTTCGCGGTGCCGGCTTCGTCGATCAGGATGTTGCCCGGCTTGACGTCGCGGTGCACGATCCCGGCGCGGTGCGCGGCGACCAGCGCCGACGCGACCTGCTCGCCGATCTTCGCGACGCGCCCGAGCGGCAGCGTGCCTTCCTCGGAGATGATCGCCGAGAGGCTCGGGCCGTTCAGGTATTCCATCACCAGGCAGGGGTCACCACCGTGTTCGGCGATGTCGAACACCACGATCGCGTTCGGATGCTGGAACCGGGCCGCGTTCTTCGCCTCGCGCATGGCGCGCTGGCGCATGTTGTCGCGTTCGGCTTCGGAGACACCTGGCTGCGGGAGGATCTGCTTGACCGCCACCGAGCGCTCGAGGCGGACATCGATGGCACGCCAGACCACCCCCATGGCACCGCTACCAATTTGCTCGACCAGGCGATAGTGCCCAGCGATCAGCTGACCGGTGTCGATGGCGACTGCTCCTGACACGTTCTCCGGGTGATGGTGGCGCTACGCGGCCTGACAGGTCCCGCGCACCCGATCGAGTGTAGCGGGCGGCGGTTTCGGCTCCCCGTCAGCTCGCCGGTGCGGAGGCGGGCAATTGTTCTTCCTCGCTCGAATCGGGCACCGGCCGGGCCTTGCGCCGGAAGACCTTGACCAGCCCGATGGCCCCCGCCGCGGCGAACACGGCGTAACAGATCAGCAGGGCGGGCGGTGTTTCCCCGGTCAGCGCGTCGCCGAGGACGACGACCGCGACCGTCCCCGGAAGGCTGCCGAGCGCGGTCCCGATCAGATACGGGGCGAAACGGACCGATGACACTCCGCACAGGTAACTGAACGGAGCGAACGGAACCATCGGGATCAGCCGTAAGGACGTGATCGCCAGGACCCCGCCGTCCGAAAGCCGCTCGTTGACCGCGCGGACCTTCGCCCGGTGCAGGTGCCGGGTGACCAGGTCGCGGCCGAGCGCCCTCGAAAGAGCGAACGAGAGCCCGGACGCGACCGTGGTCGCCAGGATGCCGACGACGATGCCCGTCGTGGCGCCGAGCAGCAGCCCGCCGGCCAGGTTGAACACGGTGCGGGGGATCGGCGCCACGGTGAGCACCGAATAGGCCAGGAAAAAGACCAAGGGAGTGGCCGGGCCGGTCTCGGCCGCCCAGGCCCGCAGCCCGGCCGGACTCGGGATCGGCAGCAGGACCGCGGCCGCCACGAAGAGGGCGAGCACGGTGAGCGCGAGGATTAATTTGGTACGGCCGGACACCGCGTCAACCGTACCGTGTCCGCTGTGATCGACACCGAGGCGCTGCGGACGCAGCCCGAACTCACCGGCGGCCACGTCGTGCTCACGCAGCTCGACGAAACCTACTTCGAAACCGCGTGGGAGGCCCTGCAGGAGCCCGAAACCATCCGGCTGACCGGTACGCACACCCGATTCACCCCCGAGCAGATCCGGACCTGGCTCGCCGGGCGGACCGGCCTCGACGACCGGGCGGACTACGCGATCGTGCGCAAGGAGGATCGCGCGCACGTCGGCGATCTAGCGCTCACCGACGTCGACAAGGACAACCGCTCCGCGTCGTTCCGGATCGCGCTGAACGGGCCGGAGTTCTTCGGCAAGGGCTATGGCACCGAGGCGACAAGGCTGCTGCTGGACTACGCGTTCGGTGCCGTCGGCCTGCATCGCGTCTCGCTGGAGGTCTTCGACTACAACCCGCGGGCCCAGCGCGCGTACGAGAAGGCCGGGTTCGTCCGCGAGGGGCTTCAGCGACAGGCGCTGTGGTGGGACGGCGAGTGGCATGACGTCGTCACGATGGCAATCCTGAAGACCGATCCCCGGCCCTGATCGGCGATACGGTGGGCGCATGCCCAAGAACGGTGAGCCGATCGAGGTCGAGGTAGGCGAGCGGAAGGTCCGCGTGTCCAGCCCGGACAAGGTGTACTTCCCGGCAAGGGGAATCACGAAGCGCCAGGTCGTGGAGCACTACGTCGCGGTCGGCGAGCCGTTGCTGCGTGCGATCGGGGAGCGGCCGACGACGCTGAAGCGGTATGTCGACGGCGTCGAGGGCGAGTGGTTTTACGCCAAGCGCGTGCCGAAGGGCGCCCCGGAGTGGGTGGAGACCGCGAAGATCACCTTCCCGTCCGGCCGGACGGCCGAGGAGGTCTGCCCGACCGAACCCGCCGTGTTCGCCTGGGCGGCGAACCTGGGCACCTTCGACTTCCACCCGTGGCCGGTGCGGCGGCCCGACGTCGACCACCCCGACGAACTCCGCATCGACGTGGACCCGCCGGACGAGGCGGGTTTCGCCGACGCGGTCGAGGTCGCGGGCGTGGTGCGCGAGGTGCTCGACTCGGCGGGGCTGACCGGCTTCCCGAAGACCTCGGGCGGCCGCGGCGTGCACGTCCTGGTGCGGATCCGGCCGGAGTGGGACTTCATCGACGTCCGGCACGCGGTGATCGCGCTGGGCCGCGAGGTCGAGCGCCGGATCCCGGACAAGGCGACCATCGCGTGGTGGAAGGAAGAGCGCGGCGGCCGGGTCTTCATCGACTACAACCAGGCCGCCCGCGACCGCACGGTGGCGTCGTCCTGGTCGGTCCGCGGTACATCGCGGGCGACGGTGTCGACGCCGCTGACCTGGGATCTGCTGACCGAGGTGGACCCGGACGACTTCGACGTCCTCACCGTCGGCGCCTTCTACAACGAGCGTGGCGACCTCCACGCGGCGATGGACGAGCAGGCGTTCGGCATCGAGACACTGCTGGAGTGGTACGCGCGGGACGAGCGTGACCACGGCCTCGGGGAGATGCCGTATCCGCCGGACTACCCGAAGATGCCCGGCGAGCCGAAGCGCGTCCAGCCGAGCAAGGCGCGGGACGACACCGCCTGACAGCTTGCCGGTGGGAACGCATTTCGTGACGACGTGTGCGTTTTCAGTGACCAATTCGTCGTTGTTCTTCGTTTTGCTCCCGGAGTGATTGCGCTTTCGTGTCGATCCAGAAACCAGTCACCGTCGCGCGGTGGATCGATACGAGACTGTGTGACGCGCGGGACCCGGCCGTAACGCCGGGCCTCCTGCCAGCGACATTTCCCTCCGAACACTAGGCTGGGGGAGGACGAAGGAGTACCCGTGGACGACCTGATCGCCTTTCTCGCCGCGCGTGTGGGGCAACGCCAGGCGTTGATCATGCAGGCGGTCAAGAAAACCGAGATCAACGAATCGCTCACCCGCGGTGAGACCAAGGTCGTCATCGAAAAGAAGATCCGTTCGCTCAACGATCTCGAACTCGACACGGTCAATCAGATGATCAACGAGATCGAGGCCACCCGGCGGCTCCTGCAGGCCCACCGCACCACGGTCTCGGAGAAGGTGCCCGGATTCCCCTTGTACGGCAACGAGTACTGGTGCGAGACCTGCCATGTGCCCGCCGACGAGGCCGGGACGAACTGGTGCCTGACCCTGCGGCTGCTGGCCTTGCCGCACGCCGACCACCCGGATTACAGCGAGCGCTGGCGCCCCTGAGCGGGGAATGCCCGCCGGGTCCGGACGCGTTGAGCCGAGGGTGATCACGCTTTCGGTACTGGACCGGTCCCCGACCCGCCGCGGCGGCGACGCGCCCCGCGCCCTGCGGGACACGGTCGCCTTCGCGCGGGACATAGAAGCGCTCGGCTATCACCGGTTCTGGGTGTCGGAGCATCACAGCGTGCCCGGCGTCGCCGGTTCGGCGCCGACGGTGCTGGCGGCCGCCGTCGCCTCGGCGACCGAGCGGATCCGGGTCGGCACGGGCGGCGTGATGCTGCCGAACCACCGGCCGCTCGTGGTCGCGGAACAGTTCGGCGTGCTCGAGTCGCTCTTCCCCGGCCGGATCGACATGGGGCTGGGCCGGTCGGTCGGGTTCACCGGCGGAGTCCGGCAGGCCCTCGGGCACGAGAAGGACGACGCCGATCGCTTCGGCGACCAGGTCCGCGAACTGCTGGGCTTCCTCGCGGGCGACCAGACGACCTATCCGGGTGTGCACGCCATTCCCGCGGAAGGCCTGCGCGTGCCCGCGTTCCTGCTGGCCACCGGTGCCGGGGCGCGCCTGGCCGCGGAACTGGGGCTGCCGCTGGTGATCGCGCCGATCCGCGGTGAGGGACCGCTGCTTGAGGCCATCGAGGGATATCGCTCCGGATTCCGCCCTTCCCCGCAGGCGTCGCGGCCGTATGTTGTGGTGTCGACGGCGATCGCGGTCGCCGAGACGGCCGAACGGGCCCGACGGCTGCTCATCCCCGAAGCGTGGTCGACCGTCTATTCGCGGACGCACGGTGTCTTCCCGCCGTTGTCGCCGGTCGAGGAAATCCTCACGAGGTCACTGTCCGAACGGGACCAGGAGAAACTGGACCGGGCGCTCGACGGTCAGCTCGCCGGCACCCCGGACGAGGTGGGCGAGCGGCTGGCCGATCTCGTCGCCAAGACCGGGGCCGACGAGATCCTGGTGACCACCAGTACTTTCGACCAGGCGGAGCGGCTGGATTCCTATCGCGCGCTGGCCGAGGTCGCCGGCCTTCGCAGCCTGACCCCGGCCTGACTTGCCGCATTTAGTCCTCTGGATGCGGTCCTTGCACACGCAACGACCGCATCCAGAGGACTAAATGCGCAGCAGGAGCTGGGTCAGGATGCGTTGTGCGGGGTCGTCCAGGTCGATCCCGGACACCTCGCCCGCGCGGCGCACCCGGTAGCGCACCGTGTTGGGGTGGATGTTCAGCTCGCGCGCGGCTTTCCGGACGTCACCGAAAGCTTCGAGGTACGCGAGCACGGCGGGCACCAGGATTCCGCCGTGTTCGGCGTCGTGGGCGACCAGCTCGGTCAGCCGCGGATCGCGGATCCTCGGCTGCTCGCTCAGGAAAGCGAGCACCTCCGAGAGCAGGACCTCGGCACGGACGTCGGCCAGCGAGGCGACGTCCGCGGTCCCGTGCCCGCGCGCCATCGTCGCCAGCACGCGGTCCGCGTCGCCGCGCGAGGCCGCCGCGTCGGAGAGCCGGGGGACGACACCGCCCAGCGCCGCGCGCACCCGGACGTCAAGATGCCGTTGCGCCGTGCCGACGATTTCCTTGGCCAGCGTCAGGATCCGTGGTTCGGCGTGCTCGGGCAGATCGGGCAGCAGCGCGTAGACCCGGCCACCGATCACGCTCACCAGCGCGCTCCGCCGGTACGCGGCGGTGTGCACGGTGATCAGGTGCACCAGCTCCGCGCGCCGGAGCTGCCGGTCGGTCGCGGCGCGGTCGCGGGGGAGCGAGAACGCCAGCACCATGGCCGGTTTCCCGGGATCCGCGCCGATGTCGTCGGCGACGGACTCGGCGTCGAGGCGGCCGTCGAGCAGCCCCGCCAGCAGATCCTCCCGCAGCCGGAGCTCCGGGCTGGGCAGCGTCCGGTGCCGGATCAGCTGCGGTGCGAGCGCGCGACTGGCACCGAGCAAGGCGACCTCCGCGCTTTCGGTGAGCGGCTGCGCGCCCTCCTGGACCCAGATCGTGCCCAGCGGCTGCGAGCCGGCGTGGATCCCGGCCGCGATCCGCCGCCGGATACCGAGATCGGGCCGCTCGTCGATGCGGACGATGCCCTCACCGGCGCGAAGGCGCTGGTAGACGCCCCATTCGCGCAGCATCGCGAGGTAGCGTTCCGGGCCTTCGCGGCCGAGGATCGAGAGCCTGCGCAGCTCGTCCACCTCGTCGCCCGCCCGCGAATAGGCCAGCACGCGGCTCGCGGTGTCCTCGATGCTGACCAGGCCGCCGGTCAGCGTCGCGATGGTCTGCGCGAGGGAGAACAGGTCGCCGAGCACCTCGCCGTGGTCCGCCTCGCCACCCGCGCGGGCCGCGTCGACGACGCCCCTGGCCAGCGCTTCGACCTGCTCCCAGCGCGCCTCGTGGCCGACCTCGATCAGCGCGACCCCCGCGTCGGTCGCGACGTTGACGACGGCCATGCCGTTCTTGACCGCGACGGCGGCCGCGCCGGACCGCCCCGCCGCCCGGATCGCGCCGGCCGCCGACCGCCCGCGGGCGCCGATCACCAGGACGAGGTCACCCGGATGTGCGTCGGGCGGATCCTCCGGATCGTGGATGACGACGTCCTCCACGCCGACGCCGAGCCCGCCAGGGGCCGCGAGCACCCTGACCAGCGGTTCACCGAGCGTGGCGAGGACATGCCGCAGGGAAGCGCCGGGGGTCGTCTGGGTAGTCGTCTTGATCACCGATTAAGCCGATCGGACAAGATGGTCACCCTGATTCTAGCCAGTCGGACAAGCCTTCAGTGCGGCGTCAGGTCTACCGTTCGGGGTGAGACCTCTACCCGGCGAAGTGCAGTCAGGAGCAGTCAGTGGACGCCGTGACCCAGACCCCCGCCCCGAAGAACGAGCCGGTGCTGAATTACGCACCGGGCAGCGCTGAGCGTGCTGAACTCGAGGGCGCGCTCAAGTTGCTGGGCAACGCCGACCCGATCGACATCACCGCGACCATCGGTGGTGAGCAGCGCAAGGGCGGCGGCGAGAAGATCGAGGTCGTCCAGCCGCACAACCACAAGGCCGTGCTGGGCGTGATCCACAGCGCGACCGCGCAGGACACCCACGACGCGATCGCCGCCGCCAAGGCCGCCGCTCCCGGCTGGCGCGCGCTGTCCTTCGACGACCGCGCCGCGATCATCCTGCGCGCCGCGGACCTGCTCGCCGGCCCGTGGCGCGCCAAGCTGAACGCCGCCACCATGCTCGGCCAGTCGAAGACCGCCTTCCAGGCCGAGATCGACTCAGCCTGCGAGCTGATCGACTTCTGGCGGTTCAACGTCGCCTTCGGCCGTCAGATCCTCGCCGAGCAGCCGGTCAGCTCGCCCGGGATCTGGAACCGGATGGAGCACCGCCCGCTCGAGGGCTTCGTGTACGCCATCACCCCGTTCAACTTCACCGCGATCTCCGGCAACCTGCCGACCGCGCCCGCGCTGATGGGCAACGTCGTGCTGTGGAAGCCGTCGCCGACGCAGAGCTACGCCGCGCACATGCTGATGCGCCTGCTCGAAGAGGCCGGCATGCCGCCGGGTGTCATCAACCTGCTTCCGGGCGATGGCAAGGCCGTCTCCGAGGTCGCCCTGACCCACCGCGACCTGGCCGGGATCCACTTCACCGGTTCCACCGCGACCTTCCAGCACCTGTGGGCCACCGTCGGCGCCAACATCTCCGGCTACCGCACGTACCCGCGCCTGGTCGGCGAGACCGGCGGCAAGGACTTCGTGCTCGCGCACGCCTCCGCCGACGTCGACATCCTGCGCACCGCGCTGATCCGCGGCGCCTTCGAGTACCAGGGCCAGAAGTGCTCGGCCGCGTCCCGCGCCTACGTCCCGCGTTCGCTCTGGGCGAGCCTGAAGGACGAGCTGGTCTCCGAGACCGAGGCCATCACCTACGGCGACGTCACCGACCTGGACAACTTCGGTGGCGCCGTGATCGACCGCCGCGCCTTCGACAAGCACGCCGCCGTACTGAAGAGCGCCGCCGAGGACGCCGAGATCGAGGTCATCGCCGGTGGTACCGCCGACGACAGCGTCGGCTACTTCGTGCGCCCGACGATCCTGGTCTCGGACAACCCGGACCACGAGATCTTCCGCACCGAGTACTTCGGCCCGATCCTCGCGCTGCACGTCTACGACGACGACACCGACGAGGGCTTCGACAACGTCTTGAAGCTGGTCGACGAGACCGCCGACTACGCGCTCACCGGCGCGGTCATCGCGAACGACCGCACGGCCGTCGCGAAGGCGTCCGAGGCGCTGCGCTTCGCCGCCGGCAACTTCTACGTCAACGACAAGCCGACCGGCGCGGTCGTCGGCCAGCAGCCGTTCGGCGGTGCCCGCGCGTCCGGCACCAACGACAAGGCCGGTTCGGTGTTCAACCTGCTCCGCTGGACGAGCCCGCGCTCGGTCAAGGAGACCTTCGTTCCGCCCACCAGCGTCCGTTACCCCCACCAGGGCTGAGATCTCCAGGAGTCCGTGATGTTGCGTGCCCCGTTGCTCGCCGCCGCTCGATCCCAGCGGATGCGCAAGCTGGTCGAGGTCGTCCCCGCCACCCGATCGGTGGTCAGCCGGTTCGTCGCCGGTGCGAAGACGCCCGACGCCGCCCGGGTGGTCCGCGAACTGGCCGACCAGGGCCTCCGCGTGACCCTCGACCACCTCGGCGAGGACACCACCGACGCCGAGCAGGCCGCGACCACGGTCCGCGCCTACGAGGAACTGCTGACCGCGCTGGCGGCCGACGGCCTCGCGTTCGGCGCGGACGTCTCGGTGAAGCTGTCCGCCGTCGGGCAGTTCCTCCCCGTCGACGGCGAGAAGGTCGCGCTGGAGAACGCGCGCAAGATCTGCGCGGCGGCCGAAGCGGTCGGTGCCACGGTGACCCTCGACATGGAGGACCACACCACCACCGACTCGACGCTGGGCATCCTCAGGGAGCTGCGCACCGAGTACCCGTGGGTCGGCGCGGTGCTGCAGGCCTACCTGCGGCGCACCGAGCAGGATTGCCGAGACCTCGCGACCGAGGGTTCCCGCGTCCGGCTGTGCAAGGGCGCGTACGCCGAACCCGCGGAGGTCGCGTTCCAGGACAAGTCCGAAGTGGACAGGTCCTACGTGCGCTGCCTGAAGATCCTCATGCAGGGCAAGGGTTATCCGATGGTCGCTTCGCACGACCCGCGGATGATCGCGATCGCCGAGAAGCTCGCGGCCGACGCGGGCCGCAAGGCGGACGACCACGAATTCCAGATGCTGTACGGGATCCGTCCCGAAGAGCAGCGCCGGATCGCGGGCGACGGCAAGACGATGCGCGTCTACGTCCCCTACGGCGACGAATGGTACGGCTATTTCATGCGCAGGCTGGCGGAACGCCCGGCGAACCTGGCGTTCTTCCTGCGCGGACTCGCCACCCGGGGCTGACCCGCTCCCCGGTGGCGTCGTTCCGCTGAAAGACAAAGGGGTCCTCCCCGGCGAAACCCGCCGGGGAGGACCCCTTCTCCATGCTCGTCAGGCCTCCTGGGCCTCTTCCTTGAGCTTGTCCATGTCGATGTCGCGCGCCTGCTGGATGAGGTCTTCCAGCGTCTTCTCCGGGAGTGCGCCCGGCTGCGCGTAGATGACCGTCTTGTCGCGGATCACCGCGAGCGTGGGGATCGACCGCACGTCGAAGGCCGCGGCCAGCTGCTGCTCGGCCTCGGTGTCGACGCTCGCGAAGACGATGTCGTCGTGGTTGCCCGACACCTTCTCGTAGGTCGGTGCGAACTGGCGGCACGGCATGCACCAGCCCGCCCAGAAGTCGATGATCACGAAGTCGTTCTCCGACACGACCTGATCGAAGTTGGCGGCGGTCAGCTCCACAGTGCTCATGTCCGGCGTAACGAATCGGGCGGGACGCGCATTCCCGCGAGTGCGCGTAGCGTCTCGGATGGAGCAACCCACGTTTCGCAGGAGGCGCAGATGGCCGACGGGGACATCCTCAGCCGGATCGACGAGCTGGTCAGCGAGGAGCACGAGCTCCGGTCGCGGGCGATCGGCACCGGGCTGAGCTCGGACGACCGGTCCCGGCTCGCGAGTGTGGAACAGCAGCTGGACCAGTGCTGGGACCTGCTGCGGCAGCGGCGGGCGCGTGTGGAGTTCGACGAGGATCCGGACCAGGCCACGGCGCGGCCGATCTCCGAGGTCGAGTCCTACCGGCAGTAGCGGTTTTCGGGGCCGGGGACGGCGGTGTGGGGTTGCGAAAGCCACTTTCGCAACCTTGAACGTTGCGAAAGTGGCTTTCGCAACGCGCCGCGGCGCCGGAGCGGCTGGGTGCCGTGAGCGCCGGACCCGGAGCATGATCAGGCCGGGCAGAGGGTCCCGTCGACGGGCACCTTCCCGTCGATCAGGAAGGCCCGCGTCGCGTCCGCGACACACGGCGAGAGGGTCAGCGCGCCGTGCCCGGCCCCCTGCCAGGTGATCGTCACCGCGCTCGGCATCTGGTCGGCCGCCCGGCCGGTGCCCTGCTCCGGCGTGACCGGGTCGGTCGCGGTGCCCGCGACGAGCATCGGCGGGGCGCCCGGCGCTCCCGCTGGCGGAAGCGGTTCGCGGCGCACGGGCCACGGGCTGCACCAGGCCAGTTGCTGCGCGGCGAAGACGCCGAACTGCGGGTACTTGTCGCGCAGGGCCGTGGTCGCGCGGGTCAGTTCCTCGGCCGAGAGCCGGGTCGCGCTGTCGTTGCATTTGGTCGCGAGCGTGCCGTCCAGCCGTGACGGCCGCGCTTTGGTGTCCTTCAGCACCGGCTCGGCGAACGCGGCCAGCGGCGTGACGTCGCCGGTCTGCGCGCTCTTGAGCGCCTCGGCGAGTTCCACCCAGCGTGAGCGCTGCGCGAGCCCGGAGTAGATGGCGTACAGCGCGACCCCCGGGGTGATCTCCTCGCCGTCGGTGGTCGTCGCGGACGCCGACCGGAGCCGGTCCGCGACGGCGGTCACGGCCGAGCGGGCGTCGCCGATCGGGCAGCCCCTCGCGATGCAGTCGGCGCCGAACGCGTCGAGGGTCGCCTGCGCGCTCGCGGCGATGGCTTCCTGCGTGGCGGCCGCGTCCGGGGCGGGATCGGGCAGCCCGTCGAGCATGACCCGGCCGACCTGGGCCGGGAACCGCACGGCGTATTCGGCGAGGACCTTCGAACCGTCGCCGCGGCCCAGCGCGTGCAGCTTGTCCAGCCCCAGTTGCTCGCGGAGTTCTTCGAGGTCGCCCGCCGCCCGCCAGCTGTCCATCGCGACCTGCGAGTCGTCCAGTTCGATGGCGCACTGCTGTCCCGCCCGGCGTGCCGCGTCGACGACACCTTCGAGGTCGGTGGCGGCCGGATCGGCGCCGAGCAGGTCGGTGCGGATCTCCGCCGGGATGCACTGCACCGGCATGGACGTCCCCGTCCCGCGCCGGTCCACGCCGATCAGCGAGAACTTCCGCAGGAACTCGGGCGGCAGCGTCGCGGCCAGCCGCGCGGCGTACAGCGACCCAGGTTCCCCATCGACGTCGTTGACCACGACGAGCGGGATCGGCCCGCCCTCGGTCTTGACCACCGAAAGCCGCGAGAGCCCGCGACCGGGCAGATCCGGCGCGTCGAGCGTGGTGGGCACCCTGGCGCAGGAGAACTTCAGCGTGTCCGGCACGGACGGCTGACCGAGCCGTTGCCGGGTCGCTTCGTCGCAGTCCTCCCATTTGATCGACGGCGACCGAGGTTCGGTGAGCGGCGGCAGCGGGACCTGCTGAGCCGTCGTCTGGCCGCCGGGATCCGGTTTGCCGTCGTTGTCGATCACCGCCGGCCGCACCGACGGCCCGGCCGTGCAGCCCGCGAGCACGGCCGCCACCACGGTGGTCGTCAGGAACAGCCGTGGCGTGCGGCGGGCGGTGCTCACGGGCTGGTCCTCACTTCCAAGGCATGACTAAGCTCGGAACGCCAGCTTCGCAGGTCGGATGTCAGGACACGGTTAGCGGGTGCGTTTCACCTCGCCGCGGAACACCGCGTCCAGGTCATAGCGGGCGATCTCCTCCAGCTGGGCATAGGTGCAGGATGACGGCTCGCGGTCGGGGCGCCAGCGTTTGAACTGCGCGGTGTGCCGGAACCGCGACGGATATCCGGCCTCCGTGTGCTCGTAGCCGACCTCGACCACCTTCTCCAGCTTCAGCGGCACCCACGGGGCTTCCTTGGACTTCCACCGGGTGATGCCGCCCGGGATCCGCTGGTTCTCCCGCACGTTGTCACCCAGCCAGGGGTGATCGGCGCCGTCGGTGATCAGCGGTGCCAGTTCCTCGGCCAGCTCACGCCGACGGGTGACCGGGAACGATCCGACGACGCCGGGGTGGTGCAGCACGCCGTCCTCGTCGTAGAGCCCGAGCAGGAACGAGCCGACCATCTCGCCCGGTTCGCCGTCGACGTGCCAGCGCAGCCCGGCGAGCACGCAGTCGGCGGTGCGGGAGTGCTTGTACTTCAGCAGCACCCGTTTGCCGGGCGTGTACGGCTCGTCGAGCGGTTTGCCGATGACGCCGTCGAGCCCCGCACCCTCGAACAGTTCGAACCAGCGCCGCGCGACACCCGGATCCGCGGTGGCCGGGGTCAGGTGGACGCCGTCGGAGGCCAGTTTCTCCAGCCGCTCCCGCCGCTTCGACGTGGGTTCGTCCAGAAAGGACTCGTCGCCCAGCGCCAGCAGGTCGAAGGCGACGAACTCCGCCGGCGTCTGTTCCGCCAGCAGCTTGATGCGGCTTTCGGCGGGGTGGACCCGGTCGGTGAGCGCGTCGAAGTCCAGCTTCCCGCCGCGGGCGACCACCAGTTCGCCGTCGAGGACGATCCGTTCGGGCAACGCCGCCTTCAGCCGTTCGACGACCTCGGGGAAGTACCGGTTGAGCGGCTTCTCCGACCGCGACTGCAAGGTCAGCTCGTCGCCGTCGCGGAACACCAGGCAGCGGTACCCGTCCCATTTCGGCTCGAACAGCAACCCGCCGGAATCGGGGATCGCCTTCGCCGGTTTGGCGAGCATCGGTTTGATCGGCGGCGTCAAGGGAAGCGACATGACGGCCATTCTCGCCGCACCGGCGCGGTCAGCGCACCCGTTGCGGTGCTGTCGTGTCGAGTTCGATCCGGACGGCCGTCGGCAGCACGTCCACCCCGAGCGATTCCCGCGCGCGGGCCAGCACGGTGTGGTCGAGCTGCTCCCAGACCCGTTTCAGGTCGGTGCCCTCGACGAGCCAGAGCGTGATCCGCAGCGCCGGGTGCTCCTTGTCGCCGACCGCGCGGACCCGGGCGCGCCCGACCCCGTCGACCGTCTCCGCGTCGGCGCGGACGGCGTCGGAGATGGCCGAGGAGGTCACCACCAGGTCGTCGTCGAGTTCGAGGTCCGGGCGGCCCTCCGGGCGCAGCGACCGGAAGAACCACCACAGCCCCAGCCACAGCAGCAGAACGCCGAGCACGATCGCGCCGATCCGGGAAACGAGCGCGTGCCGCGACAGCCAGTCGAGGGCGATCGGGTCCACGAGCGGGCGGGCGGCGCGGTGCGTGCCGAGCCAGCCCGCGCCGACCACGAGCACCGCCGCCCCGGCGAGCAGTGCGAGAAGTCCGATGAGGACGGTCAAGGTCCGTTCCGTGCCGGTGGACCGGCCGAGCGCCTTGGCGGAGACCGAACGGGTCATCGGCGGTCCTTCGGGGAGTCGACGACGACCGACACCTTCGGCCGCCGCACCAACGGGACGTCGTCGAGCAGGCCGGAGACCGTCTCCAGCAGCCGCGGCCGCAGCTCGCCTTCGGTTTCGAGCCTGCTCGTCGCGCGGACACGGATCTTCTTGGCGGTGGCCGTGACCTTCGCGCCCGCGACGTTGTCCTGCGCGCGCACGGTGACCCCGACGAGCCTCGCCAGGGAACGCGGCGACGTCGTCACGCTGACCTCGTTCGCCGGATCGGTCAGCCGGATGGCGCGTCGCCCGGCCGAGGCCGCCGCGATGATCAGCAGCAGCCCCACGACCGCCACGGCGATCGCGAGATACCGGACGGTGGAAGCGTTCCAGGACTCCTCCGCGAGCCTGTCGCGCCAGTCGTCCCATGGCAGGAACAGCGGGCCCCGGCCCGGCCGCCACCAGCCCCAGCCGACCTCCAGCGCCAGCAGGACCCCGGCGGCGGCCAGCGCCAGCCCGATCAGGGCCGACAGCAGGCGGACGATCAAACGCATAACCGTTCGCTCCTTCTAGCGGACGCGGGGCGCGATGTCGGGCAGGAGCGCGGAAACCTTCACCGAGATGTCCCGCACCTGGTACGAGGTGATCCGCTCGACCTCCTCGGTGACCCTGGCGCGCAGGTCGCCGACGATCCGCCGCACCGGCGCCGGATAGTGCAGCGCCACGTCGAGCACGAGGTCGACGTCGTTGCCCTCACCACCGACCTTCGCGCTCGCGCCGTGCGTCCCGAGGCCGAGCCCGGCGATCCGCCGCTCGGCGCGCGTGGTCCCGTCGACCTGGTCCGCGGCGTGCTGCGCGATCTTGCGGACCACGGACGGCGCGATGGTGAGGGTGCCGCGGTCCTCCGGTTCGGACGGGACGGTCATTTGTCGCGGCCCCGGCCGAACAGGTCGCCGAGGTCGAGTTCGCCGTCGAGCACGCGGCCGAGGACGAGGCCGATGACGCCGACGGCCAGCGTCACCAGGAACGCGGTGAAGCCCTGGGTCGCGGCGAGGCCGAGGATGAGGCCGGCGAGCAGGCCGGTCTGGGTCCCGTTCATCATTCGACCCGCGAGCTCTCGGGCTCGCCGCCGTCCTCGTCGGGCAGGTGGATGTCGTTGACCGCGATGTTGACCTCGATCACCTCGAGGCCGGTGATCTGCTCGACCTGGCCGATCACGTTGCGGCGCACCGCCCGCGCGACGTCGACGATGCGGGCGCCGTACTCGACGACCACGTCGAGGTCGATGGCCGCCTGCTTCTCGCCGACCTCGACCGAGACGCCGGACGTGGTGACCGTGCCGGAACCGGGGATGCGCTCGCGGATCGCGCCGAAGGCACGGGACACCCCGCCGCCCAGCGCGTGGATCCCGGTGACCTCACGGGTGGCGAGCCCCGCCACCTTCTGCACCACCACCGACGAGATCGTGGTCTTGCCGGCGGCTCCTTCCTCGTTGAGGGACGACCCCGTCACCGGGGTGTCGGGCTTGCTCGCGCTCGGCTGCGCCATGAAGTTCGCTCCTTCTCGCACCGGTGCCGCGCGACCTGCGCGCGCGGCGGTCCCTACGCTCTCACCGACCAGGACACGCGCGCACGCCGAGCCGTCACGCGATGTCCCCCGGATGGGGTAATCAGTGCTGTGATCGAACGCGTAACTCGCGTGCTCAGGGACGGATCTCGCGTGCTTGAAGGCGTAACTCGCGTGATCAGAGGCCGCACACGCGAGTTACGCCTCCAAGCACGCGAGTTACGCCTTCGCGCAGGGTTCAGTCCGGGTGCACGTCGACGACGTGGACGTTGATCGCGGGCGGGGCGGACCCGAGCTGACCGGTCAGGGCCGCACTGACCCGATGGCGCAACAGGTCCGCGACCGCCGCCTCGACGCCGAACCGGATCGTCACCAGGACCTGGAGCACGTCCTCTTCCAGCGCGACGGCGGCGACGTGCACTCCGCCGAGCTCGCGGCCGATCTCGGCGGCGAGGCTTCTGGTCATCAGCACCAGCGCCCGTTCCGACACCTGGGTCTTGCCGCCCGACGAGGGCAGGTCGAGCGGTGCGGTGGTGTGCCTGCCGCGGGCGCCGCCGACCGAGCGGAGCACCCGCTCGACCAGTCCCGGCGGCGTCGGTACCGGACGGCTCGCGGCGGCGCGCACCTGCTGCCACCGGGGGTCGTCGCGCGGATCCTCGCTCATCACCGTTCCCCGGGTCGGAAGTTGTCGCCGAGTTTCGCCAGCAGCGCCACCCTCGCGCGGTGCAGGCGGGCACGCAGAGCGGGCACGCTGACTTCGAGCACCTCGGCCACCTCGTCGTAGGTCAACCCCTCGAATTCTCGCAGAATCAGCGGGATCCGCTGGCCGACGTCCAGTTCGGCGATCGCGCGCAGCACCGTGCCGACCCGCTCGGCGCTCACCACGTGACCCTCCGGACCAGGCACGACACCCGCGTCGCCCTCGTCGAGGGGCACGGTCGGTTTCCGGCGCCGGACCGCGCCGAGCGCGCCGTTCGTCGTCACCCGGTAGAGCCAGGTCGACACCGCGGCTTCGAACCGGAAGCCGGGGAGTGCCCGCCACGCGGAGAGCCAGGCCTCCTGGACGACGTCCTCGGCCTCGGACGAGCTGCCGGTGATCCGCAGCGCCACCCGGTACATCCGGGGCGTGTGCCGCCGGACCAGGGTGTCGAACGCACCGTGGTCCCCGGCGGCGGCCCTGGTCACCAGCTCCTCGTCCGGAACCGGCGCGGCCTCGCTCACCCGCCCTCCCGGCGGTAACGCAGCATGGTGAAACCGTCTTCGACGAGTACGGACGCGAGTTCCAGCCGCCGCGGTTCCGGGGACGGGTGGCCGCGGGCGATCCGGCTCTCGCCCGCTCCCGCCAGCAGCGGGGCGACGGTGAGGCACAGCTGGTCGACGAGGTCGGCGGCGATCAGGTCGGCGAACAGCGCCGGCCCGCCTTCGCAGTCGACCCGGCGCAGGCCGCGCTCACTCAGCAGGGTGAGCGCCCGGTGGAGGTCGACGTCGTCGGTCCCCGCCACGAGCACTTCGGCACCCGCGCGCTCCAGCTCGGCGCGGGGCGCCTTCTCGGTGGTGATGACGATCGGCGGGACCTTGGTGTCGGTGAACAACGGGCCCGAGGGGTCGAGTTCACCGGAACGGGTCACCACCGCGATCGGCGGGACCTCGGAAAGGCCGAGCGCGACCCGGCGGGCGGCGCGTTCGGGAGTGACGCGCGCGCCGCGGTAGCCCTCGGCGCGCGCCGTGCCCGCGCCGACCAGGATCACGTCGGAGAGCAGCCGCCCCATCAGGAAGATCCGCTTGTCGGCGGGATGGGAAAGTCCCTCGGACAGCTCGTCGACCGCCGCCGCGCCGTCGGCGGAGCTGACGAAGTTGACCTGGACCCAGGGACGGGTCAGGTCTTCCGGATATCCGTAGAGCCGTTCGAGATCGGCATCGGAGACGGCATCGCCCGGTGTCGTTGGCCACAAAAGCTGCACACCGACATCCCAGCACGCGCCCGACGGCACCGCTGAGCGGGGGATACGCCCGGTCAGGGAGGGTGAACCCGCCACGCCGGTGCCGTTACGCTCGGCGAATGCCCGCCCGCCTGATCGATCGCCGTCCGGAGCTGTCCGCCGACGAGCTGATCACCGCGCTCGTCCCGCCGCCGAGGTTCGACGCGGTCCGGTTCTCCACGTACGTGCCCAACCCGGACGAGCCGAGCCAGGCCGAGGCCGTCGTCACCTGTGGCGCGTTCGCGAAGCGCGTGGCGGAAGCGTCGAACCGGAAGCCGAAGTCGAAGCTGCGCGCGTTCTTCGGCGGCGGGGACGACGCGCCGTCCGGGCCGAGGGGGCTCTATCTCGACGGCGGGTTCGGCGTCGGCAAGACACACCTTCTCGCCTCGGCGTGGCACGAGACGCCGTCGCCCAAGGCGTACGGGACGTTCGTGGAGCTGACGCACCTCGTCGGCGCGCTGGGGTTCGCCGAGGCGGTGCGGCGGTTGTCCGAACACCGGTTCCTGGCGATCGACGAGTTCGAACTCGACGACCCGGGTGACACCATGCTCGTCACGCGGCTGCTGCAGGAACTGATCTCGGCGGGGGTGTTCGTGGCGGCGACGTCCAACACGCTGCCGGACAAACTCGGCGAGGGCCGGTTCGCCGCCGCGGACTTCCTGCGGGAGATCCAGTCGCTGTCCGCCCGGTTCGGCGTCTGCCGCGTCGACGGCCCGGACTACCGCCACCGCGGCCTGCCGGACGCGCCGCCGCCCGCGAGCCCCGAGGCGCTGGAAGCCTCCGCCGCCGCGCATCCCGAGTCCACAGTGGACGATTTCGACGCGTTGTGCGAACACCTGGGCGGTCTGCACCCTTCGCGCTACGGCAGGCTTCTCGACGGCGTGACCCGGGTGCATCTGCGCGACATCCACCCGGTGCCGGACCAGAACGTCGGACTGCGGCTGGTCGCCTTCGCCGACCGGCTCTACGACCGCGCGATCCCGCTGGTGGTCTCGGGCGAGCCGGTGCCGGAGCTGTTCACCGAGGAGATGGTGAACGGCGGCTACCGCAAGAAGTACCTGCGCGCCGTCAGCCGTCTGACGGCACTGGCGCGCGACGCCGTGCAGCCCAGCTGAGCAGCATCCACGTCGCGCACACGGTCGCGACGGCGAACAGCGTCCCGCCCACGACGTCGGTCAGGTAGTGGTAGCCGAGGCCGAGCATGCCGATCGTGACCCCGCAGAGCACCACGGCGCCCACCGCCGAGATGACCGCCGTCGCGACGCCGGGGCGGGCGAGCAGGACGAGCACCGTCAGCACCGCGACCAGCGCGACGGTGTGCCCGCTCGGGTAGGCGAGATAGGTGTACTTCCAGCGGCCGAAGAGCGGTTTGAGCACCCAGGTGTTCGCGAGGATCGCGATGAGCGGGGCCAGGATGGTCAGCGCAGCTTCGGGCCTGCGCCGTCCGACCAGGCAGAGCACGGCGGCGAGGACCGCAACCGGGATCAGGACGTACGCCTCGGTCGGCAGCACCAGGAGCCGCAGGAGGGCGGTGTCCGGGCCGAAGGAGCGCTCCACCCACCGGGTGGCGAGCTCGTCGGGGACGGACGGGCCTTCGCCGGAGACCAGCAGGCCGAGCACCACCATGATCACGGCGCAGGCCACCGCGACCGGCCCGTACGGCCCTCGTCCGCTCATCCGGCGAGATTACGTGACGGGTGATCAGTCACCATGCAGGGACGGCTCGCGAGGACGAAGGGGGCTTTCGATGCGGATCAGTGTGGTCGGCGGCGGCGTGATCGGGCTCAGCTGCGCGCACCGGCTAGCCGCGGCCGGGCACGACGTCACGGTGGTCACCGACGCGGCCCCTGGGGAGACGACGTCGGCGGTCGCCGGTGGCGTGCTCTTCCCGCCGCTGTCGGCGAACTCCGACCGGGTCGACCGCTGGACCGCGACGAGCGTCGAGGAGTACCGCGCCCTGGGCGCGCCGGGGGTCCGCATGGCCCGGGGGACCTACCTCGTCCCGCGCGAGGCGCCGCTGCCGTCGTGGGCGTTGTCGATGCCCGGCCTCGACCACGAACCCGGACGCCTCACCTTCACGACCGCGCTGGTCGACACCCCGGTGTACCTCGCCTGGCTCGCCGGACAGGTCGCCGCGCTGGGCGCGCGCACCGAACACCGCACCGTCTCAAGGCTCGACGACCTCGACGCGGACCTCGTCGTGAACGCCGCCGGGCTCGGTGGCGGGCGGCTCGCGGGGGACGGCACCGTGGTGCCGGTCGGCGGGCAGGTCGTCCACCTCGCCGACCCGGGACTCACCGAATGGATCGTCGACGGGGCCACCCCGGTGCTGCGGCACGTGATCCCGCACGGACGGCACGTCGTCTGCGGCGGCACGCAGGAGCCGGGGCGTGACTCCGTCGAACCGGATCCCGGGGTGACCGCCGACATCGTGCGGCGGTGCCGGGAACTCGTGCCCGCGCTGGCCGACGCGCCCGTGCTGGGCGCGAAGGTGGGCCTGCGGCCGTTCCGGCCCGAGGTGCGGCTGGAGCGGGACGACCGGGTCGTGCACTGCTACGGGCACGGTGGCGCGGGGATCACGGTGGCGTGGGGCTGCGCGGACGACGTCCTGGCCCTGGTTTGAGCCCCCCGCATTCAGAGGACTAAATGCGGGGGCGAAGTGGCGTCTTGCCGTGCCGGGGACCGGCCGGCCGGGCTGATCGTGACCGCACCGTCCACAAGGGACACCAAGACTCACCCGTGTGCCCGATTTGAGCGCCTTGCGCGGGGGTCGTGAGTGGTAATGATCGTTCTAACCGTCCTTACCACTCACGATCCCCGCGAGAACCGGACATCATGACGCCAATCGGGCGCAAGACGGCCTGCCCCTCGACAAATGCGTGGGGCTGGTGTTCCAGGGCGCATTTAGAGGACTAAATGCGTAAGGGGGTCAGAGGGCGGCGAAGGCGGCGAAGTCGGCTTCGGTCTGATCCGCGTATCGCAAGGCGTAGGCACCGATGGCCTCGTCGAGGTCTTCGTCGTCCTCGAAGTAGCCCGCCAGCATCCGCGGATGCAGTGACCGCGCGTGCGCCCGTGCGAGCAACGCGCCGGCCAGACGGCCGTAGTCGTCGAGGTGATCCCTCTTCAGCTCCGCCGGGTCGATGTCGCCCTTGAGGTTCCGGAACTGCCGCACGATGTACGGCACGCCGTCGATGGTCGTCCAGCCGAGCAGGATGTCCGTCTCGGCCTGCACGAGCCGCGCTCCCTCGACGATCCGCCGCCCCTCGTGCTCCGGGGCGGGCAGGCCGAGGAACGGCGCGAGCGCCGACGGGATGGCCTGTTTCACTTGCAGGACAAGGTCTTCGCCGGAGTTCCCGTGCAGCAGCGCCACGTAGCTGCGCAGCCCGACGCTGCCGGTGCCGACCACGCGGAAGGCCACATCGGACACCCGGTACCGCGCGATCAGCGTCCGCCGTGACTCGCGGAGCGTGTCCACATAGGACACCAGTCCGCCGACGATCGCTTCGGCGGTCGCGTCGTCGACGTGCGTGAGCACCGGCGGGTCCTCGACGAAGCGGTGCCGTTCGAGACCGGTCTCGTGGTCGTCGATCCGCCGGGTCCATTTCGCGGTGACCTTGGCGCTGGTGTTCTTCCGCGCCTTCTCGGCCGCTTCCTCGAAGTCGTCGATCAGGTCGTGCGCCTTGACCTTGCTCAGCACCGACGCGTCCGGCAGCGCGTTCCACGACCGCAGGAACGGCAGGTCCGCCAGCCCCCGGATGGTGCGCCGGTACGACTTCACCGCGTCCTCGGCGGCTTCACGGCAGCCCGATTCGCCGATACCGCCCTCGCGTCCGGCCAGGACGAGACTCGCGGCGAGCCGTTTGAGATCCCATTCCCACGGGCCCGGCACGGATTCGTCGAAGTCGTTGATGTCCATGACGATCTGGCCTTCGGGCGTGCCGTACAGCCCGAAGTTCGCGGCGTGCGCGTCCCCGCACAGCTGCGCCGTCAGCCCGGACGACGGCGAACCCGCCAGATCCGCGGCCATCAGCCCGGCGGCGCCGCGGTAGAAGGTGAACGGCGACGCGAGCATGCGCTCGCGCCGCAGTTCCACCAGTTCCGGCAGGCGGCCTTCGTTGCTCCGCGCGAAGAACTCCGCCACACTCGGCCGTCCTTCGCCCGCGGCCGCGTGATCGTGCGCGGACGTCGGCGCCTCGGCCCGCAGCGCCTTACCCCTGGCGGACCAGTCTTCCGGCGACACCGACTCG
This sequence comes from Amycolatopsis sp. NPDC000009, assembly GCF_055563465.1. Classification (NCBI taxonomy): domain Bacteria; kingdom Bacillati; phylum Actinomycetota; class Actinomycetes; order Pseudonocardiales; family Pseudonocardiaceae; genus Amycolatopsis; species Amycolatopsis sp. NPDC000009. The sequence continues at coordinate 1,110,874 of NZ_JBVHDI010000001.1, forward strand.
GTGCCGACCAGCGGCCGCTCCACCCACTCCCGCTCTTCTCCCATGGACAGGCAACGTACAACCCGTCCGAAAGGTTCACCGCGTCTTGACGACCTCCGTGATGGCGTCGATACCGCGGTCGAGTTCCTCGCGGCCGATCACCAGCGGCGGCGCGATCCGCAGCGTGTGGTCGTGCGTCTCCTTGCACAGGACGCCACGTTCGGCCAGCGCCGTGGACGCCTCCCGGCCGGTCGGCCCGCCGGGGGCGATGTCGATCCCGGCCCAGAGCCCGCGCCCGCGGACCTCGGCGAGCCCGTTGCCGACCAGTTCGCCGAGCCGCGAGTGCAGATGGGCGCCCAGTTCCCGCGAGCGCTCCTGGAACTCGCCGGTCTTCAGCAGACCGACCACGGCCCGGCCGATCGCGCACGCGACCGGGTTCCCGCCGAAGGTGGAGCCGTGTTCGCCCGGCCGCAGCACACCGAGCACGTCCTTGCTCCCGACGACGGCCGAGACCGGCATGATGCCGCCGCCGAGCGCCTTGCCCAGCGTGTAGACGTCGGCACGGACACCCTCGTGGTCGAGCGCGAGGACGGTGCCGGTGCGGGCGAGTCCGGACTGGATCTCGTCGGCGATCAGCAGGACGCCGTGCTCGTCGCACAGCCGCCGGGCCTCGGCGAAGTAGCCGGCGGGCGGCACGATCACGCCCGCCTCGCCCTGCACCGGCTCCAGCAGGACCGCGGCGGTGCGCTCGGTGATGGCGTCGCGCAGCGCCTCGGCGTCGCCGTACTTGACGGTGACGAAGCCCGGGGTGAAGGGGCCGAAGTCGGCGCGCGCGGTCTCGTCGGTGGAGAAGGACACGATGGTCGTCGTGCGGCCGTGGAAGTTGGAGCCCGCGACGATGATCTCCGCGGTCCCGTCGGGGACGCCCTTGACCCGGTACGCCCACTTCCTGGCGATCTTCACCGCCGACTCGACGGCTTCCGCGCCGGAGTTCATCGGCAGGGTCATCTCGGTGCCGGTCAGCTCGGCGAGCTCCTTGCAGAACAGCCCGAGCTGGTCGTGGTGGAAGGCGCGCGAGGTCAGCGTCACCCGGCCGAACTGCTCGATCGCGGCGGCGATGAGCCCGGGGTGGCGGTGCCCGAAGTTCAGCGCGGAGTAGCCGGAGAGGAAGTCGAGGTAGGTCTTGCCCTCGACGTCGGTGACCGAGGCGCCCTCGGCGGTGGCGATCACCACCGGAAGCGGGTGGTAGTTGTGCGTGCTCCACTGCTCGTCGAGCGCGATGAAGTCGGCGGTCGTCATGCGTTCAGGTTAGATGTCCATCCGGCTGCTTTCATCCGGGAAACGTTGCTTTGACCCGTTGTTCATTGCGTATCGACTCCTTCGGGTGGCGAAATCGTGCATCGGCGTACTCGATCACCACAGGCGCGGTGCCCGGAGCGCGGTTATCGTCGCCGGATGGCGAAAAAGGACACCGTCTCCGTCCGGGACACGCTGAGGATCGGCAAGGGCGCCGAGCGGCACCATCCCGGCTCGTTCCCGATCGGGCCGACCAAGAAGCCCAAGGGGCTCAAAGACCTCGCCGACGCCGGAGGCAGGCTCGCCGAACTGCAGGAGGCCCTGTACGCGGAGGGCGTCGGCGGGGGAAACCGCAGTGTCCTGCTGGTCCTGCAGGGGATGGACACCTCCGGCAAGGGCGGCACCGTCGGCCACGTCCTCGGCCTGGTCAACCCGATGGGTGTGCGGTACGCCGGGTTCAAGAAGCCGACCGCGACGGAGCGGCGTCACCACTACCTGTGGCGGATCCGCAAACAGCTCCCGGGGCCGGGGCAGATCGGTGTCTTCGACCGCTCCCACTACGAGGACATCCTGGTCCCGCGCGTCCAGAAGCTGGTGCCCGCGGCGGAATGGCGCAAACGCTACGCCGAGATCAACGCGTTCGAGAAGGAGCTGACCGACGCCGGCACGACGATCGTGAAGGTCTTCCTCGACATCTCGCCGGAGGAGCAGCTTAAGCGACTCAAGGCGAGGCTCGAGAACCCGGCGAAGTGGTGGAAGTACAACCCCGCCGACCTCGACGCGCGTGCCCAGTGGAACGACTACCAGAAGGCCTACGCCGACATCTTCGCCAAGACCTCCACGGCGGCCGCGCCCTGGTACGCCGTCCCGGCCGATCGGAAGTGGTACCGCAACTGGCTGGTCGCGCGGCTCCTGATCGAGACGATCGAGGAGATGGACCCGAAGTTCCCGCCCGCCGACTTCGACCCCGAGACGGAGATCGAGAAGCTGGAAGTACTTGGCGTACCGCGTTGACCGTCTGGCTGTGTTTTCTGAAAGAGTGCGGAGGTGACCGACATCAGCCTCGAAGATCTCCCGTTCCTCCGCCGTCAGGCCCGGACCCAGCGCTTCACCCTCGGCGCGCCGAAAGAGTTCAAGGTCGCCCCGGACGGTTCCCGCATCCTGTTCCTGCGGTCCGAGTCCGGCACCGACCCCCGGCACAGCCTGTGGTCGTTCGACGTCGCGTCGGGCGAGGAGACGAAGCTGGTCGACGCCGCCGAGCTGCTGCCCGGTGAGGAGGATCTGCCGCCGGAGGAGCGCGCCCGCCGCGAGCGCAGCCGGGAGACCGGTGGCGGCGTGGTCGGCTACGCGGTGGACGACGCCTTCACCGTCGCCGCGTTCTCGCTCTCGGGCAAGCTCCACACCCTCGACCTGGTCACCGGTGAGGTGACGGTGCTGGTCGACGGTTCGGTCGTCGACCCGCGGCCCAGCCCGGACGGCACGCACGTCGCCTACGTCCGGGACCGGCGCCTGCGGGTGATCGACCGGGCCACCGGCGAGGACCGGCTGCTCGGCGGCGAAGCGGGTGACGACAGTGAAGACGTAGCCTGGGGGCTCGCGGAGTTCATCGCGGCCGAGGAGATGGGCCGCACCCGCGGCTACTGGTGGTCGCCGGACGGGAAGAGCCTGCTGGCCGAGCGGTCCGACCGGGCCGCCGTACCGCGCTGGACGATCGCCGATCCGGCGAACCCGCAGTCGGCGGCGAACGTCGTCGCGTATCCGGCGGCGGGCACCACGAACGCGGACGTGACGCTGGCGGTCCTCGGCCTCGACGGCTCCCGCGTCGACGTAGAGAAGACCGATTGGGAGTACCTGGCCGCGGTGCACTGGTCCGCCGCGGGCAAGCCGCTGCTGTCCGTGCAGTCGCGTGACCAGCGGAAGCTGGAGATCCAGGCCGTCGATCCGGCGTCGGGTTCGGTGGAGGTGCTGCACACCGAGACCGACGAGCACTGGGTCGAACTCGCCGCGGGCGTCCCGGCGTGGACGGCCGACGGCCGCCTGGTCCGCGAGAGCGCCGCCGACGGCGACCACCGGCTGGTCGTCGACGGGGTCGCGGTCACCCCGCCGGGGCTGCAGGTGCGGTCGATCCTGCACGTCGGCGACGAGGTGCTGTTCAGCGCGTCGGAGGCCGATCCGACGCAGATCCACGTCTTCCGTACGGAGGGCGGCGAGCTGCGCCGTCTGTCCACTGAGGACGGTGTGCACGTCGGTTCCGGGAATGCTTCGCTGACCGTGCTCTCGTCGTGGACCCTGGAACGCAGCGGCCCGGTGGTGACCGTCGTGTCCGGTGAGAAGACGGTGGCGCGCATCGGTTCCTACACCGTCGACCCCGACGTCGTGCCGAACCTGACCTGGCTGACGCTGGGGGAGCGGGGCCTGCGCGCCGCGCTGGTGCTGCCGACCGGGTACGAGGAGAGCGAAGGCAAGCTCCCGGTGCTGCTCGACCCGTACGGCGGCCCGCACGCTCAGCGCGTCCTGCAGACCCGCAACGCCTTCCTGACCCCGCAGTGGCTCGCGGACCAGGGCTTCGCGGTGCTGGTCGCCGACGGGCGCGGGACCCCCGGCCGGGGTGCGGCCTGGGAAAAGGAGATCGCGGGCAAACTCGCCGACGTCACCCTCGCCGACCAGGTCGACGCCCTGCACGCGGCGGCCGCGCTCCATCCGGAACTGGATCTGGAACGGGTCGCGATCCGCGGCTGGTCCTATGGCGGTTATCTGTCCGCGCTGGCCGTGCTCCGCCGTCCGGACGTCTTCCACGCCGGGGTCGCGGGCGCCCCGGTGACCGACTGGTCGTTGTACGACACGCACTACACCGAGCGTTACCTCGGGCTCCCGCAGGAGGAAACGGCTTCGTACGAGCACAACTCGCTGATCGCCGGCGCCGGTGACCTCTCCCGGGCACTGCTGATCGTGCACGGACTGGCCGACGACAACGTTTTCGTCGCCCACTCGTTGCGCCTGTCGTCGGCCTTGCTGGCCAAGGGACGCGCGCACGTGTTCCTGCCGCTGGCCGGCGCGACGCATATGACGCCGCAAGCCGAAGAGGTCGCGGAGAACCTGATGCGCACGCAGGTGGACTGGATCGTGCGTGAGCTGTCCGGTGACGCGGTCAAGAGCGAGGAGAACGCATGAAACGGTGGGGCATCACCATTCCGCTGACCGGGGTGCCGCTCGCGGCGCACGAGGAGATGGTGCGGGAACTGCCGGATCTCGGCTACACCGACGCGTGGTCGGCCGAGACGGCCGGCCACGACGCCTTCACGCCGCTGGTGCTGGCCTCGCAGTGGGCGCCGCAGCTGCGGCTGGGCACCGCGATCGTGCCCGTGTACACGCGCGGACCCGGGCTGCTGGCGATGAGCGCGGCGACCGTCGCGGAACTGGCGCCCGGCCGGTTCGTGCTCGGCATCGGCGCGTCGTCGCCGGTGATCGTGAAGAACTGGAACGCCGCCGAGTTCGAAGCGCCGTTCGCGCGGTCGCGGGACACCCTGCGTTTCCTGCGGTCGGCGCTGGCAGGGGAGAAGGTCACCGAGGAGTACGAGTCGTTCTCGGTCAGCAAGTTCCGGCTGGAGCGGCCCGCCGACCCGCCGCCGTCGATCATGCTCGCCGCGCTGCGGCCGGGGATGCTGCGGCTGGCCGCGAAGGAGGCCGACGGCGCCATCACCAACTGGCTCGCCGCCTCCGACGTGCCGAAGGTACGCGCGGAGATCGGTCCGGACACCGAACTGGCCGCGCGGATCTTCGTCTGCCCCACCGAGGACAAGGCCGCCGCGCGCGGGCTCGGCCGGATGCTCATTTCGAGCTACCTCACCGTCCCGGTGTACGCGGCGTTCCACGAATGGCTCGGCCGCGGCGAGGCGCTCGCGCCGATGCACGAGGCGTGGGCCGCGGGCGACCGGCAGAAGGCGAACCAGGTCATCCCGGACGAGGTCGTCGACGACCTGATCGTCCACGGCAGCCTCGAATCCTGCCGCGAGCAGGTGCAGTCCTATGTGGACAACGGGCTGACGACGCCGATCATCGCGCTGCTGCCGACGGGGGAGGACCCCTTCGCGCACGTGCGAGGTCTCGCTCCGCGTTAGAGACTCGCTGAACGGTAAGGACGGTTAGAACCAAAGGCGTCTTAGGTACCTACTGGTTCCCGGCCGCCGTTGACCCCGGGGTCCGGTCCGTGACGGCCTGGGGGTCTGGAGCCGGTGTCGCGAAAGCCACTTTCGGGACATCAGAGGTCTCGAAAGTGGCTTTCGCAACCCGGCCAAGCCCAGCACCCAGCAGAACCCCCGGGCCGCCTGACCTCGTGAGTGGTAAGGACGGTTAGAACCGTCCTTACCGCTCACGAGGGCTACGCCTTCCCGAACAGCTCCTCGTAGCGGGACACCATCATGTGCGACCCCTTGATCTCCGCGGTGGTCGCCGCGTCCAGGATGCCGACCTCCTCGGCGTAGGTCGCGCCCCCGGAAGGCCCCAGCGGCAACGAGATCATCGGCCCGCCTGGCGTGTGCGCGCGCAGCTCGCCGCCTTCGATCAGCGCCCGGATGTTGGCCACGACGACCTCCGCGTGGTCGCCGGCCACCTTCGCCAGCTTTCCCTCCGGCAACGCGGTGATGTCGCCGAGCGCGAAAACGCCGGGCTGTCCCGGAAGACGCAGTTCGGGAGTCACCGTCACCTGGCCGTTCGCCTGCCGCGCCGCGGCCAGCTCGCCGTCGAGGTACGCGGTGTGCGGCGCGCCGCCGAAGCACTGGAACCACAGGTCGGCGGTCACCTCGCCGCCGTCGGTGAGCCCCGAGGTGAACGTCTTGGCCTGCCCCGGTTCCGAGACCGGTGGCTCGGTCAGTGAAGTGCCGAGCAGCAGCTCGACGCCCAGTCCGTCGAGCTGGCGGCGGATCTCCGCGCGGAAGTCCTCCGGGAAACCGGGCAGGATCTCCTGCGCCGGGTCGACGATGGTCACGGACTTCTCCGGCCACACCGCCTTGATCTCGCCGGCCAGTTCGAGGCCCACCGGGCCCGCGCCGAGCAGCAGCACCTTCTCCGCGCCCGCGAGTTCCTCCCGGGTGGCACGGATCTTCGCCTTCGCCGAAGCGCTGTCGTGGAAATCGATCTTCGCCGGGAACGGGTACGCCGAACCGGTCGCCAGCACGACGTAGTCCGGCGTGAGCCGTTCACCCGACGCCAGCGTGACACCGTCTTGGTCCACGCTGACCGCGCGGTCGCGGAGCACCCGTCCGCGCTGGAGGAGCCGCGCGTACGGATAGAAGAGCCGATCCGTCCAGCCGGGATCGACGAGCCCGCGCAGGGCGGCGACGTGGTGGACGAAGTCCTCGCGCGGCTCGACGAGCACGACGTCGGTGAACGAGTCCAGCTCCTTGGCGACGGTCGTGCCGCCGTATCCCCCGCCGATGACGGCCACGCTCCTGGTCATGAGATCCCCTAGTTCGTAATACGGAATGTTGGTACTACGAACTACAGTAGTTCGTACTCCGAACGATCGTCAAGTAGACTGCGCTCATGACCACGGCCGAAGACCTCGGATTCGCGACGGCGCTGGTGCGGCTCTCCCACCTGGTGCAGCGGGCTTTCATCGACGTCGGCCGGTCTCACGACCTCACGCCGCAGCAGGCTCAGCTGCTCTGCGTGCTGGCACAGGGGGAGACGGGCGTCGGGATGACGGACCTCGGCAAGATGCTGAACCTGGAGAAGTCCAGCGTCACCGGCCTGGTGGACCGAGTGCAGCGGCGCGCGCTCGTCGAGCGGGTCGCGGATTCCTGCGATCGCCGCGCGCTGAAGATCACGCTGACGAAAGAGGGGCTCCGGCTCGCGAACGCCGCCCACGAGGGCGTCGTCGAGAAGCTGGAGGAGATGGCGGCGGACCTCCCGGCCGGGCAGCGCGAGGCGATCGCGGCCGCGGCGTGGCGGATGGCGCCCGAAGACTGAGTCAGTGCCAGACGGCGGCGGCGAGCAGCAGGCCCGCGGCGGCCGCGGTCAACCCGGCGAAGACCGTCACGCAGACGTTGACGACGGCGTAGAGCCGCGCCTTCTCGGTGAACAGGCGCAGGGTTTCGTACCCGAACGTGGAGAACGTCGTGAGCCCGCCGCAGAAACCGACGGCCAGCAGTGCGCGGACCGCGTCCGGCTGCCCGCCGTGCAGCGCCCAGCCGGTCAGCACGCCGAGGATCGCCGAGCCGACGACGTTCACCGTGAGCGTGCCCCAGGGGAACGCGGAATTCCGCCACGCCTGGACACGCCTGTCGGTCAGGTAGCGCAGGATCGCGCCGAGGCCACCGCCGAGCGCGACGAACAGGACGGTCACCGCGCCGTCCGGCCCGCGTAGTGGACGACCTCGACCTCGTCGAGGGTCACCAGGCCCTCGCCGATCAGCTCCTCGAGCTGGGGCAGGAACGCCCGGATCCGCTCCGCCTCGTCGACGATCACGATCACCACCCTTCGATCCCGCGGAAGACCGATGCCCCGGCGAGCCCGGCTTCGTGCGCCCGCCGCACGATCTCGTGGTACAGCGGCTTGTGGTGCCAGACGTCGTCCTCGCCCACGTGGACCGACAGCCGTAGCGCGCGCCCGGAGAGCCTCATGGCTTCGCTCCCGTCCGATTCAGCCAGGCCCGGGTCGCTTCCCCGCCGATCAGGACCGCGACCAGGGCGGCGATCACGCTACCCGCCGCGTACGACAATCCGGTGAACGGATGCCCGGTGGTCACAAGATCGAGTGTCTCGGTCGTATAGGTCGAAAACGTGGTGTAACCGCCCAGGACCCCCACTCCGAGGAAGGGGCGCAGCAGCCGATGCGGACTCGTGGCGCCGGTGACGACCGCCATCAGGACGCCGATCAGCAGGCAGCCGGAAACGTTGGTGGCAAAGGTGGAAAGCGGGAATTCACCACGGGAACGGGGGATCGCGGCCGAGAGACCGTAGCGGGCGAGGCTGCCCAGCGCGCCACCCGCGCCGATGACCGCCAGGACGTCCCAGCGCGTCGCCGCACGACGCTTCGGGACGGATGCCGGATCAGCCATGAATGCCAGCTTAGAACCGCTGTCCGGGTGAACCGGCGCCACGGTGTCGAAGATCGCTCACAAGGCCGTTTTTGCCTGCTGGACAGTGAATTTTCGCGAAACGTGTCGTAGGCTGGGCGGCGCTCCAGACCGATTTTCGGTCCGTCCGCTCGTCTGAGAAAAAGGTGGCAGGATGGCACAGGAACAGTCAGGTACGCAGGCTCCCGACAGCGGTTTGCTGCTGGAGGTCGAAATGATCCCGGCCGCGGTCGACCGCGGGAAGGCCAACGGCGCGGCCGCCGACAACGACGGCAACGACGGCTGAGTGCCCGAAACGCCGACGCTGGCTGACCTCGTGGCTCCGCTCGGGGTCAGCCAGTTCTTCCAAGACGTCCAGGGCGAGACGTACCGCCGTTTCGAAGGTCCCGCGGGCCGGTTCGCCGGCCTGCTCCCGTGGCCCGCGCTGAACGCGATCCTCCGGCAGCACCGCCTGGAGTTCCCGCGCCTGCGGCTCGCGCTCGATGGCACCCCGGTGCCCATGGAGAGCTACACCGATCTCGTCCCCACCCGCCGCAGTGGCACCGTTCCCCGTCTGCAAGCCGCTCCGTTCACCGAGCACCTCCGCGGCGGCGCGACGATGGTGCTCGACGCCATCCAGGAACTCAGCGACCCGATCGGAGATCTCGCCCGGAGTCTCGAACACGACCTCCGCGAGAGCGTCCAGGTCAACCTGTACGCGGGCTGGGGCGTGACCCACGGCTTCGACGTGCACTGGGACGACCACGACGCGTTCGTCATCCAGGTCGCCGGCCGCAAACGCTGGCGGATGCACGGCCCGACCAGGCCCGCTCCGCTGCATCGCGACGTCGAGCAGCCCGAGCGGCCGGGTGAGCCGATCGACGACTTCATCCTCGAAGACGGCGACGTCCTCTACGTCCCGCGCGGGCACTGGCACGACGTCACCGCGGTGGGGGAGATGTCGCTGCACCTCACGCTCGGGTTCAGCCCGGCCACCGGGATCGACCTGGTGACCTGGCTCGCCGACAAGCTCCGGGCGAGCACCGTGTTCCGCCAGGACCTCCCGAGGTTCGGGACCGACGAGGAGCGGGAGGCCCGTGCCGACGCGCTGCGGGCCGAGCTGGAAGCCACGCTGACCGGCGACGTCGTCGGCAGGTTCCTCGCCGAACGCGACTCGGCGGCCCCGGCACATCCGCGGGTCGGGCTGCCCTGGGCGGCGACCCCCGGGCTGCTGCCGGACGGCGACGAGGCCGAGGTCCGGTTCCTCGTCCCGAGGGCGGTGCTCGAAGAAGGGGACGGCCGGGTGACCCTGCTCGCGGACGGCAAACGGTTCGTCTTCGCGGGCGCCGCGGCTCCGCTGCTGAAGGCGCTGCTCGACGGAACGCCGCAGGCGGTCAAGCGACTCGCCGAGCTGTCCGAACTCGATCGGGGGACGGTGCGGGCGTTCCTCGGGGAGCTCACCACGCAGGGGCTGCTCTCGATCGGCTGAAAGTCACAGGGGACGAGAAGTGTGAAGGGAGGCCCGGCGGGGTAAGCTAAGGCATGCCTAAGGTGAAGTCCGGAGCGGTCGGCCGATGACCGCTCAGCTCTCGGACACCTCAGCGCCGCCCGCCGCGTTGCCGGGCTGCGCCACCGTCGCGCGCATGCTGGGCGCGAGCCCCGCCGGCACCGCCGCGGACATGCGCTGCTGGCTGCTCATCGAGCAGCCGGGCCCTTGGCCCGCGGACGCACTGGAAAACGTCCTCGACGAGGCCTTTCCCGCCGAGCGCCGTGAGCTGCTCGAGAACTTGAGACGGTCGCACGGGCTCCGCCCGCTGCTGATCCGGCGCCCCGGCAAACATCGTCGTGACCCGGATCGTCCCCGCTCCGTCTACGTCGGCGGAGGAGAGCCGGGGAACCGCTGGCTGGAGCGCCTGGAGATCCGCGACCTGAGCGAACTGGCCGAACTGGACCTCGAAGCGGTCGCGGACGGCGCCGGTGGGCTCGGTGCGCGAGTGGACGGGCCGCTGTTCCTGGTCTGCACGCACGGCACCAAGGACATGTGCTGCGCGGTGCTCGGCCGCCCGCTGGCGTCGACGCTCAACACCAACCACCCCGGCCGGGCCTGGGAGGTCAGCCACGTCGGCGGCGACCGCTGGGCGGGCAATCTCCTGGTGGTCCCCGACGGTTTCCTGCACGGCCAGCTCAACCCGGCCGAAGCGGCGCTGGTCGCCAAGTCCGCCCTGCGCGGCCAGGTCGAGCCGGAGCAGCTTCGCGGCCGGACGTCCGCCCGGACGGCGTGGGCGCAGTTCGCGGAGATCGCGCTCCGGCGGCGGCTGGACCTGCCCGGTCTCGACGACGTGCTCGCCGTCCAGGAGGAGCCGTTGCTCGAATCGGACGCCCGGGTCGTCACCGTGCGCGGTGGCGAGGACTTCTACGCGGTGACGGTGCGCCGCCGGTCGGCGACGCCGCGCGGGGAGAGCCGGTGCGCGGGGCTGATCCAGCCTGCCGGGTATGTGGCCGAGGAGATCACGAAGCTCTAGCTCGCGTTTAGTCCTCTGGATGCGGTACTTGCGCGCGCAACTACCGCATCCAGAGGACTAAACGCTGCGAAGATCACCCGTGTTCGAACATACGTTTGACACCCGTCTAGAACGTGTGTTCGACTGGCCGAGTGCGATGGGATCGACAGCGGGCGGACGGCGGCGAGCCGGTCCTGCCTGGATTGGACGGGTTGCTGCGTTCGGTGCGCACGCCCGAGTTCGACGGCGTCACCTTTCACGAGGTGCACGCCAAATCCGTGCTGAACAAGGTGCCCGACGGGTCGGGTGTCCCGTTCGGATGGACGGTGAATCCGTATCGCGGTTGCTCTCACGCGTGCACGTACTGTCTCGAAGGCGCGACGCCGGTCCTGATGGCCGACGGCCGGACGAAGGCGCTGGCGGAGCTCGCGCCCGGTGATGCGATCTACGGGACGCGCGGGCGTGGCGCGGGTCGCCGCCTGGTGCCGACGAAGGTGCTCGCGCACTGGTCGACGCTGAAGCCGGCGTATCGCCTGACCCTCGACGACGGAACGTCCATCGTGGCCAGTGGCGACCACCGGTTCCTGACCGGGCGTGGGTGGAAGCACGTCACCGGCACCCGGTTCGGTGCCGCGCAGCGGCCGCACCTGGTCGGCGGCACCGAACTCGTCGGCGTCGGGAAGCTCGCCCGCACCCCGGACGACACCCTCGGCTATCGCGCCGGATACCTGTGCGGGATGTTGCGCTCCGGCGGGTTCTCGACCGAGAAGGACGCGGCGGACCGCGCGCTCCGGTACCTGCCCGATTTCGGCGCGTCGGTCGGTTTCGTGCAGGTGCCGCCCTCGCCCGATTCCCATTGGCAGCGCGGATTCCTCGCCGGGTTGTTCGATCTCGCCGGTAGCTACCGGCATGGTGCGCTGCGCGTCACACACGACGAGCAGGACATCGTCTCGACCTTCTGTGCCGCGTTGCACAATTTCGGCTTCCGTTACGTGAGAACGGAAAATGTCAAGTTCCGTCCGTTGTGGACGGTGCAGCTCCTCGGCGGGCCGTCGGAGGAGGTGCGGTTCTTCCACCTCGCCGATCCCGCCGTCGGCTGGAAACGGTCGCTCGACGGCCTCGCGATCGGCCGGACCAGGCGGAAGGTGGCGGCCATCGAACCGCTGGGCATCGAGCTGCCGTTGTTCGACATCACCACCGGCACCGGCGACTTCATCGCCGACGGCATGGTCACGCACAACTGCTTCGCCCGGAACACCCACACGTACCTGGACTTCGACGCCGGACGCGACTTCGACACGCAGGTGATCGTGAAGGTCAACGCGCCCGAGGTGCTGGCCGCGCAACTGCGGCGGCCGAGCTGGACCCGCGAGCACGTCGCGATGGGCACGAACACCGATCCCTACCAGCGCGCCGAAGGTCGGTACAAGCTGATGCCGCGCATCATCACCGCGCTGGCCGATTCGGGCACGCCGCTGTCGATCCTCACCAAGGGAACCGTGCTGGCGAGGGATCTCCCGTTGCTGGAGTCGGTGTCTAAGGACGTGCCCGCCGGGCTGGCGATCTCGCTCGCGCTGCTGGACGAGGAGCTGCAACGCCGTCTCGAGCCGGGGACGCCGGGCCCGCGGGCGAGGCTCGACCTGATCCGCAAGGCGCGCGACGCCGGGCTGCCGTGTTCGGTGCTGGTCGCGCCGGTGCTGCCGTACCTGACCGACTCGGTGGCCGCGCTCGACGCCCTGTTCTCGCGGCTGGCCGAGGCGGGCGCCACGCGGGTCACCGTCCTCCCCCTGCATCTGCGGCCCGGCGCGCGGGAATGGTTCGCCCGCTGGCTCGGCCGGGAGCATCCGGAGCTCGTGCCGAAATACCGCGAGCTGTACTCGCGGGGCGCCTATCTTCCGAAGTCGTACCGGGAGCGGCTGGGTGCCCGCGTCGGCCCGTTGCTGCGCCGGCACGGCTTCGGTTCCCGTGCGGACGACGGGGAGCGAATGCAGGTGACGATGCCCGTGCAGCGTTCGGAGGAGGCGGTGATTCCGGCGGCGGAACAACTGAAACTGCTGTGAAACGGCCCTGCGCCCTGGGGGGTTCTCTCGCGGTCCGCTGAGGTGTCCTCACCTGCGCCGATGGCTTTCGCGACCTCGCCGGAAGCTCACGTCCGGCCCTTGTCGGCATGGGCCACTTTCGCCTTGTGCGGCCGAAAGTGCGCACCATTCTTCCCCTTATTCGCTGCGCACTGTGAATTTTCTTACCGCACAACGCATTCGGCCGTTCGGCGCAGTGACTTGGCGGAAAACCTTTTCGTGCTTAATCTCAACGGGACGAAGGCGAGGAGGTGCCTGTTGACCACCCGTACGGATCGCACCGCCGCTGTCCGCATCGCCTGGGCCGCGACCAAGCTGACCAGAGCGGGCAGACACCCCATCGCCATCGGAAGACTCGCCGCCACCGTCGGCATGGACCCCGCCGAAGCCCACCGCCTGATGGACCTGATGGGTTTCGCCATCCGCGACGGCCTGGTCGTGATGGACCGCGGAGCCCGCCCGGCCGACCGGGCGGGCCCCGACCGGTACCACGTCGACCTGTTCCTCCTGGCCGTCGCCACCGGCGAACCCGTGCACGCGGACGCGGTCTGCCCGGCGACCGGGGCACACGTCCGCGTCCACTTCACTCGCGAGCGGGTCTTGAGCGTCGACCCGCCGCAGGCCGTGGTCGCGGCGTCGCGGTTGTCCGGGATCGACCTCGCCCTCGGCCAGGACTACGTCGAGGCGCTGGTCTGCACGCAGTTCTTCGCGTCGAAGGAGGCGGCATCGGGCTGGCTGCTGGAGAACATCGACGGCCGGGTCCTGTCCGTCCCGGACTACCTGGCGCACACCCGGCGGATGGTCGCGGCGCTGGAGGCCTGGCCGACGATCTGAGAACACCTGGTCGCGAGGCATCCAGGGCGATTCGTTAGCCTTTGACGTCGGCGAAAAACCGTCGAATCGCAGAATCGTGATGCCGAAGGAGAGCACCCGCAGTGCTTCGCACCCACAAAGCCGGCACCTTGCGTGCCGAGCACGCCGGTCAGACGGTCACCCTCACCGGATGGGTGGCCCGGCGGCGCGATCACGGCGGCGTCATCTTCATCGATCTGCGTGACGCCAGTGGCGTGAGCCAGGTCGTCTTCCGCGAGGGCGAGATGGCCGAGCGCGCCCACCACCTGCGCTCCGAGTACTGCGTCCGCATCGTCGGCGAGGTCTCGAAGCGGCCCGAGGGCAACGCCAACACCGAGATCCCCACCGGCGAGATCGAGGTGCTGGCCACCGAGCTCGAGGTGCTGTCCGAGGCCGCCGTGCTGCCGTTCCCGATCGACGACCGGGTCGACGTCGGCGAGGAGGTGCGGCTCAAGCACCGCTACCTCGACCTGCGCCGCAGCGGCCCCGCGGCCGCGATGCGCCTGCGCAGCGAGGTGAACCGTGCCGCCCGCGAGGTGCTGCACGCGCAGGAGTTCGTCGAGGTCGAGACCCCGACCATGACCCGCTCCACCCCCGAGGGCGCCCGCGACTTCGTGGTCCCGGCCCGGCTCAAGCCCGGCTCCTGGTACGCCCTCCCGCAGTCGCCGCAGCTGTTCAAGCAGCTGCTCATGGTCGGCGGCCTGGAGCGGTACTACCAGATCGCGCGCTGCTACCGGGACGAGGACTTCCGCGCCGACCGGCAGCCGGAGTTCACCCAGCTCGACATCGAGATGAGCTTCGTCGAGCAGGACGACGTCATCGCCCTCGGCGAGGACATCGTGACGGCGCTGTGGAAGCTGATCGGCGCCGAGATCCCCCGGCCGTTCCGGCGCATCACCTACGCCGAGGCGATGGAGAAGTACGGTTCCGACAAGCCGGATCTGCGCTTCGACCTCGAACTGACCGACATGACGGCGTTCTTCGCCGACACCCCGTTCCGCGTGTTCCAGGCCCCGTACGTCGGTGCCGTCGTGATGGCGGGCGGGGCCGACCAGCCGCGCCGCACCCTCGACGCCTGGCAGGACTTCGCCAAGCAGCGCGGCCACCGCGGCCTCGCGTACATCCTCGTCAACGAGGACGGCACGCTCGGCGGCCCGGTCGCGAAGAACCTGTCGGAGAAGGAGCGCGAGACGGTCGCCGAAGCCGTCGGCGCCAAGCCCGGCGACTGTGTCTTCTTCGCCGCCGGCAAGGCCGCCGACGCGCGTGCGCTGCTGGGCGCCACCCGGCTCGAGATCGGCAGCCGTCTCGGCCTGATCGACGAGAACGCCTGGTCGTTCGTCTGGGTCGTCGACTTCCCGATGTTCATCTCGGCCGAGGAGTCCGACGACGTCGCGGTCGGCGGCGGCAAGTGGAAGGCCCTGCACCACGCCTTCACCTCGCCGACCCCGGAGTGGATCGGCAAACTCGCCGACGACCCCGGCAACGCGCTGGCCTACGCCTACGACATCGTCTGCAACGGCAACGAGATCGGCGGCGGCTCGATCCGTATCCACCAGCAGGAGCTGCAGAAGCAGGTCTTCGAGCTGATGGGCCTGTCCGAGGAGGAGGCGCAGGAGAAGTTCGGCTTCCTGCTCGACGCCTTCGCCTTCGGCCCGCCGCCGCACGGCGGGATCGCGTTCGGCTGGGACCGCATCGTCATGCTGCTGGCCAAGGCCGAGTCGCTGCGTGACGTCATCGCGTTCCCGAAGACCGGCGGCGGGTTCGACCCGCTGACCGCGGCTCCCGCGCCGATCACCGCGGAGCAGCGCAAGGAGGCGGGCATCGACGCCAAGCCCGCGCCGCCCGTCAAGAACTGATGCTCCATCTCAGGGCCGTGTGCCCGCCGGACCGGACCGAAGAAGCGATCCGGATCCTGCGGGCACACGCCGGGACGGCGCACCTCGTGGTGCACCGCGGGGTGGCGGTCGCGCCCGGAGGCGACCTGCTCGAGGCGGACGTCGCGCGCGAGGCGACCGACGACATCGTCGAGTCGCTGTGCGGTCTGGACCTCGACCACACCGGCGGGATCACGCTGGAAGCGCTGGACACCGCGGTGTCCGACGCCGCCGACAAGGCGGAGGAGGCGGCGCCGGGCGAGGCCGCGGACGCGGTGGTGTGGCAGGAACTCGTCGGCCGCACCGGCGAGGAGTCCCGCCTCACTTGGACTTTTCAGGCGTTTCTGACCATCGCGTGCCTGCTGGCGGCGGTCGGCGTCGTCACGAACTCGGCGGTCACCATCGTCGGCGCCATGGTCGTCGGGCCGGAATTCGGCCCGCTGGCGGCGATCGCGGTCGGTCTGGTGCTGCGCCGCAAAGATCTCGTGAAGCAGGGCTCCGTCGCCCTGCTCGGCGGCTTCCCGATCGCCATGGTCGTCACGCTCGGCGTGGTCCTGGCGGGTAGTGCCACCGGCGTGCTCGAAGTGAGCAAGCTCGCCGAGAACCACGAGGTGGATTTCGTCTACAAGGTCGGGGTCGCGTCACTGATCGTCGCGCTGCTCGCCGGCGCGGCCGGGATGCTTTCCATGACTTCGGCCAAATCCGCCGCGCTCGTCGGCGTGTTCATCTCGGTGACGACGGTCCCCGCGGCGGGTTACGCGGTCGTCGCGGCGGTTGCCGGTCAGTGGGAACGGTGCCTTTATTCGGCCGGTCAGCTGCTGGTCAATCTCATCGGAATCGTTGCAGCTGCGGCCATTGTGCTGACATTGCGCCGTCGTGGGCAACGATCGAGGGTGACGGAACGTCCGCTTTCACGCGGATGAGTCCCAGATCGCGCCAGTGCGCGCGATTGCCCGGATCTCAGTGGTCATGGTTGCTCAGTCACGAGTAGGGTCGGTGGCAATGACAGTCGATACCTCCTCTGCCGACGATTCGACCGTCGGAGCTGGAGCCGAAACCCTCGCCATCGCGGCCGCGGTCGCCGCCGGCGAGTCGGTCCTTTCGCGCCGATTCGGCAGCGCGATCACCCTCGTCGCCCCCGAAGACCTCGCCGGCAGTGGCCCGGCGACGGTCGTGCGGGCGCGGGTGGCGTCGTCGCCGTTCGCGCTGCCGCGCACCCTGGTCATCAAGCACTACCCCGACCAACCCGAACCGGGACGGCCCGATCCGTTCGCGCAGGAGGCGGTCAGCTACCAGCTGTTCACCGCGCTCGCGCCGGAGGACCGCATGTGCCCGGAGCTGCTGGCCCACGACGGCCGGGACCGTGTCCTGGTGATCGAGGACCTCGGCGGTGTCCCGACGCTGCACGACAAGCTCCACGCGCGGGACGCGCGCGGCGCCGAACGCGCGTTGCTGTCCTGGGCCCGGTCGCTGGGCAGGCTGCACGCGAGCACGGCGAGCCGCGAGCCCGATTTCAACGCGCTGCTGCGCCGTTTGGGCGGCCCGGTCAAGAACGAGGACGCGCCACTGCCCGCGGTCTGCGCGCAACTGCCCGGTCTGCTGGAGGAACTGCTCGACGTCGAGACGCCGGAGCCGGTGCAGCGGCGGGTCATGGAGGTCGCCGAGCGGGCGGGTTCGCCGTCGTACCGCGCGTTCAGCCCCGTCGATCTCAGCCCGGACAACAACCTCGTGACCAGCGGGGGAGTGCGGTTCCTCGACTTCGAACGCGGCCGGGTGCGCAGCACCCTGATGGACGCGGCGTACCTGCGGCTCCCGTTCGCGTCGAGCGAGGACGCGCTGGCGCTGCCACCGGGGATGAGCGAGGCGATGATCGCGGCCTGGCGGGCCGAGGTCGTCTCGGTCTGGCCGGGGCTCGCGGACGAGGACGCGCTGGCCGAGCACCTGATGGACGGTCAGCTGCTCCTGCTGTGGGTCATCACCTGGGAGATACTCCCGGAGCTGGATCTCGACCGGCACGCCACGCCGATCAGCCGGGAGGCCGCGCTGGTGACCTGGTGGCGGGAACTGGCCAAACATTCGCTGCGCGCCCGCCTGACCCACATCTCCGAGCACGCGACCAGGGTCGCCGCGGCGCTCGGCGCGAGGCTGGGGCCGCACGCGGATCTCGCCTTCTATCCGGCGTTCCGGTAGCCGCGCACGGACTTTTCGCTCGACCGTCCTCGCCGCGTTACCCAGGCATCACCACGGGTGAGCCTGCGTGGCCGATGGTGGCTACCGTGACCGTGATCAGTGTCGAAGTCACCCCGAGTCCCGAACCTCTCCTTCCTCCCGCGCCCGCCGTCCCGCGGTCGGCGCGCAGACTGGTCGTGCTCGGCGATTCCACGGCCGTGGGCCTTGGCGACCCGCTGCCGGACCGAGGCGGCTGGCGCGGGGTCGGCCCGCTCGTCGCCGAGGCGCTGGGTGTCGAGCAGGACGGCTACCTGAACCCGTCGTTCACCGGCGCGCGCATGGGCTGTGTGCTGACGAAGCAGCTTCCCGCGGCCGTGGCGCACCGGCCGGACGTCGCACTGGTGGTGGCGGGCATGAACGACACGCTGCGCCCCGATTTCAGCGCCGAGCAGATCGCCGCGGACCTCACCGAGGTGATCCGAGCGCTGGCCGCCGTCGGCACCACCGTGGTCCCGGTGCGCTACCACGACCACGGCAAGGTGTTCCGCCTTCCGCAGTCGCTGCGGCGGGCGCTGAGCCAGCGGGTGGCCGAACTGAACGCCGCCATCGGCGGGGTCGTCGAACGCGAGGGCGTGCCGTGTCTCGACCTCGAACTGCTGCCCGGCGCCTACGACCTCACCGCGTGGAGCGTCGACCGGCTGCACCCGTCGGAGCTCGGGCATCGGATGCTGGCGACCGGGTTCACCGAACGGCTCGTCGAGGCCGGGTTCGCGGTGCCGCGGCCGGTCAGCCTGACCTGCTCGGGAGGCGTGGAGCCGAGTACCGCCGGGCACGTCGGCTGGCTGGTCCTCAAGGGCATCCCGTGGGTGTGGCGGCGCGGCCGCGAGTTCGTGCCGTACGCGGCCGTGATCATGTGGCACGCGTTCCGGGAGCGGCTGCGCTGACCTGTGGCCGGAACCGTCGGTGGGGGCGGCTACCGTCGACACCGTGGCACAGGACGAACTCTTCACCGTGAACCCCGACCTCGGGCCGCCGCCGGAGCCGGCCGAGCCGAGGGACGTCGCTGTACCCGCGGGCTCACCGCTGGCGGTGCGGATGCGGCCGCGTTCGCTCGACGAGGTCGTCGGCCAGCAGCACCTGCTGCGCGAGGGCGCGCCGCTGCGGCGGCTCGTCGAAGGCGCGGCTCCCGCTTCCGTGCTGCTCTACGGTCCGCCGGGCACGGGCAAGACCACGCTGGCGAACCTCGTCTCGGCCGCGACCGGCCGCCGCTTCGTGGCGATGTCGGCGCTCTCGGCCGGGGTCAAGGAGGTGCGCGGGGTCATCGAAGAAGCCCGCCGCCGCCGGAACTACAACGCCGAGAACACGGTGCTGTTCATCGACGAGGTCCACCGGTTCTCCAAGACCCAGCAGGACGCCCTGCTCGGCGCGGTGGAGGACCGGACGGTACTGCTGGTCGCCGCCACCACGGAGAACCCGTCGTTCTCCGTCGTCTCGCCGCTGCTCTCACGGTCGCTGGTGCTGCAATTGCGGCCGCTGACCGACGCCGACATCGTCGCGCTGATCGAGCGCGCGATGGCCGACGAACGGGG
The DNA here is from genome assembly GCF_055563465.1 of Amycolatopsis sp. NPDC000009. Taxonomy (NCBI): domain Bacteria; kingdom Bacillati; phylum Actinomycetota; class Actinomycetes; order Pseudonocardiales; family Pseudonocardiaceae; genus Amycolatopsis; species Amycolatopsis sp. NPDC000009. Next base: position 1,130,266 of record NZ_JBVHDI010000001.1, read on the forward strand.
TCTCGGCGGCGAGCTAACCCTGACTGAAGACGCGCGGGACCATCTGGTGCGGCTGGCCTCCGGTGACGCGCGGCGCGCGCTCACCGCACTGGAAGCGGCCGCCGACGCGGCGAGCGCGACCGAGGCCAAGACGATCGACCTCGCCATCGTCGAGTCCACAGTGGACAAGGCGGCGGTGCGCTACGACCGAGATGGTGATCAGCACTACGACGTCATCAGCGCGTTCATCAAATCGATCCGAGGGTCCGATGTGGACGCCGCGCTGCACTATCTGGCGCGGATGATCGAGGCGGGGGAGGATCCGCGGTTCCTGGCGCGTCGCCTGGTGGTGCACGCGAGCGAGGACATCGGCATGGCCGACCCGACCGCGTTGCAGGCGGCCGTCGCGGCGGCGCACGCGGTGCAGTTCATCGGGATGCCGGAAGGCCGTCTCGCGCTGGCGCAGGCGACCGTGCACCTGGCGACGGCGCCGAAGTCGAACGCCGTCATCACCGGTATCGACGCCGCGCTCAGCGATGTCCGGTCCGGGCGGATCGGGACGGTTCCGCCGCATCTGCGGGACGGACATTACGCGGGGGCGGAGAAACTCGGCAACGCGAAGGGCTACCGGCATCCGCAAAAGGTGCCGGAAGGTGTTCTGGCGCAGCAGTATCCGCCGGACGAGCTGGTGGGGCGGGATTATTACGAGCCGACCCAGCGCGGGGCGGAGCGGACGTTGTACGAGCGAGTACCGAAGCTGCGGCGTACGGTCCGGGGTGAGCGATGATTTCGCATTCGGAGCAATGTCGGGATGATCGGTAACGTTCGACGATCATGAGGCTATATCCCTGGTGGCTGGGGGATGCCGGGTTGTCACGCTGGGTGGGGTCCCCCGTGCTCGACCACGACGGCGAGCAGAACTGAACCGACAACCTCAACCTATGACTTGTTCCGGATTTCGCGTTCTCGTCGCTGCTTCCGTCGCGGCTTTCGCCGTGGCGACCGCGGCCCCCGCTGTGGCGACCGCAGCTCCGGCCGGGCCTTCGATCGTGACACAGACGCCGGACGAGGTGCGTACCAACGCCGCCGCCGTCGTCGGGCTCACGGTCACCCCGGAACTGTTGCGGATCAACGAACGTGACTTCGTCTACGAGCTCTACCGGACCGCGAAGCAGCGTGGCGAGATCGCTCAGGAGGTCCAGTTCGCCGCGCTCGACGCCTACAACGGCGGATGGACCTCGTTGTTCCTCAAGACCGGGATCTACGAGGCGCATCAGCGGGACCTGGACCGGGAAGCGGTCTACCAGGTCCGGCGTGCGGAGCGGCAGCCCGCCGCCGCGCTGCTCGGGTTCGAGCTGACCTCGATCCTGCTGGCCAAGGACGACGGGAACTTCGTCTTCGCGTTGTGGGAGCGGGCCGCCAAGGGTTCGTTCGTGAAGGCGGGCGCGGCTGCCGCTTTCAGCGCAACGCCGGCGGAGCAGAAGGACTTCATCGTCCGCGGCATCTTCGTCGAGCACCAGCGTGACGTGGACGCGGCGAAGGAAGCGGCGGAGAAGGAAGCCGCGGAAAAGAAGCTCCGCGACGCACGGGTGAAAGCAGCCGCCGTCGTCGGCATGGATCCGGCGCTGGCCGCGCAGCTGACGGACGAGTACTTCGTCCAGCACATCTGGACCCGCGACCTGGCGCCTGAGGATTCCGAGGTCTGGTACCAGGCGTTCCACAGCCGGACGCCGGAGCAGTGGCGAGCCTTCATCGACACCGGCATCTTCGAGGCCGCGGCCAAGGACAAGGTGGACGCCATCAAGGTCCGCGCCGCCGCCGTCGTCGGTATCGAGGCCCGATACGCCAGGTACCTTCAGGAAGGTCCGTTGGTTCGCGAAATCTGGACCCGGGCGCGGTCCGGCAGCCAGGTCCAGGCGGCCGCCTATCGGGCCCTGCAAAGCGAATCTGCCGCCCAGTGGCGCGTCTTCCTGGAAACGGAGATCTTCGTCGCCGAGGCGGCGGACCGGCCCTGAGGATCCTCGCTGGTCCGGGGTCTCGGTATTGGGGTGTGGATTTTGGGAGGTCAGATGTCCCGGAATCCACATGGTCACCGACTGCGGGCATGGCGAGGGGCCCGTCGCCGGTGTGGCTGGCGGGCTCCTCGGGGGTTCAGCGGTGGTGCAGGGTGTTGCGGCGGGGTTGTCGGAGCGGATCTCGGTACTGGGGTGGGATGAACTCCGGTAACCCGTCGGCGGCCATCCGTACTGCCCAATCACCGTGATGGATCAACCGGTGATGAAAACCGCACAGCAGCACCAGATTCCGAAGATCCGTCGGTCCGCCGTCCACCCAGTGCTCGATATGGTGGGCGTGACAATTCTTCGGCTTCCGATCACATCCAGGGAACGCGCAGCCACCGTCGCGGATGTTCAACGCCCGGCGTTGCCCTGGGGTGACGAACCGTCTCAGCCGTCCCATATCCAGCGGTTCACCCGAGGCGCTCATCACGATCGGGAGCATCAGGCAGTCGCAGGCCGCTAGCCGAGCTTCGCGGGCGGTCATCGTCCCGACGAAATCCAGGCACGCGGTCCCGAGACCGGATTTGAGTTCCTCAAGGCCGATGGTGACATGAACAAGCGTGCGGTAGCCGCTCGTGCCCGGTTGATCCGGGCAGGCGATCGCCAGATCGAGCAGATCGACCCAGGCGTCGCCCATGCGTTCGCACTTCATCCGCAGATCCGCTTGCCCGAACTCGTCCACCGGCCGCGGCTGCGCATGAGCCTCCAACGCCGCCGCCGTGCGAGCCCCGGTCTCATCGTCCAAAAGGCCGGTCAGCTTCCAGAAGCCGTCCTTGCGGCGCTCCAACGTGATTTCCCGGCGTGGTTCCTTGGGTTCGGGTTCCTTGGGTTCGTTGCCGTCGGGGTCGAGCCAGCCCAGGAGGTTCGCCTCGGCCTCGACGAGTTGGTGAGGACCGGCGTTAGGGGCGAGATCGGCGAGGATCTTCTCCGCGGTGGCGCGGTCTTCGGTGGAGGTGTCGGCGGGAAGGTTCTTCAAGATCTCCAGGATCTGATCGATCCGCTCGTCCCCCACCAGTCCCTGAGCGGCGACAGCGGCGGTGGCGGGAGCGACCGGTGGAACCTCGGTACCGTCCAGGGCGCGGGTGGGGTTCAAGGCGAGGGCACGGTTCACCACCGCACGCGCCTCACCCACCGATAGCCCCGCCATATCGGCGAACCACTTATCCGTACGGCCATACCCGTACAAGTCTTTGGGGCCCCGATTCTCGATCTCCGCCAAAAACTGCCCCAACCCGGCAGTCGCTATCCGAATCACCCGCAAGGACTGCTGCACACCATGCGCAAGCTCCAGCTTGCCAGCACGCCACAGTTCTTGCGGCAACTCGGGGAGAAAGGTCTCGGACACGTCTCCAGAATACCAGGATTCGTCGAACAAGTGTTCGTAATTTTAAGCAACCAGTGAAACGCGCCGACAACACTGAAGGGTGACTAAGCCTCGTTTGGAGATCACGCAATGAAGGCGTGCCGCAATTAGTCGGCTAAATGCGCTCGGTCTCGGGCCGAAGTCTCGTCAGGTGATCGACGGGCCGGTCGGACCCGGCTGTTGTCGCTGCCTGTGAAGCCGCTGCGACCATGGCGCCGACTCTCGTCAAGGCCGCGCAAAGAAAGCGTGCCGCAATCAGTCGGCTAAATGCGGCGCGGTCGAGCGACGAAAAGGTAAAGGAAGGTTGGGAATTCCTTGAGTCCATCCTGGACGGTTCGACCACTCCCGTTCGTCTCACCGTCGCGAGCCGAACACATTCGTCGGCGAACATCCCGCGTATGGAAATCCCGAGGGTCGGTGTTCCCGACGCGCTGGCTTCGCACCTGTCGATGGCCGAACAACACGAGTACCTGAGCCGCCGCACGGTGCTCAAGGGGACCCTCGCGGCCGGGCCGCTTCTCTTGCAGGGCACCGCGTACGCCGACGGCGACAAGGTCGTCCCGGCCGGGCGCCATCTCGCGTTCGGCCGGAATCCGCGGACGTCGATGCGGGTCGCTTGGCAGGTGCCGGCACCGGTGCGGAAGCCGTTCCTGCGGATCGCCGACGGCCACGGCGGCTGGAGTCACCGCATCCCGGCCGAGGTCCGCGCGCTGCACTCCGAGGTCGCCGGGGTCATCGCGCCGTACGACCAGTACTACCTGCACGCCGAGGCCGACCGCCTCTGGCCCGGCCACACCTACCGTTACGCCGTCGGGCACGAGGGTTTCGACCCGGCTTCGGGGGATGGCGGGCCCGCCGCGATCTCGACCTTCACCACCGCGCCCGCGCGGGGGATCCCGGCGGGCAAGTTCACTTTCACCGCGTTCGGCGACCAGGGTGTCTCGACGACGGCGCTCGCGCAGGACGGTGCCGTCGCGCGGCAGAACCCGCGCTTCCATCTACTGGCGGGCGACATCGCCTACGCCGACCCGAGCGGCGCGGGCAAGCCGCCCGGGTCCAAGCCCGACGCCGGCCATGATCTCTTCGACCCCAAGGTCTGGGACGCCTACTACCGGCAGATCGAGGGCGTCGCGGCGTCGGTGCCGTGGATGGTCACCACCGGCAACCACGACATGGAGGCCCTCTATTCGCCCGACGGCTACGGCGGCCAGGTCAAGCGTTGGGACTTCCCCGGCGGCGGCCCGCACGACTGCCCCAGCGTCTACTCCTTCATCTACGGCAACGTCGGGGTGATCTCGCTCGACGCCAACGACGTCTCCTACGAGATCCCCGCCAACCTCGGCTACTCGCACGGCTCCCAGACCGCGTGGCTCAAGCGCCGCCTGCGGTATCTGCGCTCGCAGCCGGACGTCGATTTCATCGTGGTGTTCTTCCACCACTGCGCCTACTCGACGACCGATCAGCACGCCTCCGAGGGTGGCGTCCGCGAGCAGTGGGTGCCGCTGTTCGACGAGTACCGCGTTGACCTCGTGATCAACGGGCACAACCACATCTACGAGCGCACCGACGCCCTGCGCGGCGGTGAGGTGACCCGTGAGGTGAAGATCGGCGACACCGTCGAGCCGGAACAAGACGGCACCGTGTACGCGACCTGTGGTGGCGGCGGGAAGAGTCTCTACAGCTTCCCGGTGCCCGACACGTTCGCGGGGGAGTTCCAGTCGTACCACTGGGTCAAGGGTGGTGAGAAGGTGACGGAGACCGTGTCCTGGTCACGGGTGCGCTACACCGGCTACTCGTTCCTCGCGATCGACGTCGAGCCCGCCTGGCCCGGCCGCCGGACGACGCTGACCGTGCGGACCCTGCGCAACGATGGTGCCGAGATCGACCGCTTCACCCTGCGCCGCACCGCCGGGCTCCCTCGGTCGCGACACGCTGTCCTCGGCGCCGACCCGGGCGACGTATAACGACCTACACGGTTCCGCATGGTGGGAATCGGTGTCATATCGTGGACCGGCGACATACAGTCCGGGACATGTCGCCGAGAACCCTCCTGCGGGCCGTCATGGCCGTTTCCGCCGTCACGCTCCTCGCCGCGTGCAACGCCTCGGCCAAGGATCCGGCCGCCCGGAACGCCGCGGGGCCGGCGCTGGTCCTGATCACGCCGAGCCCGGTCGGGGTCAACGACTTCCTCAAACTCGCCGTCGAGGGCATCGAGGATTCGGCCAAGAAGCACAACGGGACGCAGAAGGTGTACCAGAGCACCGATCCGGCGTCGATCCAGCAGAACCTCGCGGCCGCGGTGCGCGAGAAGCCCGCCGTGATCGTCGCCGTCGGCTTCAACTTCGCCGACGCGATCGCGGCCGAGGCCGAGCGCAACCCCGAGCAGAAGTTCCTGTTCGTGGACTCCTGCACCACCAAACCGTTCCCGAACGTCACCTGCGCGACGTTCCGTGAGCACGAGGGCAGCTACCTCGCGGGCGCCGAAGCCGGGCTGCTGAGCAAGAGCGGCAAGGTCGGCGCGGTCGTCGTGCTCGACGCGCCCCAGTTCCGCCGGTACTCGATCCCGTTCGGGCAGGGCGCCGAGAAGGCCAAGCCGGGCACCACGCTCGCCCCGCTGTTCATCGGCGGAGCGAACCCGTTCAACGATCCGGCCCGCGCGAAGGCGCTGGCCGGCACGCTCGCCGGTCAGGGCGTCGACCACGTCATGGGCGCGGCCTCCGCGGCGGGCAACCTCGGCGTGTTCGAGGCGGCGAAACAGGGCGGGTTCTTCGCGTTCGGGGTCGACGCCAATCAGTGCCCGGCCAGTCCCGGACAGGTCGTGGACAACGTCATCAAGCGCACCAACGTCGTCGTCGGCGACGGGGTCGACGCGATCCTCGCTGGCAAGGCCGGCGAGACGAAGTCCTACGGCCTCAAGGAGAAGGGTATTTCCCTGACCGGGCTGGAGCCGGACGCCGCGACTTCGCAGTGCGTCGTCTCGGGCCACCCCGACGTGCTGGCCAAGGTCGGCGAACTGCGGGACCAGATCATCTCGGGCGCGATCGTCGTCGATGACCCCGCCAAATCCTGACGCCGTCTCGCTCCGGGGGATCGTCAAGCGGTTCCCCGGAGTACTCGCGAACGACCACGTGGATCTCGACGTCGGCCGAGGTGAGATCCACGCCCTGATGGGTGAGAACGGCGCGGGCAAATCGACGCTCATGTCCGTGCTCTACGGTCTGCACCGGCCCGACGAGGGCACGATCTCGTTGCACGGCAAGGAAGTCTCCTTCGGCTCGCCCGCGCAGGCGATCGATGCCGGTGTCGGCATGGTGCAGCAGGGTTTCGCGCTGTTCGGCGAGCTCACCGTCACCGAGAACGTCGTGTTCGGCAGCGAACCGACCCGCCGCGGCCTGCTGGACCGCAAGGCGGCGACGGCCCGCGTCACCGAACTGATCGAACGGCACGAACTGCGGCTGCGGCCCGGCGACCGCGTCCGTGACCTGCCGGTCGGGCTCCGGCAGCGCGTCGAGATCCTCAAACTGCTGTACCGCGAGGCCGGCGTGCTGATCCTCGACGAACCCACCGCCGTGCTGACCCCGTCCGAGACCGAGCGGTTGTTCGGCGTACTGCGCGCCCTCGCGGCCGAGAATCGCACGATTCTGCTGGTGTCGCACAAACTGCAGGAGGTCCTCGCCGTCAGCGACCACGTCACGGTGCTGCGGGACGGCCGGGTCAGCGCGCGCGGGCGCACCGCGGAGCAGACGGCCGCCGGGCTCGCCGCGGCGATGACCGGACGCGAGGTCGACCTCGGCCGGGTCCACCCGGCCGGGAGGCCCGGTGACGGCGTCCTCGAAGCCCGTTCCCTGACAGTTCCCGGTATGGAAGGAAAACCGTTGCTGGACAACGTGTCCTTGACCGTTCGCGCCGGGGAGATCGTCGGCGTCGCCGGTGTGGCGGGCAACGGACAGGCGGAGCTTTGCGCCGCCATCACCGGACTGTTGAAGACCAGCGGCAGCATCGTCCTCAAAGGACAGAGGCTCGACGGTCTGTCGGTCCGCGCACGCAGGGACGCCGGGCTCGCCCATGTCCCGGAAGACCGCGCCGAGGTCGGCTCCGCGCCCACGGCGAGCCTCCGGGAGAATCTGGCCGTCGGCTTCCACCGCAAGCGACCGTTGGCGCGCAAGGGATTCCTGCGCCGCAAGGCGATCGACGACCACGCATCGGCGATCATCGAGGACTACGACGTCCGCGCGTCCGGCCCCGCCGCCGCGATGGGCACGTTGTCCGGCGGCAACCAGCAGAAGGCGATCTTCGGCCGGGAACTCACCCACGACGCACCCTTCCTGCTGGTCGAACAGCCCACGCGTGGGGTCGACGTCGGCGCGATCGAGAACATCCACGCGAGGCTCGTCGCCCATCGCGACGCCGGGCACGCCGTCCTGCTGATCTCCGCCGAGCTCAGCGAGATCCTCGCGTTGTCCGACCGGGTGCTGGTGCTGTTCGAGGGCCGGATCGTCGCGGAGTTCATCAAGGACGAGGCCGATCAGCACACGATCGGCCTCGCGATGGCCGGTGGTGCCGGATGACCCGCGTCCGCCTTGTCGCCGTCCCGGTCGCCGCCGCGCTCGTGCTCGGCGCGATCCTGTTGCTGGCCACCGGAACCGATCCGCTGGCCGCGTACGGCGCGATCGTCTCCGGCGCGTTCGGCCCCGACGGCATCGGCGACACCCTCGCCTACGCCGTCCCCGTCGCGGGGATGGCGACCGCGCTGGCGATCCCGCTGCGCGCGGGCATGGTGAACCTCGGCGGTGAGGGGCAGCTGGTGCTCGGCGCGGTCAGCGCGCTCGCCGTCGGCCTGTACGTGCCCGGTCCCGGGCCGGTCAAGGTGATCCTCGCGCTGCTCGCCGGCATCGTCGCCGGAGCCGCGTACGCCGCGCTGGCCGCGGTCTGCGAGAACCGCCTCGGTGTCCCGTTGCTGATCAGCACGCTGCTGTTGAGCTATCCGGCGATGTCGCTCGCCGGGTATCTGGTGCGTTTCCCGATGAAGGACGCCGGCTCCAGCCTCCCGCAGAGCCCGCAATTGGCCGAAGGCGCGAGGCTGCCCGAAATCGACGGCGTGACGACCGGGATCTTCCTGGTGGTGGCGGTGATCGCGGTCTACACGGTCATCGACGCCCGCACTCCCGCCGGTTTCGAGACCAAGGTGACCGGCTGGGCCCCGCGGTTCGCCGCCTACGCCGGCATCGACCGGCCGAAACTCACCCTCCGGCTCCTGGCCGCCTCGGGCGGGACGGCCGGGCTGGTCGGCGCGATCGCCGTCCTCGGCTTCCCGTACCGGTTCATCGACGGCGCGCTGATCACGCCGCAGTACACCTGGATCGGCCTGCTCGCGGCGCTGCTCGCCGGGGCCAGCCCGCTCGGGACGCTGCTCGCGGCGGTCTTCTTCGCGGCGCTGACCAGCGGCGGATTCGCGATGGAACGCGCCACCCAGGTGCCGCGAGAACTGACCGCCGTCCTGCAAGCTGTGCTCATCATCTTCCTGGCGGCGGCTTCGGGCGTCTTCAAGCGGAAGGCGAGGCGGGCATGATCGACGCGAGCCTGTTCTCCTCGGCGCTCACCGCGTTGACGCCGATCCTGTTCGCCGCGCTCGCGGGCGCGCTGTGTCAGCGGGCCGGGGTCTTCAACATCTCGCTCGAAGGTTCGCTTTTGGTCGGCTGCTTCGGCGCGGTCGCGGGCAGTTGGTACACCGGCAGCGCCTGGATCGGCGTCGTCGTGGCGGTGTTCGCGGCGACGGCGTACTCGCTGATCCTCGCGATCGGCTCGATCACCTTCGACGGCGACCCGATCGTCCTGGGCGTCGCGAGCAACCTGCTCGCGGTCGGCCTGACGAGCTTCCTCATCCGCACCGTCTTCGGCACCGAAGGCTCCTTCAGCGACCCGTCGCTGCAAGGGCTGGGCCAGTTCGGCCCGATCCCGGGGCAATCGTTGCTGGTCTACCTGTCGTGGCTGGCCGTGCCCGCGCTCGCGGTGCTGCTGTACCGGCATCCGTGGGGGCTGCGGCTGCGCGGCGTCGGAGAGCGTCCGGAAGCCGCGTCCAGCCTCGGCGTCAACGTGACCAAGTACCGCTACGGGGTGATCCTGGCCGGGGGAGCGCTGTGCGGTCTCGGCGGCGCGCAGCTGGCACTGGGCTCGGTGACGCTCTTCGCCGAGAACATGACCGCGGGCCGCGGCTGGATCGCCGTCGTCGCGGTCATGCTGGGCCGCGCGCATCCGCTCGGGGTGCTGCTCGCGGCGCTGCTGTTCGGCCTCGCCGAGGCGTTCGGTTTCCGGCTCCAGGGCATCGGGTTGCCGCAGCAGGCCACCGACGCCGCTCCCTATGTCGTCACGCTCGTGGCGCTGTTCCTGTCCAATCTCAAGCGCAAGAAGGGACAGCCCGCGTGAGCGACGTCCTGCCCATCACCAAGATCCCCCGGCACGGGCTGCCACCGCGCGCCCTCGTCGTCGGCGACCCGGACCGCGCCACCGCGGTGGCCGGATCGCTGACCGACGCCGTCCTCGTCGGGCAGAACCGCGAGTACCGCAGTTACACCGGCACCTGGAAGGGCATCCCGGTCGTCGTGTCGTCGCACGGTGTCGGCGGGCCCGGCGCGCTGTGCCAGTTCGGCGAGCTGGCCGAGGCGGGCGTCGGCACGTTCCTCCGGCTCGGCACCGCCGGTTCGCTGGCCGACGGCATCACCGACGGCGACCTCGTCATCGCCGAGGCGGCGGTCCGCGACGACGGCGTCACCCAGCAGCTCATCCATCCGGAGTACCCGGCGTTCGCCACTCCGGAGCTCGTCGTGGCGTTGAGCCGCCAGGCACCGGAAGCGCACCGGGGCGTGGTGTGGACGCGGGCCGCGTTCAGCCCGCTGGTGCTCACCCTCCCGATGACCGAGTACCTCGCCGCGCGGGTGATCGCCATTGAGATGGAACTCTCCACGTTGCTGGTGTTCGCGGCATTGCGTGGCCTTCGGGCCGGTGGTGTGCTCGTGATCGACGGCGACGCGCGGCCCGAGCACCCCGACCCGTCGGCCTACGACCCGCATCGCGACGTCGTGGCCGAAGGGGTGGCGAGGGCGACCCGCGTGGCGCTGGACGCGCTCATCGACGTGGAAGGGGCGGAATGACCGAAGTGTGGCGAAAAGCGGCGCTCGAACTGGCGAGCACCCTGGCGGCGGACGCGGCCGAGCGGGACCTCACCGGAGATCTCCCGGTCCGTGAGGTCGGCCTGCTGCGCGAGTCCGGGCTGCTGCCGTTGCTCGACACCTCGGGCTGGGCGGCCGCGAACGAGGCCACCCGGATCGTCTCCGCCGCGGACGCGTCGGTCGGCCATCTGCTCGGTTACCACTACCTGCAGCTGTGGCGCACCGGCCTGTTCGGGCCGCGCGCGGCGAGCGAAGCGGGCTGGTTCTGGGCCGGCGTGAGCAATCCGCTCGACGCCGCCCTGCTCCTGACCCCGGCCGACGGCGGGTTCACCGTCGAGGGCACCAAGACCTTCGCCACCGGCGCGGCCGTCGCCGACCGCTTGGTCGTCAGCGCGACGAGAACCGACAACGGCGAGAAGCTGACCTTCGTCGTCGACGCGCGGGCCGACGGGATCACCTTCCCCGGTGAGTGGGACAACATCGGCCAGCGGCTCACCGCGAGCGGTGCGGTGCGGTTCGAGGACGTCCGCGTCGCCAAGGACGACGTGCTCGGCGCCCAGCCGGAGGACCAGTCCGATTCGAAGGTGCCCCGCATCTCCCTGGCGGCGATCGGCTTCCAGCTCATGCTCGCGCAGGTCTACGTCGGCCTCGCGTTCGGCGCGCTCGACGCCGCGGCCGTCTACACGCGGGAGTCCGCGCGGCCCTGGACACTGTCCGATGTGGACAAAGCGGCCCAGGACCCCTACATCCTCGCCGGATACGGCGAGCTGGTCGCGACGGCACGGGCGGCCGGTTTCGCCGTGGACGCGGCGGTTTCCGCGCTCGGCGAGGCGGACGAACGCGGCTTCGACCTGACCCCGGCCGAGCGTGCCGAAGCGGCGATCGCCATCTCGTCGGCGAAGATCGTGGCGAGCCGGGCCGCGGTCGAGACCACGAGCAAGGTCTTCGAGTTCACCGGCGCGCGGGCCACCGCGACGAAGTACGGCTTCGACCGCTTCTGGCGCAACGCCCGCACGCTGACCTTGCACGACCCCGTGACGTACAAGGCGCGCGAGGTCGGCGACCACTTCCTCAACGGGATCCCGCCGTGCCTTTCGGGGTACAGCTGATGACGCCGCCGATCCTCGCCGAAAGCGTCCACCTCGACGACGAAGGCGTGCACATCCTCGACCGCCGGGTCTTCCCGTTCAAGCGCGAGTGGGTGCTCTGCCGGACTTCGGAAGAGGTCGCGGTGGCCATCGAAGAGATGGTCACGCAGTCTTCCGGGCCGTATTTCGCCGCGTTGGGCGCAATGGTGCTCGCCGCGCGCGAGGCGTCCGGCCTCGCGGACCCGCGGGCGTATCTGGAGCGGGCGGGGGAGCGGATCGTCGCGACCCGCGAGACCAACAACCACCTGCGCAAGGCCGTCGCCGTCGTACTGTCCGAAGTGGACAAGTCGGCGGACGATCTCGTCGAGGCCGCGACGGCCGGGGCACGGGTGGGTGACGAGTTGTATCGGTCGCGCAGCCGTGCGCTCGGTGAGCACGCGGCCGCGCTGGTGCCGGGCGGGGCGACCGTGCTGACGCATTGCTGGGCCGACCTGTACCTGGTCGAATTCGTGCTCGCCGCGCGGCGGCAGGGCAAGGAGTTCTCCTTCCTGTGCACGGAAACCCGGCCGTATCTGCAGGGTGCGCGGCTGACCGCCGAGACCCTCGCCGAGATGGGCGCCGACACCCGGCTGATCACCGACGGGATGGGCGCCGCGGTGCTGTCCTCCGGCGAGGTCGGCGCGCTGGTGACGGCGGCCGACCGGGTCACCATGGACGGCCACGTCGTCAACAAGATCGGCACCCTGGGGCTCGCGGTGGCGGCGGAGGCGTTCGGCGTGCCGTTCCTCGCGATGGTCCAGGCGCCCGACCAGGCCACGCCGACCGGCGCCGACGTGCCGATCGAATACCGCGACGGCGACGAGGTGCTGAGCGCGCTCGGCCACCGCGTCGCGAGCGAACGCGTCCGTGGGCACTATCCGGCCTTCGACGTGACGCCACCGCGGTTCGTGACCGCGGTGGTGACCGACCGCGGGGCCTTCGGGCCCGGACGGCTCCGCGAGTACTACGCAGAAGGGGAAGCGAACCAGTGACCGCAACGCTGAACGCCCGATGGGTGGTCCTCGACATCGAGGGCACGCTGACCGCCACCAGCTACGTGCACGTGACCCTCTACGACTACGCGCGCCCGCGGCTGGGCCCGTGGATCGACGAGCACGCGGAAGACCCCGAAGTCGCCCGCGCCGTCGCCGAGATCAAGGAACTCGGCGGGCTCGCGGCGGACGCGTCCACAGTGGACGTCGTGCGGGTGCTGCACGGCTGGATGGACGCGGATCAGAAGATCGCGCCGCTGAAGACGTTGCAGGGGCTCATCTGGCAGCGCGGGTACGCCGAGGGTGACCTCACGACGGAGTTCTTCGGCGACGTCGCTCCGGCGCTGCGGTCGTGGCACGAGTCCGGGCTGCGGCTCGCGGTGTTCTCCTCCGGTTCGGCCGCCGGGCAGATCGCGTCGTTCTCGCGGACCACCGACGGCGACGTCACCGGCCTGTTCGAGAAGCATTTCGACACCGTCAACGCCGGGCCGAAACGTGAGGCGCCGTCCTACCGCGCGATCGCCACCGCCCTGGACGCCGAGCCGGGTGACATCGTGTTCTTCTCCGACGTCCCGGCCGAACTCGACGGGGCCGCCGCCGACGGCTGGCAGACCGTCGGCCTCGCCCGGGAGGGTGAACCTTTCGGCGACGCCGATTTCGGGGCGCACCGGACCATCCGGACGTTCGACGAGGTCAAGGTCGTTCCTCAGTGACGACGCCGAGCGTGCTGGAACTGGCCGGAAGCGCGCTGGCCGAGGAGTCCGCCCGGTTCGCCGGGCTGGGCTGGATGCGGGGCACGTCCGGCAACCTCTCGGTGGTGCTCGGGCGTGATCCGCTGCGGGTCGCGGTCACCGTCAGCGGCCGGGACAAAGGCGAGCTGACCAGCGACGACGTCGTGGTGGTCGGGGAGGACGGGCTGGCCGTCGCCGACCAGCCGCATCCCGACAAGGTGCCGTCGGCCGAGTCCGGACTGCACGCCCGGATCGCGGCGGTGTCGGGCGCGGGCGCGGTGATCCACGTGCACGCCCTCGCGCCGGTGGTGGCCGCCGAGCACTGGCCGGACGGCGTCGAACTGCGGGACCTGGAGATGCTCAAGGGCTTCGGCCGCGCCGCGCACGACGACCTGGTGACCATCCCGGTGATCGCCAACGGCCAGGACATGCGCGTCCTCGGCGACGCCTTCGAGGCGGGGTTCCGGGCCGACACGCCGGCGGTGATCGTCGCGCGGCACGGGATCTACGTCTGGGGTGATGACCTGCGCCACGCGCGCCATCGCCTGGAATGTTTGGAGTGGTTGCTCCGGTTCCGGGTAGAGACAAGACTTGTCGGTGGAGAAAGGGGAGTGCGATGACCCTGCTGACCGTGTGGCCGGACGACCGGCCCGGCGAGATCGCGCTCAGGACCGAGGACCCGGCCGTGATCACCGGGGAACTGGGGCGGCTCGGCGTCCGGTTCGAGCGGTGGGACCTCGTCCCGGATCTGCCGCGCGAAGTGACGCCCGAGCAGGTGCTGGCCGCCTACGAGGAGCCGATCGGCAAGGTCTCGGCGGCCGAGGGCTACACGTTCGTGGACGCCGTCCGCATGACCCCGTCGGACGAGCCCGGCTGGGCGGCCGAGGCCGCCGAAGCGCGGCAGAAGTTCCTCGCCGAGCACACCCACGACGATGACGAAGACCGCTTCTTCGCGCGCGGGTCCGGCGTGTTCTACCTGCACGTCGGGGGGAAGGTGTACGCGGTGCTGTGCGAGGCGGGGGACCTGCTGAGCGTGCCCGCGAACACCACGCACTGGTTCGACATGGGGACGCGGCCCGACTATGTGTCCATCCGGTTCTTCCACGACGACGGCGGGTGGGTCGGCAACTTCACCGGCGCGACCCTGGCGGGGGACTTCCCGGGGTACGACGAGTTGACGGCCGGGCGGTACTGAAGGCTTTGGGCCTCGTGAGTGGTAAGGACGGTTAGAACCGTCCTTACCACTCACGAGGCCCTTCAGCGCGCTGCCGGGCTCGGTCAGGCGGGGGACCAGAGGGCAGGCACGTTCGGCGGCTCCCAGCCGGGCAGCGACCGGTGGCCCTGACGGCACACGTAGGCCGCGCCGTTGTGGGTCACGCGAGTACCGGTGGCGTAGTCGACGTTCGGCTTCCAGGCATCGGACGGCACCGACGTGGTCGTCGTCGGACTGGTGGTGGTCGTCGGACTGGTCGTGGTGGTGGTCGACGTCCCGGTGGTCGTGGTGGGCGTGGTCGTCGTCGGCGGGGCACCGCCGCCACGCGGGTGATCCGACGCGATCGCGTACGTCGTCCCGCCGAAGGTGAACGTGAAGTTCGACGGCGACGCGATCGGCATGTAGTAGTTCAGCCGGATCTCGACGGTGGCGCCCGGGGCGATGTTCTGCCAGGTCGGCACGGTCACCGCGACATGCTGGAAGTCTCCCTTCATCCCGCCGACGTTGGGCCCGCTGTGGCCCTTGCTCGTGACCGTCAGGCCGAAGCCGGACTGGTCGGACATGCTGCCGGGCGCGCTCGTGCCGTAGTCGAACTCGATCTTCGTCCCACCCGGGATGGTGGTGGCCGAATTGTTGGTGATGCGCATCCGCGGGGTGATCGGGTAGTTCGCGTCGCCCAGCGCGAAACCGGTCAGGTTGACGTTCGCGTTCAGCACCGACGACGGAGCGGGACGCGGCGACTTGGCGTTGCCGTACGGGGCGGCTCCGCGCAGGCCGTCGTTGATCTTCGTGATCAGCGTGTCGCCCATGAAGTATTGGCCCTTGGCTTCGTCGAAGGCGTAGTCGCCGGCCAGCTCCCAGATCATGATGCCGCCGATGCCCTTGTCGGCCACGTACTTGGCCTTCGTGGCGAGCGACGCTTCGTCCTCAGTGGACAGGAACACCTTCTTGTCGTTGTTCCACAGCCACGGCGTCACCATCGTGTTGTCGTAATACCGGTTGTAGGAGCCGGAGATCCGGTCCGACGGGTCGGTCTTCGGGGTCAGCCCGTACGCCTCCAGGTAGTCCGGGGTGATCTCGTTCTCGAGGTTCTTCGCGTGCCACATCGGGTTCGCGCCCGCGGGGACCTCGCCGCCCGCCAGGCCGAGGTCGTGCCAGAGGTTGTCGATGCCGATCGCGCCGTTGCCGCACGGCACCGTCGAGCCGACGTGTGACCCGGTGCCCGGTGGACACTGTTTCTGATCCGGTAGCGGAGCCTTGCCCCACAACCCGTTCGTCCCGCCGGACACGCCTTGCCAGCCGCGGGTGTAGAACCCGACGCCGACGTTGATCCGGCCGGCCTGCATGGCGCCGCGGAAGTAGTGATAGGCCCAGTCGGTGTTGAGATAGCCCTGCCCGTCGTACTGCGGTGTCGTGTACACCTGCCAGTGCGCGAGTTCCGCGTCGTTGCCGGAGTCGTAGAGCGCGGCGTTCGGCCCGACGAACTGGTTCCACGCGCCGTGCAGGTCGTAGCTCATCATGTTGGCGTAGTCGAGATACCGCGTGACGCCGTAGACCTCCTGGCCGCGCAGCAACCAGCCGGACGCGGGTACGGCGGCGGTCAGCAGGTAGTGCTTGCCGTCGGCGGAACCCGCCCGGTCGAGCTTCTCGCGCAGCGTGCGCATCAGGTTCTCGTAACCCGCCCAGAGGGTGCCCCGGTTGGCCTGCGCGATCCAGTAGTCGTCCGGGTTTCCGGCGTAGTTCGCCGAGGTCGCGTACTCGTAGTCGATGTCCGCGCCGTTGAAACCGTAGGTGCGCAGGAATTCCACGACGGAATCCGCGAAGACGTCGATACCCGCCTGGGTCTGCGTCATCTTGTAGAACCCGCCGGAGGCGTTGCGGGTGCCGTCGGGGTTCAGGAAGCCGCCGGTCTCGGCCCAGCCGCCGATCGAGATCAGCGACTTCACGTTCGGGTGCTGCTTCTTGTACTTGGTCAGCAGGTTGAAATGTCCCTTGTAGGGCAACGACGGATCCATTTCGGCGCCGGGCACGCCCGGCCATTCCATGCCGATGGACTCGTTGGTCGCGCTCGGCGCGCCGACCGAGACCTTGTTCTGCGCGTCCACATGCGCGAACGCGTAGTTGAGGTGGGTGACCTTCGACCACGGGATGTTGTTGACCAGATAGGCCGGTGCGCCGTTCTTCCCGGTGCGCCAGCTGGTGAAGTAGCCGATCACGCGGCGGGAATGCCCTTCTCCCAGGGATTCGCGGCCCGCGGTGTCGTAGACGGTGCAGTACGGGGTGTCGACGCCGGGTGTCCGGTACAGCCCGTCCGGACGGCAGTCCTCATGGCCCGCCGCGCTCGACGGGGACGGGGTGACGACGACGATCATGAGTCCGGCCAGCGTGACGAGCGACGCCAGCAGGGGGAGTAGTTTCCTGGTTCTCCTTGGCACGCCGAACCTCCGACACTGGAAGATGGCCCTCGGTCCCAGCAGCTTGAGCCGCTGACCTGCCGCGCGTCAATAGGTGTAGACCAATTTCCATCCGGTGCCGTACGGCGGAGCGTACCTGTGGTTCGTCAGGTCCGGCTTCGGTGGCGGTGGCCATACTCCCGGCCACATCCCGTGTGTGTTATGCCCGTACCACGAAGGAAAACTCGTTCCCGTCGGGATCCGCCATCTCCGCGGGCCCCTTCCGGGTGGCGCCGAGCGCGACCAGCCGCTCGATTTCGGAAAGCGGGCCGGTCAGGACGAAACGCAACCGGTTGGGCCCGGTTTTCGGGGTGAAGGGCGGGCCGCCCCAGGTGATCTTCGGGCCGCCGTGCGGCGAGCGGATCGCCGTCTCCTGGTCCTGGTCCCACACCAGCGGCCAGCCGAGCGCCTCGCTCCAGAAGTGGCCGACCTCTTGCGAACCGTCGCACGCGACGGCGCCGACGAAACCACAGTCGGCGAGGAAGTCGTTGCCCGGCCCGATGACGCAGAACTCGTTGCCCTCGGGGTCGGCGAGCACCACGTGCTTCTCCTCGGGGCGCTGGCCGACGTCGATATGCCGTCCGCCGAGTTCGAGCGCCCTGGCGACCGTCCGCCGCTGGTCTTCGAGAGACTCGCTCGTCAGGTCGAAATGCATCTGGTTCTGGCGGGTCTTCGGCTCTTCGGAGGGCACGAAACCGAGCCGGAAACCGGTGTCGTCGATTTCCCGGCCGAGCAGTCCGGACCAGAAGCGTTCGAGGGCGTGCGGATCGTGCGCGGCGACGCGGAGCGCGTGCAGGGTGGCGGCCATAAGCGACGTTAAGAACAGCGGCGACCGGCACGCAACCCGATTAGAGCTCGTGAGTGGTAAGGACGGTTCTAACCGTCCTTACCACTCACGAGGTTTAGCGAGTCCGCCCGTTCTCCACCCGCGCGGTCAGCGTCCGCAGGAACGACGGATCCCCGTCCGCGGTGACCTTCACGTCGTACCAGCCGCCCGAAACCGGCCAGTCCACCGTGACCGAACGCCCGGCCCCGACCCGCACCACGCGCGTGAACCGCGAAGACGACAGCCGCAGCGTCAGCGCCGACGTGCCCGAGTTGGACAGCTTGAACTCGACACCCGAGCGCCACGTGAGGAACCGCGTCCGGACATCGACACCCGCGGCGGCCCCGCGACGGTTTCCGCGAAACTCCCACCACGACCGGTTCGGCCCCTGGACGACGACGCGGTATTCGTCACCGGCCGGCCGGACGAGTTCCGGCACCTCGCCGCGGACGTCGCGATGCGCGGGCTCGGCGAATTCGCCCTTGTACGGGTACAGCGCGAAATGCGCGGACGACGAGCCGCTGTTGGCCAGCGAAAGCGCCAGGTTCCCCGCCTTGTCCACCGCGCCGGACACCGACACCTGATACGGCAGCGGACGGGACGGCCGGTTGCCGGGTTCGGCCACGGGCAGGCTCTGCTCCGCCGGCGCGGACGGCCGCCAGCGGCTGATCGGCGCGGGCACCGGGCCCGGCCGGGTCACACGCGGCTGACGTCCGGCGCGCGAGAAGTCGAAGGCGCCGGTGAGGTCGCCCGCGACGGTCCGCCGCCATTCGCTGATGTTGGGCTCGGCGATCCCGGTCCAGCGTTCGAGGAACCGCAGCACCGACGTGTGGTCGTACACGGTGGAGTCGACGTTGCCGCCGATCGACCACGGCGAGACGATCGTCATCGGTACGCGCGGCCCGAAGCCGAGCGGCTGGCCGTTGAAGTGGTCCGCGTCGTTGGCCGCGTTCCCGGGCGGCATCGGCGGCGGGACGTGGTCGAAGTAGCCGTCGTTCTCGTCGAAATTGATCAGCAGCACCGTTTTCGACCACGTCTCGCGGTCGGACGCCAGCGCGTCGAGCACGCGGTAGATCAGGTTCGCGCTGCCGACCGGAGTGGACGCGCCGGGATGCTCGGAGTCCTTCGCGGACGGCACCAGCCAGCTGACCGCGGGCAGGCGCCGAGCCTGGATGTCCGCCTTGAGCCGGGTCACCAGCGTCTCGGGCTCGCTGCGGTACATGGCCTTCTTGAACAGGTTCCGCTCGGCGGGCGTCAGTTTCGCGACCCCGGCGTCGAACTGCGCCAGCAGCTTGGTGCGCTCTTCGGGGGTCTTCTTGAGCAGGGTGTCGTAGAACTCTTCGGTGGTGCGGAACCTTCCCTCGACCGAAGCGAGGATCTTCGTGCCGACCTTCTTGAACGGCACGAAGTACTCGACCGCGTTGTCGGTGAAGTTGTCCCACTCCTGGTAGATCTGCCACGGCACCCCGGCGGCTTCGAGACGCTCCGGGTACGTCGTCCAGTCGTAGCCCTTGTGGTCGTAGGAGTACGCCGCGTTCGTGACCGCGCGGTTCGTCGTGCTGCCCGGTTCGAACCCGGTGGTCCCGGTCCACAGGAAGTTCCGGTTCGGGTTGGTGGAGCCGAAGATCGAGCAGTGGTAGGCGTCACAGATGGTGAACGTGTCCGCGAGTTCGTACTGGAGCGCGATGTCGCGGCGCTCGTAGTAGGTCATGGTGGCCGGCGTCTTCGCCGCGATCCAGCCGTTGTTCCAGCCGCGCGCCCATGCCTTGCCGCTGCCGTTCCAGCTGTGGTCGAGGTCGCCGAGGTACTGGATCTCGTCCGGTTTCCGCCCGGCGAGTTCGGCCGCCTTGCGCACCGAGAACGGCAGCACCGTGCCGCCGGCCGGATTCGGCTGCTCGAACACCGACGTCCCCGACGGCAGTTCGAGCGGACGGGGGTCGGAGAAGCCCCGGACACCGCGCAGGCTGCCGTAGTAGTGATCGAACGACCGGTTCTCCTGCATCAGCACGATCACGTGCTCGATGGCGTCGAGTCCGCCCCGGCGCATGGGTTCGGCCATGGCGGCGTGCACGGAGGGCGGGAGGAGAGTGGTGGCGGCCGCGGCGCCGGTGGCGCCCAGCAACATGCGGCGTGACAGTTCAGGCATGCCGGAACCTTGACCCAGTAACATGAACGTCACAAGAACCGAACAGGTCGACTCGGCGTCCGTAGCCCGAGGGCCGTGGTTCCCGGGCAGCACGACGAAACGACGGCGGGGAGGCCTCGTGAGACCGATGTTCGCCGACCCCAATGGCCGTCGTCGCGTCTTCGTCCGCCGGGTCGCGATCAGCGCCGGCGCCGCCGCCTCTTACGGGGTTCTCCTCCTCGTCGCGTTCTCCGGCGTGCCGGATCTGCCCAGCGCGCTGGAGCCCCGGCCGTTCCCCACGCCCCAGCCGCCCGTGACGGCGCCGCCCACCGCGACACCGCCCACGACGACGCCATCCACCACGACGCCGGCCGGGCCATCTCGTTCGGCTTCGCCGCCGGAATCGCAGGAAGCGCCCGAGCCGGTTCACGAGACTCCCCGCACGAGCGCCGGGCCGCCTCCGGCCGGGACCACGGCATCGCCCGCCACGCCTGAGACGCCTGAGACGCGGGCACCCGACACCTCCTCGCGGCCGGACAACGACCGGCGCAACAGCCGCGCGCCCGAAGACCCGCCCAAGCACGCGAAGACCACGCCGCCCAAGAGCGGGCGCTGACCTCCGATTCCCGCCCGCCGGTCGTGAGGTCACTGCGCTGAGTGACCGTTCGGCGGGGTGACACCGCTGAACGGGCGCCTGCGCGGTAACCTCACGGGCACCAAAGACCGCAGACCCTTGAGGAGGGCCCGTGTCGGCAGGGCAGATCGCCGCGCTGATCGCCGCAGGAGCATTCGTCGTACTCGTCGTGCTGCTGGCGATCGTGCTGTTCAAGCTCGGCCGGACCCTGGACGAGGCCACGATCGCCATCCGCAAGGCGCACGAGAACACCGACCCGCTGCTGATCGGCGCGAACGAGACGATCACGCACGTCAACACGCAGCTGGAGCGGGTCGACGGCATCACCGCCAACGCGCAGGCCGTGTCCGGCAACGTGTCCGCGCTGTCGTCGGTGTTCACCGCGACGCTCGGCGGGCCGCTGGTGAAGACGGCCGCGCTGTCCTACGGCCTGAGCAAGGCCATCAAGGCGCGCCGGAAGAAAGCGGAAGCGAAAGCCTCTCGTCCGGCGAAGAAGCGGGGCCGCAAATGAAGCGCCTGTTCTGGCTCGGCGTCGGCGTGGTCGCCGGCGTCGCCCTGTCACGCAAAGCGACGGAAACCGCTCGCCAGGCCACTCCCGCGGGGTTAGCCTCGAACCTGGGCGACGCCGTGCGCGAACTCGCGGGCGCCGTCGGTTCGTTCGGCGCGGAGGTCCGCGCCGGGATGAGCGAACGGGAACAGGAGTTGCACGACATGGTGTCCGAACGGACCGGCTTGAGCACGGCCCCCGTGACCGAGGGCAGGCACGCGGCGTCGTCGCGGCGCCCGGTCCGGCGAGCTCGCCGGGCGGAGGGCTGATCCGGCCGCGTCCGGAAGCCCAGCCCTTCGCCGTTCCCGCCTGTCCGCATTCCCAGCGCCTTCGCGCGAGCCCGTATACAAGGACGATCCCGTGGAAACACACGAAATCACCCAGCGTTTTCTGAGCCATTTCGAGAACAAGGGACACACGCGCGTCCCCAGCGCGCCGCTGATCCTCGACGACCCGAACCTGCTGTTCGTCAACGCGGGCATGGTCCAGTTCAAGCCGTACTTCCTCGGCGAGGCCCCGCCGCCGTACCCGCGCGCGACCAGCGTCCAGAAATGCGTCCGCACGCCGGACATCGACGAGGTCGGCAAGACCACGCGGCACAACACGTTCTTCCAGATGGCCGGGAACTTCTCTTTCGGCGACTACTTCAAGGAAGGCGCCATCGAGGCGGCTTGGGAGCTGATCACCAAGCCCCAGAGCGAAGGCGGCTACGGCCTCGACCCGAACCGCATCTGGGCGACCGTCTACGAGGACGACTCCGAGGCCGCGGGCCTGTGGAAGAAGCTCACCGGCCTGCCCGGCGAGCGCATCCAGTCCCGTGACGGCAAAGACAACTACTGGGACATGGGCGTACCCGGTCCCGGTGGCCCGTGCTCGGAGATCTACTACGACCGCGGCCCGGACTACGGCCGCGAGGGCGGCCCGGTCGCCGACGAGGACCGCTACATCGAGATCTGGAACCTCGTCTTCATGCAGGACGTGCGGGGCGACAAGAGCCCGAAGCACGGCCACAAGCCGATCGGTGAGCTGCCGAAGAAGAACATCGACACCGGTATGGGTGTCGAGCGGGTCGCGACGATCCTCCAGGGCGTCGAGAACGTCTACGAGACCGACCTCGTCCGCCCGGTGATCGGCCGCGCCGAGGAGTTCTCCGGCCGGCGCTACGGCTCCGACCACACGGACGACGTCCGCTTCCGCGTCATCGCCGACCACGCCCGCACCGGCGTCCTGCTCATCGGTGACGGCGTCACCCCGGGCAACGACGGCCGCGGCTACGTGCTGCGCCGCCTGCTTCGCCGCATCATCCGCTCCGCGCGCCTGCTCGGCGTGCACGAGCCGGTACTGCCCGCCTTCGCCGCGGTCGTCCGCGACACCATGGGCCCGACGTACCCCGAGCTGGTCTCCGGTTTCGACCGCATCGAGGACGTCGTGCGCGTCGAGGAGGAGGCCTTCCTCTCCACGCTCACCAGCGGCTCGCGCATCTTCGACATGGCGGCCGAAGAGACCAAGCGTGCCGGTGGTTCGCTGCTGGCCGGGGACAAGGCGTTCCAGCTGCACGACACCTACGGCTTCCCGATCGACCTGACGCTGGAGATGGCGTCCGAGCAGGGCCTGTCCGTCGACGAAGAGGGCTTCCGCACGCTCATGAACGAGCAGCGGCAGCGCGCGAAGGCCGACGCCGCGTCGCGAAAGACCGGCCACGGCGACCTTTCCGAGTACCGCAAGGTGCTGGAGCGCAACGGCGAGACCGAGTTCCTCGGCTACACCGACCTGCAGGCCGAGGCCAAGGTCGTCGCGCTGCTCGAAGACGGCGTGCCGGTCTCCAGCGTCGGCGCGGGCAAGAAGGCGGAGCTGGTCCTGGACCGCACGCCGTTCTACGCCGAGAGCGGTGGCCAGGTCGCCGACACCGGCGTGCTGCTCGGCGACGGCGTCGAGCTCAAGGTCCACGACGTGCAGAAGATCGTGCCGGGCCTGTTCGTGCACCGCGTCGAGGTGACCGACGGCGAGGTCGGCATCGGCAGCTCGCTGACCGGTTCGGTCGACCAGCACCGCCGCCTGTCGATCGAGCGGTCGCACTCCGCGACGCACCTGGTGCACGCCGCCGTGCGCGGCGCGTACGGCAAGCGCGCGGCGCAGGCCGGTTCGCTGAACTCGCCGGGCCGGATGCGCTTCGACTTCACCACCTCCGGCGGGGTGTCGGCCGACGTGCTGACCGAGGTCGAGGAGGAGGTCAACGACTACCTCCAGACCAACGTCGAGGTGAACACCTTCGTCACCACCAAGGACAAGGCCCTCGAACTGGGCGCGGTCGCGCTCTTCGGCGAGAAGTACGGCAACGACGTCCGCGTCGTCGACATGGGCGAGTACTCCCGCGAACTCTGCGGTGGCACCCACGTCGACCGTATCGGCCAGCTCGGCCTGGTGAAGCTGGTGGGCGACTCGTCCATCGGTTCCGGCGTGCACCGCGTCGAGGCGCTGGTCGGCACGGACGCGCTCAAGTACGTCCGCAAGGAGCAGCTGCTCGTCTCGCAGCTCGCGAACACCTTCAAGGTGCCCTCGGAGCAGCTGCCGTCGCGGATCGAAGACGTGCTCACCCGGCTCAAGAACGCCGAGAAGGAGATCGAGCAGCTGCGCACCCAGCAGGTGCTCGGCTCGGCGGGTTCGCTCGCGGACAAGGCCGAGGACATCGGCGGCGTCGCGGTCGTCGCGGAGAAGCTGGGCGAGGGCGTCGACTCGAACGGTCTGCGCGCGCTGGCTTCGGACATCCGCGGCAGGCTCGGCGACCGGCCGGGCATCGTCGCGCTGTTCGCCCCGCAGGGCGAGAAGGTCGCCTTCGTCGTCGCCACCACCAAGGCGGCGCAGGCCAAGGGCATCGCGGCGGGCAAGCTCGTCCCGTCGTTCGCCGAGGCGATCGGTGGCCGTGGCGGCGGCAAGCCGGACATGGCACAGGGCGGGGGCACCAACCCGGCCGGGGCCGAGCAGGCCATCGCCTCCCTGCGCGCGGCGGTCGCCCAAGTTGGCTGACGACGCCCCCCAGCGGCGCCCGGATCGACCAGGAGAGTCCGATCCGGGGCGTGGCAGGCGGCTTGGCGTGGATGTCGGATCCGTCCGGGTCGGGGTCGCGTTGAGCGATCCCGACCCCATCCTCGCGAGCCCTCTCGTTACCCTCACTCGCGACGCGGCGGGCGACAAGGACGTCGACCTGCTCGTCGGACTCGTCACGGAACACGACGTGGTCGAGGTCGTCGTCGGCTTGCCGAGGACGCTCAAGGACCGTCATGGCCCGGCGGCCGAAGCGGCGCTGGACTATGCCGAAAAGGTCGCCGCCAGGATCGCGCCGGTGCCGGTGCGACTGGCCGACGAGCGGTTGACCACGGTGACGGCATCCAGGATGCTGTCGCAGCGTGGGGTGAAGGGACGTAAGCAACGTGCCGTCGTCGATCAGGCGGCCGCGGTCGAGATCCTGCAGGCGTGGATCGACGCGGTAGCGGCACATCGCGCACGGAAGGGCGATACATGACCGAGCCCCACGGCCGGCCCGAGCGCCGTCAGGGCGGTAGACGACGGTTGCGAGAGCCTGAGGAAGCCGGCCCGCCACCGGCCCCGCCGCGTCGACGGCCCGAACCCCAGCCGACGGGACGACGGCACATCCGGCAGGAACCGCCCGAGGCGCCGCCCGTCCGGCGTCCGGCGGAAGAACCGCCGCGTGCCCGACGGTCGCCGGAAGAGCCGCCGCCGCGTGCCCGGCGAGCCGCCGGCGAGCCGCCGCGTCCGGTTCCACCGAGGCGGGCCCCGGAACCCGCGGTCCCGCCACCGCCCCCCGCGCCGCAGCGGCGGTCCGCCCAGCCGGGTGACCGGGGTCTTGCCATGCCCGCCTACGCCCAGGACGAGGAACCCCGCCCCGGCCGTCGCAGGCGCCGTGAAGACGACGGCCCACTCCCGGACGAGCGGCCGACCGACATCCTCCCCGCGATCCAGCAGGCGCCGATCGCCCGGCGTCCCGGCGCGAACCCCGCTTCGCCCCCCGAGGGCAGCGAAGAGGAATACAACGAGATCTTCGGCGACGACCCGTACGACGACTATGACGAGTACGACGACTACGAGGATTACGACGACCTCGAGGACGAAGACCGGGCCGAGCCCGAACGCATCGAGGACGAGCGCCCGGAACGTCAAGGGCCGCCGCCCAAGAAGCGCAAGAAGAAGCGCGCGCTGGGCTGGGTCGCCGCGCTGGCCGTGCTCGTCCTGCTCGCCGGTGGCGCCTACTACGGCTTCACCGAGATCTTCGGGTACGACGACTACGAAGGCGCCGGCGAGAGCGATGTCCTCGTCCAGGTGGAGAAGGGCGATTCGACGTCGGCGATCGGTAACCGGCTGCAGGCGGCCGGGGTGGTCGCCAGCGGCAAGGCGTTCGTGAAGGCGGGCGAGGACAACACCGCCGTCTCGAAGCTCCAGCAGGGCTACTACGTCATGAAGACGAAGATGTCCGGTGCCAGCGCGGTCGAGAAGATGCTCGCGCCCGCGACGAAGGTCGGCCAGGTCGAGATCCGGCCGTACACCCAGTTCCACGACATCACCCAGCCGGACGGCAAGGTGACGCCGGGGGTGTATTCGTTGCTGTCCAAGGCTTCCTGCGCCGACCTGAACGGCACGAGCACCTGCATCCCGGTCGAGGAACTCCGCAAGACGATCGAGACCGCGGATCTGGCGAAGCTGGGCGTCCCGTCGTGGGCCGTCGAGGCCGCCACGAACGCCGAGCACAAGGACCGGCGGCTCGAAGGGCTGATCGCGGCGGGCATCTACAACGTCAAGCCCGGCTGGACGGCCGAAGAACTGCTGACGTTCGTCGTCAAGACCTCGGCGGAGCGCATCCTGAACGCCGGGCTGAGCGATCAGTCGAAGGGGGAGGGCAAGACACCGTACGAGACGCTCGTCATCGCGTCGATCATCGAACGCGAGGCGGTGAAGGCCGACTTCGGGAAGATCTCGCGGGTCATCTACAACCGGCTCGACAAGAAGATGCGGCTCGAGATGGACTCGACGGTCAACTACGTCCTCGACCGGCCGACCCTGCTCACCAAACCCGAAGAACGGGAAAAGGCGGGCGCCTACAACACCTACAAGCTGGTCGGCCTGACCCCGACGCCGATCGCGGTCGTGAGCGCGGAGGCGATCCAGGCCGCGTTGAAGCCGGCGGCGGGGGATTGGCTGTTCTTCGTCAAATGCGAGAAGAACGGGCTTTCCTGCTTCGCGGTGACCTTCGGAGACCACCTGAAGAACCGAGACGACGCGGTGAGGCGAGGTGTCATCTGACCGCAAGGCGGCGATCCTCGGGAAACCGGTCGAACACTCGCTCTCGCCCGTCCTGCACGGCGCCGCCTTCCGCGCGCTGGGGCTGGACGGCTGGACCTACGAACGGGTCGAGATGGACGGTCCCGGGCTGCCCGCGTTCGTCGACGGCCTCGGTCCGGAGTGGGCCGGCCTTTCGGTGACCATGCCCGGGAAACGGGCGGCGCTGGAGCGTGCCGACGAGGTCACGCCGCGCGCGTCGGCCGTCGGCGCGGCGAACACGCTGGTGCGCCGGGAAACCGGCTGGCTCGCCGACTGCACCGACGTCGACGGGGTCACCGAGGCGCTGCGGATCGCGGGTGAGTACTCGCCCGGTGCAGATGACGCAGCCGTCGTTCTCGGCGCGGGTGGGACCGCGGCCGCCGCCGTCGTCGGGCTGGCGTCGCTCGGCGTGCGGACGGTGCGGCTCGTCGTGCGGGATCCCGCACGGGCGACGGAGACGGTCGAGGCGGCTCAGCGGGCCGGGCTCGACGCCGAGGTCCTTCGCTGGGCGGACGCCGACTTCCGGAAACTCGCGGCCGATTCGGCGGTGCTGGTGAACACCGTGCCGGCGGACGCCGTCCGGCCGCATCTGGCGGAGCTGTCCCGGATCGGGTGCGTCCTCGACGTCATCTACCATCCTTGGCCGACCGCGCTCGCCGAAGCGGTCGCCGAGCGGGGAGGGCGGCTCGCGACCGGCCTGGACATGTTGCTGCATCAGGCTTTCGGACAATCCGAGTACTTCACCGGGCAGCCGGCGCCACGGGCCGAGATGCGGGACGCGCTGCGCGAGGCGACCGGCGGGATCCTTTCCCTGCCGATCGGCTGAGCGGACCACGGGGCCCAGGTCGCACGGCTGTCCGGTCCGTGAAGGCCTCCTTCACTACCCTCAGGGTAGGCAAGGAGGCCTTCACGGACCGGTGAGCGTTCCCGCACGGGCTGTCCGGAACCGGTCTTCGGTGAAAGCGGCTGACAAGCTCGCCCGGGTTCGATAATCTGGCCGACTGCCTTGAGAGAGGAACAAGGGGTCGATGCCTAAACCCGATCGAGACGACTACACCGAAGAAGACATCAACGACTCGTGGGTCGATGAGCCGCCGGTACTGAATTCCACCGTCGCCCTGGCCGAATACGACCCGGAGTGGCCCGAGCTGTTCGACCGCGAAGCGAAGCGCATCAGGGGGATCCTGGGGGAGCGCGCGCTGGTCCTGGAGCACGTCGGGTCCACGTCGGTGCCGGGTCTCTGCGCGAAACCGATCGTCGACATCATGCTGATCGTCGCCGATTCGGACGACGAGGACGCTTACGTGCCGCAGCTGGAGGCCGAGGGCTACAAGCTCGTCATCCGCGAACCGGACTGGGAGAAGCACCGCTGCTTCAAAGGCCCGGACACCAACATCAATCTGCACGTCTACTCGCCGGACAACGGCCAAACCGAGCGCTACCGGCTTTTCCGTGACCGCCTGATCGCGCACGAGGACGAGCGGAAGCTCTACGAGGACAGGAAACGCGAGCTGGCGTCGCGCACCTGGAAGTACATCCAGCAGTACGCCGACGCCAAGACCGAAGTGGTCGACGAGATCATCGAACGGGCGCGCGCCGCCCAGTACGACGGGTTCGCGCGGCTCTACGCGGCGCACGCCGAAACCAGCAGCACCAACGCCCACTACGACCGTCCCGCCATCGTGGAGCTGGCCGGGGACGTGGCGGGCAAACGGGTGCTGGACGTCGGCAGCGCGGCCGGACACCTCAGCGCCCTGCTCGCGGCGAAGGGCGCGGACGTCCTCGGTGTCGACGCCAGCGAGGGCATGGTCACCGTCGCCAGGGAGAAGTTCGGGGGCGTCGCCCGATTCGAGACGGCGGACGTTTCGCGGCCGATGTCCTTTTTGGAGGACGCCTCGATCGACGTCGTCACGGCGTCGCTGGTGCTGCATTACCTGAAGGACTGGGCGCCGGCGCTGGCCGAGTTCCGGCGGGTGCTCAAACCGGGCGGGCTCCTGGTGTTCTCGGTGCACCATCCCGGTGAGGACTGGCGCTGGTTCGGCAAGCGGAACTACTTCGAGCTCGAACTGCTGGAGGACGAGTTCCCGGCGGGTCAGCAGGTCCGGTTCTACCGGCGGCCGCTGAGCTGGACGTTCGACGCGGTCCGGGACGCCGGTTTCGCGGTCGACCGGCTGGTCGAGCCGATGCCGGACGAAGCGATCGCCGAATCGGACCCGAAGTGGTACGCGAAACTGCGGACCGAGCCGAGGTTCCTGTACTTCCGGACCGTCCGGGACTCCCGCGTTTAGTCCTCTGAATGCGGCTCGCCCGGGAAACCGGAGGCGTCG
Source organism: Amycolatopsis sp. NPDC000009 (assembly GCF_055563465.1). Classification (NCBI taxonomy): domain Bacteria; kingdom Bacillati; phylum Actinomycetota; class Actinomycetes; order Pseudonocardiales; family Pseudonocardiaceae; genus Amycolatopsis; species Amycolatopsis sp. NPDC000009. Next base: position 1,159,140 of record NZ_JBVHDI010000001.1, read on the forward strand.
CGAAAGCCACTTTCGGGACATCGGACGTCGCGAAAGTGGCTTTCGCGACATGGGCTGCCGCTCAGACGTCGTCCCGCTTCGAGAGATCCCGGATCAGCGAAACGATCTCCCGGCTCACCGGCCGCAGCACCCGCAGCCGCGAAAGCCCCACCAGCCGCGCGATCAGCGGGACCGTCCGTTCCACCAGGATCCGGCTGCGTTTCTGCCCGGCGGACCGGTCGTGGACCCAGAACAGTACGACCCCCATCTGGTACAGCCACAGCAGATCGGGCAGGTCGTCACGCAGGTCCGGATCGAGTTTGACGTCGGAATCGGCGATGACGTCGCGCATCAGCCCGACGGAGGCGTCCCGGGCCGGCGAAGACTCCTCGCTGAACGGGCTCAGCGGCGAGTCCGGGTCGGCGGCGTTGACGAAGAGCTGGGTGCCGAAGCGGTGATAAGGCTCGGCGACGTCGAGCCAGGTGAGCAGGACGGTCCTGAGGCGGGCGCTGAAGTCCCGCTCACCCGCGATCGTCTCGCGCGCGGTGGTCAGGTGCGCGTTGGCGATCTCGTCGTAGAAACCTTGGATCAGCTGGTCTTTGGAGGCGAAGTAGTAGTAGGCGTTTCCCACCGACACGCCCGCTTCGGCGGCGATGGCCCGCATGGTCGTGCGGTCGTAGCCGTTCTCGGCGAACAACCGCAACGCCGTCGCCACGATCAGTGACTTGGTTTCCTCACTCTTCGCCACCACTGCACGGTATCCGGTCAGGGCGCGGGGTGTGGAGCGGGCGCCGGGTAGCCGGGGTAGGGCGGCGGCACCGGCACGGGCCGCGCGGCGGCGTGGCTGAGGTGCTTGCGCCGGATGCCGTTGAACACCAGCACGTTCCCGACGTGCATCACGCCGAGCACGAGGGCCACGGTGCCGACCTTGACCGACAGCATCTCGAAGACGTCGCGCGCGTCGAGGACGGTGTCGTCGCTGGTCAGGAACAGGGTCACGAAACCCAGGCTGACCAGGTAGAACCCGACGACGAGCAGCTGGTTGACCGAATGCGCCAGTGCTTGTTTGTCCTGGAAGACGTCTTCCAGGAACGTCTTGCCGTGCCTGCTCAGCGTGCGGGCGACCAGCACGGTCAGGGGAACGGCGATGGCCAGGTAGAGCGCGTAGGCCACGACTACGGGTTGCATGGGGACCTCCTTTTGAACGTGTTCAAGAAGAACCGTAGCCCAGATTTTGAACGCGTTCAAGAGATGCTGTTCACCTGAAGCTCACCCGTACGGCCGCGCGGAGTGCGTAAGGTCGCACCGGACTCTGGGAGGTAAGACCGTGAAACGCATCGCCGCCGTGCTCACATCGGGCGCCTTGCTGGCCGGGACGCTGCTGGCCGCCACACCGGCGGAAGCCACCGTCGGGCAGAACATCCGCTTCGCGACGTACAACGCTTCGCTCAACCGCGGGGCCGCCGGTCAGCTGGTGACCGATCTGTCGCAGCCGGGTAACGCGCAGGCGGGCGAGGTGGCCGAGGTGATCCAGCGCAACCGGCCGGACGTGCTGCTGATCAACGAGTTCGACTACGTGCCCGGCAACCGCGCCGCGGACCTGTTCCGCGAGAACTACCTCGCCCGCGGCCAGAACGGGGCGGCGCCGATCGACTACCCGTACGCCTTCACCGCGCCGTCGAACACCGGCGTCGCGACCGGTTTCGACCTCGACCGCAACGGCCAGGTCGGCGGCGGCAACGACGCGCACGGCTTCGGCCTCTTCGAGGGCCAGTACGGCATGCTCGTGCTGTCCAAGTACCCGATCGACACCAAGAACGCCCGGACGTTCCAGAAGTTCCTCTGGAAGGACATGCCGGGCGCGCTGATCCCGGACGACCCGGCCACCGCGGCGCCGAACGACTGGTACTCGCCGCAGGCGCTCGACGTGCTGCGCCTGTCGTCGAAGTCCCATTGGGACGTTCCGATCCGGATCGGCCGCTCGACCGTGCACTTCCTGGCCTCGCATCCGACGCCGCCCACCTTCGACGGTCCCGAAGACCGCAACGGCACCCGCAACCACGACGAGATCCGCTTCTGGGCGGACTACGTGACCCCGGGCAAGGGCCGCTACATCCGCGACGACAGCGGCCGCCGCGGCGGGCTGGGCGCGCACGAGAAGTTCGTCATCGCCGGTGACCAGAACTCCGACCCGCTCGACGGCGACAGCGTTCCCGGCGCCATCTCCCGCCTGCTGAACGCCCCGCGCGTCATCGAGACCCGGCCGGGCAGCGAAGGCGGCGTGCGGGCCGCGCAGGACCAGGCCGGCGCCAACATCGGCCAGAAGGGCGACCCGTACTTCGACACCGGCGACTTCAACGACAACGCGCCGGGGAACCTGCGGATCGACTACGTCCTGCCGTCGAAGGGCCTGTTCCCCTGGCGCGCCGAGGTCTTCTGGCCGCTGCCCGATTCACCGCTGGCCCGGCTCAACGACGCTTCGGACCACCACCTGGTGCGCGTCGACGTATTCGTCCCGCGCTGGTAGCCGCTCAGCGGGCGCCGAGCAGCGCGGCGCCCGGGCCGGTGAGCGCGGCCAGCCCGGCGTTGCGCCCGCTCACCGACAGGAGCAGGTCGGCGAGCGGGCCCCGCACCTCTTCGGTGCCCGCTCCGCCGGACCAGTCGGCGTCGGTGGCGATCAGCCTGAGGTCCCGGCAGCGTTTCTTGGCGCCCCAGAACGGGCTGACGAGCAGGTGTTCCAGGGCCGCGATCGCCGGCTTCTCCGGCATCGGCCGGTCGATACCGAGCGGACGGGCGACGTCCTGGCCGTGGATGAGGACGTCGGCGAGCGGGTCGACCGGTTTGGCGCCGGGCGAGCGGCGGGCCGATCCGGCGTCCTCGCGGATCTGGGCGACGAGTTCGGCCGGGGTGTACCGCGCGGCGTAGGCGATGGCCTGGTCGGTGTTCATCCGGTCCCAGTTCCCCCTGGCCTTCACGATGCCGGCGAGGGTGTCCTTGAGCCGGTTCCTGGTGGTCTGCGCGAGGTGGCCCGCCATCGCGTGGACCGTCCACTCCGTACAGAGGGTCCTCGCCGGCCAGTCCCGCTCGGCGAGGCTCTCCAGCAGATCCGCGAAGCTCCGCCGTTCGGTCTCGGTCCAGGCCAGGATCTCGCCCTCGCGCATCCCCGCTCCTCGTTCCCGGTCATGGATCAAGGTGGCCTCCCCAGGCATGGCTTCGGCGCCGACTCTAGCCTGGGGAGCATGAAGATCGCGATTCTCGACGACTACCAGGAAGTGGCGCTCGGTTTCGGGGACTGGGGCTCCCTCGGCGCCGAGATCGAGGTGTTCACGACGCCGTTCGCGGATCCCGCCGACGTGGTGGGCCGCCTCCGGGATTTCGACGTCGTGGTCGCGATGCGCGAGCGCACCCGTTTTCCCGCCGAGGTCCTCGACCGGCTGCCCGCGCTCAAGCTGCTGGTGAGCACCGGCCACCGCAACGCCGCGATCGACGTGGCCGCCGCCCGGCGCAACGGCGTGGTCGTCTGCTCCACCGGCTACATCGCCGCCCCGGCGGCCGAACACACCTGGGCGCTGATCCTCGCCGCCGCGCGGAACGTGCCGGTGGAGTCGCGGAACATGCGTGAGGGCGGCTGGCAGACCACCGTCGGCACGATCCTGTCCGGCAAGACCCTCGGGTTGCTCGGGCTCGGCAGGCTCGGCGGCGGAGCGGCCAGGATCGGCCAGGCGTTCGGCATGGAGACCATCGCCTGGAGCCAGAACCTGACCCAGGAGAAGGCCGACGCCCACGGGGTGACGGCGGTGTCGAAAGACGAACTGTTCGCCCGCGCGGACGTGCTGTCGATCCACCTGGTGCTCAGCCGCCGCAGCCGCGGGCTGGTCGGCGCGCCCGAACTCGCCGCGATGAAACCGACGGCGATGCTGGTCAACACCTCGCGCGGACCGATCGTGGACGAGGCCGCGCTGGTGGACGCCTTGCGCCGCAAGGAGATCGCGGTCGCCGCGCTGGACGTGTACGACGTCGAGCCGCTGCCCTCGGACCATCCGCTGCGGACACTGGACAACGTCGTGCTCACCCCGCACATCGGCTATGTCACCCGGGAGGCCTACGAGATCTTCTACCGCGACGCGGTCGAGGACATCGCGGCCTTCCAGGCGGGTTCACCGATCCGGGTCATGGAGTGAGGCCGCGCTTGGCGAGCTGCACGGCCCGACGTCACATGAGCAGCGGGGCGTGCGAATTCGCGGGAAGCTGAAACCTCGCTCACGACCCCAGTTCGGCCAGTACGGCGTCGGTGTAGGGCGGCCACACCTCGGCCGCCCACGGGCCGAAAGCCCGGTCGGTGAGCGCGACGCAGGCGGCGCCGGCGTCCGGATCGACCCAGAGGAACGTGCCGGACTGTCCGAAGTGACCAAAGGTCCGCGGCGAGCTCGACGAGCCGGTCCAATGTGGACTCTTCTCGCCGCGGATCTCGAAGCCGAGGCCCCAGTCGTTCGGCTTCTGGTGGCCGAAACCCGGCAGGACACCGGAAAGCCCGGGGAAGACCACGGAGGTCGCCTCGCGCACCGTTTCGGCGGCGATGAGCTTCGGCGCCTGCAGTTCGGCGGCGAACGCGATCAGGTCGTCCACAGTGGACTCGGCACCCGAAGCGGGGGAGTCGGTCAGCTTGGTCGCCTTCATGCCCAGCGGCTGGAAGAGCGCTTCGGCCTGGTAGTCGGCGAAGGGGATGCCGGAGTGCTCGGTGAGCGCGTCGGCGAGCTGTTCGAACCCGGCGTTGGAGTACAGACGCCGGTTACCCGGCGCGGCCATCGGCTTGTGCTCGTTGAAGGCGAGGCCCGAGGTGTGCGCGAGCAGATGCCGGATCGTGGAGCCCTCCGGCCCGGCGGGGGTGTCGAGCTCGACGACGCCCTCTTCGATGGCGATCAACGCGGCGTAGGCCGTGAGCGGTTTGGTCACCGAGGCCAGCCGGTACACCTTTGTCGTGTCGCCGTGCGTGCCCAGCACGTCACCGGCGGCGGTCACCACGGCCGTGGCGGCGTCGTCCACCGGCCACTGTTCGATCCTGCGCACGCTTTCCATGCCCACACCCTACGAAGCCCGGGCCGGTCGGGGCGGCCCGGGCTTCGCAGAGTTCGGGATCAGGCGTCGAGGTCGGTCGCCACCAGCTCGGCGATGGCGTCGACGGCCGCCTCGGCCCCCTCACCCTCGGCACTGATGATGACCTCGTCGCCGTAACCGGCGGCGAGCGTCATCAGGTTCAGCACGCTGCCGGCCGCGACCGGGTCACCGCCCGCCTTGGCGATGTGCACCGCGACGGGCTGCGCCGCGGCCGCCTTGGCGACCGTCGCCGCGGGCCTGGCGTGCAGGCCCACCTTGCTGGCCACGGTGACGCGTTTCTCCGGCATGTTCTTTTCCCTTTCGTGCCTTGTGTTCTGTGGAGCTGAAACTACTTGACGGGCTTGGCCGCGGTGGCTTCGAGATCGGCCTCGATCGCGTCGTCCTCGCGGCCGGGGGTCCGCAGGTTCCACTTCTTGATCACGAACCGGAAGATCACGTAGTAGATGACAGCGTAGGCGAGACCGATCGGGATGAGCAGCCAGACGTTGCCGCTCGCCGCCGGGAGACCGCTGTTGAGCGCGAAGTCGATCGCACCGGCCGAGAAACCGAAGCCGAGGTGGATGTCGAGCGCGTTCACCAGCGCCAGCGACGTGCCGGTCAGTACCGCGTGGATCAGGTACAGCGGCCACGCGACGAACATGAACGAGAACTCGATCGGCTCGGTGATACCGGTCAGGAACGAGGTCAGCGCACCGGCGATCATCACACCGCCGACGATCTTCTTCTGGCTGGGCTTGGCGCTCTGCCAGATCGCCAGCGCGGCGGCGGGGATGGCGAACATGAAGATCGGGAAGAAGCCGGTCATGAACGTGCCGCGGGTGGGGTCACCGTTGAAGAACTCGGTCAGGTCGCCACCGTCGAAGATGAACCACACCGGCACGTTCAGCAGCTGGTGCAGACCGACCGGGATCAGCAACCGGTTCAGCACGCCGTAGATACCGCCACCGACGACCGGGGCCCCGGTGACCGCTTCGCCCGCGGCCTGGATGCCGTCGTTGACCCAGTGGAAGACCAGGCCCAGCGGCACCGCGAGGACCATCAAGGTCACCGCGGTGACGATCGGCACGAACCGGCGGCCACCGAAGAAGGCGAGGTACGGCGGCAGCTTGATCCGGTAGAACTTCTGCCACAGCAGCGCGGTGACCAGGCCGACGATCACACCGGCCAGCACACTGTAGGGCCACTTCATCGGGTTGAGCATCAGGCCCGCGGGTTTCTCGGGGTCCCAGCCCGGCAGTTCCGAGAACGGCGCGAAGACCTGGAGGACGCTGGTGAACACGAAGAAGCCGACCACGGCGGCCAGCCCGGTCGCGCCGTCGCTCTTCCGGGCGAAGCCGACGGCGATACCCACCGCGAACAGGAGCGGCAGCCAGCTGAACAGCGAGTTGCCCGCCGCGCCGAGAACCTCGGCCACTTTGATCCAGCCGAGCCCTTTCTCGCCGAGCAGGTCGGGTTGGCCGAACCTGTTGAGGAGCGCGGCGGCGGGCAGGGCGGCGATGGGGAGCATGAGGCTGCGGCCGAAGCGCTGAAGCCCGGCCAGTCCCTTGCCTTTGCCCTTCGCCCCCTCCGCGGTGGTGGAGCTCATCGGGTACCTCCGTAGTGAGGATGGTGACCGGAATCCGGGGTGTTCCGGTCCAGCTGCATGGTGACCTGGTAGTGATCGCCCCGGTACCAGGAAGTCATGTCTTCGATCGGTTCCCCGTTGACGCTGGAGACCCGGCGGAAGACGAGAAGCGGACTGCCGGCGCGCATGCCGAGCAGGCGTGCCGTTTCGCGGTCCGCGGATTCGGCCCAGACCGTCTGCCACGCGTGGTCCGGGCGCAGGTCGTACGACTGGGCGAGTTGGACGTACAACGATCGGGTGAGATCGAGGTCGAGCAGGCCGGGCATCCGGCCGGCGTGATACCAGCCGCGTTCGACCGCCAGTGGCACCCCGTCGGCACGGCGGAGCCGCACCAGGTGATGTGCCGGTGTCCCGGCGGTCAGGCCGAGCGCGTGCGCCGAGGGGGCGGGCGGGACCTCGGTGGCGGTCTTGACGACCTCCGTGGTCGGCGTCATCCCGCGACGGCGCATGTCCTCGGTGAAGGACATCAGGTAGAGCTGCAGTTCCATCCGCCTCGCGGCGGTGAACGTCCCCTTGCCGCGCACCCGCGACAAGAGCCCTTCTTCGACCAGCTTGCCGATCGCCGACCGGACCGTGAGCCTCGACACCTGGTAGGTCTCGGCGAGGTCACGTTCCGAGGGGATCGGTGAGCCGGGGGGTAGCTCACGCTCCACCGTGCGGCGCAGAATCTCCCGCAGCTGGGCGTGCTTGGGCGTCGGTCCGTTGATCACACGGTCGGACGGCGGCAGCTGCGCCGAAGCGCTCATGACGGTCACCGTCCTTTCGGGCCGGTCGGTCGGGGAACCCGTACTCGCATCTGGACCGGAAGATTGGTACGTTCCGGTCTAGACCAATGATCCGATGGGGCAGGATGCTCCGTCGCACGAGCGGGTGTCAACCACCGTTACGCGTTCGTGGCCAGGGATCACGTGCGAGTCGGCGAACGGCGTAGTACAGCTGGTTCGCATGTGGGAAACCGACAGGGAACAGGGAGACCGCGATGGCGGATGACAGGGCGGAAAAGATCCTCGCGGGGCTCGGCGGTGCCGAGAACGTCATCGAGGTCGAGGGGTGCATCACCCGGCTCCGCTGTGAGCTCGAAGACATGAGCCTGCTCGACGAGGCGGCGCTGAAGGCCGCCGGTGCGATGGGCGTCGTGCGCATGGGGGCCGGTGTCCAGGTCATCGTGGGTCCGGAGGCCGACAACATCGCGAGTGAGATCGAGGATCTGCTGTGAGTCTCGAGATCCTCAGCCCGGTGAGCGGTAAGACGACCGCTATGACCGAAGTGCCCGATCCGGTCTTCGCGCAGGCGATGGTCGGCCCCGGCATCGCGGTCCTGCCCTCGGGCGGTCGCCAGGACGCGGTCGCCCCGGTGGACGGGACGGTCGTCACGCTGCACCCGCACGCTTTCGTGGTGGCCACCGAGGACGGCCGCGGCGTGCTGGTCCACCTGGGGATCGACACGGTGAAGCAGAAGGGCGAGGGGTTCACCCTCCACGTCGTCAAGGGCGAGGCCGTCCGTGCCGGGCAGCCGGTCGTCGGCTGGGACCCGGCCGCGGTCGAGGCCGCGGGTTATTCGCCGATCGTTCCCGTGGTGGCGCTCGACGCGAAGGCGGAAGTCCTTTCCGGACTGCTCACCGGCGGCGACGTCGAGGCGGGCGACCCGATTTTCACCTGGGACAGCTGAAAGCTTGCCGAAAGGGTCCCTTTAGGACGGGATTTTGGTCCTAAAGGGACCCCTTTACGTGATTCTCAGGCCGTGACGACCTGGCCGTTCGTGACCTTGACCGCGATCGAGGGCAGCGGCTGGTCCGCCGGGCCCTTTTTGACCGCGCCGGTCGCGGCGTCGAAGATCGAGTTGTGGCAGGGACATTTCAGCTCCGCGCCCTCGGGCACGACCGCGCACCCCTGATGCGTGCAGATCGCGCTGAACGCGGCCGCCGTGCCTTCGGCGGTCCTGGTGACGATGACGTCCTTGCCGTCGGCGGTCTTGGCGGCCTTCGCCTTGCCGACCTCGATGTCGGAGAGCGCGGTCAGAGTCTCGCCCGGTGCGGCGGCGGGCGGTGCGGCGGTCGAACCGGACGGTGGGTTGCTGTCGCTTCCGCAGGCCGTGAGGGCCACGGTCCCGACGGCCGCGCCGGCGACGGCGGCCCCGGTGGTCAGGACGGTGCGGCGGGAGTGGAGTTCGGCAGTCATGCCCCTACACACGGTCCAGGCGGCCATCCGGTTCAATTTCGGCGGCCATTGGGTGCCGGATTGAACCGGGAGCCCCTTTTTTCCGTGTTCAAAGGCATAGGGGAACCGAACACGCGGAAAGAGATACGGACATGATCCGGTGGTTGTTGCGGGCGGTCGTGGCGGCGGGCCTGCTCGGCTCGGCATGGGTGCATTACGTCGTATGGCAGGACTGGGCCTCGGAAACGGACGTGGTCGGCCCGCTGTTCCTGGTGAACGTGGTGGCGGGCGTGATCATCGCGGTCGCCGTCCTGGTCTGGCACCACTGGTTGCCCGCGCTCGCGGCGATCGGCTTCGGCTTGGCGACGCTGGGCGCGTACGTGCTCTCGCTGACCACGGGGTTCTTCGGCGTGTCGGAACGCTTCACCACCCAGGCCGAGCTGTGGGGCCTGATCACCGAGGTGGCTTGCGTGGTCTTCGCGCTCCCGCTGCTCCTGAACCGGGAAAGCACGGATCGGTGAAGGAATTCGCGGAGGACCGGCTGATGCGGGCTTTGCACGACGAGCACGCGGCGGCACTCTGGTCCTACGCACTGCACCTCACCAGCGGCGACCGGGTCCGCGCGGAGGACGTCGTCCAGGAGACGCTCCTGCGGGCCTGGCGCAACGCCAAGGTGCTCGACCAGACCGAAGGGTCGGCGCGGGGCTGGCTGTTCACCGTCGCGAGACGGATCGCCATCGACGACTGGCGCGCTTCCGAGGCCCATCCCGAGGTGGTGACCGGCCAACCGCCCGAAACGGCGGTCACCGACGGCACCGAACGGGCCGTTCAAGGCTGGCTGGTCGCCGAAGCCCTCGGCGAACTCTCGCCGAGACATCGGGACGTCCTCGTCCTGTGCTATTTCCAGGGTTACTCCGTCGCCGACGCCGCGAAACGGCTGGGTGTCGCCGAAGGGACGATCAAGTCGCGGACGCACTACGCCTTGCGGGCGCTGCGACTGATATTGGAGGAAAGAGGGGTGACTCAATGACCGACCCCTTCGCCACCTACGACGCGGCCTACGTGCTCGGGGCGTTGTCCCCGGACGACCGGTCCGCCTACGAGCAGCACCTGCGCGTCTGCGACCGGTGCGCGGCGTCCGTGCGCGACCTGGCCGGGATCCCCGGACTGCTCGCCCAGGCCGGGGCCCCCGCACTGCTGGAGGACGAACCGGCGCCCTCGCCGGACCTGCTGCCGACCGTGCTCAAACGGGTCCGCCGGGGAAGGCGGATCCAACGGGCGATCACCACCACGTCGGCCGGGGCGGCCGTCGCCGCCTGCGTGGCGCTCGCGGTCGTCCTGACCGGGCCGGTCGCGGCGGCGGGCGACCCGATGACCCCGCTCGGCGACTATCCGGTGACCGCCGAAGTCGCCATGTCGGCCACGGAGACCGGCACGAAGGTCGACATGACCTGCAGTTACGGCGGCAACCGGGCCGGGGACTACATCCTGGTCGCCGTCGGCGCCGACGGCGGCACCAGCGAGCTGGCGTCCTGGCGCGCGATGCCCAAGGACACCGCGCACATCGTGGTCGGTACCGCGATGCGCACCGGGGACATCAAGGCGCTGGAGATCCGTACGCCCTCGGGTCTCCCGCTGCTGCGGATGAACCCCTGATCCCGGTGTCATGACAGGTCTTCGGCGCCGGGCCCGGTGCGGATTGGGGTGATTTTCGGGCGTGGCGTCAGAGGTCGCGAAAGCCACTTTCGGGACGTCAGACGTCGCGAAAGTGGCTTTTCGCGACGCGGCTGGGCCTTGGGACTCGCCGAAGCCACCTCGGTGGCGTAGTGAAGGCCTCCTTCGCGACTTTCCCGCCTCCGCCGACGTTGCGAAAGCCACTTTCGCAACCTTCAACGTTGCGAAAGTGGCTTTCGCAACGTGCCTCTTTGCCTTGCCCTTCAAGGGAGGCCTCGATCCTTAAGGCGCCGCCTCCCGCGGGGGCGAAGGGAGCTTTTCCCGCGTCTCATGCGACGAAAGCTCCTTCACCGCATGAGACGCGGTGAAGGGACCTTTCAGTCCACTGCCGCGCACCTGGCTCCCGTCGGCTCCCACCGCCGCACCCGGCTCCCGTCGGTTCTCACCGCCGCACCCGGCTCCGCCCGGCTCCCGCCGCCGCCGCGCCCGGCTCCCGCCGCCGCGCCCGGCTCCCGCCGCTCCGCCCGGCTCCCGCCGCCGCCGCGCCCGGCTCCTGTCGGCTCCCACCGCCGCCGCGCCCGGATCCCTTCACCCCAGCTTCCGCGCGCCCGTGCATGAACGGTCCGTTCACGACTTCCGTACCACGCCCGACCTGCCGAAAGCACGTGAAAGTCCCGGTCACGAAAAGGAATCCTTGCCGCACCGAGCGCGACCGGCGCACTCTTGATCTTGTGTTCACGCCGATCGCCTTCGCGGTGGCGGGCGCCGGATCGGCGCTCGCCACGCGCTCCTGCCTGCGCCGGGCCGGAGCACCGATCACGGCGTGGGCCGCTGCCCTCACCGCAGCGGCGCTCGTCGCGGTCTGGCTCCGGCACGACGCCGGAGCCTGGCCGGCGTGGTGGCTCGCCGTCCCGGCCGTGCTGACCGTCTTCGCCGTCCCGCTGGCGCTCGCCGATCTGAAGTACCGCCGCCTGCCCGACGTCCTCACGCTGCCCGCGTACCCGGCACTGGCCGCCGCCCTCGCGGTCGCCGCGCAGGGAGGAGGAGCGGCCATCGCGTGGCGGGCTGTACTCGGCGCGCTGATCTTCGGCGGGGCGCACGCGCTCGTGCACGCGGTGTCGCCGCGCTCGCTCGGCGCCGGGGACGTGAAGCTCGCGGGCAGCCTGGGAGCGGTCCTCGCCGCCACGGGCTGGCCGTCGGTCGTGCTCGGCGCCGTCGCCGCGGCGCTACTGAGCGTGGCGCTCGCGGTGGGCGGGCCCCGGCATCCCACGGTGCCACACGGGCCCGGTCTTCTGGTCGCGGCGTGGGTACTCGCCGTCGTCGCCGGACCAGGCCCTGGATAGCGGGACAGAGAGGAGGTTGTGACAGGATCTGTCAGGTGTTGCGCTGGATAACCGCAGGGGAATCGCACGGACCCGCCCTCGCCGCCATCCTGGAAGGGATGCCCGCCGGGGTCGAGGTCACCACCGCCGAAGTGGGCGAGCAGCTCGCGCGCCGGAGGCTCGGCTTCGGCCGTAGCCCCCGGATGGGCTTCGAGACCGACCACATCGAGTTCACCGGCGGCGTCCGGCACGGGCTCACCCAGGGCGGCCCCGTCGCGGTCCAGATCGAGAACGCCGAGTGGCCCAAGTGGGAGAAGGTCATGTCGGCCGATCCCGTGCCCGCCGAGGAGCTGGAAGGCCTCGCGCGCAACGAGCCGCTGACGCGTCCCCGGCCCGGCCACGCGGATCTGCCCGGGATGCAGAAGTACGGCTTCCCGGAGGCCCGGCCGGTGCTGGAGCGCGCGAGCGCCCGCGAGACGGCGTCCCGCACGGCGCTCGGCACGGTGGCCCGCGCGTACCTCAAGCAGCTGCTCGGGGTCGAGATCCTCAGCCACGTCGTGTCCATCGGCGGCGCGTCGGCGCCCGAGGGCCCGTTGCCGGTGCCGTCGGACCTGCCCGGCATCGACGAGAGCCCGGTCCGCGCCTTCGGCCAGGAGGGGACCGACGCGATGGTCGCCGAGGTCGACGCGGTGCGGAAGGCGGGTGACACCGTCGGCGGCGTGATCGAGGTGATCGCCTACGGCCTGCCGCCGGGTCTCGGCTCGCACGTCCACTGGGACCGCAGGCTCGACGCCCGGCTCGCCGGCGCGCTCATGGGCGTCCAGGCGATGAAGGGCGTGGAGGTCGGCGACGGCTTCACCACGGCCAAGCGCTGGGGCAGCCAGGCCCACGACGAGATCGACCGCGGCACCGGCCCGGTCGGGGTGACCCGCCGGTCCAACCGCGCGGGCGGCCTCGAAGGCGGCATCACCAACGGTGAGCCGCTGCGCGTGCGCGTCGCCATGAAGCCGATCTCGACCGTCCCCAAGGCACTGTCCACTGTGGATGTCACCACCGGCGAACCCGCGGTGGCCATCCACCAGCGCTCCGACGTCTGCGCGGTGCCCAGGGCCGGGGTCGTGCTGGAGTCGGTGGTCGCGCTGGTGCTCGCGGACGCCGCGCTGGAGAAGTTCGGCGGCGACTCGCTGGCCGAGGGCAAGCGCAACGCCGAGGCCTACCTGAAGGCGCTCGAGGAGCGCTGGTGACTCCTCGCGCGGTGATCATCGGGCCACCGGGATCGGGCAAGAGCACGGTCGGCCCGGCGCTCGCCGCCCGGCTCGGTCTCGCGTTCCGCGACAGCGACGACGACATCGTCGCGAGCGCGGGCAAGCCCATCACCGACATCTTCGCCGAGGAGGGCGAGCCCGCCTTCCGCGCGCTGGAGGAGGAGATGGTCGCGAAGGCGCTGGCCGAGCACGACGGTGTCCTCTCGCTGGGCGGGGGAGCGCCGATCACGCCGGGCACCCGCGAACGGCTGGCCGGGCACACCGTGATCTTCCTGAACGTCGGGATGGCCGCGGGCGTCCAGCGCGCCGGGCTCTCGACCGCGCGCCCGCTGCTGGCCGGGGTGAACCCCCGCGCCACCTACAAGGCGCTCCTCGACGCGCGCCTGCCGGTGTACCGCGAGGTCGCCACGTTCGAGATCGAGACCGACCGCCTGACCGCCGACGAGGTCGTCGAGGCCGCCCTCATCGAGCTGCACGAGATCAGCAAGGATCGAGCATGAAACGCACCACCGCCGGCGTACTGCTCGCCGTCGTGGCCCTCACCTTGACCGCGTGTGGCGAGGAGAAGCAGCCCGCGGGCGCCGACGTCGTCCAGACCGGAGCGGCCACCAGCGGCGCACCCGCGTCGGCCGCTCCGGAAGCGGATGTCGCGGCCGACGTGAAGGTCACCAAATGCGACAGTGGCAGCTACACGCCGAAGATCACCATCGAGGTCACCAACAGCACCGCGGAAGACGCGCGGTACGCCGTCACCATCGCGATCAAGGACGCCGACGGCAAGGCCTCCGGTGAGGCGCTGTTCGCGAAGAACCGGATGACGCCCGGCCAGAAGGTGACCGAAGAGATCCCGGGGGACACCCCGGTCAAGGGCAAGATCACCTGCGAGGTCGCGAGGGCCAAGCGGCTTCCGCCGAAGTGAGGGGAACGATGACCGAGCCGGTCCGCATCACCGTCAACACCGCCAAGCCCTACGACGTCGTCATCGGCCGCGGCTTGCTCGGCGAGCTCACCGAGCAGCTCGCCGACGCCTCCAAGGTCGCGCTGATCCACCCGCCGACGCTGACGACCACCGCCGAGGCCATCCGCGACGAACTGGCCGAGGCAGGCATCGACGCGCACCGGGTCGAGATCCCCGACGCCGAGGACGGCAAGGCGCTCACCGTCGCCAGCTTCTGCTGGGAAGTCCTCGGCCGTATCGGCCTCGACCGCCAGGGTGTGGTCGTCGGGCTCGGCGGCGGCGCCGTGACCGACCTCGCCGGGTTCGTCGCCGCCACCTGGATGCGCGGTGTCCGCCTGGTCAACGTGCCCACCACGCTGCTGGGCATGGTCGACGCCTCCCTCGGCGGGAAGACCGGCATCAACACCGAGGCGGGCAAGAACCTGGTCGGCGTCTTCCACGAGCCGAGCGCGGTCCTCGTCGACCTCGCGACGCTGGAAACGTTGCCCCCCAACGAACTCGTGGCCGGAATGGCCGAGGTGGTCAAGGCCGGGTTCATCGCCGACCCGCGCATCGTCGAACTCGTCGAGCAGGATCCCGCGGCGGCGCTGGACACCACCGGCGAGGTCCTCGGTGAGCTGGTCCGCCGATCGATCCAGGTCAAGGCCGACGTCGTCGCCGCGGATCTGCGCGAGTCGGATCTGCGCGAGATCCTCAACTACGGCCACACACTCGCCCACGCCATCGAGCGCCGCGAGCGGTACCGGTGGCGCCACGGCGCGGCGGTCAGTGTCGGCCTGGTGTTCGCCGCCGAACTCGCGCGGCTGGCCGGCCGTCTCGACGACGCCACCGCCGAGCGGCACGCGAAGGTCCTCAAGATGCTGGGCCTGCCGACCACCTACGACCCCGACGCGCTCCCGCAGCTGCTGGAGACGATGAAGGGCGACAAGAAGACCCGTTCGGGCGTGCTGCGCTTCGTCGTCCTCGACGGGCTCGCGAAACCGGGCAGGCTGGAAGGCCCGGACCCGTCGCTGCTCGCCGCGGCGTACTCGGTCGTGGCGGGCGAAGCGCCCAAGCCCGGCGGGAGCGTGCTGCTGTGAAGGTGCTCGTCCTCAACGGACCCAACCTGGGCAGGCTCGGCCTGCGCGAGCCCGGCATCTACGGTTCGGCCACGCACGCGGACCTGGTCTCCACTTGCCTCGACACCGGCAAGGAACTGGGGATCGACGTCGAGGTCCGGCAGACCGACCACGAGGGCGAGATGGTCGGCTGGCTGCACGAAGCCGCCGACGCGGGCTGGCCGGTGGTGCTCAACGCGGCCGCGTGGACGCACTACTCGATCGCGGTGCGCGACGCCGCCGCCCAGCTCAAGGCACCGCTGATCGAGCTGCACATCTCCAACGTGCACAAGCGCGAGCAGTTCCGGCACCACAGCGTGCTGTCGGATGTCGCCACCGCGGTCATCGCCGGGCTCGGGGTCGACGGATACCCGCTGGCCCTGCGCTGGATGGCCGCGAACGCGGCGTGAACAACCCGCCCACGCTCGAGACCGCGAGGCTGCGGTTACGTGCGCTGACGGAGGCGGACACCGACGCGATCGTCGAGCTCTTCGCCGATCCGGAGATGAGCGCGCATTTCGCGGTGCCGCTCACCGAGCCGGACCGAGTCCGCGAGATGGTCGGTCGCAGGTTGTCCTACGACGGCCCGGCGAGCATGGGGCACTGGGCGATCGAACGCGACGGAGAGGTGATCGGCCTCGCGCATCTCCGCCCGTCGCGGGAACTGCCCGGGGACGTGCCGGAGCTCGGCTATTACCTGTCGCGGGCACACGGCGGGCAGGGCCTCGCGACCGAGGCCGCGAAGGCACTGCTGGCGCACGGACTCGTCGGGCTCGGCCTGTCGTCGGTGTGGGCACTGGTCGGCGAGTCCAATGTATCCAGTCAGAACCTGTTGCGGCGCTTGGGTTTTCTCGATGTCGGTGGTGGCGACCACTACGGCAGCGGGCCGCATCGGGTCTTCGTCGCGTTGCCGTCGGACCACGGCCGCGCGCACCACATCGAGCTGTGGGTGCCCGATCTCGGCCGCGCGGAGGAGAGCTGGGGCTGGCTGCTCGGCGAGCTCGGCTGGCGGGAGTTCCAGCGCTGGCCCGCCGGGGTCAGCTGGAAACACGGCGCGACCTATCTCGTCGTCGAGCGTTCTCCGGCGCTCAGCGGTGAAAAGCACGACCGCACCGCCCCGGGCCTGAACCATCTCGCCCTGCACGTCGAGTCCCGCGAACGGGTGAACGAACTGGCCGCGAAGGCCCTCGAACACGGCTGGTCGCCGATGTTCGCGGACAAGTATCCGTATGCGGGCGGTGATCGCCACTACGCCGCCTACCTCGAAAACGCCGACGGTTTCGAAGTGGAATTGGTCGCTCTCCCGGGTACTGACGTCACTCGACCGGATTAAGGCTCGCTACACTCGGCCATCATGCGCCTTTTTCGTGGGGGTCGGCGACCCGCCCGTGCCGTGGTGGCCATCCTCGCGGCCGGCGCGGTCCTCGTGGCGTGCAGTGACGGCACTGTGCAGTCCCAGGCCGACGGCAAGGGCGGCGGGATCGGCGGAGCCCAGCAGGCGCCCAAGGAAAAGCCGCGCCCGATGGACGTCGAGCTCGCGACGAGCGATCCGCGGGCGAGCGGCGGTGTGGTGGCCGCGGGCGATCAGGACGCGGTCTACAACTACGGCCCGACCGTGATGCGGGACGGCGGCAAGCTCAAGATGTGGTGGTGCAGCCAGTACGGCAGTGCCCAGCCGCCCGGTGACGACGTCCTCTACGCGCAGTCGTCCTCGCTCGACGGTCCGTTCACCGGTCCGTCCGGTGGTGGCCCGGCGGCGGTGTTCTCGGGCGCGCCCGGCGGTTTCGACGGCATGCACACCTGCGATCCGTCGGTGATCAAGGTCGGCTCGACCTACTACATGTATTACACCGGCGCGGCGGGCGACCACGCGCTCGGCAACTCGATCGGCCTCGCGACCAGTCCCGACGGGCTCACCTGGACGCGGGCGGCGGGTGGGAAGCCGATCATCGGGCCGTCGCACGACGTGCACCGCGCCAACGTCTACGGCGCCGGTCAGCCCTCGGCGGTGTACCTCGACGGCTGGTTCTACGTGCTCTTCACCGACACCACGGCGAAGGGCGCCGGATGGAACGGCGCCGGGCAGTTCCTGCTCCGCGCCAAGGACGCGGCCTTCACCCGTGGCGTGGAAACGCTGGGGGAGCAGGGCTTCGTCGCCAAGCCCAGCACGACCTCGCCGCGTCCCCGTTCGCTGGTCGACGGGTTCAGCACCGATCTGATGTGGGTCGGTTCGCTCGACGCCTTCGTGATCGCGCACGAGACCGAAAAGGGCACCACGCTCACGTTCTGGACCAGGGATTTCTCTGCGCAGCCGTACCGGCAGGCGCTCATCCCCGGCGCGTGGAAGGAAGGCCCTGGCCTGGTCCGGCGGCCCGACGGCCACGCGCCGCTCTCCTCGGGTGACGTGTGCGACCGGGTCCCGTTCGACGTCGTCCGCGCCACGGTCATCGGCGGCGCGGCGGCGCCGACCGACCTGAAGCACTTCGGCCTGGATGTCCGCGGTTCGCGGGCGTGCGACGGCGACGCCCGGATCCGGACCTCGTTCGAAGGCGTCGCGATGCCGTCGCCGCAGCGGACCATCGACCTGGTTGCCGACGGCGCCCTGGTGCGGGTCGACCGGCGCTCGGTGGCGGCGGCGCTCGCGGGCGAGGTGCTGAACCAGCGGCTCAAGTTCGTGGAAAACCTCCCGCTGGCGGCGCGGTTGAGCGCCGGTGCGCGGATGGTGCACGCGCCGGGCCGGGGGTTCGGCGTGGTGCTCGACGGCAAGCTCTTCGCGCTGCCCGACGGCGGGGCGGCGGCGCTGAACGACTCGTCCGTCGAAGAGATCGCCGATCAGGCCTGGGACGGCTTCCCGGTGGGTTTCTCGCTCGCGGGCTGATCGGCCTTGGTGATGCGGCCGCCGACGAACAGGCCGAGCCCGGCCGGGATGAGCACCAGCAGGGCCGAGAAGGCGGCGCCGCCGGTGAGCGCGCCGCCGAGTTCCGAGGCACCGGTCTGATCGACGAACACCGCGCGGCCGATCACGTACAGCACGCCGGAGACCGGACCGGCGATCAGCGCCGCGATGAACCAGTTCTTGCCGCGTTCGGGTTTGCCCTGCCAGGCGTCGACGGCGCCCCAGCCCGCGGCCGCGCCGACCAGCACGGCGAGGGTGAGGGCGGTGACGAGGGTCTTGTCGGTGGGGTTGAAGACCTCGTACTTGGCCAGCACGGTGACGGCCGCGCCGTGCAGCAGCGCCATCACGAGTCCACGAGTCAGCCACGGTGCCATTGGGGGAGTTTAACTCGCCAGTAGCGGCCGGTGGAAAGTCCGTGAAGGCCCCCTTCCCTCGGCTCAGCCGCGTGAAGGGGGCCTTCACGCGGCGACGCTGTTGCGGGAGGTGCTGCTGAGGCCGGCACGGACCCCGCGGCACAGGTGGCGCGAGCGGCAGGCGAAACCCCCTAAACTCCATCACGTGCGTGAATACTTCTCTCGCCGCCGCGCGGCGCTGCGTTCCCTGCTGGCCGACTCCGGGGTGGACGCGCTGCTGGTCACGGACCTGCTCAACATCAGGTACCTGACCGGCTTCACCGGGTCCAACGCCGCTCTCCTCGTCCACGGGAGCGGCGACGACAAGACGATCTTCTGCACCGACGGCCGCTACCAGGTCCAGTCGGCGACGGAGGTGCCCGATCTCGAACGGGTGCTGGACCGCGCGAGCGCGGCGAAGCTGGCCGATCTGGCGGCCGAGAAGAAGCTCGGCAAGACCGGCTTCGAGAGCCAGCACGTCAGCGTCGAGCAGCACGAAGACCTCAAGGTCCGCTTCGACCGCGTCGAGCTGGTCCGGACGCCCGGCCTCGTCGAGCAGCTGCGGCTGGTCAAGGACGAGCAGGAGATCGAGGCGCTGCGCCAGGCGTGCGCGGCGGCCGACCGGGCGCTGGAGGACCTGGTGTCCGCCGGCGGGCTCCGGCCGGGCCGCACCGAGCTGGACGTCGCCCGTGACCTCGAGAACCGCATGCTCGGCCACGGCTCGACGGGGCCTTCGTTCGACACGATCGTCGCGGCGGGCGCCAATTCGGCGATCCCGCACCACCGGCCCACCTCGGCCGTGCTGGCGACCGGCGATTTCGTCAAGATCGACTTCGGCGCCACGGTCGACGGCTACCACTCCGACATGACCCGCACGTTCGTGCTCGGCAAGCCCGCGGCCTGGCAGGAGGAGATCTACGAGCTGGTCCAGCGCGCGCAGGCGGCGGGCTGCGACGCCGTCCTCCCCGGCGCCGAAGTGTCCGAAGTGGACAAAGCGGCCCGTGGGGTGATCGTCGGCGCGGGACGCGGCGAGGAGTTCGGCCACGGCCTCGGCCACGGCGTCGGACTGCAGGTGCACGAGGCGCCCAGTCTCGCCGCCACCGGCGTCGGTACACTGTCCGCCGGTATGGCCGTCACCGTCGAGCCTGGTGTGTATCTGCCCGGACGCGGAGGCGTGCGCATCGAGGACACGCTGGTCGTGCGGGAAGGTACGCCCGAACTCCTCACGCTGAGCACCAAGGAACTCGTGGTCGTCTGACGGCGGCCCGGAAGATCGACACAGGAGACTGCACACTCGTGGCCACCACCAACGACCTGAAGAACGGGCTCGTCCTCAACCTCGACGGCCAGCTCTGGACCGTCACCGCGTTCCAGCACGTCAAGCCGGGCAAGGGCGGCGCGTTCGTCCGCACCACGCTCAAGCACGTGCTCACCGGCAAGGTCGTCGACAAGACCTTCAACGCGGGGACGAAGGTCGACACGGCCACCGTCGACCGCCGCAACATGACGTACCTGTACAAGGACGGCGCGGACTTCGTGTTCATGGACGCGGAGACCTACGACCAGATCACCGTCCTGGCCGAGACCGTCGGCGACAACGCGAACTACCTGCTCGAGAACTTCGAGGTCCAGGTCGCGGTGCACGAGGGTGTCCCGCTGTACATCGAGCTGCCGACCTCGGTCGAGCTGATCGTCCAGCACACCGACCCCGGCCTGCAGGGCGACCGCTCCACCGGTGGCACCAAGCCCGCCACCCTGGAGACCGGCGCCGAGATCCAGGTGCCGCTGTTCCTCACCACCGGCGAGAAGATCAAGGTCGACACCCGTGACGGCCGCTACCTGGGCCGCGTCTCCAGCTGATGGCCGGTTCAGACAAGTCCGGCAAGTCGCCGAACCGCGGCGGGCCGATCAGCCGCCGCCAGGCCCGCAAGCGCGCGGTCGAGATGATGTACGAGGCCGCCCAGCGCGGTGCCGACGCGGTGACGCTGCTGGCGGACCGGGTCGGTTCGGTCGAGGTCGACCCGATCGCGGACTACACGATCTCGCTGGTCGAAGGCGTCACCGGCCGCAAGACCCAGATCGACGAGCTGCTCTCCGAGCACGCTCAGGGCTGGACGCTGGACCGGATGCCGCCGGTGGACCTGGCGGTGCTCCGCGTCGGCGTCTACGAGCTGCTGTGGGCCGAGGACGTGCCGGACCCGGTCGCCATCGACGAGGCCGTCGGGCTGGCGAAGGAGCTGTCGACCGACGACTCGCCGCGTTTCGTGAACGGCGTGCTCGGCCGGATCGGCACCATCGCGGACCGGCTCCGCGCGGTCCTGTAGAAGACGTACTACAACGGGCCGTGTCCTCTGCCGAGGGCACGGCCCGTTCTCGTGCTCGGTGGTGCCGGTTGGCGTTTCCGGTCCCCCCGGACCGAAAACGTCGCCATCTCTAGTCCTCTTTGGACGGTCGAGCCTCGGGCGGCAGCACACCCCAGTCGATCAGCTGCTCGGTGAGCTCGCCGGGGGTCATGTCGTAGATGATCGCCAGCGAACGGAGGTCCTCGGTGCGGATCGAGAGCACCTTGCCGTTGTAGTCGCCGCGCTGGCTCTGGATGGTGGCGGCGTAGCGGGCGAGCGGCCCGACCTTCTCCGCCGGGAGCTGCTGGAGACGCTCCAGGTTGATGACGATCTTCGTGGCGGGCTCGGCGCCTGACGGCACCCGGCCCTCCGGCAGCAGCTCGACCACCGGGACGCCGTAGAAATCGGCGAGCTCGGCGAGCTTCTGCACGGTGACGGCACGGTCTCCGCGCTCGTACGAACCGACGACGACGGCCTTCCAGCGGCCTCCGGACTTCTGCTCGACCCCGTGCAGGGACAGGCCCTGCTGCTGGCGGATCCCGCGGAGCTTGGCCCCGAGCGCCTTGGCGTAATCGCCCATCTGGTGGTTCTCCGTTTCCTCACCCCCAACCGGTCGGGGTGACCGATCCAGGGGACTCCTAGAGTCGAATACTCAGAGTAATGGTTACGCATAGTTGTCACCAGGTCAAGCGGGTGCTTTCGAGAGGTCTTCGTCACCTGGGGCGCGCCACTCGTAAGAATGAGCCTCCGCTCCTGCTAGTGTCGGTTCGATTTCCTCGCCAAGCAGGAAGTCGACGTCCTTTAAGGACCCGTCCAGAGAGGCGGGGAAGGAGGTCCGCCTTGTCGTCACGCCCGCGTGGCGCGGCGGAACCGGCGGGAGAGCGCGAGCTGCTCTCGTCCGGCGATGTCGCGCGCACGATCGCCCGAATGGCCCACCAGGTCATCGAGAAGACCGCTCTCGGTGCCGGTGGCTCGACTCCGCCCGTGTTGCTGGGCATCCCCACCCGGGGGACCCCGCTCGCCCTGCGGCTCGCGGACAAGATCGCCGAGTTCTCCGGCATCCGTCCGCCGACCGGCGCGCTGGACATCACGCTCTACCGCGATGATCTCCGCCGCCGCCCGCCCCGCGCGCTCGAACATTCGCAGCTGCCGCCGACCGGTATCGACGACGCGGTGGTGATCCTGGTCGACGACGTGCTGTTCTCCGGCCGCACCATCCGCGCCGCCCTCGACGCCCTGCGCGACCACGGCCGCCCGCGCGCGGTCCAGCTGGCCGTGCTGGTCGACCGCGGTCACCGCGAACTGCCGATCCGCGCCGACTACGTGGGCAAGAACGTGCCCACCTCGCGCGCCGAGGGAATCGAGGTCCTGCTGTCCGAAGTGGACGGACGGGACTCGGTTCTGCTTCGCGCGCAACCAGAAGGAGATCGATAGTGAAGCACCTGCTCGCCACCGACGGGCTCGACCCGGCGCTCGCGACAGCCGTGCTGGACACCGCGGAAGAGCTCAAGCACACCTTGCTGGGCCGCGAGGTCCGCAAACTGCCGACGTTGCGCGGCCGCACCGTCATCACGCTGTTCTACGAGAACTCGACCCGCACCCGTGTCTCGTTCGAGATCGCGGGGAAGTGGATGAGCGCCGACGTGATCAACGTCTCCGCGTCCAGTTCCTCGGTCAACAAGGGCGAATCGCTGCGGGACACCGCGCTGACGCTGGCCGCGGCCGGCGCCGACTGCGTGATCATCCGGCATCCCGCCTCCGGTGCGGCGCAGCGGCTTTCGGGCTGGCTCGCCGAAGCGGGGACGGCGGTCGTCAACGCCGGGGACGGCACCCACGAGCATCCGACGCAGGCGCTGCTCGACGCGGCCACGCTGCGGGAGCGCCTCGGATCGTTCGAAGGCCGCCGCATCGGGATCGTCGGCGACGTCCTGCACAGCCGGGTCGCGCGGTCGAACATCCACCTGCTGTCCTCGCTGGGCGCGGAGGTGGTGCTCGTCGCGCCGCCGACGCTGCTGCCGGCGGGGGTGGAGAGCCTGCCGGTCACGGTGTCGCACGAACTCGACGCCGAACTGCCCGCGCTCGACGCGGTCATGATGCTGCGGGTCCAGGCGGAGCGCATGCACGGGGGCTTCTTCCCGAGCGCCCGCGAGTACTCGATCGCGTACGGCCTCAACGAACGGCGGATGAAGCTGCTGCCCGAGCACGCCGTCGTCCTGCACCCCGGCCCGATGCTGCGCGGGATGGAGATCGCCTCGGCGGTCGCCGACTCCCCGGCCTCGGCCATCACCGAACAGGTCCGCAACGGCGTCCACGTGCGCATGGCGGTCCTCTACCACCTGCTCGCCAGCGAAGGAGCCGCCGCGTGACCACCGTCCTGATCAAGGGCGCCCGACCCTACGGCGAGGGCGATCCGGTCGACGTGCTCGTCGAGGACGGCGTGATCACCGACATCGGCGCCCTTGACGTTCCTGACGACGCCGAAGTGATCGACGCGGGCGGCCAGGTGCTGCTCCCCGGTTTCGTCGACCTGCACACCCACCTGCGCGAACCGGGCCGCGAGGACACCGAGACGATCGCCACCGGTTCGGCCGCGGCCGCGCTCGGCGGCTACACCGCGGTGTTCGCCATGGCCAACACCGACCCGGTGGCCGACAACGCGGTGATCGTCGACCACGTGTGGCGCCGCGGCCAGGAGGCCGGGCTGGTCGACGTGCACCCGGTCGGCGCGGTCACCGTGGGCCTCAAGGGCGAGAAGCTCGCCGAGCTGGGCACCATGGCGAAGTCCGAAGCCCAGGTGAAGGTGTTCTCCGACGACGGCCTCTGCGTCGCGGACCCGCTGCTCATGCGCCGCGCGCTGGAGTACTCGACGGCGCTCGGCGTGGTCATCGCCCAGCACGCCGAGGAGCCGCGGCTGACCGTCGGCGCTCAGGCGCACGAAGGTGAGCAGGCCGCGCGCCTGGGCTACACCGGCTGGCCCGCTTCGGCGGAGGAGTCGATCGTCGCCCGTGACTGCCTGCTCGCCGAGCACGCGAACGCGCGGCTGCACGTCTGCCATGTTTCGACCTCGGGTACCGCGGACATCCTCAAGTGGGCCAAGGACCGCGGCACCAAGGTCTCGGCCGAGGTCACCCCGCACCACCTGCTGCTGACCGACGAGCGGCTCGCGACCTACGATCCGGTCAACAAGGTCAACCCGCCGCTGCGCACGGAGTCCGACGCGGAGAAGCTGCGCGCCGCGCTGGCCGAGGGCGTCATCGACTGCGTCGCGACCGACCACGCGCCGCACGCTGTCCAGGACAAGGACTGCGAGTGGAGTTCGGCCAGGCCGGGCATGCTCGGTTTGCAGACCGCGCTGTCGATCGTGGTCGAGACCATGGTCCGCACCGGTCTGCTGGACTGGCGGGGCGTCGCGCGGGTGATGAGCGAGCGGCCCGCCGAGATCGGCAACCTGTCCGACCACGGCCGTCCGATCGAGGTCGGCGAACCGGCCAACCTGACGCTGGTGGACCCGGAAACCGAATGGACCGTGCGGGGCGCCGAGTTCGCGAGCATCGCGGCGAACACCCCGTACGAAGGAATGCGGCTCCCCGGCGTGGTGACGGCGACGTTGCTGCGCGGGCGGATCACCGCGCGGGAAGGGAAGATCGCGCAATGAGCGACCGGATTCTGCTGACCCTGGCGGTCTTCGCCTTCTTCCTGTTCTGCGTCTTCCTGATGTGGCGCGGCTGGCGCCGCAAGTCCCGTGCGCAGAGCGTGCAGGTGCCGCCGTTCCCGGAGATCCCCGCGGAGCCCGGTGAGGCGTCGCTCGAATCGACCGGCGTCTACATCAGCACCACCACGGCGGGGCACTGGCAGGAGCGCGTGGTCACCCGCGGCGCCGGCCTGCGCACCGGCGCGGTGTGGCGCCTGCACGAAGACGGCATCGCCATCGAACGCGGTGGCGCCCCGGACTTCTGGATCCCGCGCGCCTCGGTCACCGGCGTCCGCAAGGACAAGGGGATGGCCGGGAAGGTGATGGGCATCGACGCGCTGCTCGTCGTCACCTGGCTGGCAGGCGACGTCGAACTGGACACCGGATTCCGCGGCGACGACGTCGACGACTATCCACAGTGGATCGAAGCTTTGCAAGACACCCGCAACGACATCAAGGGAGGTGCCTGATGAACACGGCGCAAAAACACGGCACCAGGACTGCGCTGACCGGTTCTCGGCTGGAAAGCGCACCTCGAAGCCCCGCCGCGCTGGTCCTCGAAGACGGCCGCGTGTTCCGCGGCTCCGCGTACGGCGCCCGCGGCCGCAGCCTGGGTGAGGCGGTGTTCTGCACCGGGATGACCGGCTACCAGGAGACGCTGACCGACCCCTCCTACCACCGGCAGATCGTGGTCCAGACCGCGCCGCAGATCGGCAACACCGGCTGGAACGACGAGGACGACGAGTCCTCGCGGATCTGGGTCTCGGGCTACGTCGTCCGCGACCCCGCGCGCACCCCGTCCAACTGGCGATCCAAGCGCACGCTGGACGAGGAACTGGAGCGCCAGGGCGTCGTCGGGATCTCCGAGGTGGACACCCGCACGCTGACCCGGCACCTGCGCGAGCAGGGCGCCATGCGGTCCGGTGTGTTCTCGGGCGACGCGCTCGGCACCGACGAGGAGATGCTCGCGCAGGTGCAGGCGAGCCCGCAGATGAAGGGCGCCGACCTCGCCGGTGAAGTCACCACGAAGCAGGCGTACGTCGTCGAGGCGCAGGGCGAGCGGAAGTTCCGCGTGGCCGCGCTGGACCTGGGCATCAAGTCCAACACCCCGCGCCTGATGGCCGCGCGCGGCATCGAGGTGCACGTGCTGCCCTCGTCGTCCACTGTGGACGATCTGCTCGCGGTCGAGGCCGACGGCGTGTTCCTGTCCAACGGCCCCGGCGACCCGGCGACCACCGCGCACGCCACCGAGCTGACGAAATCGGTGCTGCAGCGGGAGATCCCGCTGTTCGGCATCTGCTTCGGCAACCAGATCCTCGGCCGCGCGCTGGGGCTGGGCACCTACAAGATGCGCTACGGCCACCGCGGCATCAACATCCCGGTGATCGACGTGGCCACCAAACGCGTCGCGATCACCGCGCAGAATCACGGTTTCGCCCTCGAAGGCGAGCCGGGCCAGCGGTTCGAGTCGCCGTTCGGCGCCGCGCAGATCTCGCACTACTGCCCGAACGACGACACCGTCGAAGGTGTCCGCGCGTTCGACGTCCCCGCGTTCTCGGTGCAGTACCACCCCGAGGCCGCCGCCGGCCCGCACGACGCGGCCCCCCTGTTCGATGAGTTCGTGAGCTTGATGGAGAAGGCCAAGTAATGCCGAAGAGGACAGACATCCAGCACGTGCTGGTGATCGGCTCCGGGCCGATCGTGATCGGCCAGGCGGCGGAGTTCGACTACTCCGGCACCCAGGCCTGCCGCGTACTCCGCGAAGAGGGACTGCGCGTCTCGCTGGTGAACTCGAACCCGGCGACCATCATGACCGACCCCGAGTTCGCCGACGCCACCTACATCGAGCCGGTCACGCCGGAATTCGTCGAGAAGGTCATCGCCGAGGAACGCCCCGACGCGATCCTCGCGACCCTCGGCGGGCAGACGGCGCTGAACTGCGCGGTCGCCCTGCACGACCGCGGCGTGCTCGAGAAGTACGGCGTCGAGCTGATCGGCGCCGACGTCGACGCCATCCAGCGCGGCGAGGACCGGCAGAAGTTCAAGGACATCGTCCGCACCATCGGCGGTGAGGTGCCGCGGTCGCGGGTCTGCCACGACATGGACGAGGTCCGCGCGACCGTCGCCGAGGTCGGCCTCCCGGTGGTCATCCGGCCGTCGTTCACCATGGGCGGGCTCGGCTCGGGCATGGCGCACACCGACGAGGAACTGGAGCGCCTCGCCTCCACCGGCCTCACCGAGTCGCCGGTCACCGAGGTGCTCATCGAGGAGAGCGTCCTCGGCTGGAAGGAGTTCGAACTCGAGCTCATGCGCGACCGGCACGACAACGTGGTGGTCGTCTGCTCGATCGAGAACATCGACGCGATGGGCGTGCACACCGGCGACTCGGTCACCGTCGCGCCCGCGATGACCCTGACCGACCGCGAGTACCAGCACATGCGCGACGTCGGCATCGCCGTCCTGCGCGAGGTCGGCGTCGACACCGGCGGCTGCAACATCCAGTTCGCGATCAACCCCGAGGACGGCCGCATGGTCGTCATCGAGATGAACCCCCGCGTGTCGCGGTCGAGCGCGCTGGCGTCGAAGGCGACCGGGTTCCCGATCGCCAAGATCGCCGCGAAACTCGCCATCGGCTACACCCTCGACGAGATCCGCAACGACATCACCGGCGAGACCCCGGCGGCCTTCGAGCCGACGCTGGACTACGTCGTGGTGAAGGTGCCGCGGTTCGCCTTCGAGAAGTTCCCCGGCGCGGACCCGACGCTGACCACGACGATGAAGAGCGTCGGCGAGGCGATGTCGTTCGGCCGCAGCTTCCCCGAGGCGCTCGGCAAGGCGCTGCGGTCCATCGACACCAAGGCCACCGGCTTCTGGACCCGGCCCGACCCCGAGGGCGCGACGCTGGAGTCCGTACTGGAAGCCCTGCGCACGCCGCACGACGGCCGTCTGTACGAGGTCGAGCGGGCGCTGCGGTTCGGCGCCACGGTCCAGCAGGTGCACGAGGCGTCGGGCATCGACCCCTGGTTCATCGACCAGATCGCCCTCATCGGCGAGGTCGGCGCCGAGGTCCGCGACGCCCAGGTCCTCGACGAGCCGTTGCTGCGGCGCGCCAAGCGGACCGGCCTCTCCGACCGCCAGATCGCCTCGCTGCGGCCGGAACTGGCGGGCGAGGACGGCGTCCGCGCGCTGCGCCGCCGTCTCGGCGTGCGGCCGGTGTACAAGACCGTCGACACCTGCGCGGCCGAGTTCGCGGCCAAGACGCCGTACCACTACTCGGCCTACGAGACCGACCCCGCGGCGCAGTCGGAGATCACCGCGCAGACCGACAAGCCGAAGGTCCTGATCCTCGGCTCCGGGCCGAACCGCATCGGGCAGGGCATCGAGTTCGACTACTCGTGCGTGCACGCCGCGATCGCCCTGCGCGAGGCCGGTTTCGAGGCCGTCATGGTCAACTGCAACCCCGAGACCGTCTCCACCGACTACGACACCTCGGACCGGCTCTACTTCGAGCCGTTGTCGTTCGAGGACGTCCTCGAAGTGGTCAACGCCGAGCAGGAGTCGGGCACCGTCGCCGGGGTCATCGTGCAGCTGGGCGGCCAGACCCCGCTCTCGCTCGCGAAGCGCCTCGCCGACGCCGGCGTCCCCGTGATCGGCACCTCCCCGGACGCGATCCACCTGGCCGAAGACCGCGGCGCGTTCGGCGAGGTCCTCACCGACGCCGGGCTGCCCGCGCCGAAGTACGGCACGGCGACCTCGTTCGAGGGCGCGAAGCGGATCGCCGACCAGATCGGCTACCCGGTCCTCGTGCGGCCGTCCTACGTGCTCGGCGGGCGCGGCATGGAGATCGTCTACGACGAGGAGTCCCTCGCCGGCTACATCCACCGCGCCACCGAGGTCACCCCCGAGCACCCGGTGCTGGTGGACCGGTTCCTCGACGACGCCATCGAGATCGACGTCGACGCGCTGTTCGACGGCGACGAGCTCTTCCTCGGCGGCGTCATGGAGCACATCGAGGAGGCCGGGATCCACTCCGGCGACTCCTCGTGCGCGCTGCCGCCGATCACGCTGGGCCGGACCGACATCGAGACGGTGCGCCGCTCGACCGAGGCCATCGCGCGCGGCGTCGGCGTCCGCGGGCTCCTGAACGTCCAGTACGCGCTCAAGGACGACGTCCTGTACGTCCTGGAGGCCAACCCGCGCGCGTCGCGGACGGTGCCGTTCGTGTCCAAGGCGACCGCGGTGCCGCTGGCGAAGGCCGCCGCGCTGATCATGACCGGCTCGTCGATCAAGGATCTGCGCGAGTCCGGCGTCCTGCCCGCCGAGGGTGACGGCGGCCACATGCCCGCCGATTCGCCGGTCGCGGTCAAGGAGGCGGTCCTGCCGTTCCACCGCTTCCGCACGCCCGAGGGCCACGGTGTCGACTCGCTGCTCGGCCCGGAGATGAAGTCCACGGGCGAGGTCATGGGCGTGGACGTCTCCTTCGGCAAGGCGTTCGCCAAGTCGCAGGCCGGCGCCTACGGTTCGTTGCCGACGTCGGGCAAGGTGTTCGTCTCCGTCGCCAACCGCGACAAGCGTTCGCTGGTGTTCCCGGTGAAGCGGCTGGCGGACCTCGGTTTCGAGATCCTCGCCACGTCCGGCACCGCGGAAGTGTTGCGGCGCAACGGGATCGCCTGCACCGTCGTGCGCAAGCACTACGAGGGTTCCGCCGAGGGCGAACAGAACGTCGTCGACGTCATCCTCAGCGGTGAGGTGCAGATGGTGATCAACACCCCGTACGGCAACAGCGGTCCCCGCATCGACGGCTACGAGATCCGCACCGCCGCGGTGTCCAGGGACATCCCCTGCATCACCACGGTGCAGGGCGCGGCGGCCGCCGTGCACGGGATAGAGGCCGTCATCAAGGGCGACATCGGCGTGCGGTCACTGCAGAGTCTCCAGGCGGCGCTGAAGGCCAAGGCATGAGCGAGCGGTTCGGGGCGAGGCTGGCGCGGGCGGTCGCCGAGAAGGGACCACTCTGCGCCGGCATCGACCCCCATCCCGGGTTGCTCCAGGCGTGGGGTCTCCCCGCGGACGCGAGCGGTTTGGAGAAGTTCGCCCTCACGGCCGCTGAGACGCTCGCGCCCGAGGTCGCGGTGATCAAGCCCCAGTCGGCCTTTTTCGAGGCCTACGGGCCTCCTGGGGTCGCCGTTCTGGCCAAGACGATGAAGGTGTGCCGGGAGGCGGGCGCGCTCGTCCTGCTGGACGTCAAACGCGGCGACATCGGTTCGACGATGGCGGCGTACACGGCGGCGTTCCTGCCCGCCGGCGCGGAACTCGAGGCGGACGCCATCACGGTGTCGCCGTACCTCGGGTTCGGTTCGCTGGCCCCCGCGATCGACGTCGCGCAGGCACAGGGCAAGGGGCTGATCGTGCTCGCGCGCACCTCGAACCCGGAGGCGCAGGGACTGCAGAACGCCTTGCTGCCCAACGGAAAGACCGTCGCGCAGGACATCGTCGACACGGCGGCCGCGTACAACGCGGGCGTCGGGCCGCTGGGTGACATCGGGGTCGTCGTCGGCGCCACCATCGCGCCGGGGGAGCTCGATCTGAGCAACCTGAACGGTCCCGTCCTGGCGCCCGGTTTCGGGGCGCAGGGGGCCACTCCGGCCGATTTGCGGGCCCTTTTCGGGCCGGGACTCCCGGGTGTGCTGCCCGCGTCCTCCCGTGACGTCCTCAAGCACGGGCCGGACCCGGAGGCGTTGCGTGCGGCCGTTCGGCGGACCCGGGATTCCCTCGGTCCCCTGGAAAAAGGCCAATAGCAGGCCCGGGAATCCGTCATGACCAGCCACCCCCGCATTGTGGGCCGAGGTAACGGGTGGGTACCGTCGCCACACCCACCCAGATTTGAGAACTACCGGAGGAAAACGTGGCACTTCCCCAGCTGACAGAGGAACAGCGCGCTGCGGCGCTGGAGAAGGCCGCCGCCGCCCGCCGCATCCGTGCTGAGCTGAAGGAGCGGCTGAAGCGGGGCGGTACCACTCTGGTCGACGTGTTGAAGCAGGCCGAGGAGAACGAAGTCCTCGGCAAGATGAAGGTCTCGGCTCTGCTCGAGGCTCTTCCGGGCGTCGGCAAGGTCCGTGCCCAGCAGACCATGGAACGACTGGAGATCGCACCCAGCCGTCGTCTTCGCGGCCTCGGCGACCGGCAGCGCAAGGCGCTGCTGGCCGAATTCAGCGGCGAGTGAGCGGCACCGGTCAGGACCACCCGGTGAACCCGGGCGCTGACCGCGGCGGTGAGCCGGTGGCGGGAGTTTCTTCCCGGCACCGGCTCACGGTCGTCTCAGGGCCTTCGGGGGTCGGGAAGTCGAGCGTGGCGAAGGAGCTGCGCAAGCTGGATCCGGAGATCTATTTCAGCGTCTCGGTGACCACCAGGAAGCCGAGGCCGGGTGAGGTGGACGGCGAGCACTACCACTTCATCGACCGGGCCGAGTTCGACCGCATGGTCGCCGGCGGCGAACTGCTCGAACACGCCGAGTTCGCGGGCAACTGCTACGGCACCCCGCGCGGGCCCGTCGAGCGGGTGCTCGCCGAAGGCCGCAACGCCATCCTGGAGATCGAACTCCAGGGCGCCCGGCAGGTCCGCAAGGCGATGCCGGAGGCCCGGCTGGTGATGCTGATGCCGCCGTCGTGGGAAGAACTGGTCGGCAGGCTGACCGGCCGCGGCACCGAGAACGAGGCCGCGGTGAAGGCCAGGCTCGCCGAGGCCGAACGCGAACTCGCCGCCGCCGGGGAGTTCGACGAGCGCGTCGTCAACGCCGACGTGCGAGAGGCCGCCGAGCAGTTGCTAAACTTGATAACCGGCGACATCTCTACCGAAGATTCGGAGCACCACGAGTGACGACTCAGGCCACGCTGCACGAAGAGCTCGAAGGCATCACCAACCCGCCCATCGACGACCTCCTCGAGAAGGTCAGCTCGAAGTACGCGCTGGTGATCTACTCGGCCAAGCGCGCTCGCCAGATCAACGACTACTACGCCCAGCTGGGCGAAGGCCTGCTGGAGTACGTCGGCCCGCTGGTCGAGCCGGGCCCGCGCGAGAAGCCGCTCTCCATCGCCCTGCGCGAGATCCACGGCGGCCTGCTCGAGCACACCGAGGGTGAATAAGCCTCGCGTCGTACTGGGCGTGGGCGGCGGGATCGCCGCCTACAAGGCCTGTGAGGTCCTTCGCGGACTGACCGAAACCGGTCACGACGTCCGCGTGGTCCCCACCGAAGCCGCGCTGAACTTCGTCGGCGCGGCCACCTTCGAGGCACTGTCCGGGAACCCGGTGCACACCGGCGTGTTCACCGAAGTGCCCGAGGTCCAGCACGTCCGCGTCGGCAAGGAAGCCGACCTGGTGATCGTCGTGCCCGCCACGGCGAACCTGCTCGCCAAGGCCGCGCACGGCATCGCGGACGACCTGCTGACCAACACCCTGCTCACCGCCCGGTGCCCGGTCGCCTTCTTCCCGGCGATGCACACCGAGATGTGGGAGCACCCGGCCACCCGCGACAACGTGGCGCTGCTGCGCTCGCGCGGCCTGGTCGTCGCCGAACCCGCCGCCGGCAGGCTGACCGGCAAGGACACCGGCAAGGGACGGCTCGCCGACCCGGCCGAGATCGTCGACCTCGCCCGGCTCCTGCTCGCCGTGCCGAAAGCCCTGCCGCGCGACCTCGAAGGCGTACGCGTGGCGATTTCGGCGGGAGGAACCCGCGAGCCACTGGACCCCGTCCGGTACCTGGGCAACCGCTCGTCGGGCAAGCAGGGCTATGCGCTGGCCCGCGTCGCCGCCCAGCGCGGCGCCGAGGTCACCCTGGTCGCCGCGCACACCATCGCGCTGCCGGAGCCCGCGGGCGCGAAGGTCGTCCACGTGTCGACGGCCGAGGAGCTGCGCCAGGCGATGCACGTCGAGGCCGCGACCGCCGACGTCGTGGTGATGGCCGCGGCCGTCGCCGATTTCCGGCCGTCCAACCGGGCGGACCACAAGATCAAGAAATCCGACGACGCGCCCGACCCCGTGGTCGAACTCGCGCGCAACGCGGACATCCTGGCCGAACTGGTGCGAAACCGGACGGACGGCCAGATGGTCGTCGGTTTCGCCGCCGAAACCGGGGACGAGAAGGGTGGCGTCCTCGATCACGCCAGGGTCAAACTGAAGCGCAAGGGCGCGGACCTGCTGGTGGTGAACGCCGTCGGCGAGGGGAAGGCCTTCGGGACCGAGGACAACTCGGGCTGGCTGCTGGGGGCGGACGGCACCGAAATCCCCATCCCTCTCGGCGCCAAGGCCGAACTCGCGTCCACATTGTGGGATGCTGTTGTGACCTTGATGAAGCGTTGAGAGTCCCCCAAGCGATAGTCAGTAGGCTTGATTGCAAGCTGAGGGGTGCCTAACTTACTGGGCATCAGACGTCTAGGTGAGGGAGTGACGGCCACCGTGAGCGCGTCCACGAGCAGACTGTTCACGTCGGAATCGGTGACCGAAGGTCATCCCGACAAAATTTGTGATGCCATCAGCGACTCGATCCTGGACGGTCTGCTGGCGAAGGACCCGCGCAGCCGGGTCGCGGTCGAAACCCTCATCACCACCGGGCAGGTGCACGTCGCCGGCGAGGTGACCACCGAGGCCTACGCGGACATCCCGACCATCGTCCGCGACGTGATCCTGAAGATCGGCTACGACTCTTCGGCCAAGGGTTTCGACGGCAACTCCTGCGGCGTCAACGTCGCGATCGGCTCCCAGTCGCCGGACATCGCGCAGGGTGTCGACACGGCGTACGAGTCCCGGGTCGAGTCCGACGAAGACGAGATCAACCGCCAGGGCGCGGGCGACCAGGGCCTGATGTTCGGCTACGCCTGCTCGGACACCCCCGAGCTGATGCCGCTGCCGATCGCGCTGGCGCACCGGCTCTCGCAGCGGCTGACCAGGGTCCGCAAGGACGGCGTGCTGCCGTACCTGCGTCCGGACGGCAAGACCCAGGTCACCATCGAGTACGCGGGTGACCAGCCGGTGCGGCTCGACACGGTGGTCGTGTCCACCCAGCACGCGGACGGCATCGACCTGGAGCAGATGCTCGGCGTCGACGTCCGCGAGCACGTGGTCGCCCCGGAGATCGCCGAGCTCGGGCTCGACACCTCCAACGTGCGGCTGCTGGTCAACCCGACCGGCCGCTTCGTCATCGGCGGCCCGATGGGCGACGCCGGGCTGACCGGCCGCAAGATCATCGTCGACACCTACGGCGGCATGGCCCGTCACGGTGGCGGCGCGTTCTCCGGCAAGGACCCGTCCAAGGTGGACCGCTCGGCCGCGTACGCGATGCGCTGGGTGGCGAAGAACGTCATCGCCGCCGGGCTCGCCTCGCGCGCCGAGGTCCAGGTGGCGTACGCGATCGGCAAGGCGGCCCCGGTGGGCCTCTTCGTCGAGACCTTCGGCACCGAGACGGTCGACCCGTCGAAGATCCAGGCCGCCATCCAGGAGGTCTTCGACCTGCGTCCGGCCGCGATCATCCGCGACCTCGACCTGCTTCGCCCGATCTACGCGCCGACGGCCGCGTACGGCCACTTCGGCCGTCCGGAGCTGGAGCTCCCGTGGGAGAGCACGGCGCGGGCCGCGGACCTGAAGTCGGCCGCGGGCGCCTGATCGCTTCGAGGTCCGTGAAGGCCTCCTTGCCTACCTTGAGGGTGGGGAAGGAGGCCTTCACGGCGTTCGGGCTGTGTGCTTCAAGCACGTTCGGGCACCGGGCCACGCGGTACGGCCGGTGACGGGGGAGTCTGGTAGAGATCACCGGGTGAGCAGCAGTCCCGAACCGACCCCGCTGTGGGACCTTCCGGAGCCGAAAGCCGAGCCGGCGCGGAAGGCCAAGCCGGCGCGCGCGAAAACGGCCAGCCGTCGCGGCGCGCAGAACCCCGCGCCCGAGAACCCGGTCGCGCGGATCGTCGTGGACATCCCGCTCACGCACCTCGACCGCACCTTCGACTACCGGATCCCCGAAAAGCTGCACGAAGCCGCCGTACCCGGCTGCCGGGTCCGCGTCCGGTTCGCGGGCCAGCTCGTCGACGGGTATCTCGTCGAACGCGCCGACACCACGGAGTTCACCGGGAAGCTCGCGTACATCGACCGGGTGACCTCCAGCGAGCCGGTGCTGCCTCCGGCGCTGCACACGCTCTGCCGGTCCGTCGCGGACCGGTACGGCGGCACGCTCAGCGACGTCCTGCGCCTGGCGATCCCGTCCCGGCACGCGAAGGTCGAGGCCGAACCGCCCGCCGAACCCGCACCGATCCCGGAGCCGCCCGGAACCACCGCCTGGGAGAAGTACCAGAGCGGCCCGGCGTTCCTGGAGGCCGTCGCGGAACGGCGTCCCGCCAACGCCGTCTGGCAGGCGCTACCGGGCGAGGACTGGCCTCGCCGTCTCGCCGAAGCCGCCGCCGTCGCGGCCGCGGCTGGCCGGGGTGTCCTCATGGTCGTTCCCGACCATCGTGACCTGACGCGGCTTCACGACGCCTGTGTTTCCTTGCTGGGCGCCGATTCCGTGGTCGCGCTGATCGCAGGGCTGGGCCCGGCCGAGCGCTATCGCCGGTGGCTGGCGGTGCTGCGCGGCGCGGTGCGCGTCGTCGTCGGCACGCGCGCGGCGATGTTCGCGCCGGTCGCCGATCCCGGTCTGTTCGTGGTGTGGGACGACGGCGACGACGTCCACCTCGACCAGCACGCGCCGTACCCCCATGTCCGCGACGTGCTGATGGATCGCGCGCACG
Organism: Amycolatopsis sp. NPDC000009; assembly: GCF_055563465.1. Lineage (NCBI taxonomy): Bacteria > Bacillati > Actinomycetota > Actinomycetes > Pseudonocardiales > Pseudonocardiaceae > Amycolatopsis > Amycolatopsis sp. NPDC000009. The sequence continues at coordinate 1,194,417 of NZ_JBVHDI010000001.1, forward strand.
CCGCGAAGGGCTCCATGCTGGTCGCCGGGTTCGCGCGGACCGCCGAGGCGCAGTTCCTGGTCGAATCGGGCTGGGCGCAGCCTCTGGTGGCGGCCCGCCCCGAGCTGCGGGCCGCCGCGCCGCGGGTCACGCCGGTCGGCGAGGACTTCGACGTCGCCCGGGACGAAGCGGCGAAGGCCGCGCGCCTCCCGTCGGTCGCGTTCGAGGCGGCGCGGCAGTCGCTGGCCGGTGGCTTCCCCGTGCTGGTCCAGGTTCCGCGTCGCGGTTATGTCCCGGGGCTCGCTTGCGGCAACTGCCGGACGTCGGCGCATTGCCGTCGTTGCGCCGGCCCGCTGTCCCTGCCCGGCGGGCTGATCGACGGCTCGCCGAGACCGCCCGCCTGCCGGTGGTGTGGTGTCCCCGAGACGAACTTCCATTGCGCCGCCTGCGGTTCCGTCCGGCTGCGGGCGGTCGTCGTCGGCTCCAAGCGGACCGCGGAAGAACTGGGCCGGGCGTTCTCCGGGTTCCCCGTGCGGACCTCGGGCGCGACGGAGGTTTTGGCGTCGGTGCCCGGAAAACCGGCGCTGGTGGTGTGTACGCCGGGAGCCGAGCCGGTCGCGGAAGGCGGCTACGGCGCGGCGCTGCTGCTCGACGGCTGGGCGCTGCTCGGACGGCAGGACCTGCGAGCAGGGGAGGAGACCCTGCGTCGTTGGATGGCGGCCGCGGCCCTGGTGCGGCCGGGGACCGAGGGCGGCCGGGTGTTCGTCGGCGCGGAAGCGGGTTTGCCGGTCGTCCAGGCGCTGGTGCGGTGGGACCCGGGCTGGCACGCGAGCCTGGAACTGGCCGAGCGGCGCGAACTCGGGTTCCCGCCCGCGATGCGGATGGCGAGTATCGAGGGCACGCCGGACGCGGTCGCCGGGCTGCTAGACGACCTCGCCCTCCCAGAGACCGGTGAGGTGCTGGGCCCGGTGCCGCTCGGCGAGGTCGACGAGGACGGCAACGCCGAACGCGAACGGGCGCTGGTGCGCGTCGCGCGTCCGGACGGGAAGGCGCTCGCCGCCGCCGTCCACGCCGCGGCCGCGCGCCGGGACGCCCGGAAGGCGTCCGAGCCCATCCGGATCCAGCTGGACCCCCTGGAGCTCATCTAACCCCCGCATTTCGTCCTCTGAATGCGGTAGTTGCGCGTGCAAGGACCGCATTCAGAGGACTAAATGCAAGGGGTCAGAGGGTCGTGCCGGGGGTGGCGAGGACGTCGGCGCGGGCCGAGGAGCCCGGAGCGGGCGAAGCGGGCTTCGTGGCGGAGCCGCCCAGGGCGGCGGTGAGCAGGGTGACGATCTGCGAGGAGATCGCCGCCCGTCGTGCCTCGAAGTCGGCGTCGGTCAGGGCCGAAGGATCGGCGGGGGTACCGAGGACGGGCGTGTGCAGGTGACCGCCCGCGATCCCGGTAAGACCGAGGCCCGTCCGGAGCCGGTTGCTGCGATACATGGACTCGTTGCTCAGGTAGTTGCCGCCCCCGCCCGAAGCGGCGATCTCGCCCGGCTTGGGCGAGTCCGTCCGGCAGACCGCCGTCCCCGTCCCGGGCTTCGTGCTGTCCGGCCAGACGCAGAACGCCTGGTTGTACAGCACCTGGTACGCCCCGGCGGGCGCGGCGAGCATCTTTTCGTACGGCAGCGTGGTTTCGATGAACTGGACGTCCGGCTGCGGCCAGCCGTCGGCGGGCGGGACCGGGCCGCGGACGGGCTCGTCGAGGTTGTCCGGCGAACCACCGCGCCAGGCACCGGCCCACCGCTCGATGTCGAACCTGCCGGGGCGGCCCTGGCTGATCGTCATGATCAGCTCCGGACGGCGGAAGCGGTCTTGGAACGCCCGACCGTAGGCCGCCTCGACGATCCCGGCGTCGAAGTAGCTCCACACCACCGGGAACGAGACGGCCTGCACCCGCGCCGGTCCGGTCGGGGTCTGGATCACCTTGCCGTCCAGATGTAGCGCGGCCGCGCCCGACGGGTTCGCGATGCGGACGCCCGCACCGTTGAGGGTGAACGGGTCGAAGCCACTCACCAGCACGCGGCGCAGCTTCGGGCCGGACGGGAAACGGGCGTCGTCGAGACCGCGGGCGCCGAAGTCGAACGACTTCAGCAGCTCCGCGCGGGCGGGCTCGGACAGCGGGAAGCGCGGCGTCCACTGCCGCAGCGCCTTGCTCATCTGCAGGCGCGCCCAGTAGAGCGGGCGGTCGTCGGCCTTGTCGATGGTGCCGAGATCCGGACGGCGGCCCTGCGCGCGGTCGACCGCGGTGCGCCAGAGCCCGTCACCGGTGGTCTCGGCGAGTTTCTCCGCACGCAAGGCGGTCCTCGTCGCGCAAAGGCGGGTCGTGAAGTCGGAGACGAGCTGGTCGAATCCGGCGAGCCGGACGAGTTCCGGGCCGACGGCCGGGCCGCCGGAAGGCATGGTCGCGGTGAGCCGCTTCTCCTCGACGGTGATCGCGACGGAGTCGTCGAAGCAGGCACGGATGTCTTCGGCTTGTGCGACGCCGGGGACCGCGAGGACGGGGAGGACGATGAGCAGCGGGAGGAGCACGCCCCACCGCCTGCCGGGAGTCTTCATGGGCCGCATTCTGCTCATCGAGGCCGGGCCGCACTACCGACGTTCGCAGGTCCGGCCGGGTCTTGTCCGGGGTGGACAGGCGGGGCAGACTCGCGCCATGGCCGCGCACAGAAGCACTCTGGGACGCATCACCGCAGTCACCGCGATCGCCGCCCTGGTCGGCGCCGCCGCGCCGGGTATCGCGGCGGCGGCACCACCGACACCCAAGTCCCCGACCGCCGTCGGCTACCTGGGCGCGGTGTCGAGTATCGACGCGGACGCGACCGCGATCGGCACGAAGATCCTGCGTGAGGGCGGCAACGCCGTCGACGCGGCCGTCGCGACGGCGGCCGCGCTCGGCGTCACCGACCCGTTCTCCGCCGGGTTCGGTGGTGGCGGTTTCTTCGTCTACTACGACGCGCGCACCGGCAAGGTGCACACCCTCGACGGACGCGAGACCGCACCGTCGACGGCGAACGAGAACCTCTTCGTCGAGAACGGCAAGGCGATCCCATTCTCCGAAGCCGTCACCAGCGGGTTGGGCGTCGGTGTGCCCGGCACGCCCGCCACCTGGGACGAAGCCCTGCGTAAATGGGGGACCAGGTCGCTGGCGAAGGCGGTCAAGCCCGCCGAAGACCTCGCCCGCAAGGGTTTCACCGTCGACCAGACCTTCAACACCCAGATCGCGAACAACGCCGCCCGTTTCTCGGCGTTCCCGTCGACCAGGTCGCTGTACCTGCCCGGCGGCGCACCGCCCGCCGTCGGGTCGACGTTCAGGAACCCGGACCTCGCGGGTACGTACGCGCAGCTCGCCGCGAAGGGCACCGACGTGCTCTACCGCGGCCCGATCGGCGCGGACGTCGTCGACACGGTGCGGAAGCCACCGGTCGACCCGGCGTCGACGCTGAACGTGCGCCCCGGCGACATGACCGCGGCCGACCTCGCCAAGTACCGCGTGGTCGAGCGGAAGCCGACGAAGACCCGGTACCGCGGGCTCGACGTCTACGGCATGCCGGCCCCGTCGTCCGGCGGGCTGACCGTCGGCGAGGCGCTGAACATCCTCGAGAACACGAAGCTCTCGAAGCTGGAGAAGGCCGACTACCTGCACTACTTCCTGGAGTCGACCCGTTACGCCTTCGCCGACCGCAACCGGTGGATCGGCGACCCGGCCTTCGTCGACGTCCCGGCGAAGGAGCTGATCAGCCAGAAGTTCGCCGACAGCCGCGCGTGCCTGATCGACCCCGGCAAGGCCGGGACGAGCCCGGTCGCGCCGGCCGACCCGCGCAAGCCCACGCCGTGCGTGGCGGGGACGAACCCCGCGCCGACGCCGTATGAGGGCGAGAACACCACGCACCTCACGGTCGCCGACCGGTGGGGCAACGTCGTCGCGTACACGCTGACCATCGAGCAGGAGGGCGGCAGCGGCATCGTCGTGCCGGGCCGCGGGTTCCTGCTCAACAACGAACTGACCGACTTCTCGTTCACCCCGGTGACGCCGGGCGTGCCCGACCCGAACCTGCCGGGCCCGGCGAAGCGGCCGCGTTCGTCGATGGCGCCGACCATCGTGCTCGATCACGGCAAGCCGTTCCTCGCCGTCGGCTCGCCCGGTGGCGCGTCGATCATCACCACGGTGCTGCAGATCCTCACCGGCCGCATCGACCGCGGGCTGAAGCTGGTCGACGCGATCGCCGAACCGCGCGCTTCGCAGCGGAACTCGACGGCCGCGCAGGTGGAGCAGGCGTTCCTGGACCAGACCGAGGTGCTCAAGGCGCTGAAGGCCAAGGGACAGGGCTTCTCGACGACGCCCGGGGAGATCGGGGCGGCGACCGGCGTCGAACGGCTGCGGGACGGCCGGTGGCTCGCCGCGGCCGAACCCACCCGCCGGGGTGGTGGCTCGGCTGCCGTCGTGCTGCCCTGGCCACCCAGGTAGCCGGCGACGGTCCGTGAAGGCCTCCTTGAGGGACCCAGAGTCCCTCAAGGAGGCCTTCACGGACCGCCTCTGAGGGCTGGGGGAGAGCGAGCGCGCCCCGGCGCTG